>NZ_JBEZVL010000003.1:570303-662697 GCF_040636975.1 Streptomyces sp. NPDC032198 | reverse complement strand
GAGGTGTTGGCCCGGTTTGTGGGTCGGCGTTCGAAGCGGCTTGTGGTCAGTCATGCTTTTCATTCGGCGTTGATGGAGCCGATGCTGGCGGAGTTCCGTGCGGTGGCTTCTGGTATTGCGTATGCCGAGCCGGTTGTTCCGGTGGTGTCGAATGTGTATGGGCGTCTGGCCGGGCCGGGTGAGTTGAGCGCGCCCGAGTACTGGGTGCGGCATGTGCGTGAGGCTGTCCGGTTCGGTGACGGGGTGCGCTCGCTCGTCGGTCAGGGTGCGAATGTGTTCCTTGAGGTGGGTCCTGCCGGGGTGCTGACCGCGATGGCGCAGGACACCCTCGACGAGGTGTCCGCTGAGAGCATCGCCGTCGCGCTGGTCCGCAAGGACCGCGACGAGGTCGACGCGCTGGCCGGTGGCGTGTTGCGTGCCTACGCGCACGGCACCCCGCTCGACTGGGCGGCCCTCCTGCCGGGTGCCCGGCAGGTGGACCTGCCGACGTACGCCTTCCAGCGGCAGCGGTACTGGCTGGACGGGGACGACGCCACGGCCGCCGATGCGGCGGCCCTCGGCCTCGGGGACCCCGAACACCCCCTGCTCGGCGCCGCCGTGCCGCTCGCCGACGGGCAGGGCGCGGTGCTCACCACCCGGCTGAGCCTGCGCACCCACCCGTGGCTGGCCGGGCACGAGATCGGCGGGACGGTGCTGCTGCCCGGCGCCGGCCTGGTCGAGATGGCGCTGCGCGCCGGGCACGAGATCGGCTGCGACCGGGTCGAGGAACTGACCCTGGAAATGCCGGTGATGATTCCCCGCGAGGGGAGCGTGACCCTGCAGATCCGGGTGGGCGCCGAGGACGAGGCGGGCTGGCGCCAGCTGACGGTGCACTCGCAGGCGGGGCCCTACGAGGAGTGGGTCCGGCACGTGAGCGGCGCGCTGAGCGCCGACGCGGCGCAGCCCGAGGCCGACCTGACGGCCTGGCCGCCGCCGGGCGCGGAACAACTCGACCTGGACGTCGACGGGTTCTACGCCGCGTACCAGCGTCTCGGCTACAACTACGGCCCCGCGTTCCGGGGCCTCAAGGCCGCCTGGACGCGGGGCGAGGAGATCTTCGCAGAGGTGGCACTGCCGGACGAGGAGCGGGCCGCGGCGGGCGAGTTCACGCTGCACCCCGCGCTGCTCGACGCCTGCCTGCAGTCCGCCGGGGTCGGGTCGTTCTTCGACAGCGGCGGCTCGATGCGGCTGCCGTTCGCGTGGAGTGGTGTCTCCGTGTACGCGGGCGGCGCCTCCTCCGTGCGAGTGCGGGTGACGTCGTCGGGTCCGGACGCGGTCACCTTCGACCTGGCCGATTCGACGGGCGCGCCGGTGGCCCGGGTGGAGCGGCTGCTGATCCCGGAGATGACCCCGGAGCAGCTTGAGCGGGTCAGCGCGGAGGAGAAGGAGAAGCCGCTACGGCTCGACTGGGTGCCGGTGGTGGCGCAGAGCACACCGGTGTCCGCCGACCGGTGGACCGTTCTCGGCGCGCAGGGCCTCGCGGGCCTGGAGGGCGCGCCCGTACCGGAGTTCGTGGTCATCGAGTGCGCTGCGGACGACGGAGGGGACGACCTGCCGGCCGCCGCGCGGGCGCGGACCGGTGAGGCGCTGACGGCGTTGCGGACCTGGCTGGAAGGGGAACGGTTCGCCGACAGCCGGCTGGTCGTCGTCACGCGCGGCGCGGTCGGAAACGCCGGTGCCGACGCGGGCGACCCGGCCCAGGCCGCCGTATGGGGACTGGGCCGGGTCGCCCAGTCCGAGAACCCGGGCCGATTCCTGCTGCTCGACCTGGAACCCGGCGCCCACCTCACCGAGGTCCTGCCCACCGCACTGGCCACCGGCGAGATGCAGCTCGCCGTCCGCGCCGCCGAACCGCTGGCCCCGCGCCTGATGCGCTCCGCCGCCCGCGGCGCGCTGGTGCCGCCCACCGGCGCCGCGTGGCGGATGGACGTCACCACTCCCGGCACGCTGGACAACCTCGCCCTGCTCCCGGTCACCCGGGCCGATGACCAACTGGGCCCGCAGGAGGTACGTATCTCGGTGCGGGCGGCAGGCGTCAACTTCCGTGACGTACTGATCGCGTTGGGCATGTACCCGGGCCGGGCGTCCATGGGCGGTGAGGGTGCCGGTGTGGTCACCGAGGTCGGCGCCGAGGTAACCGGTCTGCGGGCCGGGGACCGGGTGACGGGCATCCTCTCGGAGGCATTCGGCCCGACGGTGGTGGCGGACAGCCGCTCCGTCGTGCGCTTCCCCGACGAGTGGAGCTTCGAACAGGCCGCTTCGGTACCGGTGGCCTTCGCCACCGCGTACTACGGCCTGCTGGACCTGGCCGGCCTGAAGGCGGGCGAGACGGTGCTCGTGCACTCGGCCGCCGGTGGTGTCGGCATGGCCGCCGTACAACTGGCCCGGCACCTGGGCGCCGAGGTGTTCGGCACCGCGAGCCCCGGCAAGTGGGACACCCTGCGCGCCGGCGGCCTGGCCGATGACCACATCGCCTCCTCCCGCACCACGGACTTCGAGCAGGCTTTCGGGGAGACAACCGGCGGCCGGGGTGTGGACGTCGTCCTCAACAGCCTGACCGGCGAGTTCGTCGACGCCTCGCTGCGGCTGCTGCCGCGTGGCGGCCGGTTCATCGAGATGGGCAAGGCCGACCTGCGGGACGCCGACCGCGTCGCCGAGCAGCACCGGGGCGTCGGATACCGGTTCTTCGATCTGATCGACGCCGGGCTCGACCGGTTCCAGGAGATCCTGGGCACCGTCATCGGGCTGTTCCGGGACGGAGTACTCGACCATCTTCCGCTCAGCACCTGGGACGTACGCCACGGGCCGGACGCCTTCCGGCACATCAGCCAGGCGCGGCACACCGGCAAGGTCGTGCTCACCATGCCCCCGGTCTGGGACCCGGAGGGCACCGTCCTCGTCACCGGTGGCACCGGCACCCTCGGCGCGCTGACCGCCCGTCACCTGGTGGCCGCCCGCGGGATGCGCCACCTGGTGCTGGTCAGTCGGCGTGGCGCCGATGCGCCGGGCGCCGCCGCCCTGCGCGAGGAACTCACCGCCGCGGGCGCCGACGTCACGGTCACCGCGTGCGACCTCGCCGACGCCGACGCGGTGCGGTCCCTGGTGGCCGGCCTGTCCGAGGCGCACCCACTGACCGGCGTGGTGCACACCGCGGGCGTGGTCGACGACGGCGTGCTGTCGTCACTCACCCCGGAGCGCATCGACACCGTGTTCCGCGCCAAGGTCGACGCCGCGGTCAACCTGCGGGCGGCGACCCGCGATCTCGACCTGGCGGGCTTCGTCCTGTTCTCCTCCGCATCCGGTGTCCTCGGCAGCCCCGGGCAGGGCAACTACGCCGCCGCCAACGCCTTCCTGGACGCCTTCGCGCACCGCTGCCGGGCCGAGGGCCTGCCTGCGGTCTCGCTGGCCTGGGGCCTGTGGGTCGAGGCGAGCGGCATGACCGGGCAGCTCGGCGGTGAGGACCGGGCCCGTATCTCCCGCGGCGGCCTGGTGCCGCTCACCAACGAGCAGGGGCTCGAACTCCTCGACGCGGCCATCCTGGAGGATCAGCCGCTGCTCGTACCGGTCCGGCTGGAGCGGTCCGTGCTGCGCAAGCAGGCGGGCGACGGCACCCTGCCGCCGCTGCTGAGCCGCCTGGTGCGGGCACCCGCCCGCAGGGCCGCGGCAGGCCCCGGGCAGAGCGAGGGACCGACCCTGGCCCAGCGGCTGAGCGGGGTGCCCACGACCGAGCACGAACGGCTGGTGGTCGAGCTGGTCCGCGGTGAACTGGCCGCGGTCCTGGGCCACTCATCGCCCGCGGGCGTCGATCCCTCCCGGTCCTTCCAGGAGATGGGCATCGACTCCCTCACCGCCGTCGAGCTGCGCAACCGGCTCAACGGCACGACCGGCCTGCGGCTGCCTGCCTCGCTGGTCTTCGACTACCCGACCCCCGGGGCCCTGGCGCGGCACATCCTCGAGGAGGTGGCACCGAACGGCGCCACCGAGGCCGTGGCCGCCGCGGGCTCCCTGACCGACGCCGAGATCTGGCGGTCCATCACCTCCGTGCCGCTGGACCGCATCCGCGAGGCCGGCGTCCTCGACGCCCTGCTCCGCCTCGCCACCGATGACGGTTCCGGCAACGGCACGACGGAGCACACGGACGAGCCGGAGGGGGCGTCCATCGCCGAGATGGACGTGGACGACCTCGTCCGCGCCGCCCTCGGCGACGCCACTGCCAGTGACACACCGAATGACACCGAAGGGACGTACGCAGAATGAGCAGCGCATCCGCGGACAAGGTGGTCGAGGCGCTGCGCGCGTCACTCACGGAGAACGAGCGCCTGCGCAAGCAGAACCGGGACATGTCCGAGGCATCCCGGGAACCCATCGCCATCGTCAGCATGGCCTGCCGCTACCCGGGCGGGGTCAGAACCCCCGAGGACCTGTGGCAGCTCGTGCTCGACGGCCGCGACGCCGTAGGCCCGCTCCCCGACGACCGTGGCTGGGACCTCGAGTCCCTGTACGACCCGGATCCCGACGCACAGGGCAAGACGTACGTCCGCGAGGGAGCCTTCCTGTACGACGCGGGAGACTTCGACGCCGAGGTCTTCGGTATCTCCCCGCACGAGGCACTGGCAATGGACCCGCAGCAGCGCGTCCTGATGGAAACCTCCTGGGAGCTCCTGGAGCGGGCCCGCATCGCCCCCGACTCACTGCGCGGCAAGCCCGTCGGCGTCTTCACCGGCGGCGTCGGCACCGACTACATCTCCCGGCACTACGCCATGGGTGCGCCCGAGGTGCCGGGCGGCGTCGAGAGCCACGCCATGACCGGCAGCGCCTCCAGCGTCTTCAGCGGCCGCATCGCCTTCACCTACGGGTTCGAGGGACCGGCCGTGACGGTGGACACGGCGTGCTCGTCGTCCCTGGTGGCGATGCACATGGCCGCCCAGTCGCTGCGGCAGGGCGAGTGCAGCCTCGCCTTTGCCGGCGGCGTCGCCGTACTGCCCAACCCCGGCACCTTCGTCGGGTTCAGCCGCCAGCGCGGCCTGTCCCCGGACGGCCGCTGCAAGGCGTTCTCCGCCTCCGCCGACGGTACGGGCTGGGGCGAGGGCGTCGGCCTGGTCCTTCTGGAGCGGCTGTCCGACGCGCGCCGCAACGGCCGACAGGTGCTCGCCGTGCTGCGCGGCTCCGCGATCAACCAGGATGGTGCCAGCAACGGCCTCACCGCCCCCAACGGCCCGTCCCAGCAGCGCGTCATCCGCGCCGCGCTCGCCAACGCCCGCCTGGGGCCGCAGGAGGTGGACGCGGTCGAGGCGCACGGCACCGGCACCCCGCTGGGCGACCCGATCGAGGCACAGGCGCTGCAGGCCACGTACGGCAAGGGACGGGACGCGGACAAGCCGCTGTGGCTCGGCTCCATCAAGTCGAACATCGCCCACCCGCAGGCCGCGGCCGGCGTCGCCAGCGTCATCAAGGCCGTGATGGCGATGCGGCACGGCATCCTGCCGAAGACACTGCACGCGCAGGAGCGGTCCCCGCACATCGACTGGTCCGCGGGCGCCGTCGGGCTGCTCACGCAGCAGCGCGACTGGCCCGAGGAGGGACGCCCGCGCCGGATAGGTGTCTCGTCCTTCGGGATCAGCGGCACCAACGCCCACGCCATTCTGGAGCAGGCCCCCGAGCCCGAAACCGAGCCCGAGCGCACCGCAGGGGTTCCCGAGGGCGGAGCGGTACCGTGGGTGCTGTCGGGTCGCAGCGCCGAGGCGCTGCGCGGACAGGCGGCGCGCCTTGCCGCGTACGTGGCCGACCGGCCGGAGGCGGACCTCGTCGACGTGGGCCACTCGCTGGTGACGACCCGATCCGCGCTGGAGCACCGCGCGGTCGTGGTCGCCGCGGACGGCACGGCGCAGTCGCTGCAGAGCAGGCTTGCCGCGCTGGCCGCCGGCCAGACCACCACCGGTGTGGTGCGCGGCGTGGCCCGCGGCGGAGTGCGCGCGGTGCTGGTGTTCCCGGGGCAGGGCTCGCAGTGGGTCGGCATGGCCGAGGGCCTGCTGGCGGCGTCGCCCGCGTTCGCCCGCCGGATCGCCGAGTGCGAGCAGGCACTGGCCCCGCATGTGGACTGGTCGTTGACCGAGGTCCTGACCGGCGGCGAGGCGACCGCACCGCTCCTGGAACGGGTCGACGTGGTGCAGCCCGTGCTGTGGGCGGTGATGGTGTCGCTGGCCGAGACATGGCGCTCGGTCGGCGTGGTCCCGGCCGCGGTCATCGGGCACTCCCAGGGCGAGATCGCCGCCGCGTGCGTGGCCGGCGGTCTCTCGCTGGAGGACGGGGCACGCGTGGTGGCGCTGCGCGCCCGGGCCCTGGTGGCGTTGCAGGGGCAGGGCGGGATGGCCTCGGTGGCGGCGTCCCGGACGCGCACCGAGGAGATCCTCCAGCCGTACGGGGACCGGCTGTCGGTCGCGGCGGTCAACGGCCCGGAATCGACGGTGGTCTCCGGCGACGCGGATGCGTTGGACGAACTGGTCGGATCTGCCGAGGAGTTGAGTGTGCGCATCCGGCGGGTGCCGGTGTCGTACGCCTCGCACTGCGGCCATGTCGACCGAATCCGGGCGGAGTTGGCGGACGTCCTGGCCGCGATCCGCCCGCGGACCTCCGCGGTGCCGTTCTTCTCCACGGTGACGGGGGACTGGCAGGACACGGCGGGCCTGGACGCGGAGTACTGGTTCCGCAACCTGCGCCGGCCCGTCGAGTTCGAGTCGGCCACACGGTCGCTGCTCGAACAGGGCTACAGCGTGTTCGCGGAGTCCAGTGCGCACCCCGTCCTGGTCAACGGCCTCCTGGAGACCATCGAGGACAGCGGCGTGCCCGGCATGGCCGTCGGTTCGCTGCGGCGCGGTGAGGGCGGCTGGGACCGGTTCCTGACCTCGGCCGCCGAGGTGTACACCCAGGGCGTCGACGTCGACTGGGCCGGGCTGCTGGCCGGCGGCCGCCCGGTCGATCTGCCTACGTACGCCTTCCAGAGCAAGCGGCTGTGGCTGACGACCGAACCGCCCGTGCGTCCTGGCGACGACACCCACGACGAGGCGACCGCGGCATTCTGGGAGGCGGTCGAGCGCGAGGACCTGGAGGGACTCGCCGCCACTCTGCAGCCCGGTGCCGGCGCCGACGTCCGTGCCTCCCTCGGGGCGCTGCTGCCGGTCCTGTCGGCCTGGCGGCGCGAGCGGCGCAAGGAGAACACCGTCGACGCCTGGCGGTACCGGGTCGCCTGGCACCCGCTGGGCGTCTCCGCACCCTCCGCCGACGCGCTCGCCGGCGGTACGTGGCTGGTCGTGCACCCCGCGGAAGGGCCGCGCGATGCCTGGGTCGACGCGGCGGTCCAGGCACTCGCCGCCGCCGGAGCCGATGTCCGCACGGTGGCCCTGGACACCGCGGCCCCCGATCGCGCGGACTGGGCGCAACGCCTGGCCGCCGAGGGAGCCTTGGCCGGCGTACTGTCCCTGCTCGCCCTGGACGACGCGCCGCTCGGCGGCAACCCGGTGCTGACCCGGGGCGCCGCAGCCGTACTCACCCTGTTGCAGGCGGTCGGCGACGCGGGTGTCGAGGGGAGGCTGTGGTGTGCGACGCGCGGCGCGATCGGCGTCAGCGGTGCCGACCGTGCGCAGAACGCGGCACAGGCTCAGGTCTGGGGCTTCGGCCGGGTCGCCGCGCTGGAGCAGCCGGCCCGCTGGGGCGGTCTGATCGACCTGCCGGCCGGCCCGGACACCAGGGCGGCCGGCCGACTGTGCGGCATCCTCGCCGCCGGTGGTGAGGAGGACCAGCTGGCGCTGCGCTCGTCGGGCGTGTTCGTGCGCCGGCTGGTCCGTGCGCCGCTGGCCGAGACGCCGGCCGGCCAGTGGCAGGCGCGGGGGACCGTGCTCGTCACCGGTGGCACCGGCGGTCTGGGCGGGCATGTGGCGCGGTGGCTGGCCGGCCAGGGTGCGGAGCACCTCGTGCTGACCAGCCGTCGGGGGCCTGACGCGCCGGGCGCGGCCGAACTGCGCGCCGAGCTTGAGCAGTCGGGCGTCCGCGTGACGGTCGCCGCCTGCGACGTGGCCGACCGGGAGGCGCTCGCCGACCTCCTGGACGGGCTGCGCGCCGACGGTTCACCGCTGACCGCGGTGGTCCACACGGCCGGTGTGCCCGGCCCGTTCGTGACGCTCGCCGACGCATCGGCCGACGATCTGGCCGAGACGCTCGCCGCGAAGGCGGGCGGCGCCGAGGTGCTGGACGAACTGCTGGCCGACGAGGATCTGGACGCGTTCGTCCTGTTCTCCTCCAACGCGGGCGTCTGGGGCGGCGCGGGCCAGGGCCCGTACGCGGCGGCCAACGCACACCTGGACGCGCTGGCCGAGCGGCGGCGCGCCCGCGGCCGGAAGGCACTGTCGGTGGCGTGGGGCATGTGGGCGGGCGACGGCCTGGCCTCGGACAAGGGGGTGGAAGACGCCCTGCGCCGGACCGGTCTGCTGCCGATGGAGCCGCTGCTCGCCGTCACGGCGTTGCAGCAGGCACTGGAGCGCGACATGACCTTCCTGTCGGTCACCGACATGGACTGGGAGCGCTTCGCCGCCGTCTTCACCGCGAACCGGCCGAGCGCGCTGCTGAGCGAACTGCCCGAGCTGCGCCGCCCGTCCGCCGCCGAGGCGGCCGGTGGCCGGGGCGTCGAGGGTGGCTCGGTCTCCGAACTGGCCGGGCGTCTGGCGGGCATGTCGACGGTGGAACAGCAGCGGGTCCTGCTCGACCTGGTCCGCGCCCATGCGGCGGCCGTCGTCGGGTACGACTCCGCGGACGACGTCGACCGCGAACTGAAGTTCCAGGAGCTCGGCTTCAACTCCGTCACCTCGGTGGAACTGCGCAACAGGCTCGGCGAGGCGACCGGGCTCAAGCTGCCCGCCTCCCTCGTCTTCGATCATCCGACCCCGATCGCGCTGGCCCGTCGGCTGCTCATCGACCTGGTCGGCGCCGAGGAGAGCGAGGTCGGCGAGGACACGGTCGCACCGCTCGCCCTCGTCGAGGACGACCCGATCGCCATCGTCGGCATGAGCTGCCGCCTGCCGGGCGGCGTCGAGTCACCGGAGGACCTGTGGCGGGTCGTCGCCGACGGTCTCGACGTCGTCGGCGCGCTGCCGGAGGACCGCGGCTGGGAGGCCGTCGAGAAGCTCACCGAGATGGGCATCGACATGCCGGGCGGTCGCTGGCTGACCCGGGGCGGGTTCCTGGCCGGTGCCACCGAGTTCGATCCGCAGTTCTTCGGCATCTCCGACGCCGAAGCGGTGGCCATGGACCCGCAGCACCGGCTGCTGCTCCAGCTGTCCTGGGAGGCCGTGGAACACGCCGGCGTGGACCCGCAGACGCTGCGCGGCACCGACACCGGCGTCTACGTCGGTACGTTCTTCCAGCCGTACTGGGCAGGTTCGAACCGCATCGCCGAGGACGTCAAGCCGTACCTGGGCATCGGCATGGTGCCGACCTTCGCCTCGGGCCGCGTCGCGTACCTGATGGGGCTGGAGGGGCCGACGTTCACCGTGGACACCGGCTGCTCCTCGTCCGGTGTCGCCCTGCACCTGGCCTGCCAGGCGCTCGCCCGCGGCGAGTGCTCGACCGCGCTGGTCGGCGGCGCGACCGTGCTCTCCAGCCCGATGGCCGTACCGGACCTCGGCGGGATGGCACCCGACGGCCGGTGCAAGCCGTTCTCCGAGGACGCCGACGGCACCGGCTGGGGGGAGGGTGCCGCGGTGCTGATGGTGGAGCGGTTGTCCGACGCGCGCCGCAACGGGCACGAGGTGCTTGCCGTGATCCGCGGCTCGGCCGTGAACCACAACGGTGAGAGCAACGGCATGGCCCCCAACGGCCCGTCCCAGCAGAAGGTGATCCGCCAGGCGCTGGCCGGTGCCGGGCTCACGGCCGACGACATCGACGTCGTCGAGGGGCACGGTACCGGTACCCCGCTGGGCGACCCGATCGAGGCGCAGGCCCTGCTCGCCACGTACGGCAGGAACCGGCCCGCGGACCGGCCGCTGTGGCTCGGCACGGTGAAGTCCAATATCGGCCACTCGCAGGCGGCTTCCGGCCTGGTCGGTGTGATCAAGACGGTTCTCTCGATGCGGCACGGAGTGCTGCCGAGGACGTTGTTCACGGACACGCCCAGCACGCGGGTCGACTGGGCCGATGGCGGAGTCGCGCTGCTCGCCGAGGACACGTCGTGGCCCGAGACGGGCCGGCCGCGCCGCGCCGGAGTCTCCTCGTTCGGGGCCAGCGGCACCAAGGTCCACCTCATCCTCGAACAGGAGCCGCCCGCTGAGCGCCCCGCCGCACAGGAAGCCGGCGACGGCCCCGCCGTCCTGCCGTTCCTGGTGTCCTCCCGGAGCGCCGAGGACCTGCGGGAGCAGGCGCGGCGGCTGCGGGAATCGGTGGCCGGCCGGCCCGCGACTGAACTCCGCGACCTTGCCTGGTCGCTGGCCACCACGCGTACAGCGTTCGCCCACCGGGCGGCGCTGTTCGCCTCCGGCCGGGACGAACTGCTCGCCGGCCTTGCCGCGCTGGAGAACGGCGGACCGCTCGAACAGGGCGTGCAGGCCGAGGCCGCGACCGGGATCGGCACCGCGTTCGTGTGTGCGGGCGGCATCCAGCCCGGCGTACGCGAGCTGTACGACCGGTTCCCGCTCTTCGCGGACGCCCTCGATGAGGTGTGCGCCCACCTGGACGCCCACCTCCACACCCCGGCGCACCCGGCGGCACTCGTGGCGGAACGCCCCGCGGACACGACCCTCGCGGCAGCGGTGGCCTTCGCTCATGAGGTGGCCCTCGCCCGGCTGGTGCAGGGCATGGGCGTGACGCCCGCCGCGGTCGCCGGGCATGGTCTGGGCGAGGTCGCGGCCGCGTACGTGGCCGGTGCGCTGCCGCTGCCGGACGCGGCGGGCTTGGTCGTCGCGGCGGCCCGGCTCCTGGAGCCGGCTTCGCAGCGGTCCGAGGCCGAGGACCTGTTCCGCCGCACGGTCAAGGGCGTGGCACCGCGGCCCGGTTCGGCGCCGCTGGTGCGAGCGGAGACCGGGGAGACCCTTACGGTCGACGCCTTGCTCGACCCGGCGCACTGGCAGGCGGTGCGGCCGCTGTCCGGGCAACTGCCCACGCCGGCCGGGGCCACCACCCTCGTCCGGCTGGACGTCGCGATGGAACAGGACGGTCGGCCGGCGGCCGAGCAACTCCTGTGCCTGCTGGCCGGGTTGCACGTGACCGGAGTTCCGGTCGCCTGGCGCGACGCGCTGGCCGGCGCCGGTGCCGAAGGGCGGGTCGTGGACCTGCCCACGTACGCGTTCCGGCGGGATACCTACTGGCTCAACGCCAACCCGGTGGCCCTGCTCGGCGAGACCCTGGAAGGCCGCAACGCGGGCAACTGGGCTGCTCTCGAAGGGGAGGAACTGCTCGACGAGGCCGACCGCAAGGCAGTCGTCGAGGAGTACTTCCGCCGGCTCAACGCGGCAGATCTGGAGGGCGCGGTCGAGATGTTCGCGCCGGACATCCGGATGGAGGACCCGGTCGGCAGCGCGCCGCGGGTCGGCGTCGAGGAGGTCGGGGAGTACATCGCCTCGGTCATCAGGGCCAAGTCCGAGATCGAGGTCGGCACCATCGTGGCAGCCCAGGACGGTTCCCGCGTCGCGGTGCCGCTGACGGGCCGCCTCAACCAGCTCGACACGGGTGAGGGCGCACGCATGGAGATCCCGTGCATCGACGTCATCCGCATCGGCGGCGACGGCAAGATCCGCGAGATCCTGGTGTTCTGGGGCATGACGGACATCACGGTGTAAGGCGCCGCTGCGGCAGGGCACTTCGGGCCCCTGCTCCGGTCGATGGCAGATGCCGTTGACCGGGGCAGGGGCCCGTGGCGTGGTGTTCGCCCTGGCCGACCCGTGTGACGAGGGACAGTCGAGTACCCGGGGCACGGGGTGGCTCGCAGGAGGCACCCCTGCGCGGGGCGGGCTCGTAGGAGGCCTCATCACTCTCGCTGTGACCGTCGTGTCACCCCGCGCCGTACGCAAAGGGCCCCGGTGTTGCGTCTTCGGGGGAAGGACGCAACACCGGGGCCCAGGGCGAACCGGTTCCGGCCGGGGGTGGCGGACCGGTTCGGCTCAGTGGGCGGAGAGTGGGAGTGCGGTGTCACTCTCCGGGACTTCGGTCTTGGACTGGGACCGCTTGGGCATGAAGATCAGGGCGAGCAGGGCAGCCGCCACCGCGATCACGCCGCACACGGCCAGCAGGGTCTGCATCGCGGTCATGAAGGAGTCCTGCACCGCGTGCACGACCTGAGTGCTCTGCATCTGCTCGCCCACGCGCATGCCGCCCGAGACGCTGCCCCGTGCCAGTTCGTCCGCCTCCGGCGGTACGTCGGGCAGCTTCAGGTTCGAACGGTACGCCGAGTTGGCGACCGTACCGAGCACGGCCACGCCGACGGAACCGCCGACCTGGCGCAGCGCGGAGACCAGCGCGGAACCGACGCCCGACGACTCCTGGGACAGCGCGTTGACGGAGGCCGCCATGGTGCGGGTCATGGCGAGGCCGAGACCGAGGCCGACCAGGATCAGCCAGACCGACACGTAGCCGTAACCGGAGGAGAGCTCGGTGCGGGTGCCCAGGAACAGGCCGCCCGCGACGAGGAGGAAGCCCAGTGCCGGCACCGCGCGCGGGGCCGCCTCCGGCGCGAGCTTGTTGACCACCGCGGCGCTCACCAGGACGCCGCCGATGAGTGGCAGCAGCCGCAGCCCGGTGCCGAGTGCGTCGGTGCCGTTGAGCGCCTGGAAGTACTGGGGCAGGGCGAACAGCAGGCCGAACATCGCGAAGCTGACGACGGTTCCGAGGATCGAGCCCCACACGAAGCCGCTCAGCCGGAACAGGGACAGGTCGATCAGCGGATTCCCGGTCCGGGTAATCCGCATTTCCCACAGCACGAACAGCACGAGGAGCACTGCGCCGCCGAGTAGCGGGACCAGTGCCGCGGAGTCGCCCCAGCTGGTTTCGCCGGCCTCGATCGCGCCGTAGACGATGCCCACCAGACCGAGCGTGGAGAGCAGGACACCGAAGAAGTCGATGGATTTGCCCTGCGTACCGCGGGAGTCGGGCACCAGGAACGCCACCGCGATGAAGGCGAGGACGATCAGCGGGAGGTTGATCAGGAAGACCGAGCCCCACCAGAAGTGATTGAGCAGGGCGCCACCGATGATCGGGCCGAGCGGGAGCCCGAGTGACTGGGAGACGGCGATGACGCCGATCGCCTTGGCGCGCTCTTCCTTGCTCTCGAAGACGTCGAGGAGGACGGAGGTGCACAGGGGTACGAGGAAGGCGGCGCTGAGGCCGAGCACCGTGCGCGCGGTGATCAGCATGCCCGACGAGTCGGAGTAGGCGCACCATACGGACGCGCCACCGAATAAGGCCAGCGCCGCGAGGAGCAGCCGCTTGCGGCCGAACCGGTCACCGAGCAGCCCTGCGGGCAGGAGCAGTGCGGCCATGGCAAGCGTGAAGGCGTCGGCGAACCACTGAAGGTCGCGTGTGGAGGCCTGCAGGTCGGTGCCGAGGGTCGGCAGTGCCACGTTGAGTACCGTGGCGTCGACGCTGACGGTGAGCAGGCTCAGCCCGATAGCCGCCAGTGCCCACCAGCGGCGCGAGTCCTTAGCCACTTTCTTCGCCCCTTACGTTGCGGTGTTCGTCAGTTGGAGCGTCCCGGTCCTCGATCCAGCGCTTCAACATGGGCTCTGCCTCGTTGTTGAGCCACTCGAAGACCTGGTGCGCCTCACGGAGGCGGTCGGCGTTCTCGGCCCCCGTCGGGAAGAGGGTCAGCCCGTTCTCGGTGATGTCGACGAACGACGCGATGCCCTCCAGGCGCCGTCGGACCATCGTGGCCCAGGCGTCCGGGGCGAGGCGGTAGTACGTGGCGCGGTTCCCGCTGCGGGTAACGGCCTGCACCATCCGGGCCTCGCTGAGCAGGCGCAGCGTGCCGGTGAGCGAGGCCCGGCTGGCATTGATGCCGGCCGCGATCTGCGCCGCGTTCTGCTCCGCTGGATCGCTGACCATGAGCCAGGCCAGGGCGCGGCCCATGATCGGGGGCCAGCCGGACTGCTGCATGAAGTAGGTGGCGACCTGCTCCACCCACGTCTCGACGTCGGATGCGTGGGCGGCCCCGTCGTTGTCCTCGGGCGTCGACGCCATCGCCATCTCACCTTCCGTGCACAGGACTGACTGCTATAGAGAGCAATGCTGTCTCTGTAGAGTGTGCTGAGCTCTACAAATTACAGCACTTACTGTAACAGCTGAATCCAGGTGTGCAACTCACGCCGGCGAACCGGCTCCGGGAGGGCGTTGTCGTACGAGTCCCCGATATGGACGGGCAGGCAATGGCTGCGTGCGAGCCGTGTCGGCCGGTCAGCAACCCCAGGTGAGCAGGGCGGTGGTCATCGTCATTCCGCCACCGAACCCGGCAAGGACGATCAGCTCGTCGTCGGCCAGACGACCGGCTCTGCAGGCGTGGTCCAAGGCCAGCGGGATGGAGGCCGCGCCGGTGTTGCCGTGGAACTCCACCGGCAGATGGGCCTGAGCCCCGCTCAGGCCGAGCAGCTCCCAGACGTCCCTGAGCATGACCCCGTTGGCCTGGTGCGGTACGAAGTGGTCGACCTGCTCCGGCTTTACGTCGAAGTGCTCCAGCAGTCCGGACACAGCTGACGGGAGGTGGCTCGTCACGTAGTCGCGGACGTTGCGGCCCTGCATCTGGAAATAGTGCTGGCCGAGGTCCACGGTCTTCTCCGAGGCGGGAAGCCTGCTGCCGCCGGCGGGAACGCCGATCAGTTCGTGCAGGTGGGCGTCGGTCCTCATGCCCGTGCCGAGGACGCCACGTCCGTCGGGCACCGGGCCGAGGACGACCGCACCGGCCCCGTCGCCGAAGAGCGGCGCGGTCCTGCGGTCTTGCCGGTCGATGATGCGCGAGTAGACCTCGGCCCCGATGACCAGGGCATAGCCGTCCTCCTGGACACCGGCCAGCAGACGGGTCGCCACCTGGAGTGCGGCGACGAATCCGGCACAGACCGCGTTCACATCGAACGCGGCGGCTCCAAAGGCCCCGAGCTGTTCCTGGACGAGGGTTGCGGTGGCCGGTTGCGGGTGGTCAGGGGTGGAGGTGGCGACGATGATCCACCGAACCTGATCGGGGCGTAGGCCGACGGCGTCGAGCGCCCGCCGGGCGGCCGTGGCGGCCAGGTCCGACGACGCCTGGTGATCGGCCGCGTAGCGCCGCTCACGGATGCCGGTTTTGCGTTCGATCCAGTCCGGGGTGACGCCGGCGAGTTCGGCGACGGTCGCATTGGAGACGACGTGCTCGGGCAGACAAGATCCGGTACCGAGGACTCCGACGGGGCTGAGGGCAGGCGAATAGACAGTCACAGTCCACGTCTTTCTGTCGAGGGCGACCGGGTGGCCGAGGCCCTGTTCCGGTGCGGTCAGCCGGCGCCGACACCAAGGAGACGGTCGATGACAACGCGCAGGACACGCGCCTGCTGGTTCGTCAGGTAGAAATGGCCGCCGGGAAAGACCTGAAGGTCGAACCGGCCGGCCGTGTGATCGCCCCAGTGGCGCAGTTCATCGACGGGCACGCGCGGGTCGGCGTCGCCGGCCAGTGCTGTGATCGGGCAGTTCAGCTTCGGCCCGGGCCGGTGGCGGTAGGTCTCCGCCGCGCGGTAGTCACTGCGCAGCACGGGCAGGATGAGGGCGAGGAACTCGGGGTCGTCGTAGATCGGGGTGCCTGTGCCGTCCAGGGCCTTGAGGTCGGCGATGAGGTCGCTGTCGGGGCTCAGATGCCATCCGTCGTTTCGGTTGCGGTGCGGTGCGCGGCGAGCCGAGACGAAGAGGGCATCCGGTGCACGGCCCGCGGCTTCGAGCCCGCGGGCCACCTCGTACGCCAGCGTGGCGCCCATGCTGTGCCCGAACAGGGCGAAAGGCCGGTCGGTCCAAGGCGTCAGCGCCTCGCCGATCCGGTCCGCGAGGTCGGCCAGGTCGGTGGCACACCCCTCCGCACGGCGGTCCTGCCGGCCCGGGTACTGCACGGCCAGCGCCTCCACCAAGGGTGACAACTCTCTTGAAAAGGGGTGGTAGAAACTGGCGGAGCCACCGGCGTGCGGAAAGCAGATCAGCCGAACCTCTGGATCTGCGACGGGGATGAACCGCCGTATCCAGAGTTCGCTGTCATGGTTGCCTTTGTGCATTTTTCCCCATCCAGAACAAGCTGCCCGACATTGCCGGACAGCTTCCCTGTCGCAGAAACAGTGAATTGCGTACCTGGTCGGCCTCATTGCACGCACCGGGCTCGCGACAGGAGAACTCTGTAGGACGCCTGTTGGGCGAGGCAACCCCTAGTCCGCCCCCTACCGTCGCGCGTTCACCGGACGGGACGCAGCGGCGGTTCCAGTAGCAACGCATCCATTCTTTACACGTGTCTGACTCTTCCAGAATTGACTGGCTCTTCATCTTCGGTGCAAACCTGCAGTGCGGCTGGCTAGGGGTAGTGCCGGCAGGTAGGGGGAGTAGTGCCGTGAGGTAGGGGTTTCCTCCGTCAATTCTGCTCCATACGCTGCCGCGACAAGCCCACATTCATCTTCTTCGGCGAACCCGCTGGAGAGGCTTGTTTCCTACGTCCGCGAAACGCAAGGGAAGTTACGTGAAGGACATCATCAACGCCATCCTGTCCGGCGGTGCAACTTCCCAGGACTTCACCGCTCTGCGGCTTCCGGAGAGCTATCGGGCCGTGGTGCTGCGCAAGGACGAGGCAGACATGTTCGAGGGCATGGCCACGGTGGACAAGGACCCCCGCAAGTCGCTCCACGTGGACAACGTGCCGGTGCCGGAACTCGGCCCGGGTGAGGCCCTGGTGGCCGTGATGGCCTCCTCGGTCAACTACAACACCGTATGGTCGTCGATCTTCGAGCCGCTCTCCACGTTCGTTTTCCTGGAGCGCTACGGCCGCACGAACGAGCTGGCCAAGCGTCATGATCTGCCGTATCACGTGATCGGCTCCGACCTGGCGGGCGTCGTCCTGCGCACGGGTCCCGGTGTGAATGCCTGGAATCCGGGCGACGAGGTCGTCGCGCACTGTCTGAGCGTCGAGCTGGAGTCGAGCGACGGCCACAACGACACGATGCTCGATCCCGAGCAGCGGATCTGGGGCTTCGAGACCAACTTCGGCGGCCTCGCCGAGATCGCCCTGGTCAAGTCCAACCAGCTCATGCCCAAGCCGGACCACCTGAGCTGGGAGGAGGCCGCTTCCCCCGGCCTGGTGAACTCCACCGCCTACCGTCAGCTGGTCTCGCGCAACGGCGCCGGGATGAAGCAGGGCGACAACGTCCTGATCTGGGGCGCGAGCGGCGGGCTCGGCTCCTACGCCACTCAGTTCGCGCTGGCCGGCGGCGCCAACCCCATCTGTGTCGTCTCCAGCGAGCAGAAGGCGGACATCTGCCGCGCGATGGGCGCCGACGCGATCATCGACCGCAACGCCGAGGGCTACAAGTTCTGGAAGGACGAGCACACCCAGGACCCCAAGGAGTGGAAGCGCTTGGGCAAGCGCATCCGCGAGCTGACCGGCGGCGAGGACGTGGACATCGTCTTCGAGCACCCGGGCCGCGAGACCTTCGGCGCGAGCGTCTACGTCACGCGCAAGGGCGGCACGATCGTCACCTGCGCCTCGACCTCGGGCTACAACCACGAGTACGACAACCGCTACCTGTGGATGTCCCTGAAGAAGATCGTGGGCTCGCACTTCGCGAACTACCGCGAGGCCTGGGAAGCCAACCGCCTCATCTCCAAGGGCAAGATCCACCCCACCCTCTCCCGCGTCTACTCCCTTGAAGAGACCGGCCAAGCCGCCCGCGACGTGCACCGCAACGCCCATCAGGGCAAGGTCGGGGTGCTGTGTCTCGCCCCCGAAGAAGGCCTGGGCGTGCGCGACCACGCCAAGCGTGCCCAGCACATCGACGCGATCAACCGCTTCCGGGATTCCGGGAACTGAACCCGCCGCATTCATCGATCAGGTCTCGCGGTCACCCCTGCGGATGCCCACGAGCACACACATTCAGGGGAAGGGAACACGTCATGGAGCAGGAGGCGCGCCCCCCGGTCATAGGGGTGGCCGGTCTGGGCAGTGTGGGGGAATCCTTGCTGCGCATGCTGTACAGCGGGGGGTACGAGGTCATCGGGATCGACTCCGATCCCGCTGCGCTGGCCAGGGTCGACGAGAGGCTGAAGGCGATCAGGTCGGCCGCGCCTGTGGCCCGTCCCGCCGACGGTCCGACGCTCAGCGACGACGTCGCTCTGCTGGGCAGAGCGGACCTGGTCGTGGAGGCGGTACCCGAGAACCTCGCCGTCAAGAAGCGGCTGCTGCGGGAGTTCGATGCCGTCTGCGAACCGAGCACAGTGCTGGTCACCACCACGTCGAGCCTGCCGCTCACCCAACTGGCCGTCGCCTCCGGCCGGTCGGCCCGGACGATCGGGCTGCGCCTGCTGGCGCCACCCCGGCCGGGTGGATCCGTGGAAGTGGTCCGGACGGCGATGAGCAGTGCTGCCGCTGTGAGTGCGCTCGACGAAGTGCTGGAGGGCCTGGACCTCGAGCGGACGGCATTCGGCGCGCGTCCCGCGGCCGATGCCACCGAGCTCGTCCACGCGTTCCTCAACCGCGCCGTGGCCTTGCTGGACCTCGGATACGCCGATCAGCACAGCATCGACACCGCCCTGCGGCTGGGCTGCGGCCTGCCCGCCGGCCCCTTCGAGATGTTGGACCGCATCGGTTGGGAGACCATCAGGTCGTCCCTGGCGGAGCTGTACGCGAACACGGGCAATGAGGCGTTCCGTCCCGCCGCCCTGCTGGAGAAGTCGGCGGGCACCGCCTCCGGCGGCCGGGCCACCGGCAGGGGTTTCCACTCCTACGACGAACTCGGTGCGCGCGTCGTTCCCGCACCGCGCAACGGTGACGGCGAGGATGGCGGGCTGAACGATGTGCAGCACATCGGGCGTGTGGGCGTGCTGGGTTCGGGCGCCATGGCCTGCGGCATCGCCGAGGTCATGGTGACCGCCGGCCTCCCCACGGTGCTCGTGGCACGGAGCCGGGCGAAGGCCGACCGCGCGCGGGACGTCGTGGCGGAGTCCCTCGTCAGGGCGGTGCGCAAAGGCAGAATCAGTCCGTCCCGGAAGGACGCGGCGCTCAGCCTGCTGCGCAGTGAGCAGGACCTGACGGCACTCGGCGACTGCGATCTGGTGATCGAGGCCGTCGCGGAGGAGACCGACCTGAAGCGGTCCGTCTTCGCCAGGCTCGGGCAGGTGTGCCAGCAGGGGGCGCTGCTGGCGACCACCACATCCAGTCTGTCCGTCGCGGACTGCGCCGATTCGTCCGGCCGCGGCTCCCAGGTCCTGGGCCTCCACTTCTTCAACCCCGCGCCGATGATGAAGCTGGTGGAGCTCGTGCGGACGCCGGCGACGAGCGAGCAGACCGTGGCGACAGCCCGCGCGTTGTGCGCGCGGCTGAACAAAACGGCCATCGTCTGCCAGGACCGCACCGGCTTCATCGTCAACCATCTGCTCTTCCCGTACCTCGCCGACGCGATCCGGCTGCTGGATCATCCACACGCCGACGTGGAGGAGATCGACGCGGCGGTGGAGCGGGGACACGGTTTCCCGATGGGCCCGTTCCGGCTGCTCGACGTCATCGGCCTGGACGTCTCGCTCGCCATCATGGAGCGCTTGCACAAGGAGTTCGTGACGCCTGACTTCGCCGCGCCGCCGCTGCTGCGCGATCTGGTGGCGGACGGTTGTCTGGGGCGCAAGTCCGGGCAGGGCTTCCGTGCCGTCGCTCCACGCTGACCTGCGTCACGTCACAGAGGGGAAAACCCTGGCCATGGCATGATCTCCGCGTGACCGTCATCCCGTTCAGACATGTCGCCGTCCTCGCCGCCACCGTGGCCCTGCTCGCCACCGGGTGCGGACTTTCGGAGGAGTTGGAGCGGGAGGCGGATCCCGGGCGTACGGCGTCCGCTCAGGGGGGCCGGTCCGGTACGGAGGGCGGCTTGTCGGCTCCGACCGGGCCCGATTCGCCAACGGGGGGTCCCGCCAGGGCGGGGGCGCCGGAGGTGCCTGAAGCGGCTTCTCCCGCCTGCCCCGCGTCCGGGGTCCGCATCGAGGGAGGCGTGGTCAGTGCCGCCATGGGCCTGCGCGCGATGAGCGTCACGCTGACCAACTGCGGCAAGGACACCTACCGCCTGAAGGGCTACCCGAAGCTGCGAGTCCTCGACGAGCACCGCGAGCCCCTCGACGTACAGATCCTCGAAGGTACCGAGCCCATCATGACGAGGGACGACGACCCTGGCGCGCACCACTCCGTCTCGCTCAAACGCGGGCAGCAGGCCTACACCGTCCTCGCCTGGCGCAACACCGTCACCGACACGACGACGACGGCCGTCAGTGGCACCTACCTCAAGGTCACCCCGGCCCCCGGCACCAGCCCGGCAACCGTGACCCCGGAAGGCCGGATCGACCTCGGCAACACCGGCCGCATCGGCACCACCGCCTGGCAGCGGAGCCCGGCGGACGAGACGGACTCCTCCAGGCCTACGGCACCCGCGCCGTCCACTCCGGCGAGCTGAACTTCGTACGGGCCAGCTCCCGCGCCCTGGCCATCTCCTCGTCCGTGGCCTTGCCCGCCGTCAGGCCGTACCGCGTGCGGAAGGAGTCGAGCATCCGCTCGATCACGGCCTCCCGGGGCAGACCCGTCTGGCGGCGCAGCGGGTCCACGCGCTTCTTCGCGCTCCTCGTGCCCTTGTCCGAGAGCTTCTCGCGGCCGATGCGGAGCACCTCGACCATCTTGTCCGCGTCGATGTCGTACGACATCGTCACGTGGTGCAGCACCGCGCCATGCCCGCCCGCGACCCGCTTCTGGGCGGCGCCCGCGACCTTCCCCGCGTCGGTGGCGATGTCGTTCAGCGGTTGGTACCACGCCGTGATGCCCATGTCGCCGAGGGCTTCCAGCACCCAGTCGTCCAGATAGGCGTAACTGTCGGCGAAGGACAGGCCCTGCACGAGGGCGTCGGGGACCGACAGCGAGTACGTGATGGCGTTGCCCGGCTCGCAGAACATGGCGCCGCCGCCGCTGATCCGGCGCACCACCTCGATGCCGTGCCGCTCGGCGCCCGCCGGGTCCACTTCGTTGCGCAGGGACTGGAAGCTGCCGATGACGACCGCCGGGGACGCCCACTCCCACACCCGCAGCGTCGGCGGGCGGCGCCCGGCGGCGACCTCCTCGGTGAGCACCTCGTCCAGGGCCATGAGCAGGGCGGGCGACTCGGGGGCCTCGTGGATCAGCTGCCAGTCGTAGTCGGTCCAGTCGGTGGCGTGCGCGAGGGCGCGGCGCACTGCGACGCCCACCCCCTCCGATGTGAGGCCGTACAGCACCGTGCCCTCGGGGAGCGCCGCGTCGACGCGGGCGGCGAGGCCCGCCGCGTCGGTGTCGGCGGGCGCGCCCTCCAGGGCGTGGCTCAGGGCGTCGAACGCCTCGTCGGGTTCCAGGAAGAAGTCCCCCGCCACCCGCACGTGCCGCAGTGCGCCGTCCTCGACCTCCAGATCCACGACGACGAGCTTGCCGCCGGGGACCTTGTACTCACCGTGCACGCTGCTTCCTCCGGGTGCTGCTGCTGGGTCTGGCCGCATCGCGAACACCGTCGGCCCGCGATTTCATATCAGGACAACTCGGTTCACTGGGGATAGATTCCCGCACAGGGTGGTCAGTCGTTCCCCCGGCGCCCGCCCCGACGGGAGCTGACGAGGAGTCCATGAGCCACGCGGAGACGAGTGACCAGACCACCGCCGGAGCATCACCGGCCGTCAAGCTGACCCTCACCACGCTGACGATGATGGTCGTCGGCTCCATGGTCGGCGCGGGCGTGTTCTCGCTGCCACGGCGGTTCGCGCAGGAAACCGGTGTCGCGGGCGCGCTGATCGCCTGGGCGATCGCCGGTACGGGCATGCTGATGCTCGCGTTCGTCTTCCAGACCCTCGCCGTCCGCAGACCGGACCTCGACGCCGGTGTCTACGCCTACGCGAAGGCCGGGTTCGGCGAGTACCTCGGCTTCTTCTCCGCCTTCGGGTACTGGGCCAGCGCGTGCGTCGGCAACGTCACCTACTGGGTGCTCATCATGTCGACCGTCGGGGCCATCTGGCCGAGCCTCGGCGATGGCGACACCCTGCTCGCCGTCGTCCTGTCCTCGTTCGGGCTGTGGGCGTTCTTCCTGCTGATCCGGCGCGGGGTCAAGGAAGCGGCGGCGATCAACCGGATCGTCACCGTCGCCAAGATCGTGCCGATCATCGTCTTCGTGATCCTGGCGCTCTTCTTCTTCGACGCGTCCGTGTTCGCGGACAACTTCGGCGGCGCCGACTACGCGGGATCACTCTTCAACCAGGTGCGCGGCACCATGCTGGCCACCGTCTTCGTCTTCCTCGGGGTCGAGGGCGCCAGCGTCTACTCCCGGCACGCCAAACGCCGCGAGGACGTCGGCAGGGCCACGATCCTGGGCTTCCTCAGCGTCTTCGCCGTCTTCGCCTCCGTCACCATCGTGTCGTACGGGATCATGCCGATGGCGGAGATCGCCGAGCTGCGCCAGCCCTCCATGGCGGGCGTCCTGGAGGAGGCCGTCGGCACCTGGGGCAAGGTCTTCGTCAGCGTCGGGCTCATCGTCTCCGTGCTCGGCGCCTACCTCGCCTGGACGCTGATGGCCGCGGAAGTGCTCTTCGTCGCCGCGAAGGACGACGACATGCCCCGCTTCCTGAGGAAGGCCACATCGGAGGACGTGCCGGTCCCCGCGCTCCTGATGACGACCGCACTGAGCCAGGTGGTCCTGGTCGTCACGATGTTCTCCGACGACGCGTTCAACTTCGCGCTCGACCTGACCAGCGCGCTCAGCCTCATCCCGTTCCTGCTCGCGGCCGGCTTCGCCGTCAAGATCGCGCTCGGCCCCGCAGGCGAGCAGGTCGCCGGGCGGAGCACCCGCAAGGAACTCGTGGTCGCGGTGATCGCCACGCTGTACACGGCGTTCCTGCTCTACGCCGCCGGGCTCAAGTTCGTCCTGGTCTCCTTCCTCCTCTACGCCCCCGCGACGCTCCTGTTCGTCAAGGCCCGGCGGGAACAGAACCGGCGTCCGTTCTCCCCGCGCGAGGCCGTCATCTGCGCCGTCTCGATCGCGGGCGCCGTCGTGGGAGTGATCGCCCTCGCGGTCGGCTGGATCGAACTCTGACCGTCCCGACCTCTGCCGCCACCGACCGAAAGGCGCCCAGTGACCAGCCACGACACCCCCGCCACCCCGAACTTCGGCGTCCACTCCGAGGTCGGCAGGCTGCGCAAGGTACTGGTCTGCGCGCCCGGACTCGCGCACCGCAGGCTGACCCCCACCAACGCCGACGACCTGCTCTTCGACGACGTCATGTGGGTGGAGAACGCCCAGCGCGACCACGCCGACTTCGTCATCAAGCTGCAGCAGCGCGGCGTCGAGGTCGTCGAACTGCACGACCTGCTCGCCCAGACCATGGCGATCCCCGAGGCGAAGTCCTGGCTCCTCGAACGGAAGATCACCGCGAACGAGGTCGGCCTCGGACTCACCGACGACACCCGCGCCTTCCTGGAGACACTGGAGCCCCGGCGACTCACCGAGTACCTCATCGGCGGCCTGGCCACCGCGGACCTGCCGGACGAGTTCCGCTCCGACTACGTCTCCCTCGTGCGCGAATCCACCGGCGTACGCGAATACCTGATGCCCCCGCTGCCCAACACCCTCTACACCCGCGACACGACGTGCTGGCTGTACGGAGGTGTCACGCTCAACCCGCTGTACTGGCCCGCCCGGCACGACGAGACGCTCCTGATGAAGGCCGTCTACCAGTTCCACCCCGACTTCACCGGCGCCACGGTGTGGTGGGGCGACCCAGAACTCGACTGGGGTCAGGCGACGTTCGAGGGCGGCGACATCATGCCCGTCGGCAACGGCGTCGTCCTGATGGGCATGAGCGAGCGCACCTCACGCCAGGCCATCACCCAGGTCGCCGCCTCGCTGTTCAAGAACGGTGCGGCCGAGCAGGTCATCGTCGCGGGCATGCCCAGGCTGCGCTCCGCCATGCACCTCGACACCGTGTTCACCTTCGCCGACCGCGACATCGTCACGCTCTACCCGAAGATCATGGACGCCGTGCACTCCTTCACGCTGCGCCCGAGCGACAAGGCGGCGGGCGTCGAGATCACGGACGAGGGCTCGCGCCCGTTCGTCGACGTCGTCGCCAGGTCGCTCGGCCTGCGCGAGCTGCGCGTCATCGAGACGGGCGGGGACGTCTACGCCTCCGAGCGGCAGCAGTGGGACAGCGGCAACAACGCCGTCGCCCTGGAGCCCGGCGTGGTCTTCACGTACGACCGCAACACTCAGACCAACACGCTGCTGCGCAAGGCCGGGGTCGAGGTCATCACCATCGTCGGCGCCGAGCTCGGGCGCGGTCGCGGCGGCGGGCACTGCATGACGTGCCCGCTCGTCCGCGACGCCGTGGACTTCTGAACCGGGCCGCGGGGCCGGCCGGGTTCAGTACCGCTGGGCCTTGACCAGCTTCGCGGTGAGCTTCGGCTCCGGGGGCTCGTGGCTGATGGCGTACCGCTGGGCCCGCTTGCCCGGTGAGAGGTCCTGCGTGCCGACGTAGCGGGTCTCCACGGTCTTGCCCGAGGAGTCGACGAAGTCGACCTGCACGGCGAAGTCCGCCTTCTTGTCGGTCCGGTTGGTGAAGGTGACCACGGAGGCGAGCACACCGCCGGTGTCGGCGCGCGGCTTGCCCGTCATGGAGACGTCGGCCGTGGCGTTGCCCCGCCCGTCGACGTCCTTGAGGGCGTCCTTCGCGGCCTGGTTGGCCCGTTCCGTGTCGGCGGACACGGACGCCTCGAACTCGTCCGCGCGCTCCGACGCGGAGGCCTCGGCGGCGGACGCCGAGGCGCGGGCGGACTCGGCCGCCTCCGAGGCCTGCGACTTCAGCGGCGACGCGGTCTTCTCCGAGAAGGACGACGCATCCGGGGCCGTCGGCCGTTCACTGACCGAGCCACTGCTCTCGGCCGAAGGGGAGTCGTCGTCGGAGCCGCACGAGACGAGGGCGGCGGCGGCCGTCACCGTGGCGGCCAGCGTGAGGGCGGCGGACACCGCGGGCCCGCGGCGTGCGCGGCGCGTGGTGCGTCGTTTCCCGAGGGGCGGCAGGGGGTTCATTCGCTGCGGTCCTTTCCCTGATCTCTGAAGCGGGGCCTGGTGTCAGTACCGAAGGACGCAGGCGATCCGGCCCCGGTCGGTGAGCGTGCCCTCGGGTACGAAACGGACTTGTGCGCCGGTGTCCAGGGCCCGCTCGACGATGTCGTCGACCACGTCGTCCACCGCGTCGAGATCGTTGTCGCCGGCCGGGACGAGATGCCCGCCGTCGTCGCGCACGGTCGCCTGGTAGCTGTCCTCCACGGCGAGGAGGCGCACCCGGTCCGTGGTCACGTTCTGCCAGACCTCGTCGAGGCCCGCGGCGTACTGATGCCGTCCCTGCGCCGCGTCCAACTCGTGTACCACGGAGTCGAGTTCGGACTTCTCCCGGGCGGCGAGGAAGGGGCGAACCGCCTGCCGCACCGCGTCCACCGGGCCGTGCGCGAGGCCTCCGTGCGGCACCGCGGTGGCCCCTCTGATGACCGCGCCGACGTCGTCGAGGAGGGAGAGCGCCGCGGCCTCACCGGCCACGAACAGGGGGCGCGGATGCGCGTGCAGCACACGGGCCGCGGCCAGGTCCGCCTCGCGCAGGAACTTGCGGGTGTGTTCGTCGCGGAAGGTGCTCGGCACGTCGCCGATCCGTTCCTTGCGCTCGGCGTCGGGGTCGTCGAGGCTCCGGGTCAGCGGGAATCCGTCCGCCGTGTGCTCGACGACCCGCTCCGGGGTACCGCTCCACAGCGAGACGCGGTCGGCCGAGACGGCGAGGACCCAGTACGGGCGCTCGGCGGCCTGGGCCGCGACGACGTTGCGCGTCAGGAAGGTGTCCGAGAACACCACGCGCGACGGCACCGTCCTGGCCAGCGACCACACCTGGTGCTCCCCGGGGGCGGCGAAGACGGCGAGCCCGTCCTCGGCGTGCACGAGGTCGATCTCCGCCACCGCCCGGTCCAGCTGCGCGGCCACCTCGATCCGCTGCTCCCTGGCCACGGCGGGGTCGGACTTCAGGCGCTCCTTGGCCTCGGCGACGAGGTTGCGCAGCCGCACGGGATCCTGCGCGTTGTCCGGCTCTCTGCGGTGGGTCGGCAGCAGGACCGTGACGGCGGGGTAGGGGCGCGGCCGGCGCAGCCCGGCCAGCGTGGCCGGGTTGAGGGAGGGATGCATGGGTGACCCTTTCGGGGCGGGGCGGCGGGCGAGGAGCCTCCCGGAGGGGCATGCCTCACGCCTCACGGAGGGCGTTACGCCATGAAATGCACCCTATGCCGGTTCTGGGGCTGTGGCATGTCCCCGGGACGCTTCAACCACGTGACGACGGCCCGAAATGAGGCCCTGCGTCGCGTCGTCTACGTATGGTTTGCGAACTATGCGTGGAATTGGCGGGGCGGCGAACAGCATGACCGGGAGAGCGGACACCTGGCGGGAGACCGTGCGGCGGTGCGTGCGGGGCGTCGCGCGGCGGGCCGGGGCGGTCGCCAGGAAGCCGTACTGGGAGCGGCCCGACCCCACCCACCTCGTCCGGCGCTGGCCTGACCTCACCGCCGCCTGCTTCGCCACCGTCTTCTTCTGGCTCTCGCTCACACCGTCCCTCGTGCCCCGCCCCTGGCTGCTCCAGGGCGTCGTCGGAGGGATCACCGCGGCCATCGGCTACGGCCTGGGCTCGGTGGTCGCCACCGCGTGCCGCGCACTGTTCCGGTGGCGGCCGGGCGAGAAGGCGCGGGCCCGCCTCTGGCAGGCGTACTGGGTGCTCGGGCTGGTCCTCACCGTCTGGCTGATCACCGAGAGCGACCACGCGCAGCGCCGGCTGCGCGAGCTCCAGGGGCTGCCGCCGACCATGGCCTGGCACACGCCGGTCATCATGCTGATCGCCGTCCTGCTCTGGGCCCTGCTCCTGCTCGCGGCCCGTGGCGTCCGGCTGGGGTCGCGCAGGCTGATCCGCGCCCTGCACCGGTTCGTGCCGCTGCCCCTGGCCATCGGGCTCGGCCTCGCGCTGAGCGCGCTGATCGTCACGATCGGGCTGCGGGACGTGGTCTTCCAGCGCGGCGTCATCGACCTCGCGGACCGCATCGCGTACGCGACGAACGGCGGCACCGAGAAGGGCGTCCGGCGGCCGGAATCACCGCTGGTCTCGGGCGGGCCCGGCTCGCTCCTGCGCTGGGAGGACCTCGGGTTCCAGGGCCGCAGCTTCGCGGGGTCCACGCCGACGAAGCAGCAGATCACCTCGTACACGGGCCGACCCGCGAAGGACCCCGTCCGTGTCTACGTCAGCGCGTCGGCGCCGGAGGTCTTCAGCAGCCGGGACCCCTTCGAGGCCAAGGCGCACCTCGCCGTGGACGAGCTCGAGCGGACCGGCGCCTTCGACCGGGACGTCCTGGCCATCGCGGGGACGACGGGGACCGGCTGGGTCAACGCCGACATCACCGAACCCCTTGAGTACATGCACGACGGCGACACCGCCGTCGTCGCCGTCCAGTACTCCTACCTGCCCAGCTGGGTCTCCTTCCTCGTCGACAAGGAACGGGCGGCGCAGGCCACCCGCCGGCTCGTCGACGCGGTCCTCGCGATGTGGTCCGCCCTGCCCGCGGACGACCGGCCCAGGCTCGTGGTCACGGGGGAGAGCCTGGGCGGGTTCGCGATCGAGTCGTCGTTCGACGGCGTGGACGACGTGCTCGCGCGGACGGACGGAGCGCTCATCGTCGGCACGCCCAACTTCGCCCCGATGTCGCGGGAGATCCGGGACCACCGGGACGCCGGGAGCCCCGTCTGGCGACCGCTGTACGAGGGCGGCAAGAACGTGCGGTTCGCCCAGTTCCCCGAGCGGGACCTGAGACGGCCGAGTCCCTCCGCCGCCTGGAAGCACCCGCGGGTCGTCTACCTGCAGAACGCGTCCGACCCGGTCGTCTGGTGGTCGCCCGACCTGTTCCTGCACCGCCCGGAGTGGCTCGACAAGCCGCTGGGCCCGGACATCACCCCGGCGATCCGCTGGTTCCCCGTCGTCAGCTTCTGGCAGACGTCGGTGGACATGGCGGTGTCGTACGGGGTGGAGGCCCCCCACGGCCACCGCTACGGGACGGCCCCGGTGGACGGCTGGGCGGCGATCGTCCCCCGGGACGGCTGGACCCCCGAGGACACGCGGCGCCTGCGCACGCACATGCAGACCAGGGAGTCGCCCCACTGACCTCGGGGGTGGGGCCGGCGGGACACGTTCTGCCTGGTGGGACGGCAGAGAAGCGTGAGAAGCAAGGCCCAGGGGTCAGGTCACGTGGGATTCATCTCGAATCCATGCCCCCTTCCCCCGACCCGTACGGATTGTCAGTCCGGCGTGCTCTCATGGATGCATGATCGAAGTGATCGAAGACTTTCTGGTACGTGGCGTTCCCGACGTCGAAGAAGCCCTCCGCAAGGCCGCCGCGGCCGAGGTCATGCCGAGGTTCCGGCAGCTCGCCGAGGGCGATGTCGTCCAGAAGAGCGGCCCGCACGACCTCGTGACGGTGGCCGACCGCCTCGCCGAGGAGCAGCTGACGAAGGCCCTCACCACCCTGCTCCCGGGATCGGTGGTCGTGGGCGAGGAAGCGGTGCACGCGGACCCCTCGATATACGAGGCGATACGCACCGACGCGCCGGTGTGGATCGTCGACCCCGTGGACGGCACACGCCAGTTCGTGCACGGCGACCCCGGATTCTGCATGCTGATCGCCCTGGCATGGCGCGGCGAGGTGATCGCCTCCTGGACGTACGCCCCCGCGCTCGACGAGATGGCGGTTGCCCTGCGCGGCAAGGGCGCCTGGCTCGACGGAGAGCGTCTTGTGGCCGGTTCGCCGCAGGAGGCGATCGAGGTGGCGACCTCGCACCCGGACTTCACCACGCCCGAGCAGAAGCAGGCGCTGCTCGGCCTGCGCACGGAGGGCGTCGTGCCCAGGCCCTGCGGTTCGGCGGGACTGGAGTATCTGGCCATCGCCAAGGGTGAGTTGGACGCGGTCGCCTTCTCCTGGGAGCTCGCCTGGGACCACGCGGCGGGACTGCTCCTCGTGGCCGAGGCCGGCGGCAGCAACCTGACCATCGCCGGTGAGCCCTTCCGCATAGAGGGCGGGAACGCGCTGCCGTTCACGGCCGGCCGGGACGCCGCCACCGTCGACCGGGTGGTGGAGCTGCTGTCGGCCGCAGCCTGATCCGCGGGGTGCTGCCGGAGTCTCGAACTTGCCGTGGGCCCAGGCCGGTTCGTCCGGCGATCCCGTCGTGCCCCGTCTCGGACCAGCCGCCGGTCCGGTCGCTGGTCCGGTCGTCGGAGCCCGCGTCAGCGCGGCGCAGCCGATACGTCACCCGCTGGAGGCCACCCGCGCTCACGGCGCTGTCGGTGGTCCGGCCTATCCTGGCGGCAGAGGCCATCGGCTGACAAAGGAGTCCGAAGGTGCCGTCGATGCTTGATGCCGTCATCGTGGGGGCGGGACCGAACGGTCTGACCGCTGCCGTCGAGCTGGCCCGCCGCGGCTTCTCGGTGGCCGTGTTCGAGGCCAAGGAGACCGTCGGCGGCGGGGCGAGGACCGAGGAGCTGACGCTTCCCGGGTTCCGGCACGACCCCTGTTCCGCCGCACATCCGCTGGGCATCAACTCGCCCGTGTTCCGGACGATGCCCCTCGACCGGTACGGCCTTGACTGGCTCCAGCCGCAGCTGCCCATGGCGCACCCCTTCACGGACGGCACCGCCGCCGTGCTGTCCCGCTCCGTCGCCGAGACCGCCGCCTCGTTCGGGCCGCGTGACGCGGGGGCGTACAGAAGGCTCGTCGACCCCTTCGTCGGCAAGTGGGACGACCTCCTGCGGGACTTCATGGCGCTGCCGTCGACCGCGCTGCCCCGCGACCCCGTGACCCTCGCGCGCTTCGGCCTCACGGGACTGCCGCCCTCCACCTGGCTGATGCGCCGCTTCCGCGACGACCGGGCCCGCGCCCTGTTCTCCGGCCTGGTCGCCCATGTCATCGCACCGCTCGGCGGGCTCGCCACCGGCGCCGTCGGCCTGGTCTTCGCGCTCGCCGCACACGCCCGAGGCTGGCCGGTCGCCCGGGGCGGCTCACAGTCGATCTCGGACGCGCTCACCGCGTATCTGAAGGACCTCGGCGGCACGGTCCACACGGACTACGAGGTCAAGCGGCTCGACGACCTCCCCCCGGCGCGCGCGTACATCTTCGACACCTCGCCCACCGCGCTGGCCCGGATCGCGGGCCTGGGCCGCAGCTATCAGAACTATCGGTACGGCGCGAGCGTCTTCAAGATCGATTACGCCCTCGACGGGCCCGTGCCGTGGACGGCGAAGGAGGCCCGCACGGCGGGCACCGTGCAGGTCGGCGGCGGCAGCGCCGAGATCAGCGCCGCGCTGAACGCCGCGTCGCGCGAGAACCGCGCGCCCGACCCGCCGTTCCTGATCACCGTGCAGCCCAGCCTCGTCGACCCGTCCCGCGCCCCCGAGGGCAAGCAGGTCTTCTGGGCGTACGGCCATGTGCCGAACGGCTGGGACGGCGACCTCACCGACGCGATCGAGCGCCAGCTGGAGCGCTTCGCCCCCGGCTTCCGCGACCGCGTCCTGGCCCGCGCCACCGCGGGCCCGCCCGAGCTGGCCGCCCGCAACGCCAACTACGTGGGCGGCGACATCGCCTGCGGCGCCGCCAGCGGCCTCCAGCTGCTGCTCCGCCCCAAGCTCTCCCTTTTTCCGTACGGCACCGCGCACCCGGCCGTGTTCATCTGCTCCTCCGCGACCCCGCCCGGACCCGGCGTGCACGGCATGTCGGGGCACAACGCGGCGAAGGCAGTGTGGCGCAAGCTCCGCGCGTCCTGACGAGACCCCGGCCGACCGCGGCTCCCGGACGCCCCGCGGGACCCGCGCAGCACCCCAAGGGCCATGTCGGATTCTCGCCAGCCACCCGCACCCCCCATGCCCGATCCTTGAGGCATGACCACCACCCCGCCCCCCTCGATGCACACCGACGCCGACCGTTGCGTACGGGCCGTGCAGTCGAAGGACGCCCGGTTCGACGGATGGTTCTACACGGCGGTCCTGACCACCCGCATCTACTGCCGCCCCAGCTGTCCCGTGGTCCCCCCGAAGCCCGAGAACATGAGCTTCTACCCGAGCGCGGCAGCCTGCCAGCAGGAAGGGTTCCGGGCCTGCAAGCGGTGCCGCCCCGACAGCAGCCCCGGCTCGCCCGAGTGGAACCAGCGCGCCGACCTCGTGGCCCGCGCGATGCGCCTCATCGGGGACGGCGTGGTGGACCGCGAGGGAGTACCCGGCCTCGCCACCCGCCTCGGCTACAGCACCCGCCAGGTGGAACGCCAGCTCCTCGCCGAACTCGGCGCGGGACCCCTCGCCCTGGCCAGGGCCCAGCGCGCCCAGACCGCCCGGCTGCTCATCGAGACGACGCCCCTGCCCATGGCGGAGATCGCCTTCGCCGCAGGCTTCTCCTCGATCCGCACGTTCAACGACACCGTCCGCGAGGTCTTCGCGCTTGCCCCCGGCGAACTGCGGTCCCGCGCCCCGAAGTCCCACCGGAAGGCATCCGCCCCCGGCGCGCTCTCGCTCCGGCTCCCGTTCCGCGCCCCGCTCAACCCCGACAACCTCTTCGGCCACCTCATCGCCACCGCCGTGCCCGGCGTCGAGGAGTGGCGCGACGGCGCGTACCGCCGCACGCTCCGCCTCCCCTACGGCCACGGAGTCGTCGCCCTGACCCCTGCCCCGGACCACATCGCCTGCCGCCTCAGCCTCACCGACCTGCGCGACCTCACGATCGCCATCAGCCGCTGCCGCCGCATGCTCGACCTGGACGCGGACCCGGTCGCGGTGGACGGCCAGCTGAGCACCGACCCGCTGCTCGCACCCCTGGTGGCCAAGGCGCCCGGCCGCCGCGTGCCGCGCACGGTCGACGAGGCGGAGTTCGCCGTACGCGCGGTACTGGGCCAGCAGGTCTCCACCGCCGCCGCCCGCACCCACGCCGCCCGCCTGGTCACCGCGCACGGCGAGCCGGTCGACGACCCCGAGGGCGGCCTCACCCACCTCTTCCCCGCGCCGGAAGCCCTGGCCGCGCTCGACCCCGAGTCGCTCGCGCTGCCGCGCAGCCGCCGCACCACCCTGACCACGCTCGTACGCCACCTCGCCGACGGATCACTCCGGCTCGGCGCGGAGAGCGGCTGGGAGGAGGCCCGCGCCCGGCTCACCGCACTGCCCGGCTTCGGCCCCTGGACGGTCGAGGTCATCGCGATGCGGGCGCTCGGTGACCCCGACGCCTTCCTCCCCACCGACCTCGGGATCCGGCGCGCGGCCCAGGAGCTCGGCCTGCCGCACACCCCGGCGGCGCTCACCGAACGGGCCGCGGCCTGGCGCCCCTGGCGGGCGTACGCGGTCCAGTACCTGTGGGCCACCGACGCCCACCCCATCAACCGCATCCCGGCCTGAGAGGCAGCATCCGTGCACCGCCAACACACCCTCATCGACAGCCCCTACGGCCCCCTGACTCTCGTGGCCACCGACGGCACCCTCAGCGGCCTCTACATGACGGAACAGCGCCACCGCCCGCCCGAGGAATCCTTCGGCGACCGCGACGCCGAACCCTTCGGCGAGACGATCGAGCAGCTCGATGCCTACTTCGCGGGCGAGTTGACGCAGTTCGACCTGCCGATGCGCCTCGACGGCACTCCGTTCCAGCGCACCGTCTGGCAGCAGCTTCAGCTCATCCCGTACGGGGAGACCCGCACGTACGGCGAGCTCGCGACCCTGCTGGGCAAGCCCAACGCGTCACGCGCGGTCGGGCTCGCCAACGGAAAGAACCCGATCGGGGTCATCGTGCCCTGCCACCGGGTGATCGGCGCGGGCGGCTCCCTGACCGGCTACGGCGGCGGACTCGACCGCAAGCAGCGGCTGCTGGCCTTCGAGGGTGCGACGACGCCACGCCAGGAGGATTCCCTCTTCTGATCCGAAGGCAGGGTCGGTCGGTGCGCGGGGGTCAGCCGACCCGCAGCCCGTCCTCCAGCTCGACCGGTCCCGTCCCCGCATCGAGTGCCTCAAGTCCGGCCCGCACGCGCAGCCCCAGCTCGCCCGGCAGGAACGCGGGCAGGTCCTCGCGGGCCACCAGACGCCAGGAGAGCAGCTCGTCCTCCTGGAGCCTGATCGACTTCAGCCGGTCGTCGCCGAGCACCCCGCCGTCGTACAGGTAGGCGACCAGCGGAGGCCGCGACACACCCTGCACCCAGTCCACCGCGAGCAGCGCCCCCAGCTCGACGTCCAGGCCGATCTCCTCGGCGGTCTCGCGGCGCGCCCCCTGCCGCGGCGTCTCGCCCTCGTCCGACTCGACGGTTCCGCCGGGCAGGGCCCACCCCTCGCGGTAGTTGGGCTCGACGAGCAGCACCCGCCCCTCGGTGTCCCGGAAGAGCGCGGCGGCCCCGGCGATGATGCGGGGCAGGCCCGCGATGTACGTGGCGTAGTCCTGATTGGTCACGTGAAAAGGGTAGGGGCGGCGCACCCCCGTCCTCGCCATCCGTCACTCCGCCGCCAACTCCACGGTCCGTGCGGCCAGTTCACTGACCCTGGCCCCGTCGAAGCCGAACACCGCACTCCGTACCCGGTCCTCCAGAGGGTCGCGCCACTGCGAGGGGATCGCCTTGGCCCCGCACAGCACCCCCGCGACGGACCCGGCGGTCGCACCGTTCGAGTCGGTGTCGAGGCCGCCGCGCACCGTCAGGGCGATGGTCCGGGTGAAGTCGCCCTCGCCGTAGAGGAGTCCGGCGGTCAGGACGGCCGAGTTCGGCACCACGTGGATCCAGCTCAGCCCGGAGTTCTCCGACTCGGCGGTGGCCAGCGTCTCCTCCCAGCTGAGCCCGGCCCCATGGAGCGAGACGACCCGGCACACCGTACGGGCGAGCCGGCAGCTCGACGGGATCACGCGGAAGGCGGCGTCGAGCGCGGCGCGGGGCGTGGCCGCGGTGAACGCGGCCGCGACGAGCGCCGCCGCCCACATCGCCCCGTAGACACCGTTGCCGGTGTGCGAGAGCACGGCGTCCCGGCGGGCGAGAGAGGCCGCGCGGCGCGGCGCGCCGGGGTTCGTCCAGCCGAAGATGTCGGCACGGATGAGGGCGCCGATCCACTCCTGGCAGGAGTTCTCGTACGTCGCGGTGAGCGGCGGCTTGAGCCCGTTCACGAGATTCCGGTACGCGGCGCGCTCGGCGGTGAACGTCTGCAGATAGGGAAGGCGCGTCAGCCACAGCTCGCCGACCTGCTCGGTGCTGAACGTGGACCCGTGGGTCTCCAGGAGGTGCAGTCCGAGGATCGCGTAGTCGACGTCGTCGTCCCGGCAACTGCCGTGCACCTTGCCGCGTACGCAACTCTGCCACTCGGGCCGCAGCTGGAACTCCTCCACCCAGGAAGGGGGTTCGGGCAGGTAGTCGGTGAGCGGCAGCGCGTCGGCCTGCCGCAGATAACGCTCGATGCGCTCCCGCGTCCAGTAGTCGCCCCGCTCGATGGGTTTGCCGAGCATGTTGCCCGAGATCCGCCCGATCCAGCCGCCGAGGACACGGTCGGCGAGTTCCGTATGCACTGGGGTCATGCGTCCGGTCTACCGAATTCGGGGCGTTCGTGCGCGGTCAATGTGACCGGTTCGGCGCGGAGCGTGAGAGGTTCGTCTGGTTTTCGTTCCGCGTCCCCTGCTCTGGGGCTCCCTTTGGAGCGCCTGATCGATCATTCCCATGATCACGTTGCGTGCTTATGGGGCGTTTTAGAGTGATTTAAAGGGGAGGGCTGAGGCTCCGATATGCGGACGGCCATGGGCAGGCGGCCCTTCCTGCGGTTATGGTCGCAGCGGCGCGACTGCCTTGACGCGAGCAAGGCCCGGAAAGCAAGGGGATGCAAGGTGGCGGACGCTGCTGGGACGGCGGGGCATGTGCTCATCGCCGCGGACAAGTTCAAGGGCTCACTCACGGCCGTGCAGGTCGCGGAGCGGGTGACGGCCGGGCTTCGCCGTGTCGCCCCACAGGTGAAGGTCGAGGCCCTGCCGGTGGCCGACGGCGGCGACGGCACGGTCGCCGCGGCGGTCGCGGCCGGTTTCGAGCGCCGTGAGGTGCGGGTGACAGGGCCGCTCGGCGAGGAGGTCACCGCGGCCTACGCGCTGCGGGACGGCACCGCGGTGGTGGAGATGGCGGAGGCCTCGGGCCTTCAGCTGCTCCCCGAGGGTGTCTTCGCCCCGCTCACGTCCACGACGTACGGCTCTGGTGAACTGCTGCGCGCCGCGCTCGACGCGGGCGCGCGGACCATCGTCTTCGGCGTCGGAGGCAGCGCGACGACGGACGGCGGCGCCGGGATGCTGGCCGCGCTCGGCGCGGCCTTCCTGGACGCGGCAGGGGAGCCCGTGGCGCCGGGAGGCGGCCCGCTGGCTTCGCTGGCCACGGCGGACCTGTCCGGCCTCGACAAGCGGTTCGCCTCGGTCGACCTGGTCCTGGCCAGCGACGTGGACAACCCGCTGACCGGCCCGAAGGGCGCTCCGGCGGTGTACGGGCCGCAGAAGGGGGCGACCCCGGAGGACGTCGCCGACCTGGACGCGGCCCTCGCGCACTTCGCGCAGGTGCTCTCCGGATCGGTGGGCTCCGCCGCGCTCGAGTACGCGGAGTCCCCGGGCGCCGGAGCGGCGGGCGGCATCGGCTACGGAGCCCTGGTCGGGCTCGGCGCGAGCTTCCGCCCCGGGATCGAGGTCATGCTGGACGTCCTCGGCTTCGCGCCCGCCCTCGCGCGGGCGTCGCTGGTGATCACGGGGGAGGGCTCGCTGGACGAGCAGACCCTCCACGGCAAGGCTCCCGCCGGTGTGGCGGCGGCGGCCCGCGAGGCGGGCGTCGAGGTCGTGGCGGTCTGCGGCCGCCTGGCACTTCCTGCGGAGGCCCTCGGCAAGGCGGGCATCCGCCGCGCGTACGCCCTCACCGACGTGGAGCCGGATGTCGCCCGGTGCATCGCCGAGGCGGGGCCCATCCTGGAAACGGTGGCGGAGGGCATCGCCCGGGACTTCCTGGCCTAGGCGCCGGGCTGGGCTAGCGCCGGGCAGGTGCGGTGACGGACTCGGGCGGGCTGGATCTTCAGCCCGCCCGGCGTTCGAGGAAGAACTCGGCGGAGCCGGTGATCAGCGCGGCGCCCCCGGGACACCGCCCTGGCCCGGCGCCAGCCGATACGCGTCCAGAGCCAGCGTCATCTCCATCAGGTCCCGAGGCCTGGCCAGCGACCGCGAGGTCAGCTGCTCAAGCCGTCGCAAGCGGTTGAACACCGTGTTCCGGTGGCAGTAGAGCCGCCCCGCGGCCCGCCCCGCCGACCCCTCGCACAGCAGCCACACGTCCAGCGTCTCCAGGAGCACCGCCCGGTCCGCCGGTTCCAGCGCGAGCACCTCGCCGAAGACGTCCGACACAAGCCGCCCCGCCAGCTCCGGCTGGCTCACCACCAGGGCCGTCGGCATCCGCTCGTCGAGCCGTACGATCCCGGTCGCGTCCGGCGGACACGTCCGCAGGGCCAGCTCGGCCAGGCGTCGCGCGTGCCCGAGTTCGGAGAGCCCCGCCACCACCGGGCTGATCCCGCCGGGCCCGGGGCACCGACCCTCCAGCGCGGCGGCCAGCTCGTCCAGGCCCTCCTCCGCGCCGAGCGCCACCACACCCACCTCCCGGTCCGTCCGCATACGCCAGACGAAGCGGAACCCGGCCCGCTGGATCTGCCGGTGGAACGCGGCGCGCCCGTCCCGGCGCTCGGCGCGCAGCACCACCACCGCGTACGGCCCGCGCTCCGGCACATCCAGACCCGCGGCCACCTGCGCGACGAGTCCGGGCGCGGACTGGCCTTCGAGGAGGGCGTCCAGCAGCGCCTGCAACTGCTCGTCGGTGCGCTGCCGCAGCTCCAGCTCCGTCGCCCGGTACGCGTCGGACGCGGCCGCCGCCTGCGCGTCGACCGCCGACCACACCATCGTCGCCGACCGCATCAGGACGGCGAGCTTCTCCGGGTCCTGCCCCACCACGCCTTCGAGCAGCGAGTCCCAGACCAGATAGCCCGCGTTGCGGTACGAGTGCACCACCAGGTCGAGCGGCATCCCTTGCTGGGCGCGGCGCCTGCCGGCCTCCTCCGCGTACTCCAGATCGCGGCGCGGTGACGCGCGCGGCGCCGAGATCGTCTCGATGCCGATGCGCATCGCCTCCTCCGCCTCCCGCCACTGCTGGTCGTGCGGCAGCACGCGCGCGTACACCGGCGAGTGCTCGGAGAGCTGCCGCAGATGTTCGTCCACCAGCTCGGGAATGCGGGGCTTCAGCGCCACGCACGCCTCCTCGAGCACCTTCCAGTCGTGGCCCGTCCGAGGCCTGCGCCCGCTCATGGATCCGCCCCCCATCGCCGCCGCCCGCCGTGCCTCCGTGCTGCGGAGGATGCCATCGCCCCGCTGCCCTGGCAGGCCCCTGACACGGGGTGTTGTGCCCGTGCACAACCGGCGGCCGGTCCCGCTGGTCACCCGCAGCGATTCGGAGACAGGCCGTGGACGGGCGGGCGCGGCGGTGCTGGGCTGAGCGCCACGCGGAGGGCCCGGTAGCAGAGGCGCCCCTGCGTGACGAGCAGGACAGGCACAGGACAGACAGGACAGGGGGTCCCAGGTGGGTGGTTCCGGACTGGTCGTACAGGACGCGTCGGTCGGGTACGGGCCGGTGCGCGCGCTGCGCCAGGTGTCGCTCGAAGTACCGGACGGCGCCGTCGTAGCCGTCCTCGGCGGCAACGGCGCGGGCAAGTCGACGCTCCTGCGCGCCATTTCACGCACCCTCGCCTTTCACCGGGGGGCGCTGACCACCGGCTCCATCCACTTCGGGGGGCGGCGCATCGACGGGCTGCACCCGGACCGGGTGGTCGCCGCCGGAGTGTCCCAAGTGCCGGAAGGCAGGCATGTGTTCGCCCGGATGACCGTCGCGGACAACCTGCGGGCGGGGGCTCTGGGATCCGCGGGAAGCCGCGCCGTGAAGAGCACGGCCATGGACCGCGTCCATGAACTCTTCCCCGTGCTCCAGGAGCGCGCGGGCCAGCGGGCCGGGCTCCTCTCGGGCGGCGAGCAGCAGATGCTCGCGGTCGCCAGGGCGCTGATGGCCTCACCGAAACTGCTGCTCCTGGACGAACCCTCCCTGGGGCTCGCCCCGTTGATGGCGGCACGCATCGCCGACACCATCCAGGAGATCAACGCCCAGGGCACCTCGGTCCTCCTCGTCGAGCAGAACGCCGCCCTCGCGCTGCGCCTCGCTTCGAGTGCGTGCGTCCTGGACGTGGGCGAAGTGGCCCTGTCCGGCGCCGCGGACGAACTGGCCGCCTCCGACGAGGTGCGCCGCCGCTACCTCGGCGTGGTCGACGAGACCGCCGCCGACGACGCCTCACGCGGCGTCAGCGCCCATCCACAGCTGAGCCGTTGGGCGGGCAGGCGATGACCGAGAACCCCTCGGCGGCCGACGCGCCGCCCCGCGCATCTGACGTACCCGCCCTGGAGGTCCGGGAGTTGACCGTCCGCTTCGCGGGCCTCACCGCCCTCGACGCCGTCAGTTTCACCGTGAGGCCCGGCACCGTGCACGCCATCATCGGACCCAACGGCGCCGGGAAGTCCACCTGCTTCAACGTCCTGTCCGGCGTGTACCGCGCCACCGGCGGCAGCGTCCGCTTCGGCGAACACGAACTGACGGCGATGCCTCCGCACCGCATCGCCGGCCTCGGCGTCGCGCGGATCTTCCAGAACCTCGCCCTGCCGCCGCGCGCGACGGTCGCCGACAGCCTGATGCTCGGCCGCCACCGGCTGACCCGCACGGGATTCCTCGCCGCGGGACTCCGCCTCCCTTCGGCGGCCCGCGAGGAGAGGCTGCACCGCGAGCGGGTGCGGGAGATCGCCGCGTTCGTCGGCATCGAGCATCAACTCCACGCTCCCGCAGGCTCATTGCCGTACGGGCAGCAGAAACTCGCCGAACTGGCGCGCGCCCTGTGCATGGAGCCCCGGCTGCTCCTGCTCGACGAACCGGTCGCGGGCATGACCGCGGACGAGCGGCAACGCACCGCCGCCGTCATCGCGGGCGTCCGCGACAGCCTCGGAATCTCGATCGTCCTGGTGGAACACGACATGGGGGTGGTGATGCGGCTCGCGGACGCGGTGACCGTACTGGACTTCGGACGCCGGATAGCCGACGGAGCTCCGGCCGACGTACAGAACGACCCGGCGGTCGTCCGCGCGTACCTGGGAGAGGGGGCCACCTCGTGACCACCTTCATCGAGCTCCTCCTCAACGGTCTCTCGATGGGATCCGTCTACGCGCTCATCGCCCTCGGTTTCGTCGTCATCTTCCGGGCCACCGAAGTCGTGAACTTCGCGCACGCCTCGCTGCTCCTGGCCGGCGGCTACTTCACCGCGTCCCTCCACGACGACATCGGCTTCTGGCCGGCGCTGCTCGTCGGCATCGCGGGCGCGGCCGTCGTCGGCGCCGCCATCGAGTTCTTCGTCATGCGGCGCTACCGGGGCTCCGACCACAGTGTCCTGGCCATCGTCACCATCGGCGTCGACATCCTGCTCACCACCGAACTCACCCGCCGCCTGGGCACCGACGTGCTCGCCCTCGGCGACCCCTGGGGCGACTCGGTGCTCACCATCGGGTCGGTCTCCATCGCCCACACGCGGATCGCCGCGTTCGTCGCCGCCGCGCTCCTCATCACCGTCTTCCTGCTCGCCTTCCGCTACACCTCCTGGGGCGTGGCGATGCGGGCCGCCGCGGAGAGCCCGGAGACCGCCGCCCTGATGGGCGTGCGTCTTGGCCGGGTATCGCTCGGCGCCTGGGCGGTGGCGGGAGGCCTCGCCGCCGTGGCCGCGCTCTTCCTGACCGTCTTCCCGACCCCGGGACTCGAACGGGCCACCTCCCTCGCCGCGCTCAAGGCGTTCCCCGCCGCGATCCTCGGGGGCCTCGACTCCACCACGGGCGCGCTCGTCGGCGGACTCGTGGTCGGGGTCACCGAATCCCTCGCCACCGGGTACCAGAGCGAACTCACCTTCCTGGGCAGGGGACTCGGCGACCTCGCGCCCTACCTCGTGATGACCGTCATCCTCCTCGTCCGGCCCGCCGGACTCTTCGGCACGAAGGAGCTCGCCCGTGTCTGAAGTCCTGGCCCGCGGGAGGGAGTTGCGCTCCCGAGTCCGTACGATGCCGACCCGCCCCCGCAGGTACCTCTGGATCGCGGGCGCGGTGCTGCTGCTAGCCCTGCCCTTCTACCTCGACCGGTTCTGGCTCCAGGCGGGTCTCTTCGCCATGGCCGCCGCGATCGGCGCGATCGGCCTCAACCTCCTCACCGGCGCGACCGGCCAGCTCTCCATGGGGCACGCCTTCTTCCTGGCGATCGGCGCGTACGGATACTGCGTCTTCGCGGGGGACGGGAAGGACGGCCTCACCGGCCTCGGCCTGCCCACCTGGATCGCGGCCGCCCTGGCCGTCGGCGTCGCGGGGATCGCGGGCGGCCTCTTCAGCCCCATCGCCGGTCGCCTGCGCGGCGCCTACCTCGGCATCGCGACCCTCGCCCTGATCTTCATCGGGCAGCACGCGCTCTTCAACGCCCACGACCTGACGGGCGGCTCCAACGGACGCGACGTACCGCCCCTGAACGTCTTCGGGATCACCTTCGACGACAGCGAGCTCGTCGTGGCCGCCGTGCCGTTCGGGGCGTCGGAGAAGCTCTGGTACGCGGGGCTCGTCCTCCTCGTCGGCTGCGGGCTCTTCGCCCGGGGTGTGCTGCGCGGGCGCCCCGGGCGCGCCATGAACGCCATCCGGGACCACCGCATCGCCGCCGGAGTCATCGGGGTGCCCGTCGCCCGCTACCGCGCGGGTGTCTTCGTCCTGTCGTCGATGTACGCGGGCCTGGCGGGCGTCCTGCTCGCCCTGGTCTTCCAGCGCACCGTGCCGGACTACTTCGGCATGACGCTGTCCCTCGAATACCTCGCCATGATCGTCATCGGCGGCCTCGGCTCGGTGGCAGGCGCGGTGGCCGGTGCCGCCGTGGTGTCCCTGCTGCCGCAGCTCCTGACCCGGTACAGCGACGCGCTGCCCCTGGTCTCGGCCCCCGGCAGTGGCGGAATCACACCGGGTGAGGCGTCCCGGTATCTGTACGGCGCCGCCGTCGTGGCGGTGGTGCTGTTCCTGCCCGGCGGCCTGGCCAGCATCGCCGCCCGGCGCTCCAGGCCGACGTCCGGCCCAACTCCAGGGGAGGAACGATGAGTTCACGCAGGTCGAAGAGGACCACCGCGACGGCGACGGCGCTCGCCGCGCTGCTGGCGGTGGCCGGTTGCAGCTCCAAGGCGGGGGACGACAAGGCCGACAAGGAGGGTGCGGGCGGGGTCAAGTCCGGCGTCGGTGTCTCCGCCAAGACGATCAACCTCGGTGTGCTCACCGACATGACGGGGGTCTACGCGACCCTCGGCAAGAGCGTCACGCAGGCCCAGCAGCTGTACGTCAAGCAGACCAACGCCGACGGCGGCATCTGCGGCCGCAAGCTGAAGCTGACCGTCCGCGACCACGGCTACGACCCCCAGAAGGCGGTCGCCGCGTACACCGAGCTGGAGCCGGACGTCCTCGGCTTCGCCCAGTTCATCGGCTCCCCGTTCGTCGCCGCGGTCAAGCAGCGGGTCGACGCCGACAAGGCGCTCGTCCTGCCGCAGGCCTGGTCGGCGAACCTCCTGGGCAGCTCGTACGTCCGGGTCGTCGGCTCGACGTACGACCTGGAGACGATCAACGCGATCGACTTCCTGATGAAGAAGAAGGGCCTCAAGAAGGGCGACAAGCTCGGCCACGTCTACTTCGAGGGCGACTACGGCGAGAACGCGCTGAAGGGCTCGCAGTACATGGCCAAGAAGGCGGGCCTCACCGTCGTCGAGCAGAAGATCAAGGCGACCGACAACGACATGACGGCGCAGGTCGCGGCCCTGAAGAAGGCGGGCGTGAAGGGCATCGTCATCAGCGCGGGGCCCCGGCAGGCGGCCTCCCTGGTGGGCGTCGCGGCGGCCGGCAAGTTCGACGTCCCGATCATCGGCAACAACTCGGCGTTCGCCCCCCAGCTCCTGGGCACCCAGGCGGGCCCGGCGCTGGCCAAGAACTACTACGTGGCCTCCCCGACCCTCCCGATCGGCGCGGACACCCCCGCGGCGAAGAAGCTGGTCACCGACTACAAGGCGGCCTACCCGAAGGACTCCCTGGACAACGGCGTGACAGCCGGCTGGACCGCGGCGTCCATCTTCGGCGAGGCGCTGAAGAAGGCCTGCGAGAGCAAGGACCTCACGCGTGACGGCGTCGACAAGGCGCTCCTGACCATCAGCGACTACGACACGGGCTTCGGCGTCTCCCAGGACTTCAGCGACCCCAAGGCCCCGTCGTCGAAGGAGAGCGTGATCCTGCGCCCCGACAAGAGCGCCACGGGCGGCATGAAGGTGGTCCGCGAGCCGGGAGCCGCCGACGCGGTGGAGGGCTACACACCGGGGGCCTGAGATCTCACGGCACGCGAAGGGGGCCCGAACCAAGCGGTTCGGGCCCCCTTCGCATGTCGTACAAGCGCCGCTACGGCAGCTGCGCCGCCCGTGCCTCACGCCGGTTGTCCCGGAAGTTGTTCACCCGGCGGGCCGTGGCGAACAGCGGGATGACCGCGCCGAGCACCAGCTGCAGCGCGCAGCCGGTCTGCAGCAGGAGCTGGCCGCCCGGAGCCTCGAAGGCCCAGGCCGCGAGCAGCCCCATGGCCGCGACGATCCACGCGAGCATGGCCACCGCGAGGGGACCCCGCGGCTTGGGGTACTCGACCCGGCTGACCATGAGCCAGGCCGTACCGATGATCGCGAGGAGCGTCGCCACGAAGGGCAGCTCCAGGAGCACGATCGAGACGACCGTCAGCGCGCCGAACGGTGAGGGCATGCCCTGGAAGGTGCCGTCCTTCACGGTCACGCAGCTGAACCGCGCAAGCCGAAGCACCACCGCCAACAGCACGACGATCGCTCCGACCGCGGCCACTCTCTGGTGCGCGTCGTCGGCGACCATGCCGTAGACGAGCACGAAGTACGCGGGGGCCAGACCGAAGCTGATCAGGTCCGACAGGTTGTCGAGCTCCGCGCCCATCGGCGAGGACCGCAGCTTGCGCGCCACGAGCCCGTCGAAGAGGTCGAAGACGGCCGCGCAGAGCATCAGGATCACGGCGGTCGCGGCGGAGTGCCGCGCCATGCCGCTTTCGTTGCTGCCCTGCAGGTGCGGGATGAGGATGCCCGTGGTCGTGAAGTACACGGCCATGAACCCGCACGTGGCGTTGCCGAGGGTGAGGGTGTCCGCTATCGAGAGGCGGAGTGAGAGAGGCATCTCCTCGTCGGCCTCGTCATCAGCCGCCTCGGGCACCCAGCCCGCCTGTGTCTCAGGATCAACCACGGTCAATTCGAGTCACCCCAGCCACGGTCTTCTGACCGACCTCGACGTCCACGTCGACACCCTCGGGGAGATAGATGTCGACACGGGAGCCGAAGCGGATCAGGCCGATCCGTTCACCTTGCTCCACCTTCGTGCCCTGCGGCACGTAAGGAACGATGCGCCGCGCGACCGCGCCCGCGATCTGGATCATCTCGATGTCGCCGAGCTCGGTGTCGAAGTGCCAGACAACGCGCTCGTTGTTCTCGCTCTCCTTGTTGAACGCCGGGACGAACCCGCCGGGGATGTGCTCCACGGACGTCACCGTGCCTGCGAGGGGCGCGCGGTTGACGTGGACGTTCAGCGGGCTCATGAAGATCGCGACGCGGGTGCGCCCGTCCTTCCACGGCATGATGCTCTGCACCACGCCGTCGGCCGGGGAGATGACCCGGCCCTGGGCGATGTCGCGCTCGGGGTCGCGGAAGAACCACAGCATGCCCGCCGCCAGAGCGGTAGCAGGTACAGCGACGGCCGCGGCGCCCTTGGAGCGACGCGCGCGGACGAGGCTGAGTGCCGCGGTGGCGACAGTCGGCAGGAGCCACGGCGATGCTCCGCGCGCAAGGCGTACGCCAGCGAGGCTGTCGCGTGGTGCAGAGGTTTGGCTGTGGGGCATGGATGACCTTCGTAGCGGATGATGCCGCGCACTAACGGGGGACGGCGGCTTTTTCCGGATGGTATCGGTTGCGAGCCACAACTGGGCAAGCCAGGAAGCGGAGTCGACGGCCGAAGAGTGTTGACAGGGTGTGACCTTCTTCTCGATGAAAACACCCCAAATCGGGCATCTAGCCCTGGAATCGATACTCTTCGAGCAGTCGCCGCCCAATGATCATTTTCTGGATCTCGGCGGTGCCTTCGCCGATCAGCAGCATGGGAGCTTCACGGTACAGGCGCTCGATCTCGTACTCCTTCGAGAAGCCGTAACCGCCATGAATCCGGAACGCGTCCTCTACGACTTCTTTGCAGTATTCGGATGCGAGGTACTTCGCCATCCCGGCTTCGAGGTCGTTTCGTTCCCCGGAGTCCTTTTTGCGTGCGGCATTCACCATCATCGCATGGGCGGCCTCGACCTTGGTAGCCATCTCGGCCAGCTTGAACTGGATCGCCTGGTGCTGAGCGATCGCCTTGCCGAAAGTGTGACGTTGCTGGGCATATGAGACACCGAGCTCAAATGCACGCTGAGCGACTCCGCAGCCACGCGCCGCGACATTGACCCGGCCGACTTCGACGCCGTCCATCATTTGGTAAAAACCGCGTCCGGTGGTCCCGCCGAGCACGCGATTGGCCGGAATTCGTAGCCCGTCCATGATGAGTTCGGTCGTGTCGACGCCCTTGTAACCCATCTTGTCGATCTTGCCGGGGATGGTGAGGCCCGGCCGGACCTCTCCGAAGCCGGGCTCCTTCTCGACGAGGAAGGTCGTCATCGACTTGTGGGGCGCGGTGCCCTCCGGGTGTCCTTCGTCACTTCGGCACAGAACGGCCACCAGCGTGGACGTGCCGCCGTTCGTGAGCCACATCTTCTGACCGTTCAGGACGTACTCGTCGCCGTCCTTGACGCCCTTGGACGTGATCGCCGACACATCGGAGCCGAGCGCGGGCTCCGACATGGAGAACGCGCCGCGCACCTCGCCGGCCGCCATGCGCGGCAGGAAGGTGTCCTTCTGCTCCTGCGTCCCGTGCTGCTTGAGCATGTAGGCGACGATGAAGTGGGTGTTGATGATGCCGGAGACCGACATCCAGCCACGCGCTATTTCCTCGACGCACAGCGCGTACGTGAGCAGCGACTCGCCCAGACCGCCGTACTCCTCCGGGATCATGAGCCCGAAGAGGCCCAACTCCTTGAGACCGTCGACGATCTGCTGCGGGTACTCGTCACGGTGCTCCAGCTCCGTGGCGACCGGAATGATCTCCTTGTCGACGAAGTCCCGGACGGTGGACAGGATCTCCTGCTGGATGTCGGTGAGACCTGCGGTCTGCGCGAGTCGGCTCATGGCGTCACTTCTCCTGGGACTTGAGCTCCGGGCGGCCGGGCTGCTCGCCGCCGCGCTCCTTGATGTACGTCTCGGTGGGGACCATCACCTTGCGGCGGAACACGCAGACCAGCGTGCCGTCCTGCTTATAGCCCTTGGTCTCCACGTAGACGATCCCGCGGTCCGACTTGGACTTCGACGGAGTCTTGTCCAGGACCGTGGTCTCGCCGTAGATCGTGTCGCCGTGGAAGGTCGGCGCCACGTGCTTGAGCGACTCGACCTCCAGGTTGGCGATCGCCTTGCCCGAGACGTCCGGCACGGACATGCCCAGGAGCAGCGAGTAGATGTAGTTCCCCACGACGACGTTCTTCCCGAAGTCCGTCGTCTTCTCCGCATAGTTGCTGTCCATGTGGAGGGGGTGGTGGTTCATCGTCAGGAGGCAGAAGAGGTGGTCGTCGTACTCGGTGACCGTCTTTCCGGGCCAGTGCTTGTAGACGGCGCCGACTTCGAACTCTTCGTAGGTGCGGCCGAACTGCATCTCAGGCCTCCGGGATCTCGAACTTGGAGGTGCGGGTCATGCCGGCGGCACGGCCCTTGCCCGAGATGACGAGCGCCATCTTGCGGCTCGCCTCGTCGATCATCTCGTCGCCGAGCATCGCCGAGCCCTTCTTGCCGCCCGCCTCGGAGGTGCAGTAGTCGTAGGCGTCCAGGATCAGCTCGGCGTGGTCGAAGTCCTCCTGGGAGGGCGAGAAGACCTCGTTGGCGGCGTCGACCTGGCCGGGATGCAGGACCCACTTGCCGTCGAAGCCGAGCGCGGCGGCGCGGCCCGCGACCTCGCGGTAGCCGTCGACGTTCTTGATCTGGAGGTAGGGGCCGTCGATCGCCTGGAGGTTGTTGGCGCGGGCGGCCATCAGGATCTTCATCAGGATGAAGTGGTAGGCGTCCGCGGGGTAGCCGGGCGGCTGCTCGCCGACGACCAGGGACTTCATGTTGATGGAGGCCATGAAGTCGGCCGGGCCGAAGATGATCGTCTCGACGCGCGGCGAGGCCTGCGCGATCGCGTTGACGTTGTTGAGGCCCTGCGCGTTCTCGATCTGCGCCTCGATGCCGATCTTGCCGACCTCGAAGCCCATCGTCTTCTCGATCTGCGTGAGCAGGAAGTCGAGGGCGACGACCTGGTCGGCCGTCTGCACCTTCGGCAGCATGATGCAGTCGAGGTTCTGGCCCGCGCCCTCGACGACCGTGACGACGTCGCGGTACGTCCACTCGGTCGTCCAGTCGTTGACGCGCACCACTCGCGTCTTGCCCGCCCAGTCGCCCTCGTTGAGGAACTTGACGATGGTGTGCCGCGCCTCCGGCTTGGCGAGCGGCGCGCAGGCGTCCTCCAGGTCCAGGAAGACCTGGTCGGCGGGGAGGCCCTGGGCCTTCTCCAGGAAGCGCGGGTTCGAACCCGGTACCGCCAGACATGAGCGGCGGGGGCGCAGGCGGTTGATGGGCGCGGTCATGCGGGGACCTCCAGAGGGTCGAGCTTGTTCGCTTTCCGGATCTCGTCGACGATACGGCCGATGATCTCGGTGATACCGAAGTCCTTGGGGGTGAACACGGCGGCCACACCCGCCGCCTTCAGGTCCTCGGCGTCGCTGTTGGGGATGATGCCGCCCGCGATGACGGGAATGTCGGGCGCCCCTGCCTCGCGCAGGCGCACCAGCACGTCCGGCACGAGCTGCGCGTGGGAGCCGGAGAGGATCGAGAGGCCCACGGCGTGCACGTCCTCGGCGAGCGCGGCGTCGACGATCTGCTCGGGCGTGAGCCTGATGCCCTGGTAGACCACCTCGAAGCCGGCGTCGCGCGCACGCACCGCGATCTGCTCGGCCCCGTTGGAGTGCCCGTCGAGACCCGGCTTGCCGACCAGGAAGCGCAGCTTGCCGGTGCCGAGGTCGGCGGCGGTCCTTGAGACCTTGTCGCGGACCAGGGCGAGCGCCGTACCCGCCTCCGCGGTGACGGCCACCGGAGCGCTGGAGACGCCCGTGGGCGCCCGGAACTCCCCGAAGACCTCCCGCAGGGCGCCGGACCACTCCCCGGTCGTCACACCGGCGCGTGCGCACTCCAGGGTGGCCTCCATGAGGTTGCCCGTGCCCGCGGCGACCTCCTTGAGCTTCTCCAGGGCCTTGCAGGGGCGCGGGTGGTTGAACGGCGGCTGGTAGCGGGTGTCGCGCCAGGCTCCCAGCGCCTTCACGACGCGGTTCTCGACGGCCGGGTCGACCGTCATGATCGCGGTGTCCAGGTCCGCGGTGAGCGGGTTCGGCTCGGTCGACTCGTAGGCGTTGACGCCGACGATCTTCTCCTCGCCCGACTCGATGCGCGCCCTGCGCTCCGCGTGCGAGGAGACCAGCTGCGACTTCAGGTAGCCGGACTCGACGGCGGCCATCGCGCCGCCCATCTGCTCGATGCGGTCCATCTCGGCGAGCGACTCCTCGACGAGGGACTCCACCTTGGCCTCGATGACGTGCGAGCCCTCGAAGATGTCCTCGTACTCCAGGAGATCGCTCTCCAGGGCGAGCACCTGCTGGATGCGCAGCGACCACTGCTGGTCCCACGGCCGGGGGAGGCCCAGGGCCTCGTTCCAGGCGGGAAGCTGCACGGCACGCGCGCGTGCGTCCTTGGAGAGCGTGACGGCCAGCATCTCCAGGACGATGCGCTGGACGTTGTTCTCGGGCTGCGCCTCGGTCAGGCCGAGGGAGTTGACCTGTACGCCGTAGCGGAAGCGGCGCTGCTTGGGGTTGGTGATGCCGTACCGCTCGCGCGTGATCCGGTCCCAGATGCGGCCGAACGCCCGCATCTTGCACATCTCCTCGACGAAGCGGACGCCCGCGTTCACGAAGAAGGAGATACGGGCGACGACGTCACCGAACTTCTCCTCGGGCACCTGGCCGGAGTCGCGCACGGCGTCCAGGACGGCGACGGCGGTGGACATCGCGTACGCGATCTCCTGGACCGGAGTGGCCCCGGCCTCCTGCAGGTGGTAGCTGCAGATGTTGATCGGGTTCCACTTGGGGATGTGGGCCACCGTGTACGTGATCATGTCGGTGGTGAGGCGGAGGGAGGGCACCGGCGGGAAGACGTGCGTCCCGCGCGAGAGGTACTCCTTGACGATGTCGTTCTGCGTCGTCCCCTGGAGCTGCGTGATGTCCACGCCCTGCTCCTCCGCGACCACCTGATAGAGCGCCAGGAGCCACATGGCCGTGGCGTTGATCGTCATCGAGGTGTTCATCTGGTCCAGGGGGATGTCCTGGAACAGCCGCCGCATGTCGCCCACGTGCGAGACGGGGACCCCGACCCGGCCGACCTCGCCGCGGGCGAGGATGTGGTCCGGGTCGTAGCCGGTCTGCGTGGGCAGGTCGAACGCGACCGAGAGGCCCGTCTGACCCTTGGCGAGGTTGCGCCGGTACAACTCGTTGGATGCCTCGGCCGTGGAGTGACCGGCATAGGTCCGCATGAGCCACGGCCGGTCCTTCTGACGCTCTGTCATGTGCGAACCCTCAGCCCTCAGACGTTCCGGAAGCGGTTGATCGCGTCGATGTGCTTGGCCCGCATCTCCGGGTCGCGCACGCCGAGGCCCTCCTGGGGCGCGAGGGCGAGGACGCCGACCTTGCCCTGGTGGAGGTTGCGGTGCACGTCGTAGGCGGCCTGCCCGGTGTCCTCGAGGGAGTAGACGCGGGAGAGGGTGGGGTGGATCTTGCCCTTGGAGATGAGGCGGTTGGCTTCCCAGGCCTCGCGGTAGTTCGCGAAGTGCGAGCCCACGATCTTCTTCAGGGACATCCACAGGTAGCGGTTGTCGTACTCGTGGTTGTAGCCCGAGGTCGAGGCGCAGGTGACGATCGTGCCGCCCTTGCGCGTGACGTAGACGCTCGCGCCGAAGGTCTCGCGGCCCGGGTGCTCGAAGACGATGTCCACGTCCTCGCCGCCGGTCAGCTCGCGGATGCGCTTGCCGAAGCGCTTCCACTCCTTGGGGTCCTGGGTGTGCTCGTCCTTCCAGAACTTGTAGCCCTCGGCGTTGCGGTCGATGATCGCGTCGGCGCCCATCGCGCGGCAGATGTCCGCCTTCTGCTCGCTGGAGACGACACAGATGGGGTTGGCGCCGCCGGCCAGGGCGAACTGGGTGGCGTAGGAGCCGAGCCCGCCGCTCGCGCCCCAGATCAGGACGTTGTCGCCCTGCTTCATGCCGGCGCCGTTGCGCGAGACGAGCTGGCGGTAGGCGGTGGAGTTCACCAGGCCGGGGGACGCGGCCTCCTCCCAGCTCAGGTGGTCCGGCTTGGGCATGAGCTGGTTGGACTTGACCAGGGCGATCTCGGCGAGGCCGCCGAAGTTCGTCTCGAAGCCCCAGATGCGCTGCTCGGGGTCGAGCATCGTGTCGTTGTGGCCGTCGCTCGACTCCAGCTCGACGCTCAGACAGTGCGCGACGACCTCGTCGCCCGGATTCCAGGCATTCACACCGGGACCCGTGCGCAGCACGACACCCGCCAGGTCGGAACCGATCACGTGGTACGGCAGGTCGTGGCGCTTGGTGAGCTCGCTCAGACGGCCGTAGCGCTCCAGGAAGCTGAACGTGGAGACGGGCTCGAAGATCGAGGTCCACACGGAGTTGTAGTTGACCGAGGAGGCCATGACGGCCACCAGGGCCTCGCCCGGGCCGAGTTCGGGGACCGGCACGTCGTCCAGGTGGATCGACTTGCGGGGGTCCTTGTCGCGGGTCTCGAGCCCGGCGAACATCTCCGCCTCGTCCTTGTGCACGGTGATCGCACGGTACGAGTCGGGGAGCGGAAGAGCGGCGAAGTCGGCGGACGTGGAGTCCGGCGACTGGATCGCGTCCAGGATTTCCTTCACGGTGATGCCTCCGGCGAAGTTCGTGCCCCCTTTGAGGGGAACACGCTCTTGAGGGTTACGTCGGGTGCTGCTGGTGCTTGTGAGGGGTTGCCGTCGGTTCGGCGAAGGTGTTGCTCGGCAGCGCTTGGTGTGGCGCGGGAGGTTGCCTGTGACGCAGGCGTCCGGGCGCACGAGCCGTGGCTTGTGGGGACAGCCGGCGTACGGAAGTTCTCTGCACGCCGGCCGCCCGGACAACATCAACGTATGACACCGCGTGCCAGCGAGCAAGACACTGAGTGCCATCAATTTTTGATAGATGATCGATCAGTGCAGGTCAGAGGGTGTGGCGGCATGACGGAAGGGGCGCTACCGGTGGGTAGCGCCCCTTCAAAAGCCCAGGACAAAAGGGCGGAAAACCGGATCTCGATCTAGGAATTCACTGGGAATCCCGCTCCCGCAGCGCCTTCTCGATCGTCCGCATGATCTCGTCGAGCGGTGCGTCCGTCCGGGCCACGGTGACCAGGACATCGCCCCCGGTGCTCACCGAGGCCGCCGGAGCGGTGGTGGTGTCACGCCCCGCCCCGATGCCCGAACCGAAGGTCCTGCGGACGATGGCGAAGGCGTGGTCCAGCTGGGTCTCCACGTCGCCCTGGCCGCCCGCGCGGAGCCAGCGCCGCAGCACGTGGTTGTGTGCCGTCACGACCGCCGACGCCGCGACCTCCGCGAGGAGCGGGTCGTCGTTGCCGTCGTGGTGGGCCTGCTCGTCGAAGTGGCCCAGGAGGTAGCGCGTGAAGAGCCGTTCGTAGCGGGCCACCGAGGCGATCTCGCGCTCGCGCAGCGTGGGCACCTCGCGGGTCAGGCGGTACCGCTCGACGGACACGGCGGGCGAGGCCGCGTACATCTTCATGACTTCCTTGATGCCCCGGCACACCGTGTCGAGCGGGTGCTCGTGCGGCGGCGCCGCGTTCAGGACCGCCTCGGCCCGGATCAACGTGTCGTCGTGGTCCGGGAAGATCGCCTCTTCCTTGGAGCGGAAGTGCCGGAAGAAGGTCCGGCGGGCGACCCCGGCCTGTGCGGCGATCTCGTCGACCGTCGTCGCCTCGTACCCCTTGGACGCGAAGAGCTCCATCGCGGCGGCCGCCAGCTCCCGGCGCATCTTGAGGCGTTGGGCGGCGGCGCGGCTGCCGGCCGCGCTCTCCGGAGCGTCGGGCGTAGTGGGCGTACGTGAGGACTTGGCGGCCTTGGGCATGACCCGAACGTACTGCATATGCGCAGCCGAGTGCTCCTGCGGGACGGGGCCGCCCGGGGGTTCGAGCAGCCCGCCCCAGTCCGTGCGCGGTCTGCCGTCAGGCGCGCCCCCGTCCGCTTCCGGCCTACCGTCGGGCATATTCGCGGAAGCCGCGGCCGGTCTTGCGGCCGAGGCAGCCCGCGGCCACCAGGTGTTCGAGCAGGGGAGCGGGGGCGAGGCCCGGGTCGCGGAACTCGCGGTGCAGGACCTTCTCGATGGCGAGCGAGACGTCCAGGCCGACGACGTCCAGGAGCTCGAAGGGGCCCATGGGGTAGCCGCCGCCGAGCTTCATCGCGGCGTCGATGTCGTCGAGCGTCGCGTAGTGCTCCTGGACCATCTTGATCGCGTTGTTGAGGTAGGGGAACAGCAGCGCGTTCACGATGAAGCCGGCCCGGTCGCCGCAGTCCACCGGGTGCTTCTTGATGGTCGCGCAGACCTGCCGGACCGTCGCGTGCACGTCGTCGTCCGTGAGGACCGTGCGGACCACCTCGACCAGCTTCATCGCCGGGGCCGGGTTGAAGAAGTGCATCCCGATCACGTCGCCGGGACGCGAGGTGGCGCGGGCACAGGCGACCACGGGCAGGGACGAGGTGGTGGTGGCCAGGATCGCGCCCGGCTTGCAGACCTTGTCGAACGCCGCGAACAGCTGCTGCTTGATCTCCAGGTCCTCGGCGACCGCCTCCAGGGCCAGGTCGACGTCGGCGAACGCGTCGTACGTCCCGGCCGGGACGATCCGGTCCAGCGTCTTGGCCGCGGTCTCCGCTGTCATCCGCCCCTTGTCGACGGAGCGCGAAAGCGACTTGGCGATACGGGACTTGGCCTTCTCCGCCTTCTCCTCGCTGCGCGCGGCGAGCACCACGTCGTAACCGGCCTTGGCGAAGACCTCGGCGATGCCGGACGCCATGGTCCCCGAACCGGCGACACCGACCGAGCGGATGGTGCGCCCGCCGCCCTGGCGCCCGTCCTCCGGCGGGGTCAGCGCGTCCCGCACGACGACCGAACTGCCGGGCGCTGCGGCCTTGTCGTATGAGTAGAATCCACGCCCCGACTTGCGGCCGGTCAGGCCCGCCTCGCTGAGCTGCTTGAGGATGGGGGCGGGCGCGTGCAGCCGGTCGTGGGACTCGGAGTACATCGCGTCCAGGACCGTGCGGGCGGTGTCGACGCCGATCAGGTCGAGCAGGGCGAGGGGGCCCATCGGCAGTCCGCAGCCAAGCCGCATCGCGGCGTCGATGTCCTCACGGGACGCGTACTTGGCCTCGTACATCGCTGCGGCCTGGTTGAGGTAGCCGAAGAGCAGGCCGTCGGCGACGAAGCCGGGCCGGTCGCCGACCGCGACGGGCTCCTTGCCCAGCGCGTACGCCAGGTCGGTGACGGAGGCGACGGCCGCGGGCGCGGTCAGCACGGACGACACCACCTCGACCAGCTTCATCGCCGGTGCCGGGTTGAAGAAGTGCAGGCCGAGCACCCGCTCGGGGCGCTGCGATTCGGCGGCCAGGCGGGTCACGGACAGCGCGTTCGTGCCGGTCGCGATGATCGTCCCGGGGCGCACGACACCGTCGAGCTCACGGATGATCTGCTGCTTGATCTCGTACGACTCCGGGGCGACCTCGATCACCAGGTCGGCGTCGGCCGCGGCCTGCAGGTCGGTGAAGGTGCGGACGCGGGCGAGCGCGTCCCGCCGCTCGTCCTCGGTGAGCTGCTCACGCCGCACGGCCCGCGCGGTGGACGACTCGATGGCGGCGACGGCCTGGGCACCCGCGCTCTCGCTGATGTCGATGCCGATGACCTCGCGTCCCGCGCGGGCCAGGACCTCGGCGATGCCGGTGCCCATCGTGCCGAGACCGATCACGGCGACGGTGTTCAAGGGAGTGTCCATGCGTGGACTCCAGGAAGTGAGTGACGACTGAGGGGCGCACGCGGTGCGCGGCAACTGAGGCGCGGCGTACGGAAGGTGAGCTGCTGCGTGTCGTGACCGGGCGGCGAAGCGCGCACGCCCGTGAGGAGTCGACCGGCTCTGTCCCGGAGCCGCGTCGTACTGGATGGAGCTGAGGTGCTGAAGCACCGAACCGACAAGCATTCGCACCGGCTGCGTCACCAGGCCGCTGCGAGGTTGGGGAACTGCTGGCAGGGAGTGTGCCCCGCTCACATGAGATTAACCGGCGAGTAACGAGCGCGCCAGTCCCCAGGGTTTGTGATCTACATCGCGGATAGGCTCCCCGTCATGGACGTGGAGTTGCGCACGGTGACGGAACGCTTACGCCGCGAGGCGGGAGTCTCGGAGAGTTACGAGAGGCTGGTCGCGACCGGCGATGTGGAGGAACTGGCGGAGGTGCTCGCCGCGGCGGGTCAGCCACTGTGGGCACGGGAGCTGGCGGCGGTCCGCCTCGGCGCCGCCGGGGACAACCGGGCCTTCGAGTCCCTGGTGCTGCTCCTGAACCACCGGGATCCCTCGCGCTGCGCGGCCGCCGCGTACGCCCTGGCCAGGTTGCGTGATCCGCGTACGGCGCGTGCGGCAGCCGCCCTGGCCACCAATGAGCTGCGGGTCGCCTACGCCCTGTACCCCGTGCGTCTGCTCACCGAGCTGCGCGCGCCCGAATCGGCGCCCGCCCTCATCACCACGCTGGGGCGCAGGCTCGCCCCGCACGATCCGTACGGGAAGATCGCGCTGGCCTGCGTGGAGGGCCTGGGGGCGCTGGGGGACCCACGGGCCCGGCCCGTCCTGACGCGGGCCATGGGCTATCCGCGGCTCGCGGCGGCGGCCGCCGCGGCCCTCGCCCGACTGCCGGGCTAGCTCCCCGGCCTGCCGGTGTCCGCCGTGGTCACAGGACGGCGTACGCCTCGATCTCCATCATGAACCGCGGCGAGACGAGAGCGGCGACCTGCACGGCGGAGGACGCCGGGAGCCGCTCCGGGTCCATGTGCACGTCCCGTGCCGCCCGGATCGCGGGCATGTACGCCATGTCTGTGACGTAGTACGTCAGCTTCACTATGTCGTCGAAGCCGCCGCCCGCGGCCAGCAGGCAGCGCCGCAGATTGTCGAAGACCTGCCGCGCCTGGGCGGCCGCGTCCCCCTCGCCGACCAGCTCACCGTCCTCGTCCAGGGGGAGCTGCCCGGAGATCGCCACGAAGCGGCCGGTGCCCATGACGACATGCGTGTACGCGGTGGCGGGGAAGACGCCGTCGGGGGCGTTGATGTGGGTCAGTCGGCTCATGGGGTCCATCCTGGACGGTGGGTTCACAGCAGGGTGAGCTGGGTGCCGCCGGGCGGGGCGGGGGCGGTCTCGGCGCTGGTTTCTCGAGGTGCGCGGATGCGTCGGGTGGCGTCCGCGCGTGCGGGGCCGATGCCGAACTCCTCGGCCAGCTCGTGCACTTGGCGGGTGATCCGGCGCTGGTACCACTTGGGTGCGTAGGCGCCTTCCGCGTACAGCCGTTCGTAGCGCCGCACGAGATACGGATGGTGCTGCTCCAGCCAGGCCATGAACCACTCGCGCGCCCCCGGCCGCAGATGCAGCACGAGCGGCGTCACGGATGTCGCCCCCGAGGCGGCGATGGCCCGTACGGTCGCCCGCAGTTGCTCGGCCCGGTCCCCGATGAAGGGGATCACGGGCGCCATGAGCACCCCGCACCCGATGCCGTGACCGGTCAGTGTGCGAACGACGTCGAGCCGCCGCTCCGGAGCTGGCGTGCCCGGCTCGACCGTGCGCCACAGCTCCTGGTCGACGAAGCCGACCGACACGGAGATCCCCACGTCGGTGACGGCGGCGGCCTGCCGCAGCAGGTCGAGGTCCCGCAGGATCAGCGTGCCCTTCGTGAGGATGGAGAAGGGGTTCGCGTGGTCGCGCAGGGCGGCGATGATCCCCGGCATGAGGCCGTAACGCCCCTCGGCCCGCTGGTAGCAGTCGACGTTCGTGCCCATCGCGATGTGCTCGCCGTGCCAGCGGGGTGAGGCGAGCTGGCGGCGCAGCAGGTCGGGGGCGTTGACCTTGACCACGATCTGGCTGTCGAAGCCGAGCCCCGTGTCCAGGTCCAGATAGCTGTGCGTCTTGCGCGCGAAACAGTAGACGCACGCGTGCGTGCACCCCCGGTACGGATTGACCGTCCACTCGAACGGCATGCGGGACGCACCGGGCACCCGGTTCACGATCGTCCTGGCCCGGATCTCGTGGAAGGTGATCCCACGGAACTCCGGGGTGTCGAAGGTCCTGGTGGTGACCGCGTCCGCGCCGAACAGCGCGGCATCCGCGACACCCCGTGACGGCCCGTCGGCGAGGTTCTCCCAGCGCATGACGCCTCCTCGGTAGCACTGACCACAGAATAGAACACATGTTCCCTTGATCGTGCGAGGGGATACCTCGGGGGCCCCGAGGGGACCCCGATTTGGGAGCCCGGTGCGCAGGGTGGTTGGCTTCCGGGGATCACCCTGAACAACCGAGTGCTGGAGGAAGTGCCATGGCGCAGGTCGAGGCGACCACGGAGCGGATCATCGCGGCGCAGCCGGAGGACGTCTTCGACGCGCTCGCCGACTACGAAGGCACGCGTCCGAAGATCCTGTCCGAGCACTTCAGTGAGTTCGAGGTGCGTGAGGGCGGCGACGGTGACGGGACGCTCGTCCACTGGAAGCTGCAGGCCACCAGCAAGCGCATCCGGGACTGCCTCCTGGAGGTCAGCGAGCCGACCGACGGCGAGCTCGTCGAGAAGGACCGCAACTCCTCCATGGTCACCACCTGGACCGTGACCCCGGCGGGGGAGGGCAAGGCGCGCGTGGTCGTCTCCACCGTGTGGAACGGCGCGGGCGGCATCGGCGGCTTCTTCGAGAAGACCTTCGCGCCCAAGGGACTCGGGCGGATCTACGACGCGGTGCTCGGCAAGCTCGCCGCCGAGGTCGAGAAGTAGGTCCTCAACTGCGGTAACCCATAAGGGTTGTTGTCACGCTCACCGTTTCGAGTGGTTTTCTGTTCGGGCCAATTGTACGGCGTAGGGCTCCCACCGGCGCATACGTGTGCCGGACCCCACGCAGGGGCGACTCGTCGCGCTTGCTCGCAGTTGTCGCGTAATGCGAGAAATGCGGCGCAGGCGCTGACGAGGGGAGCAGGACGTGGGTGGCACGACGCTGGTGCAGGGCGCCGAGCAGGAGGACGCCGAGGGGGCGGCGGTGGCCACGGTGCCGCCGGGCATCGAAGAGGCGCCGCCACCCCAGGAGCACGTGTCGGCGACGGCCGGGCTCAGCCCCGGGCGCGTCCGCATGGTCTTCGTCGGGCTCATGCTCGCCCTGCTGCTCGCCGCGCTCGAGCAGATGATCGTCGCCACCGCGCTCCCGAAGATCGTCGGTGAACTGCACGGCCTGGACCGGATGTCCTGGGCGATCACCGCCTATCTGCTCACGTCCACGATCGGGCTGCCCATCTACGGCAAGCTCGGGGACCTCTTCGGGCGCAAAGGCGTCTTCCAGTTCGCCATCGTCATCTTCGTCATCGGCTCCGCACTGGCCGGCTGGTCGCGCACGATGGACCAGCTCATCGCCTTCCGCGCCATCCAGGGCATCGGCGCGGGCGGCCTCATGATCGGCGTACAGGCGATCATCGCGGACATCGTCCCGCCCCGGGAACGCGGCCGCTACATGGGCCTGATCGGTGCCTCCTTCGGCCTCGCGTCGGTCGCGGGACCGCTGCTCGGCGGGTTCTTCACCGACCACGTCACCTGGCGCTGGTGCTTCTACTTCAACGTGCCCTTCGGGCTCGTCACCCTCCTCGTCGTCAGCTTCGGGCTCAAGCTGCCCAAGCGCGCGGTGAGGGCCCGACTCGACGTCCTCGGCGCGCTGTTGCTCGCCTCGGCCTCCACCTGCCTGGTGCTCGTGACCAGTTGGGGCGGCACCGAGTACGCGTGGGGATCGCGCGTCATCCTGGGGCTCGCGGCCGGAGCCGTCGCCTCGGCCGCGCTCTTCGTTGTCGCCGAACACTTCGCCGCAGAACCGATCATCCCGCTGCGGCTGTTCCGCGACTCGGTCTTCAACATCACCGGCGTGGTGGGCATGGTCGTCGGCGTCGCCCTCTTCGGGGCGGCCAGCTATCTGCCGACCTTCCTGCAGATGGTGGACGGCGCGAGCGCCACCGAGTCGGGCCTGCTCATGCTGCCGATGATGGGCGGCGTCGTCGGCGCCTCGGTCCTCTCCGGACAGCTCATCAGCCACACCGGGCGCTACAAGATCTATCCGGTCATCGGCGGCATCCTGTCCGTCATCGGCATGTGGCTGCTCTCCCGGCTCGAGGCCGACACACCCCGGCTGCACTACAGCATCTGGATGGCCGTGCTCGGCGCGGGCGTCGGACTCGTCATGCCGGTGCTCATCCTCGCCGTGCAGAACGCGGTACGCCCCTCCGACCTCGGCACCGCCACCAGCGCCAACAACTACTTCCGGCAGATCGGCGGCAGCGTCGGCGCCGCGATCTTCGGCACGCTCTTCGCCGACCGGCTCGCGGACTCGCTCGCCGACCGCATCCCGGCCGGGGCCGGTCTCCCGGACCCCGAGGCCATCACCCCGCAGCTCGTCCACGCGATGCCCGCCCCGCTGCGCGAGGGCTACATCCAGGCGTACGCCGACGCGATGCCCCGCATCTTCCTCTACCTGGTGCCGGTGCTCGTCCTCGGCATGCTGATCACCTTCTTCCTCAAGGAGACACCCCTGTTGTCCAGCGCAGCGTCCCAGGACGCCCCCACGGCCGAGCCCACGAACATCCCCCAGGCCCGCACCTCGTACGCCGCCGGGGTCCCCGTCTGCGGCACCGTGCAGCACCCGGACGGCACCGTGGTGCCCCGCGCCGCCCTGACCCTCATCGACGTCGGGGGCCGGCAGATCGGCCGCGGTGCGAGCGGGGACGACGGGCGGTACGCGCTCTCCACGCCGGGCTCGGGATCGTTCGTTCTGATCGCGGCCGCCGGGGGCCATCAGCCGCAGGCGGTCACCGTCACGGTCGGCGAGCGCCCCGTGGAGCTGGACGTGGTGCTCGGCGGCGCGGGACGCCTGGCCGGCAGCGTGGTCACCGCCGACGGGACGCCGGTCAGGGACGCCGCGGTCACCCTCACCGATGTCCGCGGGGAGGTCGTCGCCACCACCCGCAGCGGGCGCGAAGGCGGCTATGTGATCACCGAGTTGGTGGCGGGCGAGTACACCCTGGCCGCCAGCGCGCCCGCCTTCCGGCCCGCGGCCCTGCCCGTCTCCGTGCAGGCCTCCCGCGAGACCCGGCAGGACGTCGAGCTCGCGGGCGGCGCCGTCCTGCGCGGGACCGTGCGGGCCACCGGCGGGCGGCCCGTGGAGGACGCCCGCGTGACGCTGCTCGACGCGGCGGGCAACGTCGTGGACACCCTCACGACGAGGGAGGACGGCACCTTCCGGTTCATCGACCTGTCGTCCGGCGAGTACACGGTCATCGCCGCGGGCTACCCGCCGGTGGCGACCGTGCTCCAGGTCGCGGGCGGCGGGCGCACGGAGCGGGATCTGCAACTGGGCCACGCAGACTGACGCTGACTAACGCAGACTGACGCTGCTGGACGCCGGCTCCTTCTGGCGCCTCCGGCGGAAAACACCCGCCGGAGGCGCCCCCGCGCGGCCCAATTCCCCTATTGAGCCCCACGGCAACCTGGGTCGGTCGTACGGTGGTTGGGGCGGCGCAGGTCTTCGCGGTGCCGCCGGAAGGAGCGTTGGCCATGGAATACGGCACCCCGGGCGGGCCGGTGGGGCAGTTCGCCGTGGCCGGCCGGATCCCGCTCGCCGTGGTCGTCGTCGACGGCGCGGGCCTCGTCTCGCACTGGAGCACCGGCGCACGGAAGCTGTTCGGGTACGCGAAGGAGACGGCCGTCGGAAGTCCGGCGGGCGACCTGCTTCCGGTGGCGGGCGCGATCCCCGGGGGACACGCGAACTACGGCGAGTACGACGGCCTGGGGCCCGACCTGGAGACCTCCCTCGACGGACACATCTCGTACCCGGCGGCCGGGCGCGCGCGGCTGTCCGTGCCCGGCGGCGAACAGCACCGGGTCGACGTCCTGTGGTGGGCGTACCCCCTCGTCGGCCCTGGGCCCGAGCGGCTGCTCGTGCTCGCGGCGGACGCCGACCGGCTGGCCGACGAGGACGACCGCGAGCCGGGACAGGTCGAGCGGATAGCACCGGGCTTCGCCCTGCACACGGACTTCCCCGGAGCGGACGAGCTGGCCGAACGGCTGCCCGAGATCCTGCCCAGCATGAGCGTGGGCGAGAGCTCCCGCATCGTGGCGCAGATCCTCGAACTGGGCTATCCCGTCCTGGAGTTCAGCAAGCACGACCGGGTGCCCGTCACACCGGACTGGGGCGTACCGCGGCGCGCCGAGCGCAAGGCGCGCAGGCTGCGCGCCCAGCAGGAGGCCGCCCACGGCGTCGCGCCGGGACCCGCCGCACCCGACGAGGTCGAGGACCTGGAGTACGCGGCGGTGCGCGAGCACCTGGAGTTCCTGAACGAGGTCAGCGGGCGCATCGGTTCCTCGCTCGACCTCTCGCAGACCATCATCGAGGTCAGCCGGGCCGTCGTGCCGCGGTTCACGGACGTCGCGGGCACGTACCTGCGCGAGCAGGTCGTCGCGGGCGAGGGCTTCCCGGAAGGGCCGCCGGACGAGACCACGATGTGGCACAGGGTCGCCCTTGAGCACACGGACGAGCCGGGCCGCTGGGACGACGTCGTACCCGTCGGCGAATCGATGCCGTTCCCGTCGCACACACCGTTCTTCCAGTGCATGACCTCCGGCGATCCGGTCCTCGTGCCGCGCATCACCGAGGAGATGGGCAACGCGATCGCCTCGCAGTTCGAGAAGCGCGACATCCGCCCGCTCATCAACCACCGCTCGATGCTCGTCGTACCGCTGAAGGCCCGCAATGTGGTGCTCGGATTCATGATCCTGCTGCGCCACCAGGAGCGGCCCGTCTTCAACGACATGGACCGCGTCACCGGCGCCGAACTCGCCGCCCGCGCGGGCCTCGTGCTCGACAACGCCCGCATGTACACCTACCAGGAGAGCGTCGCCGACACCCTCCAGGACAGCATGCTGCCGCACATCGAGCCGCGCATGACGGGCTGTGACATCGCCACCCGCTATCTGCCGGGCACCCTCCTCGGCCGGGTCGGCGGCGACTGGTTCGACTCCGTGAAACTGCCCGGATCGCGCACCGCGCTCGTCGTCGGCGACGTGATGGGCCACGGCCTCAACTCGGCCGCGATGATGGGGCAGATGCGCACCGCCGTGCAGACCATGGCCGCCCTCGACCTGCCGCCCGCCCAGCTCCTGCGCAACCTCGACGACCTGGCACAGCGGCTCGGCGAGCACTACCTCGCGACGTGTCTGTACGCGGTCTACGACCCCATCGCGAGCGAGCTGCACCTCGCCAACGCGGGACACATCCCGCCCGTCCTCGTCCGCGCCGACGACGGCCGCAGCGAACTCCTCGACCTGCCGACCGGGGCACCCATCGGCGTCGGAGGCGTGCCCTTCGAGGCGGTCACCGTCCGGGTGGCGCCCGGCGACCGGCTGCTGATGTGCACCGACGGCCTCGTCGAGGTCCGCGGCGAGGACATCGGCGTCGGACTCGCCACGCTCACCGAGTCCGCGGCCCACCCGGCCGCCTCCATGGACGACGCCTGTGACACCATCATCCGCGCCCTCAACACCCGCGGCGGACGCAAGGACGATGTGGCACTCCTGATGGCCCGCCTGAACGGCGTCGCGGACGAGGACGTCGCGCACTGGCGGCTCGCACTGGACCCGAGCGAGGTGAGCAGGGCGCGCGAACTGGTCCGCGACCAGCTGCGCACCTGGTCCCGCGACGCCCTGTCCGAGACCGCCGAGCTCCTGGTCAGCGAGCTGGTCACGAACGCCGTGCGGCACTCGCGCGGCGGCCGCGTCGACCTCCGCCTCGTCCGCTCAGGAGCCACCCTGATCTGCGAGGTCGAGGACGACGACCACACCCTGCCCACGCTCCTGAACGCGGGCCCCGGCGACGAGTTCGGGCGCGGACTGCGGATCGTCAGCGTGCTCGCCAAGGAGTGGGGGACCAGCCGTACGGCCTCCGGCAAGACCGTGTGGTTCGAGCTGGTGCCGCCTAGTAGGTGAGAACCCCGGGCGTCTCTCGGGGGCGTGCGATCGGCAGGGAACGCGTGAAGGCGCGGCGAATGATTGCGCCGGTGACTTGTCCGCGCACCCCGGGCGCGATAGACCGATCTTGCCGACGGCTTCGACGGTCGTCGTCACGACCCTGGGGAGCTGTCCATGAGTGTCACGAGTCGGTACAAGGAGGCGTGGGAGGGGTTCTGGCGGGATGCCCCCGACGAGGAGGGCGCCGTCTTCTGGGACGCCGAACCCGTGCTCACCGTCGGCATCCACCTCGCCCTCTTCGAGCCGCACATGACGGCCGCGGGCCTGCCCGTCGTGGACCTCGGCTGCGGCAACGGCACCCAGAGCCGCTTCCTCGCCGACCGCTACCCGCGCGTCCTGGGCGTCGATCTGTCGGCCGCCGCCCTGCGGCACGCACGGAACGCCGACCCGGCGGGGCAGGTGGAGTTCCGCCAGGTCGACGCGGCGGAGAAGTCCGAGGCCGAGCAGCTGCACGCGGAGCTCGGCGACGTGAACGTCTATATGCGCGGAGTGCTCCACCAGTGCGATCCCGATGACCGTCAGCCACTCGTCGACGGCATCGCGACGCTGCTCGGCGAGCGCGGCAGGGCGTTCGTCGTCGAGCTCGCCGAGACCGCGGGGGCGGTCCTCAGAGGCCTCGCCACGAGCCCGGAGGGCCCGCCGCCGAAGCTGGCGCCGGTCTTCTCGCACGGCCTCACGCCGGGCGAGGTCGCGGACGCCGCGGTGCCGGAGTACGTCACGGCGGCGGGCCTCTCGGTGCTCGCCGAGGGTGAACTGCCGCTGACCACCACCGAGTTCACCCCGGACGGCACCCGGATCGAACTGCCGTCGAAGTGGCTGGTGGTGGGGCGGGCGGGCTGACCTCAGAGGAGCGGGGCGGGCAGCGCGGTGACCACGGGGTGATCCGTGTCGAGGGGCCCGAGCCGGGAAGCACCGCCCGGCGAGCCGAGCTCGGCGAAGAACTCCAGGTCCGTCTTGCGGTAGTCCTGCCACTCGTCAGGAGTGTCGTCCTCGAAGAAGATGGCTTCGACCGGGCAGACGGGTTCGCAGGCACCGCAGTCGACGCATTCGTCGGGCTGGATGTACATCTTCCGCGCGCCCTCATAGATGCAGTCGACGGGGCATTCGTCGATGCAGGCCTTGTCCTTGAGGTCGACGCAGGGCTGGGCGATGACGTACGTCATGAGGATCGCTCCACGGTCCAGGTGTCATTGCCGGTGAGGAGGGTGGTGAGGTCGCCCTTGCCGTTCTGCTCGATGGCGGTGTCGAGCTGGTCGGACATCAGGGTGTCGTAGACGGGGCGTTCGACGTTGCGGAAGACGCCGATGGGGGTGTGGTGCAGGGTGTCCGGATCGGCGAGGCGGGACAGTGCGAACGCGAGCGTGGGCGAGGTGGAGTGCGCGTCGTGGACCAGGATCTGAGACTCGGTCTCGGAAGTGACCGGGACGACTTTGAGATCCCCGGTGGCCGCATCGCGCACGACGCCCTTGGAGCCCAGACCGTTTTCCAGGGGTGGGCCGAAGCGGATGGGCTGTCCGTGTTCCAGGCGGATGACGGCTTCCTCGGCCTGCTGCTTGTCCTTGAGGACTTCGAAGGCGCCGTCGTTGAAGATGTTGCAGTTCTGGTAGATCTCCACCAGGGCGGTGCCGGGGTGCTCGGCGGCCTCGCGCAGTACCGAGGTGAGGTGCTTGCGGTCCGAATCCACGGTGCGGGCCACGAAGCTGGCCTCCGCGCCGATCGCGAGGGACACCGGGTTGAAGGGTGCGTCGAGGGAGCCCATCGGCGTGGATTTGGTGATCTTGCCGACTTCGGAGGTCGGGGAGTACTGGCCCTTGGTAAGGCCGTAGATGCGGTTGTTGAAGAGCAGGATCTTCAGGTTGACGTTGCGGCGCAGGGCGTGGATGAGGTGGTTGCCGCCGATGGACAGTGCGTCGCCGTCGCCGGTGACCACCCAGACGCTCAGGTCGCGGCGTGAGGAGGCGAGTCCGGTGGCGATGGCGGGGGCGCGGCCGTGGATGGAGTGCATCCCGTAGGTGTTCATGTAGTACGGGAAGCGGGAGGAGCAGCCGATGCCGGAGACGAAGACGATGTTCTCCTTGGCCAGGCCGAGTTCGGGCATGAAGCCCTGCACGGCGGCCAGGACGGCGTAGTCACCGCAGCCGGGGCACCAGCGCACCTCCTGGTCGGACTTGAAGTCCTTCATGGACTGCTTGGCCTCGGCCTTGGGGACGAGGGTGAGTGCCTCAGCGGGCATGGAGGGCCTCCTTCAGGACGGTGGCGAGTTGCTCGGCCTTGAACGGCATCCCGTTGACCTGCGTGTGCGATACGGCGTCCACCAGGTAGGTCCCGCGGATCAACAGGGCGAGCTGGCCCAGGTTCATCTCCGGGATCACGACCTTGTCGTAACGCTCAAGGACCTCGCCCAGGTTGTGGGGAAAGGGATTGAGGTGGCGCAGATGGGCCTGGGCGATGGACAGGCCCTCGCGGCGCAGGCGGCGTACTGCCGCGGTGATGGGGCCGTAGGTCGAACCCCAGCCCAGGACGAGCAACTTGGCGTCGCCGGTCGCGTCGTCGACTTCGAGGTCAGGGACCTGGATGCCGTCGATCTTGGCCTGGCGGGTGCGGACCATGAAGTCGTGGTTGGCGGGATCGTAGGAGATGTTGCCGGTGCCGTCCTGCTTCTCGATGCCGCCGATGCGGTGCTCCAGGCCGGGCGTGCCCGGGATCGCCCACGGACGGGCCAGGGTCTGCGGGTCGCGCTTGTACGGCCAGAAGACCTCGGTGCCGTCGTCCAGGACGTGGTTGGGTCCTTGCGGGAACTGCACCAGCATCTCGGGCAGTTCATCGGCCTGCGGGATGCGCCACGGCTCGGAGCCGTTGGCCAGATAGCCGTCGGACAGCAGGAACACCGGTGTGCGGTAGGTGACCGCGATGCGGGCCGCCTCCAGCGCCGCGTCGAAGCAGTCCGCCGGGGTCTTGGGTGCCACGATCGGCACCGGTGCCTCGCCGTTGCGCCCGTACATCGCCTGGAGCAGATCCGCCTGCTCGGTCTTGGTCGGCAGACCGGTGGAAGGGCCGCCGCGCTGGATGTCCACGATCAGCAGCGGCAGTTCCAGCGACACCGCGAGCCCGATGGTCTCCGACTTCAGCGCCACACCGGGGCCGGAGTTGGAGGTGACGGCCAGCGAGCCGCCGAACGCGGCCCCCAGCGCGGCGCCGATCGCGGCGATCTCGTCCTCGGCCTGGAAGGTGCGTACGCCGAAGTTCTTGTGCCTGGACAGCTCGTGCAGGATGTCGGAGGCCGGAGTGATCGGATACGAGCCAAGGAACAGGGGCAGTCCCGTCTGGCGGCTCGCGGCGACCAGGCCGTAGGAGAGGGCGAGGTTCCCGGAGATGTTGCGGTACGTGCCGGCCGGGAAGGCTTCGGCCGCCGGAGCGACCTCGTACGAGACGGCGAAGTCCTCCGTCGTCTCGCCGAAGTTCCAACCCGCCCTGAAGGCAGCGACGTTCCCCTCGGCGATCTGCGGCTTCTTGGCGAACTTCGTCCGCAGGAACTTCTCGGTGCCCTCGGTCGGGCGGTGATACATCCATGACAGCAGGCCGAGCGCGAACATGTTCTTGCACCGGTCGGCGTCCTTGCGCGAGAGGTCGAACTCCTTGAGCGCCTCGACTGTCAGCGTCGTCAACGGCACCGGATGCACCCGGTACGCGTCAAGGGCGTTGCCCTCCAGCGGACTTGAGGCGTACCCCACCTTCTGGAGCGCTCGCGGCGTGAACTCGTCCGTGTTCACGATGATCTCCGCGCCCCGCGGCACGTCACCGAGATTGGCCTTCAGCGCCGCCGGGTTCATCGCGACGAGCACGTCCGGCGCGTCGCCCGGCGTGAGGATGTCGTGGTCGGCGAAGTGCAGTTGGAAGCTGGAGACTCCGAGCAGCGTTCCCGCGGGGGCGCGGATCTCGGCGGGGAAGTTCGGCAGGGTGGACAGGTCGTTGCCGAAGGATGCCGTCTCCGAGGTGAACAGATCCCCGGTGAGCTGCATGCCGTCGCCGGAGTCACCCGAGAACCGGATGATGACTCGATCGAGCCGCTCTGTCTGCTTCGTCACCGGCACAAGTCCTCTCTCGCTAGGGGTGGTTGGACGGTCGGACGGCTGTCCGAACCGCCACCCGGCCCGAGCGTAGAAGCGCCGTCAGGATATTTCAATAGGCGTTGAATTCATCCTGGGTCACCGGCCGACCGGCAACGTACCGCCGTTCGGGCGCCGGTCGGCCGTCGTTCGAGCGGCATTGGACCGGCACCGGATCCGCGGGCGGTCGCCGACGAGGTGGCGGCGCGGGGCGATGGCTGGACCGATGAACTCACTCTATGTAGACTTCATCGGCAGTTGAATTGATTCCGTGCGGGCTCGTGATCGAGAGGGGCTGGCGCAGTGGGGGACGAGAAGGGTGTGCCGAGCACGCGGGAGGCCATCATGCGGTCGGCCGCGGACCTCTTCGCCGAACAGGGATTCCGCAGGGCCTCCGTGCGCTCCATAGCCGCGAACGCGGGCTGCGATCCCGCCCTGGTCGGGCACTATTTCCCCTCCAAGGAGGCCCTGTTCACCGCCGTGGTGGCGGAGACGGTCCGGCCGGCCGAGGTGCTTCGCGAAGCCGTCGGGCGGCGCGATCCGGACGCCGCGGAGTGGCTGCTCCGCAACGCGGTGGCCGACTGGGACGACCAGGTGCAGCGCACGCGCATCCTCGGCGTCCTGCGGTCCGCGCTCGATCTGTCCGCCGCCGAGTCGCGGCTGCGGCAGTCGCTCGTGCCCGAGGGGGTCGCCGACGACGAGGACGGCGAGATGCGGCTCGCGCTGATCAGCAGCCTGTTCGTCGGCGTCGTGATGGCACGTCATCTTGAGCTGCTTCCGGCCGAGTTGGCGAAGGAGGGCGGCTCCGACGAACTCGTCCGCGCACTCATGCCGGTCGTCGCCGGCTATCTCGAGGCCGGGCGTTGATCCGGTCCGGCAGGCGCAAGGGACCGCAGCGAGCGTAGGGCGGCCCGTTTCGTGAGGTCTTTGCGTTCATAAACGCAAAGGCCCCCTTTGGCATGTCTCGGTCCGGGGTCTCTCGGCGCCGGTGGAATCAAGCCAACGTCTCGACCCGGCAACGTAACTGCGCCTCAAACCTCCCCACGCGGCATCGAGTTGAGCGGAGCCCGGATGTCCGGAAGCAGGCCTTCAGGGTTGCGTGAGGAAATTCAATGCTCGTAGACTTCATTGGACAGTGAATAATCCAGCAGGCCGCAGTCAGTGGGCCCGAGGAGGGAACATGGAAGCAATGAGTACCGATGTGAAGGCGGGGAATCCGCCGGGTACTTCGTCCGGGTCAGGGTCCGCCGGACACTCCGCGCGCTGGGTGGTCCTCGCGGTCACGCTCTCCGCGATCTTTATGCAGATGCTGGACACCACCATCACGATGGTCGCCCTGCCGTCGCTGCAGAGCGACCTGGGCGCCACCTTCGCCGAGATCCAACTGGTCGTCGCCGTCTACTCGTTGGCCTTCGCCTGTGCGCTGGTGACCGGTGGCAGGCTCGGCGACATCTACGGCCGCCGGAAGATCTTCCTCATCGGCATGCTGGGCTTCACCGCCGCATCGGCACTGTGCGGCGCGGCCCCCACGTCGACGTTCCTGATCGGATCCCGGGTACTGCAGGGCCTGTGCTCGGGCCTGATGTTCCCTCAGGTCCTCTCGATCATCCAGGTCACCTTCTCGACGCGTGAGCGCCCCAAGGCCCTCGCCATGTACGGGGCTTCGATCGGCCTCGGCACCGTGCTCGGGCCCGTGCTCGGCGGCTGGCTGATCGATCTGGACGTCCTGGGCACCGACTGGCGTGCGATCTTCTACGTCAACCTGCCCGTCGGCCTGGTGGCACTCGCACTCGGCCTCGCCAAGATCCCCGAGTCCAAGGCCGACGGCGCCCAGCGCCTCGACGTCGTGGGCGCGACGATCCTCTCCGCGGGACTCTTCAGCCTCATCCTGCCGCTGGTCATCGGCCGCGAGCACGACTGGCCGGCCTGGAGCCTCGCACTGCTCGGCCTCAGCCCGCTGATCCTGATCGGATTCGCGCTCTACGAGGCCAAGCTGTCGAACAACCCCGACAAGTCGCCGCTGGTGCCGATGAGACTGTTCAAGGAACGGTCGTTCTCGGTCGGGCTGCTGATCAGCGTCGTGTTCTTCGCGGGCATCCCGTCCTTCTTCATGACGTTCTTCATGAGCCTGCAGGTCGGGTTCGCCTACACACCGATCTCGGCGGGTCTGGTGAGCCTCGGCTTCGCCGTTCTCATCGCGGCCGGTTCGGCGCGCTCCACGGCCGTGGTCAAGAAGCTCGGCACCAAGACGCTCGCGCTCGGCACCGGTCTGCTGCTCGTCGGCATGACCGGGGTGATCGCGACCGTCCACTGGGCCGGATCGGACCTGCACGGCTACCAGCTGATCCCCTCGCTGATGGTGGCCGGCCTCGGCGGCGGCTTCTTCCTCGCCCCGTGCACCGGCATCATCCTGGCCGGCATCCGCTCCCGCGAGGCGGGCTCGGCGTCCGGCATGCTCGCCACCGTGCAGCAGGTCGGCATCGCGATCGGCATCGCGGTCGCGGGCATCCTCTTCTACGGATTCCTCGGCACGAACGCCGACGACTCCAGCCAGGCGGCCGTGTCCGCGCTGCGCAGCGACCTCACGGCGGCGGGTGTCGTCGACGGCCAGCAGGACAAGGCGGTCGCCGGATTCCAGACCTGCTTCCACGACCGCATGAACCAGAAGGACCTCACCGAGACACCGGAGAGCTGCGCGGCCATCGAGAAGGAGATGGCGAACAACCCGGCCCCGCAGGAGGTCAAGGACAAGGTGCGGGCCGCGGTCCTGGAGAAGGCGGTGCCCGAGGCGCGCAGGACCAACTTCAGCGAGAGCTTCGAGCAGGTCGTCTACTGGCAGATCGGCTGCTTCGGCCTCTCCTGCCTGCTCGTCCTCGCCCTGCCGAGGATCCGCCCGGAGGACGTCACGGACGTGCCCGGAGGCGCGTGACACCACCCTGAGGGACCGGATCCGGATCGGGGGCCGGGGGGAGACCCCGCGCCCCCGGTCCGCCGGGTCCCCGTCTGCGAAAGGAAGCCGCGGTGGACACCGTCGTGCCGGTTCTGTCGCTCGGCATCGTCTCGGCCCTCGCCTACGCCGCCGCTGCCGTCGTGCAGCGGCGGGTGGCGGCGCGAGGGGCCGGTGGTCTCTTCCGTACGGGGGCCTGGTGGGCCTCCGTCCTGTTCAACCTGTCCGGCGCGGCGCTCCACGTGGGGGCGCTGCGGCACGGACCGCTCATCACCGTCCAGACCCTCGGCGTCCTCACGCTCGTCGCGGCGCCCCTCCTGTCCGCCGCCGTCTCGCGTACGAGGATGACCTCGGCCCAGTGGGCCGGTACGGCGCTGACGGTGACGGGAGTCGCCGGGCTGCTCTCCCTCACCGGGTCCGCCGCCGCGAGCCGCACGCTGCGTACGCCGGAGGTGCTCGGCGTCATCGCCGCGACCGCGGTGGCCCTCGGCCTCGCCATGACGGCGGCGGCATTGTGCCGCGGCCGGGTCGGGCGGAGCCTCTGGTACGCGACCGCCGCCGGGATCGCCTTCGCCACCGCGTCGGCGCTGGCACAGACGGCCGTCCTGAAACTGTCCGGCGGCGACACCGCCGACTCTGCCGCGCTGCCGCTCTGGGTGGCCGTGGTCATCGTCGCGGTCACCGCGGGACTCGGGACGGCAGGGCTGATGCTCAGTCAACTCGCTTTCAGGGACAGCCTCGACGCGCCGCTCGCCACCGTCACGCTCGTCAACCCGGTCTTCGCGTCCCTCATCGGGACCGTCGTCCTGGGGGAGCGCGGGGTGTCCGGCCCCGCCGGCCTCCTGGCCGCGCTCGCCGCCGCGTACCTGGCGGGATGGGGCGTGCTCGTCCTCGCGCGGTCCGAGGCGGCCGTGCGGGAGCGGGAAACGCCGACGGACCTAGCCCTGCGCCAGCTTGTCGAAGTGCACATTGAGCGCGGGCACGAACCACGTGAGCAGGTCCTCGAAGTCGACCGAGGCCAGCGGCTCCACCTTGAGGACGTAGCGCAGCATCGCGAGACCCGCGAGCTGCGCGGACATCAATGAGGTGAACACCTCGGTGCGCTCGGTCACTTCGGGCACCAGCCGCAGCACGAAGTTCCCCATGCTGGACTCGATGCGGTCCCGGAACGTCCTCGACGTCGACTCGTCCGCCAGACCCGTGCGGTAGATGGCGACCATCGCGGGCCGCGTCGACTCGTCCTCCCAGAACGACAGGAACGTACGGGCGACCCACTCGGCGCGGTCCTCGGGGGCGGGCCGCGAGTCGTCGTCCGCCAGGGCGTCGAAGAGCGACGACACGCTCAGGCGGGAGTTGACCGCGGCGTGGAAGACGCCTTCCTTCGTGCTGAAGAAGTGGTGCACCAGGGCCGGATCGACACCGGCCTCGCCCGCGATCGCCCGGATCGTGGTGCCCGAGTAGCCCTTGGCGGCGAAGAGGTCGAGTGCCGCGGTGAGGATCTGGTCCTTGGTGCTGTTCTCCCCAGGGCGCCGGCCGCTGCGGGCCGACGGGGGGTGCCCGCCGCGCGTCGCGCTCCGCCGGCGCGGCTCGGCCTTCTCCGCGTAAGGGATCCCGTTACCGGCGTTCATAGGGGGCCCTCCGTCAGGTGTCCACGGCTCGCGGCGATCAAAGTTACCACCCATTCACGCACGGCTCGCTGGTTGGTGTAGAGCATCCCGGTACCCCGCGGGAGCGTCCAGAACGCGTCGGCTTCCAGGGGGAGTTGTTGGCCTGAACGCACCAACGGGCCGCCCCGCGAAGGGGCGGCCCGCCGACTGTTATTCGGTGACGCTCGGCTGGATCGTGGCGCCCTTGGTGAGCACCCTGCGTACCAGGTGCGGGGCCTTGCGCTTGGCCCACAGCAGGACCTTGACCCGCTTGAGCGGAGTGAAGTTGTAGTAGCGGTCGGACGGGTCGCCGAAGCCGAAGAGCGGCGGGATGAATGCCGCGCTCCGCATCTGGCCGAAAATCCGCTCGGCCGCGGCGCCCGCGGTGACGCGCTCGTCGGCGACCTGGCGCAGCAGCCGGTACGTGTCGTCGAACAGAACCCCGAAGCCCGGGTAGGCGGGGTACCACATGCCGTTGCCGCGGTAGCCCTCCAGCTCTGCCCACTGGTCGGCGGCGCCGGGCCTGGCGAGCGCGTCGTTGCGGGCCCGCTTGAGGGAGAGCGCGGCGAACATGGAATGCAGTAGCCAGACGCGGCAGAAGGCGTTCCACAGGCGGAAGTCGGTGGTGGCGGTGAGCGCCGTCTGGAGCAGACGGTCGCTGTGCTCGGTCAAGGACGCCTGGAAGGACTCAAGACCCCGGAAGCGCTCGACCGACCAGTCCCCGGCCTCGGCCGCGCCGAGGATGCTCACCGCCGCCTCATGCACCAGCTCGGCGGTGAGCGTGACGTCGCGGGACAGCGTGAAGTCGCAGCGGACCGCCGAGCGGTCGAGCACGACGAACCCCTCGCCCGCCGTGGCCGACGCGCCGTACTGCCACTGCTCGCCGCCGGACCAGGGGCGTACCGGCGTGGCCGCCGCGAACTGCCATTCCAGGTCCGGGAACTGGCGTATCAGATCCTTGAAGTCCGCGTCCGGTGACGCCGAACGCTGCGGCCACCGCTTGGCGTCCAGGCTCACCGACACGCTCGTCAGCGCCTGCTCGCCGCCCCGCTCCTCGCCGAAGGGGATCAGCTGCAGCCAGCCGCCGGGAAAGACCACCTGCGTGGTGCCCCCGGTCCAGGCGGTACCGCCGTCGCCGGGGTCCACCCGCCGCTCCAGCGGGCGCACGCCGCGCAGTTGCGCCGTCAGGACCCGCGACGAGTGGCGCAGCGGCCGCAGGGCGGTGCCCAGGCGGCGCAGCATCGGGGCGTCCGGGCCGGACATGTCGACCACGAACCCGGCCCGTACGGAGCGTCCGTCGGCGAGCTGGACGGTGAAGTCGCCGGGGCCGCCCCGTACGTCAGCCAGGGGCGCGCGGCTCGGCGGGACCTTGCTGCCGTACGCCACCGCGAGCTGGTGCACCCAGGCGTCGACGTCGGGCCGGTACAGATGCGATTCGCCGTGCTCGCTCGGCACGTTGAACTGCACCTTCTGGCGCGGACGCACCGGCTCGCCGGGACGTGCGTAGACGAAGCCGATGCTCTTCTTGACGCCGGACGTCCTGCGGATCTCCGGCGGCAGCTCCCCGAAGTGGCCGAGCGCGGAGAGCTCGGGGACGTCGAAGCGGCGGGCGAGCAGCTCGAAGACCTCTGCCGTGTACGGCACCGTGCTCTCGCCGGCGGGCGCGGTCGCGTCGTGCGGCGCGTCCACCAGGACGACGTCCACGCCCGCGCGGGCCAGGACGGCGGCCAGCATGCCGCCGCCCAGGTGGGCGCCGAGCACGGCCACCGTGTGGACCGGCCCCGGCTCCGGCGCCGGATCGTCGAACGGCTCGTCGGGGAGGGCCGACTCCGACGGCCCCACCGCGTCGGCACCCTCGCACCAGGCGGGGTCCGCCGGGAGCCCCGCGTCCGCCGGGACCCCCGCCCCGGCGCGCTTCTCCTCGTGTGGGTCAGACATCTTCCCGTCCTCCTTCGTCGGCCGTCGTCAGCTCTTGTGGAACCGGGAGCGCAGGAATCCGCCGAGCGCGCTGGCCAGGACGGGGCCGGTGTCGGCTGCGGCCGGGCCGCGTTTGGCCCAGAGCATGGTGCGGATCATGCGCGCCGGGTTGGGGTTGTAGAAGCGGTTCGCGGGGTCGTGCAGGCCGAACGGGGGCGGGGCGTAGCTGTCGTCCTGGAGCAGGTCGAAGAGTTCGCCGGTGGCGTGGTCGGGGGTCATCAGGCCCGCCTCGACGTCCCGGCAGGCGGACCAGGCGGCGTCGGTGATCTTGTTGAAGCCGACGCTCGCGGGGAAGAGCGCGCCGGGGTGCGGCTGCGCCTCCAGCTCGCGCCAGACCATCGGGTCCCGGCCGCGCTGGAAGCGTACGAGCTTGTCCTGGGCGTTGAGGGTGCCGAGCACCGTGCCCAGGGCCCACATGCGAAACGTGGCGTTCCACATGCCGTAGTCCCGGAAGGAGGTGAAGGAGGACGCGACCACGTCGTCGTGGGCGCGGACCAGGCCCTGCTGGAGCGTCTCGATGTGGCGGAACCGCTCGGCGGAGAAGTCGTCGTCCTTCACCGCGTCGATGAGCCGCCAGGCGAGGGAGTTCACCACGTCCGTGGTGTTGGTCAGACCGCGCGAGTACAGGGCGTCCACGAAGCCCGCCGCGTGCGACGTCAGGCAGAAGCGGTCGCCGACGACCTGGCTCGAGGAGTACTGGAGCCGGCCGGTGGACACCCAGGGGCGGGCCGCCTTGGCGTGCTTGAACTGCGGGGCGATGTCCGGGAAGCGTTCGAGGAACTGGGCGAACTCGACGTCCGGCGCGAGGTCTGTCTTGGGGTGGCGGCGCGGGTCCAGGGTCAGGCCGACGCTGCAGAGGCGGTTGGTGGCGCCCCGGTGGTTGTCGAAGGGGATGACCCACACCCAGCCGCCGTTGAAGACGTGGTGCAGGGTGCCCTGGTGCCAGGGGCTCGGGTTGTCGTGCTTGCGGCCCGCCGGGCTGGTGTCGAAGGGGGTGACGCCCACCATGTGCGTGAACAGCGTCCGCGAGTGCGTGCGCTGCTGGGGAACCTCGTCCCGCAGCCCGAACTTCTTCGCCAGCGGTGAGCTGTGGCCGCCCGCGTCCACCACGTACCGGGCCCGGATGTCGGGCCCGTCCGAGACGGCGAGGGTGGCGCCCGAGCCGTCGATGGCGACGTCCGTCACCCGGGTGTTCAGCCGCGGCACCGCGCCGTAGCGCACCGCCACGTTGAACATGTAGGCGTCGACGTCCTGGCGGAACATGTGCGACTCGGTGGACAGCGCCACCGGGATCACGAACTGGTTGATCTCCCGCGGGTCCTGGGGCTCGCCCTCGCGGTGGTAGACGAAGCCGAAGTTCTTCTTCTGGCCCGAGTTCGACGAGACCTTCGAGCGCATCGTGGAGAAGTGGCTCAGGTGTGCGATCTCCGGCACCTGGTAGCGCGCCGCCAGGATGCGCAGCATCACCGACGTGTACGGGATCGTCGACTCGCCGACGGCGAAGCGCGGGTGGGCCCCGGCGTCCACCAGGACGGTCCTGACCCCGTGGCGGGCGAGGATGGCGGCCAGGATCGACCCGGCGATACCGGCGCCCAGGATGGCGACGTCGTGGTCGGCCTTGCCGGGCGAGTCGGACACGGGCAGCGGTTGCATGATGCTCGTCCCTTCGGGGGCTGTGCGGGCTTCGGAAGACGGGGCTTGCTCGGGGTGCGCGCCGGTCATGCGGTGGCCGCCTGGCGCTGCGGGGCCGACGGGTCGGCGACGGGGTACTTCTCCTCGATCAGCTCGTGCAGGAAGGAACCCCAGTCGATGCCGGGGCAGGCGAAGAAGTCACGGCTGTTGATCTCCAGGCCCAGGTCGTCCCGGCAGCGGCTGATCAGCTCCATCACCATCAGGCTGTCCAGGCCCATGTCGGCGAGCCGGGTGTCCGCGGTGAGCGTGTCGAGTTCCATCCGCAGGATCCCGGAGAGCTGCACACGGACGTACTCGTTGATCTCCGCGAGCCGCTCGTCGCGGGGCAGGCCGAGCAGCCGCGCGGTCAGCGATCCCGGTTCGGCGCCGCCGCCGGAGGCGCCGGCGGCGGGCGCGGACCGGATGCCGCTCAGGATCGGCCGCTCGCGCCGCGCCTCCATCAGGTCACGGAACAGCGCCCAGTCCGCCGAGCACACCGTGCGGTTGGCGACCCCGTCGACCATCGCCTCGCCGAGCAGTTCCAGGGCGTGGGCGGGGTTGAGCTGGTGCAGGCCGATGGAGCGCAGGAAGGCCATCACGGAGTCGTCGGCGAGCCCGGACCGGGCGCCCCACGGACCCCAGCTCACCGTCGTCGCGTTCAGGCCCCGCAGCTTCCGGTAGTACGCGAACGAGTCGAGGAAGGCGTTGGCCGCCGAGTACCCCGCCAGGTGCTGCGAGCCCCACACCGACGCGATGGAGGAGAAGCAGACGAACAGGTCCAGGTTCTGGTCGACGGTGGCGTTGTGCAGCGCCCAGGTGCCCGCCGCCTTCGCGTGCATGACCCGGTCGTACGTTTCCGGGTCGCTCTCCCGCAGGAACTGCGGCTCGGAGAGCCCGGCCGCGTGCACCGCGCCCCGCAACGGCCTTCCTGCCAGGCCGAGTTGGTCGGTCAGCGAACGCAGCGCCGTCTCGTCGGAGACATCGAGCGCCACCACGCGTACGTCGGCGCCCAGCGCCTCGATGCGGCGGACCCCGGCGATCTTGGCGGCCGTCGCGTCGTCGAGCTCCGGGGCGTCCCAGGCCGAACGGTCCGGCAGGCCGCCGCGTCCGACGAGCACGACGGTGCCCGCGCCGAGGCTCGCCAGCCATTCGCCGACGAGCAGTCCGAGGCTGCCGAGGCCGCCGGTGACGAGATAGCTGCCGAGGTCGCTGAGCTGCGGCACCGGCCGCTCGGCGGCGGACTCCGCGACGGGCGCCGGGACCAGGCGGGGCACGAGCAGCGCCCCCGCCCGCCGTGCCGTCAGGTCCTCCGCGGTCTCCGTCGCGAGGAGGGCCGCGATCTGCGCCGCCTCGTCCGGCGAACCCGCCGGGTCCAGGTCCAGGAGACCGCCCCAGAGCTCGGGGTGCTCCAGGGCCGCCACCTTGCCCAGGCCCCACAGCGGCCCCGCGGGCAGGCAGATCTCGGACTGGCCGGAGCCCGTGAATTGGGCGCCCCGGGTCACCACCCACACCCGCGTGGCGGACTCCTCCGTCGCCAGCTGCTTCACGGCGGCCAGGAACACGTACTCGGCCCGCTCCCTGGCCTGCTGGATCGCGGAGGAGTCGTAACCGGCCACCGGAAGATCGAGGCCGCTCAGGAGGACGAGATGGTCGTACGAGCCCTCGGCCGAGCCCGCCGCGAGCGCCGCACGGGCAGTGTCCACGGACGCCTCCGCATGCGTCACCAGTGCGCCCCGCAGGGCGAGTTGGCCGGTGGTCTCCGCCACGATGCCGCTGCGCACGCTGTCCGCGCCGCCGCCGAGCAGGAGCACCCGCTGTCCGCGCAGCTCACGCTCGCCGGCCGTCGCCGCCGGGTCCACGGGCTGCCAGACCTGCTCCCAGACCGTGTCCTCGCGGGGGCTGCGCGGCAGGTCGTCGAGGTCGGCCGACGACGAGTGCAGATGGACGTGCCGCATCATGATCAGCGGGCTGCCGTCGGCACCCAGGATCTCCAGGCCGCCGCGGAGGTCGCCGTCCTGCGCCTCGGGGTCCTCGGGGTCGAGCCAGCCGTGGATGTAGCGGCGTACGCCGACGGGCGGCGCCTTGGGTGTCTTGGCCTCGGCGGCCTCCCCGACGTGCGCGGACTGCCGGAGCAGCCCGATCGTCAGGTCGAGGAGCGCGCCCCTGGGCAGCTGCTCGGCGGCCGAGTTGACCTCGGCGAGCACCTCACCGGGGCCTTGGTAGACCTCGTTCAGGACCGGCTCCGCCCAGCCGGGGACGGTGACGTCGGCCGGGGCGACCGGCAGGCACCTGGCCCGCACCGCGGCGAGGTCGCCGCCGCCGGGACGGGCGTCCGGCGTCCGGCGGGCAAGTACGCCACGGGCGTGCAGCCGCCAGCTTCCGGCCTCCACGGAGGCGCCGCCCTGCAGCGAGAAGCAGAGGAAGAGCGAGCGCCCCTCGTCGTCCTGCGGCAGGACGTAGACGCGCACCTGGCCGGGCCGGTGCTCGGCGTCCAGCAGCAGCGGCTCGCCCACCACGAAGCGGTCCACGACACGGGGCTGCGCGCCGGGCAGCTTCGTGGCGCCGGTCAGCGCCCAGTTGCAGAAGCCGCCCGCCGAGACCGAGCGGCGGCCGTCCTGGCCGGTCTGCACGAACTCCGCGGGGAGTTCGTCGAGTTCGGGGGAGAAGGTGGGCTGCCCGGACAGCAGGTGCCCGTCGAAGAAGGCGCCCGGCGAGTCGTCGGGCGTGGTGGCCGCCGGTGAGGCTCCGCCCGGGCCGTCCTCGTTGAACCAGTACCGCTCACGCTGCCAGGGATAGCTGGGCAGGGCCGAGCGGCGCGGCTCCTCGGCGCGGTGCACGGCCGCCCAGTCGACCGGCACGCCCCGGTGGTGGAGGGCGCCAAGGGCCTGGGCGACGATGTGTCCGTCCTCCCGGTCCCTGCGCAGGGACGGGATCCAGCAGACGCCGTCCTCCGGCAGGCTGCGGGCGCCGAGGCCCAACAGGATCGGTGCCGGGCCCAGTTCGAGGAAGGTGCGGCAGCCCGTCTCGTACAGCGTCGTGATGCCCTCGGCGAACCGGACCGGCGCCATGACGTGCTCGGACCAGTACTGCGGGCGCAACTGCTCGGGGCCCCACTCCTTGCCCGTGACGTTCGAGATGATCGGATACGTGGGCTGATGGAACGTCAGTGTCTCGGTGACCGCACGGAATTCGGCCAGCATCGGCGCCATCAGCGGCGAGTGGAAGGCGTGCGAGACGGCGAGCGGGCGGTGCTTGACGCCCTGCGCGGCGAGCAGTTCGACGACCTCGCCGACCTCCGCCACGGGACCCGAGAGCACGACGTCCGTGGGCCCGTTGACCGCGGCCACGGAGACGTCGTTCGCCCGGCCCGCGTCGGCGATCGCGGCGCGCACCGTCTCCTCGTCGCAGACCAGGGTCTCCATCACGCCGCCCGCGGGCAGCGCCTCCATCAGCCGGGCGCGGGCCGTGATGAGCTTGGCCGCGTCCTGGAGGGAGTGCACGCCCGCGACACAGGCCGCGGTGATCTCACCCAGGCTGTGCCCGATCAGCGCGCTGGGCCGCACGCCCCACGACTCCCACATCCGGGCGAGGGCGTACTCGACGGCGAACAGGGCGGGCTGCGTGAAACCGGTCCGGTTGATCCGGTTGACGTCCCCGCCACCGGTCCCTTCGAGGACCGGCCCGAGCGGCTCCTCCAGATAGGGGTCGAGCGCGGCCACGCACTCGGCGAGCGCCGCCGCGAACACCGGCTCGCTCGCCGCGAGTTCGGACGCCATCCCGGCGTACTGCGAACCCTGCCCGGTGAACAGCCAGCCCAGGCGGCGCGCCTTCGCGCCGGTCGGCGCGTGCACCGTCACCTGCTCGGCCCGCTCGCCCGCCGCGAACGCCGCGAGACCGGCGACGAGCTGCTCACGGGTGCCGGAGACGCTGATCCCGTGCTTCATGCGGGCCCGGCCGATGTGCGTGGTGTAGCAGATGTCCGCCAGGGTGCGCGGATCCGCGTCCCGCACGCGTGCCTCGTACGACGTGGCCATCGCCCGTAGCGCCGGGAGGCTGTTGGCGCTCAGGGTCAGCAGGCCGGTGTCGCGGGTGGTGCCGCCGCGCGGCGCGGGCTTGGGGGCCTCGCCGATCACGGTGTGCGCGTTCGTGCCGCTCGCGCCGAAGCTGCTCACCCCGGCCAGCCGCGGGCCCGCCGGCCAGCGGGTCTCCTCCGTGGTGACCTTCAGATGCAGATCGGACCAGGGGACCTGGGGGTTGGGGTTGTTGAGGTGCAGATGGCGCGGAAGCGTGTCGTGCTTCAGAGCGAGGACGACCTTGAGGATCCCGGCGGCGCCCGCTGCGGGCTCCAGGTGACCGATGTTGGTCTTCACCGAGCCGACGAGCAGCGGCCGGTCGGCCGGGCGGTCCGTGCGCGTGATGGCGTCCAGGGCCTTCAGCTCGATCGGGTCGCCCAGCGGGGTCCCGGTGCCGTGCGCCTCGACATAGCTCAGCTCGGCGGGGGCCGCCCCCGCGTCCTTGAGGGCGGAGCTGATGACGCTCTGCTGCGCCGACGGATTGGGCACGGTCAGGCCGCTGCTGCGCCCGTCGTGCTCGGTCGCGACACCGCGGACGACGGCCAGGATGCGGTCGCCCGCCGCCTCCGCCTCGCTCAGCCGCTTCAGCACGAACAGGGCGCCGCCCTCACCGCGCGCATAACCGTTGGCCGACGCGTCGAAGGTCTTGCAGCGCCCGTCGGGTGACAGCGCGCGCAACTTGCTGACCAGCACGAAGCCGTACGGCGACAGCATCAGGTTCACGCCGCCGACCAGCGCCATGTCGCAGGCACCGGACCGCAGCGACAGGCAGGCCTGCTCCAGGGCGACCAGGGAGGAGGAGCAGGCCGTGTCGATGACCATGCTGGGGCCCTGGAAGCCGAAGGTGTAGGAGATCCGGCCCGCGAGGAAGCTGGGTTCACCGATCAGCTGGTAGGCGTCGACGTCCGCGATCGCGCCCTCCTGCTGGCGCATGCGCACGTAGTCGCTGGTGCTCGCGCCGAGGAAGACGCCGACCTGGTTGCCCTCCAGGTCGGCCGGCGGCAGGCAGGCGTCCTCCATGGCCTCCCAGGCCAGTTCGAGGACCAGGCGCTGCTGGGGGTCCATGCCCGCGGCCTCGCGGGGCGAGATGCCGAAGACGGTCGGGTCGAAGGTGTCCACCGGCCCGTCGAGGAAGTTGCCCGCCAGGGTGTAGGCGGTGCCCGGGTGGTCCGGGTCGGGGTGGTAGAAACCGGCGACCGGATGCCGCTCCTCGGGGAACTCGGACGTCGCGTCACGGCCGTCGGCGAGGGACTCCCAGAACTCCTCGGGCGTCCCGCCGCCCGGCAGCCGGCAGGAGAGCCCGATCACCGCGAGGGGCTGGGGCTGCTGGAGCTCCTGGACCCGGGCCCGGAGGCTGCGGATCGTGCCGAGCGACTCCTTCAGACGGCCGCGGAGGACGTCCTGGCTCGGCTGGGCCGGCTTGTCCGGCCTGTCGGGCTTGTTGGTGGGCCGGTTCGCCGCTTCCGTGGGCCGGTTCGGCTTCTCTGCGGGGTTGTTCGTCATCAGTTCTCCTCGAAGCCAAGGGCTGTGCCGGAGATCTCGGCCTCCAGCTGGCGAAGCAGTTCGTCGTCGTCGAGTTCGTCCATGCCGTCCGGGTCACCGGCTTCGCCGGGCCCGGCGCCGTCCGCCGGAGCGGAGGGTCCGGCCGCGTCCGGGGCGTCGGCCGGGTAGCCGAGGCGGTCGAGCAGATGGGCGGTGAGCGCGAGCGCGGTGGGGTGCTCGAAGGCGACCGTCGACGACAGGTCCGTCTTGAGCCCCCGCGAGAGCCGCAGCCGCAGCGTGAGGGACATGACCGAGTCGAGGCCGAGGTCGAAGAAGCCCTGCTCGGCCTGGAGGTCGTCCTCCGGGAGCCCGAGGACCGCGGCGACCTGGGCGCACACCCAGTCGAGCATCCGGTCGCGGCGCAGCGCCGGGTCGAGCTCGCCGAGCCCGGCCACGAACTCCGTGCCGCCGTCCCGCTTCGCCGACCCGAGCACCGGCGCGAAGAGCCGCTGGTGCGGGGAGTCCACGAGCGCGGCCCTGAACAGCTCCCAGTCCACGTCGGCCACCGACACGTGCACGGCGCTCTCGCGGGCCAGCAGGCCGAGGGCGCCGACCAGGTCCTCCTCCTGGAGGGGCGCGATCCCACTGCTCTTCAGCAGTAAAATCGTCCGTTCGTCGAGGAGTTCGCTGCCGTCGAGAGGCATGAGCTCCAGGTGGGCGACGGGCAGGCCGCCCGCCCTGCGCCGCGCGGCCAGCGCCCGCAGGGCCCAGTCGGCGGGCGCCGCCGCCCCGGTCACGGCGCCGCCCCAGGTGCCGGGCACCGAGCCCAGCAGGACGAAGAGGCCGAGCGGTTCCTTGACGGTCAGCTCGTGCAGCAGCTCCGCGGTCGTGGCGCGCCGCAGCTCCGCGTGGACGGCGGCGTCCGTCGTCTCGTCCAGGAGCGTCGCGGCGCCGGGGGAGTCGGCGCAGACGACACCGGCGATACCGGCGTCGGCGCGCAGCCGGCCCACCAGGTCGGTGAGTTCACCCCGGGTGGCGCCGGGCGCGCGGTGGATCTCCACTCCCTGGGCGCGCCAGGCGTCGAGGCGCGCCTCGTCCCAGGGCAGCAGCTCGTCCGACACCGGCCCGGTGTCCGCGAGGGCGATGCGCCGGGCCCCGGCCGAGATCAGCCAGTCCACCACGGGCGGCGCGAGCTCGCGGCGCGCACCGGTGACCAGGTGCCAGCGGTCGGCGGAGAGCGGGGCGTGGCTCGAGGTCTCGGGCGGCCTGCTCTGTGTCAGCTCCCCGACCTGCAGGGACGAGTGCTCGACGCGGAGGTGTTCGTCGCCGGGCGCGCAGCGCAGCCGGGCCACCAGGGTCCGTAGCTCCTCGGCGCTGCCGTGCGTGAGGTCGACGTGCCCGCCCCACGCGTCGGGACGCATCATCGCCAGGGTCCTGCCGAGTCCCGCGTGCGCGCCCTGTGCGGCGACGGGGAACCCCGCGTGGCCCGCGGGGACGAGCGCGTGCCGGGTGACGAGCCAGAGCCGCGGTGCGGTTCCTTCGAGGCCCGCAAGGGTGGCGGCGAGCGCCGTGGTGGCGCGCCAGGAGTCGGGGCGTGCGTCCAGGTCCTCCAGGGGCCAGAGGTCACAGACGGCGGTGGTGTCCGCGACCGCCTCGGCCTCGGGCCCGGTGAACAGGCGGTGCCACGCGTCGCGGTCGGTCGGATCGAGCGATACGTCAGCGGGGCTCTCGGAACTCTTGAGGCTCTCCGGGCTTTCGTGTGCCGCCCGCGACGACCGCACCCGTACGACGTCAAGTCCCGCCGCCCGCAGCTCGGTTGCCACCGCGCCCGCCAGGTGCTCGGTGTCGCCGCAGACCAGCCAGCGGGTGGCGGGCGCGGGGCCTTGCGCGTCGAGGTCGGTGGGCCGCAGCGGGGCGGCGCGCCAGGCCATGCGGTAGAGGAGGCTCTCCAAGCGGTCCTGGACGGCGTCGGCCCGCACCGGGGTGCCGGGTGCCGCCAGGCGCAGGCCCGCCAGCTCCACCACGGCCCGGCCCGCGGGGTCGAGCACCGCCACGTCCGCCTCGCGCAGTCCGTCCGCGGAGAGCCTGACCGGCCCGCGGCACACCCGTACCGTGCCGTCGGCGGCGGCCTTGACCCGGACCAGGCCGATCGACGCGGGCAGCGGGTCGGCCTCGGCGGGCTCGGTTCCGGTGCCTTCGGCGACCAGCCGCAGCGCCAGCCGCAGCAGGTCGGCGGGCAGCCTGCGCCGGGACGCCCCGTCGGGCAGCTCCACGGAGACCTCGGCGGCACCGGCGGCGGAGTCCGCGGACAGGATCCGCAGCGCGGGGAACGCCTCGGCGAGGGTCGCCCGCAGCGGTTCGTCCACCGCGAGCCCGCCGGGCTCGACCACCTGCGCCGCGTCTACGGCCTCGGTGTCCGTCGACGCCGTGAGCGCGGGATCGGAGGGGGCGTCGTCGGCCAGGGAGCGCAGTGTGACGGAGGCCTGCCGGGTGTCGACCATGGCCTGCAGCTCCGCCCGGCTCTCGGCGTCGGTGCGGGGGGCGGGACCGAACCGTACGCCGGCGAGTGCCGGGATCGGCGCGCCCGTCGACGCGGCGCAGTCCAGCGCCGCCTCCAGGAGCGCGGGCGCGGCGACCGTGTTCGACGCGGTGATCTGCCAGGGTGCGCGCACCCCGTCGACCGTCACCGGCAGCAGCGCGGTCCACGAGGCGTTCGCCGGACGGACCGGAGCACCGACCAGCGCGCCCGAACCGCTGCCACGCTCCTTGGGCTGCTCGGGCAGCCAGTGCTCCTTGCGCTGCCACGGGTAGGCGGGCAGCTCCACGATGCGGCGGCCGGGCCCGGCGAACGCCGCCCAGTCGACCGGTGCGCCCTGTGCGTGCAGGGCGCCCAGACTCGTGAGCAGCGCGCCCACCTCGTCCTCGTCGCGCACCAGCGAGGGCAGCACGACCGGAGCCGTGACACCGGCGGCGGTCAGGGACTCCTCGGCCCCCGACACGAGCACCGGATGCGGCGAGATCTCGATGAACACCCGGTCCTCCGGGTCCTCGACCGCGCTCACCGCGTCCTGGAAGAGCACGGTGTCGCGGAGATTGCGGCCCCAGTACTCGGCGGTGAGCGAGGAACCGTCCACCTCGCCGCCCGCCACGGCGGAGTAGATCGGGATGCGGGCCTCGGCCGGCACGAGAGTGGCGAGCCCCGTCACCAGACGCTCACGCAAGGGCTCCACCAGCGGGGAGTGCGGGGCGACCGGCACCTTGATGCGGCGCACGAAGATGTTCGCCTCGCTCAGCTCGGCGGCCAGCTCCTCCAGGGCGCCGTCGTCACCGGCGACGACCGTGGTCCGCGGGCCGTTGATGGTCGCGATGCTCAACTGGTCCTCGTACAGGGCCAGATAGGGCGCGAGCTCCTCGCGCGGCAGGCCCACCGCGATCGACCCGCCCGTCCCCACGACCGTGTCGAGCAGCCGCGAGCGCAGGCAGAGGATCTCCGTCGCCTGGGCGAGCGTCAGCGCGCCCGCCGCCCAGGCGGCGGCGACCTCGCCCATGCTGTGGCCGACGACGGCCTCGGGCAGGACGCCCCAGCTGCGCCACAGCTCGACCAGGCCGACCTGTACGGCGAAGATCAGTTCCTGCGGGATGCCCTCGTCGAACGGCCTGCTGCCCGGTTCGCCGCGCAGCGAGGCCAGCGGCGACCAGGCGATCCACTTGCGCATCTCCTCCTCCACGGCGAGCACCGCGTCCCTGAACACCGGCTCGGTGTCAAGGAGTTGGCGCCCCATCCCGGCCCACTGGGAGCCGAAGCCGGAGAAGATGAACACGCAGGAGCGTGCGGCCTCCGCCGTGCCCGTGAGCAGACCCGGGTCCTCCTCGCCGGCCGCGAGCGCGGTCAGTGCGGACCGGACGTCGGCGAGGCTGCGGCCGACGGCCACCGCGCGGTGGTCGAGCCGACTGCGGCGTACGGACGCGGTGTACGCGAGGTCCGCGAGCTCCGTCTCGTCGATCCCCTCGGTCCGGGCGAGATGGGCCTCGGCGGCCGGGGCGAGCGCGGAGGGCTGCGCGGCGGAGAGGGGGATGGCGAACCGGGTCGGGGCGGGCGTCGGGGGAGCGGGGGCGGTCTGCGGCGGCTCGGCCACCAGGATGTGGGCGTTGGTGCCGGTGAAGCCGAAGGAGCTGACGCCCGCCACGCGGGGCCGGCCGGGAGCCGACGGCCACTGCTCGGTGCCGCCCGCGATGGCGAGGCCCAGCTTCTCCCAGTCGACCTGTGTGGTCGGCCGGGTGGTGACGCCGATATGCGGGGCGATGCGCCCGTGGTGCACGGAGAGGACCGCCTTGATGAGCCCGGCCATTCCGGCGGCGGCTTCCAGGTGCCCGATGTTGGGCTTGGCGGAACCGACCAGGAGCGGCGCGGCCCCGGCGTCCTGGGTGGCGGAGTGCCCCGGGCGCAACGCCTGCGCGAGGGCCCGCAGTTCGATCGGGTCGCCGAGCGGGGTGCCGGTGCCGTGGGCCTCGGCGTAGCCGACCGCGCTGCCCGCCAACCCCGCCTGGTCCAGGGCCTGTTGGATGAGCGCCTGCTGGGCCGTGCCGTTGGGTACGGTCAGGCCGCTGCTCGCGCCGTCCTGGTTGACGGCGCTGCCTGGCAGTACGGCGTAGACGCGGTCGCCGTCGGCGATGGCAGTGGAGAGCCGCTTGAGCACGATCGCTCCCGAGCCCTCGCCGCGCAGATAGCCGTCGGCGGACTCGTCGAAGGTGTGGCAGTGGCCGGTGGGCGAGAGCGCGCCGCCCGCCGAGACCGACACGGGGATCACCGGGCTGAGGATCACGTTCACGCCGCCCGCGACCGCGAGGTCGCTCTCCCCCTGGCGCAGGCTCTGCGCGGCCAGGTGCACGGCGGTCAGCGAGGAGGAGCAGGCGGTGTCCACCGCCAGGCTCGGACCGGTCAGGCCGAGGAAGTACGAGAGCCTCCCGGACGCCCCGGCGAAGGAGTTGCCGGTGCCGTAGTACAGGTCGACGTCCTGGAGGTGGCTGCTGACGTGCTGGGCGTGGTCGGAGCTGTTCATCCCGACGAACACGCCGGTCGCCGAGCCGCGCAGCCGGTCCCTGGTGGCCCCGGCGTCCTCCAGTGCCTCGTAGGCGACCTCGAGGAAGAGCCGGTGCTGCGGGTCGAGGCTGCGTGCCTCGCGGGGCGAGACCCGGAAGAAGGCGGCGTCGAAGCCGCGTACGTCATCGAGGTAGCCGCCCCGCAGCGAGGTCATCGTGCCGGGCGTCCACGCTCCCTCGGAGAGGAAGGCCTTGCCGTCCCAGCGGTCCGAGGGGACGTCGCGGATGACCTCGCGTCCGTCGACGAGCAGCTGCCAGTAGTCGCGCACGGAGGGGCTGCCGGGGAAGCGGCAGCTCATGCCGACGACGGCTATGGGGTCGTCGGCGGGCGCGGGCGCGGGCGCTTGCGGAGATGCGGGTGCGGGGGCTGCCGGCTGCTGCACACTGCCGGGCGCCACGGCGGCCGACGGGGTCTGTGCCTGGGCCTTCGCGAGGACCTCCGGCAGCAGGAAGTCCACCAGCTCGTCCAGGCACGGCCGCTCGAACGGCGTGGACAGGGCGATCTCCAGGCCGAGCGTGATGCCGAGCCGGTCGACGAACTCGACGATGGAGAGCGAGTCGAGGCCGAGGTCGGCGAAGCCGCGGCGGGGTGAGATGCGGCGGGTCGGGTCCTGGCCCAGTATCTCCGCCAGGACGGTCGACGTGCGGCGCATCAGCTCGCGCCGGTCGCGTGCCGTCGCCGCCCCGCCACCTGCTGGTTCCGTCCCGTCCGCCGTCGCCCCCACTGGCCCGTGCGGGGTGACGGCGGACGGTTCGGCCTCCCGGTCCGGCCCGTCGGGGGTCGGGACCGTGGCCGGGGAGTCACCGGCGGAGAGGGGGATCCCCGTCGGCGTCAAGGGGGCGCCGGTGGTGGCACCGGCGCCGATCCGGAGCTCCTGGGCAGGACCCAGCGGACGCCCGTCCGGGTCGATCAGCTGGACGGCGAGCCTGGCGGACGTCGCCTGGAGGGCGCCGGGCGCGACCGCGCCGGACTGCGCACCCCGGGACACGTCGGGCAGCCAGAACGACTCGTGCTGCCACGGGTGGCGCGGCAGCTCCGCCGGACGGCCCGGAAGCAGGCCCTCCCAGTTGATGTCGGCGCCCGCGCAGTGCAGCTGTGCGAGGGAGCCGAGCAGTGTCGCGGGCCCGTCGGCGTCCCTGCGCAGCGAGCCGACGGCGACGCCGTTCCGGCGCGTGGTGGTGAGCGCGTCGGTCAGCGGGCGCACCAGGGTCGGGTGCGGGCCGATCTCGATGAAGTCGGCGCCGCGGTCGTCCAGGAGGTGACGTACGGCGGGCCAGAACCGGACGGGGTTCAGTACGTTCGCTGCCCAGTACGCGGCGTCGAGGACAGCCGGGCGTTCCTCGGTCAGGGCGGTCGACACGAAGGATTCGGGTGTGGCGACGGCAGCCAAGTCGCCGAGTTCGGCGTGCAGTTCTTCGGCATAGGGCGCCATCGCCGGACTGTGGAACGCGTAGTCCCCGGGGACGAAGCGCGCGGTGACCGACCGTTCGCGGAGCAGTCCCGCGATCGCCGTCAGGTCGTCCTCCGACCCGGCGAGCACGGTCGCGTTCGGTCCGTTGACCGTCGCGACGGTGACCGCGCGCCCGGTGCCGGCGACCGTCTCGACGGCCTGGTCCTCGGGCAGCGCCACCGCGAGCATGCGGCCCGTGCCCGCGGCCCCCGCCATGATGCGGCCGCGCCGGACCGCGAGGTCAAGGGCCGTCGGCAGGTCGAGCGCGCCGGACCAGCACGCCGCCGAGATCTCGCCGAGGCTGTGGCCGATCACCTTGTCGGGCTCCACGCCGCGCTCGCGCCACACCTCGGCGATCGCCAGCTGCAGGGCCACCACGGCGGGCTGGGCGAGCTCGGTGGCCGCGAGGTCGGCCTGGCCGAACAGCTCCCCCAGCCCGGGAAGGCCGGCCGCGCGGATCACCTCGTCGCAGCGCTCCAGGCACCGCGCCGCGGCAGGCTCCCGGTCCCACAGGTCGAGGCCCATGCCCCGCCACTGCGAGCCCTGCCCGGAGAAGACGAAGACGGTGCGGTGGCGGCGGCGCGGTTCCGCGATGCCGGTGAGGGTGCGTTCGTCGGGGGTCCCCTCGGCCAAGTCGCCGAGTGAGGAGCGCAGTTCGTCCAGGTCGGCGCCGATGACCGTGGCGCGGGACTCGTGGTGCGTGCGCCGGACCGCCGCCGTGTGCAGGACGTCCGCCAGGGGCTGTTCACCGTCGAGGGTGGTCAGCAGGTCCCGGGCGCGCTCGTGCAGGGCGTCGTCGGTGGAGCCGGACAGGAGGAGCACCTTCGGCGAGGCCTCGGGGCTCTCCTCGCGGGGCTCCTCGGCCGCGGGCTCGGGTGCGGCGGACAGCAGGATGTGGGCGTTGGTGCCGCTCAGGCCGAAGGCGCTCACGCCGAGCAACTGGTCGTCGGGACCGTCGAGTTGGCGGGCCTCGGCCGAGATCTGCAGTGGCCCGTCCGCCCAGGGGATCGCCGGGTTCGGCGTGTCGAAGTGCAGCTGCGGCGGAACGAGCCGGTGCCGTGCGGTCAGGACGGTCTTGATGAGCGCGGCCACACCGGCGGCGGCGTCCGTGTGCCCGAAGTTCGCCTTGTGCGAGCCGATGTGCAGCTTGCGCGCGGGATCACGGCCGGGTCCGAACACCTCGGAGAGGGCGTACGCCTCGATCGGGTCGCCCAGCGGTGTGCCGGTGCCGTGCGTCTCCACATAGGTGACGTCGTCCGGCGTGGCGTCGGCGCGGCTCAGCGCGTCCCGCAGCAGGGACGCCTGGGCGGAGGCGTTGGGCACGGTCAGGCCGGCGCTGCGGCCGTCGTGGTTGAAGGCGCTGCCCCGGATGACACCGAGCACCCGGTCACCGTCGGCGAGCGCGTCCTCCAGCCGCTTCAGTACGACGACTCCGCAGCCCTCGCCCCGGACGATGCCGTCCGCCTCGGCCGCGAAGGGCTTGCAGCGGCCGGTGGGGGAGAGGGCCTGCACCTTGCTCATGAAGATGGAGAGTTCGGGTGCGGCAAGGACGTTGACGCCGCCCGCGAGCGCGGTGTCGGCCTCGCCGCTCGCCAGGCTCCGGCAGGCCAGATGCACCGCGACCAGGGACGAGGAGCAGGCGGTGTTCACCGCGAGCGCCGGCCCGTGCAGGCCGAGGGTGTAGGCGACCCGCCCCGGCGCGAAGCTGAACTCCTTGCCGCTCGCGTAGTAGGGGTCGATGCCCCGGACCCCCCGCGTCTTGGAGTGCAGGAGCGTGTAGTCCATGCCGAGCATGCCGAAGAAGACGCCGGTACGTGAACCGGCGAGCTGAGGCTTCGTCAGGCCCGCGTGTTCCAGGGCCTCCCAGGAGACCTCCAGGAGGAGCCGCTGCTGCGGGTCCATCTCGCGGGCCTCGCGGAAGGAGATGCCGAAGAAGTCCGCGTCGAACTGGTCGAGCCCCGGCAGGACTCCCGCGTAGCGGCAGTATCCGGTGCCGGGTTCCGCCCCGTCCTCGCTGATGAACTCGGGACCCCAGCGCTCCGCCGGGATCTCGCCGATCACGTCTACACCGTCCCGCAGGACCTGCCAGAAGGACGCGAGGTCGACCACTCCGCCCGGGTAACGGCACCCGATGCCGACAAGGGCTATGGCCGGATCGGTGACTGGTCCGCTGCGGACGGGCATGGGTCCCCCTCAAGGAGTGCGACGGGAGTGCGGCAAATAGGTGCGGGAAAGAGGTCCGGGTGGCGCGAGTGGTGTCCGCGCCACCCGGTGTGCGGCGGCCGTGCGGTCTAGAACTTCGCGGCAGCCGTGGGTGCCTTGAGCTCCCCGAGATACTTGTGCCAGAGGTGGTTCGGATCGTTCTCGACCGCCGTGACGATCTCCCGCATCGCGGCCAGCGCCTTGGGCTCCCCGTCGTACACGTCGCCCTGGAGCATCTTCAGCACGTCCAGGCGGTAGCGGGGGTCCTGGACGAACGCCGTGAACAGGATGTTCAGGCGGTAGTAGATGGAGATGAACTCGTACCAGTTGTGTACGGCGCTGCGCAGGGTGTCGACGTACGTGTCGAAGCGGGCCCTGCGGAAGTCACCCGCCTCGTGTGCCGCGATGATGTCGTTGGCCGCGAGGCGCGCGCTGTTGAGGGCGACGCTGACGCCGCTGGAGAAGATCGGGTCGACGAAGCGGGCCGCGTCGCCGATCATCAGGAGCGAGTCGTCGGCGATCTGGGTCAGCGCGTAGCTGTAGTCGCCCTCGGACTTGAACTCCTTGACGCGCTGAGCGTTCTTGAGCGCGTCGCACAGCGCCGGACGTGAGCCGACGGTGTCCCAGAAGAAGGTCTCCAGGTCGTCCTTGGCTTCCTTGAAGCGGGACTTCTGGGTGACGACGCCGACCGAGGTGATGGTGTCGGTGATCGGGATCTGCCAGACCCAGGTATCGGTCAGCGGCAGGAAGTGGATGAAGATGTAGTCCGACTGTTCCTTGTTGACCGCGAGCGCCTTGCGGTCGAAGTTGTCGAACCAGGTGTGCACCGCGTACTGGTTGAATACCGGGTCCGGCACCTTGACCTTGAGCTGGCTGCCCATCATGGTGCGCCGGCCGCTCGCGTCGACGACCATGCGGACGGGCACGCCGATCGGCTGGTTGCCGACCTTCGCCTGGATGATGGGGCGGTCCCGCTCGGAGAAGTCGACGCGGTTGACGCGGACCCCGTGGTAGACCTTCGCGCCCAGGCTCTCCGCGTGCTGGAGGAGGATCTGGTCGAACTTGCCGCGGTCGACGTGGAAGGTGTAATCGCGGTCGACGCCCGCCTGGTCGCGCTCGCTGAAGAGCACCTCGGCGGCGCGGAAGTCGTGGTCCAGGCCCTGGAAGCCCATGTGGTCGATGTCGCGGTCCTCGGCCGACGTCCAGGCGGCGCCGTACTTCTTGGGGAAGCCCGCGGCCTCGACCGCGTCTATCGCGCCGGTCTCTATGAGCACCGGCGTGGTGGCCGGCACCAGGGACTCGCCGACGTGCTCACGCGGGAAGGTCTCGGACTCGAAGACCACGACGGAGAGGCCCGCCTTGGCGAGGTAGGCCGCGGCGGTCGCGCCGGCCGGACCCCCGCCGATGATGCCGATGTCGTAGTCGTAGTTTGCGGACAACTTGATCTCCTCTTCAAGGGTTCGGTCGGTGTGGCTGCGCCGTGGACGCGGTCAGTGCACGGGGGAACGGAGGGACAGCAGCAGATCGGTGATGCTGTCGAGGTTCTGGAAGTTGGTCCCGGTCAGCTCGGTCGGCGGGATGTTCGTGCCCAGCTCGTCCCGGATGAAAGTGAGCAGCTGGGCGGTATTGATCGAGGTGAGGATCCCCCACTCGAGCAGCGGGGTGTCCGGGGCTATGCCCTTGGGGTCGGGCTCCGACAGGAGCCGTTCCTGGATGAACTCGGTGAGCCGGCCGAGCAGTTCGTCACGGTCACTGGCCACGCCGTACCTCCTGAAGATGCTGATGACGGGCGGGACGCTCCGCTGCCGGGGAGGCACTTGGAGCCGCCGGGGGAACTCCGGGAAAAGAGTTCAACACTCGGGGAGTTCAACGCCCGGTGATTTCATTTCCTGATGAACTCTACTAGTGTTGAGCTCATCGTCAAGGGCCCAACACAAAGCAGCCATCGTTCAGTTGGAGGCGGCATGAGCGGGGTACAGCACGGTCCACCCATCGGAGAAGCGCACGTCTGGGCGGTGCGCGAGCCACCCCCAGGGCCGGGGCGAGAGGCGGTGGTCCAGCGCTGCCTCGCGCTGCTCACACCCCCGGAGGTCCGGCGCTACGAGCGCGTCGTGCCGCCGCAGCAGGTCCTGCACGCCTGCGCGCACGCCGCGCTGCGCGCCGTCACCGCCGCGTACACCGGGCTGCGCGCACCCCGCGTCGCCTTCACCACGGGCGAGTTCGGGAAGCCGTACGTGGCATCGGACCCCGGCCTGCGGGTCAGCCTGGCGCACACGGCCGGCATGGCCCTGGTCGCGGTGACCCGGGACGGGCCCGTGGGCGTCGACGTCGAGCGCATCACCGCCCTGCACGACCCGACGGGCATGCGCCGCCAAGTGCTCTCACCCTGGGAGGCGGCGCGCTGGCCCGAGAGCGCCGAAGACAACGCGCAGAGCGGCCTGTTCACCCACTGGACCTGCAAGGAGGCCGTCCTGAAGGCGATCGGCAGCGGCCTCGCGGGCGACCTGACGGCCATTCAGGTCGCCCCCGGCGCCCGACGCTCAGGGCCGGTCCCGGTCCACGCGCTGCCCGCCGCCGCGGCCACCCGCACCTGGGCACTCCAACTGATCGATCTGGGCCCGGAGTTCAGGGCCGCCGTCGCCGTCGCGGACGGCGGCAGCCTCGTGCGCGCCTTCCACATGGCGCCCGGCAGCATCCCCAGCGTCCCGCCGGCCCTGCCCACGCCCGTTCCGCCGGTGCTCCCCGAAGTCCCCGGGCTCCCTGATGTTCCCGGGCGCCAGACCGTCCCCGACCGTGGAGGTCCGTCATGCAGCTGAGCAGCCCCCGTTCGCCCGATCCGATACCCGCCCCGCCCCCGACCACCCCGCTTGCCCTGGTCTGCCTGCCCCACGCGGGCGGCTCCGCCCGCGTCTTCGCGAGTCTCCAGGCGGCTCTTCCGCACGTCGATTCCGCCCTCCTTGAGCTGCCCGGCCACGGCACCCGGATGCGCGAGGCACCGCGGGACGACTTCGGCGCCGTACTCGACGACCTGGTCCGCACCTCCGCCCCGCACACCAGCGGCCGCTACGTCCTGCTCGGGCACAGCATGGGCGCGGCCTTCGCCTACGAACTGGCCCGCTACTGGTCCGCGCTGGGCAGGCCGCCGGTGGCCGTCGTCCTGGCGGGACGCAACGGCCCCACCGCCCGGCGCACCCTGCCCGACATCCACCCGCTGGGGGCGCCGGAGTTCCTGGACGCGGTGCGCAGGCTGGGCGGCACCCCGCCGCAGGTCTTCGCCAACCCCGAGCTGGTGAAGCTGTTCATCCCCATGCTCCGGGCCGACTTCACCATGTCGGAGACGTACGAGGCGCTGCCCGGCGCCCCGCTGGACTGCCCCCTGTGGGTGTGCGCGGGCCGCGACGACCCGATGGTCGACGACGCGGGACTGCACGACTGGGAGAACCACGGCACGGGTGAGGTGCGCACCGAGTGGCTCCCCGGCGGCCACTTCATCCTCGACACACCGGAGTTCCACGCCTACGTCGCCAAGGTCCTCGCCGCAGAACCCGGTTGAGTGGACTGAGTCGAGCCGAAACGCCGTCGGCCTTCCCCGGGGGGGGGGGGGGCGCGGGGGGCTTGGGGGGGGGGGCCCGGGGGGGGAGACCCCCGGCCCCCCCCGCGGG
>NZ_JBEZVL010000003.1:0-570293 GCF_040636975.1 Streptomyces sp. NPDC032198 | reverse complement strand
CCTTCCTATTTTACTCCTCCTCTGACGTTTTTTTTTTTTTTTTGTTGGTCTATACACCCGGCGGCCGTCCCCGGGTCCCGGGGAAGGCCGACGGCGTTTCGGCTCGGGCCGCGGGTAGCTCAGCCCGCGAGCCCCTGCGGCTGCACATCGGAGAACTGCGTGCGCCAGTACGCGAGCGGCGTCCTGGTCGCGCTGGCCTCGCCGTGCACCAGGCGGCCGATCAGGACCTGATGGTCGCCGGCCAGGTGGCTGCTGGTCAGGATGCACTCGGCGAGCGCCACGGTGGAGCCGAGCAGCGGGGCGCCGGTCCGCTCGCCGGGGCGCCACGCGACGTCCGAGAACCGCTCCGGGACCGAGGACGCAAACGTACGCGCGAGTGCCGTCATGTCGGCGGAGAGGAAGTTCACCGCGAACACCGAACTCTGGTGGATGGCTTCGAGCGTCGCGCTCGGCTGTTTGACGCAGACCAGGAGCAGCGGCGGCGACGCCGAGACGCTGCACACCGCGCTGCAGGTCAGTCCGCGCGGCTCCCCGTCGGCCGTCACGCTGGTGACCACGCTGACACCCGTGGGCAGGGAACCCATGACGGAACGGAAGGTGTTCAGATCGACCTGGTCCAACACGCTGTCAGTGACGTCGAGTTGCTCGGGCATGGAGGAATCCTCGTCTGTGAGTCCGAGGCGGTTCAGTCCGGCGGAGGCCACCGGGACTACCGCGGATCGCTGTCGGCGAGAGCGGCGACCAGGGCCGGACGGTCCGTCTTGCCGTTCGCGGTCAAGGGGAGTTCCGGCACGACGTGCACGGCGTCGATCACCATGTAGAGCGGCAGCCGTGTCGCGCAGTCCCGCTTGAGGTCGAGCAGCCCGGGGCGCTCGTCGCCGGACGCCACCACGAACGCGTGCAGCTTCGCGTCGAGTCCCGTGCCCACCACGGCGCACGCGGCGGATGACACCGTGGGAGCGTCGGCGATCACCGCCTCGATGTCGCCGAGCTCGATGCGGTGCCCGCGCACCTTCACCATGTGGTCGCGGCGCCCCACGTACTCGAGCATCCCGTCCGCGCCCATCCGCCCGATGTCCCCGGTGAAGTAGGCCCCCTTCTGCGGCTCCTGGCCCCAGTAGCCGAGCATGACCGTCGGCCCGGTCACCACGATCTCCCCCTCGCGCGAACGGGGTGGGTGCAGCCGGATCAGGTCGCCGGAGACCGCCGTGCCGATCGGCAGCGCCCGGGTGCTGCCCAGGTCGCGGTCGGTGACCTCGTAGCTGGTGCAGACATTGGTCTCGGTCGGCCCGTACCAGTTGTACATCCGCACGTCGGGCCAGGCCTTGCGCAGCTCGTGCACCTGCTGGATCGGGAACGGCTCACCGGCGAAGACACAGGCGCGCAGCGCCTTGGGCGGGTCCCCGGCGAGCAGGTCGCCGCGCTGCATCATCAGCGTCAGCGCGGACGGCACCGAATACCAGACACTGATCTCCTCGCGGCGGAGCAGCGCGCCCAGCTGGACCGGGTCGTAGGCGAGTCCCTCGGGCACCAGGAACACCGACGCGCCGGCCAGGAACGCGGCGTACAGGTCGAAGACCGAGAGGTCGAAGTTGAACGGCGCGTGGTTGGAGAGCCGGTCGTCGGGGGTGACCCCGATCTCGGCGGTGGCCCAGCGGATGAACGAGAGCGCGTTGCGGTGGCTGATGCAGACACCCTTGGGCTCGCCGGTGGAGCCCGACGTGTAGAGGATGTACGCCGGGTCGTCGGGCTCGTTCTCGTACGCGGGCGGGGCATCGTCGGTGCCGGCCTCCTGAGCCAGGTCGGCGAATGCGACCAGCGGCGCCGAGGCGGGCCAGTCGGTGGCGTGGGCGCGGCGCAGGCCGTCGCCGTCGGCCACGACCAGGGCGGGGGAGCAGCTGTCGGATATCCGCAGGACGCGCGCGGCGGGGTTGGCGGCGCTGACCGGGGCGTAGATCGCGCCGACGCGCAGCGCGCCCTGCATGAGGGCGATCGCCTCCAGGGTCTTGTGGCTCCACAGCACGACCCGGTCGCCGGGCCGCACCCCGCGCCGGTGCAGCGCGGCGGCGTACCGGTCGGCGAGAGCGTCCAACTCCCGGTAGCTGTAAACCCCTTGGGGGGACCGCACGGCCGGTGCCTCCGGGCTGCGGCGGGCGGAGTCGATGACGAGCTGGTGGAGCCTCACAGTCCTATCTCCTTCGCTATCAGTTGACGCTGGATGTCCGAGGTGCCGGAGAAGATCGTGCTGGGCACGGCGTCGCGCAGGGTCGCCTCGATGCCGTCCTCGCGGAGGTAGCCGCGCCCGCCGAAGACCCGGACGGCGTCGGTGGCCGCGGCGAGCACGCCCTCGGACACCGCGAGCTTGGACAGCGCGATGGCCAGGACGGCGGGCTTGCCCTGGTCCATCTCCCAGCAGGCGCGGTACAGCAGCAGCCGGGCGCTCTCCAGGGTCAGCTTCATGTCGGCGATCCGGTTGGACACCGACTGGAACTCGCCGATGCGCCGCCCGAACTGGCGCCGCTCGGAGGCGTGGCTCACGCAGCTCTCGACGAGCCGTTCGAGGAGCCCGACGTAGAGGGCGAAGAGGCAGGCGCGCTCCCAGCCCATGGAGTGCTGGAAGATCGCCGCGCCCTGGCCGACGCCGCCGAGGACGTGGTCGTCGGGGACGAAGCACTCCTCGAAGGTGATCGCACCGGCCGGGCAGGAGTGCATGCCCATCTTCTCGTACGGCTCGCCCACGATGACGCCCGGCGTGTTCCGGTCGACGACGACACCGGTCACGCCGAGGAAGCCCGCCTTGGGATTGACGGTCGCGTACGCCACATACACATCAGCGGCGGGACCGTTGCTGACGAAGCTCTTGGTGCCGTTGAGCACGAGGCCGCCGTCCACGGGGCGGGCGATCGTGCCGAGCCGGGAGGAGTCCGATCCCGCGTCCGGTTCCGTCATCGCGTTGCCCGCGATCAGGCGCCCGGCGGCCAGTTCGGGTAGCAGCCGCTCCCGTACGGCGGCGCTGCCGAACTCCGCGATCGGCACCGCGCACGCGAAGGTGTGCGCGGCGGCGCCGAAGACCAGGCCGGTGTCTTCGCAGCCGCGGCCCACCGCCTCGACGACGCGCGCGGTGTCCAGGGCGCCGAGCCCCTGACCGCCGGCCTCCGGGGGAAGACAGGCGCCGAGCAGGCCGATCTCGCCGAGCCGCAGCCAGTCCTTGCGGGTGTAGAACCCGTGGCCCGAGCCGGGCCCGGAGGGGAAGGCGGCCCGGGTGGCGGCCAACACCTCGTCGTAGCGGGCCTGTTGGCCCTCGTTCCAGCCGAACTCCACATCTGCTCCTGTCGTACGGGGAAGGGGCTCCCTCCCACGTCGGGATCTGGGTGAGGTGAATGGGTGCGCGCGCCCTCAGGCCGGGCCGGGGAGGTGGCGCAGGTTCCGCGGGCCGACGTAGCGCAGCCGCGGGTGGATGCGGCCCTGCTGGGCGCGCTGCTCCTCGACGTGGGCGAGCCAGCCGGGGACCCGGGCGGCCGCGAACATCGGGACGAAGAGGTCGGACGGCATGCCGAGCAGGTGGTAGATGGCGGCCGCGTAGCAGTCCACCGTCAGGTACGGGCGGGGTCCCTTCGAGGGGTGTGCCGCGGCACGCACCGCTTCCAGGACCTTCAGGACGTGGTCGCGGCCGGGGCTCGCCCGGAAGCCGCGGGCCGCGTCGCGCAGCGGCCCGACCCGGGGGTCCTCGATGGCGTACGGCACCGGTCGGGCGCGCACGGCCGCGGCCTGGTCGGCGCGGCCCCGCAGGTAGGCGGCGGCCGTGTCGGGGTCGTCGGTCTCCTGGGCATGGTCGACGACCTGGTTCGCGGAGCCGCCGTGCAGCGGGCCCGTGAACGTGGCGAGCGCCACGGTGATGGCGGCGAAGGTGTCGGCGCCGGCCCCTGCCGCGACCCGGGCGGCGAACGCGGATGCGTTGCAGCCGTGTTCGGCCTGCAGGACCAGGCAGAGGTCGACGAGGCGGACGCGCTCCGGGTCGCGGGGGAGGTCCAGCATGTGCAGGATGTTCTCGGCGTGCGACAGCTCGGGATCGGGGCTGATCATCCGGCGGCCGGTGCGGGCGGCCTGCTGAATGGCGAAGATCGTGGGAATCCGTGCGATCAGGCGTTCGCCGAGGCCGATGTGGGCGGCCGGATCGGCGTCGGCCTCGGCGGCGACCGCGAGCGCGGAGACCGCTGTGCGCAGCACCGATGACGTACTGCACCCCGCGTTGAGCACGAGGTTGGTGGCCACCATCGACGGCAGTTCACGGGCCGCCGCGAGCCGGGCCCGGAAGGCGCGCAGCTCGTCGGGGTCGGGCAGCCAGCCGCGGATCAGCAGATGGACGGCGCCCTCGAAGGTCACCCGGCCCGCGAGCTCCTCGATGGGGAACCCGCGGTAGGCGAGCCTGCCGCGGTCGGGATCCACCTCGGAGATGCCCGTCTCGCCGACGACCATGTCCGCCACGTCCGGTGCGGTGGCCCACTGCTCGGGGTCGGGGCGCTGCATGCGGGGCAGCGCGGGGGTGACGGCCGACGCGTCCTGCGGAATGTCGATCTCGGCGAGGTCGTCGGTGTCGGAGAGCTCGGCGAGGCGCTCGTCGTAGAACGTGCGGAGCTGGCCCACGGACTCGATGCGCTCGATCAGACCGTTGTCGAGCGTGGTGCCGAGCTCGTGCTCCAGATGGACCTGGAGCTCGACGGCCGTGAGGTTGTCCCAGCTGGCCACCGCGCGGAGACGCAACTCGTCGCCGATGTGTTCCGACGGCATATCGAAGACACGGGAGAGCGTGCTGATGACGGGATGCACGGGGAGCATCTCCTTCTCTGTCGTCGTACCGAGCCGGTGGGGCTGCTATCCGGCCATGTCCGGTGCGTGGTCGTCGGCCGGTTCGGGAAACCGCACCACGGCGGGTGCGGTGTCGCGGGCGGTCGCCGTCTCGCGGGCGGCCGACGCGTCGCGTGCCGGTGCCGGTGCCTGCTCGCGCGAGGGCACCGACGGGCGCGGCGGGGCGGGCCGGCGTGGCGTGACGAGGTCCATCCGGGTGCGCGGCAGCAGGTAGGGCAGCGCGGGTCCGGTCATGGCGGTCGTGATGAGCGCCATCAGGACCATCTCGGTGAAGAGGGTCTGGTCGAGGACCCCGAGGTTGAGACCGATGCCGAGGATGATCAGCTCGGTCAGACCGCGGGTGTTCATCAGGGCGCCGACGCCCATCGACTCGCGCCAGGTGAGCCCGAAGGAGCGGGCGGGCAGCGAGGCGCCGAGCAGTTTGCCCACGATGGCGGCGGTCAGGATCAGGGCCAGCTCGCCCCAGGCGGTGGCGGACATGCCGGCGATGTCGACGGAGAGGCCCGTGATGATGAAGTAGACGGGCAGCATCAGTTCGCCCGCGTGCTGCAGCGGCCGGAGCATCTTCTCCTCGAGCAGCTCGGTCGGCTTGCGGGGCATGACCAGGCCGAAGGCGAAGGCGCCGAAGATGGGGTGGATGCCGATGTTCGACGTGATGTACGCGGAGAGCAGCAGTCCCGCGGTGACGAGGGCGGCGAGATAGGTGCCGCTGCCCCGCTTGGACGTCCAGGTGACGGCGCGTGCGAGGGCCGGGCGGACGACGACGATCATCGCGGCGCCGTAACCGGCGGACATCCAGAGGGTGTCGGTGAATCCGGCGGGTCCGGACGCGGTCACGATCGCGACCACTCCGGCCAGCAGGCACCAGGCGATGACGTCGCCGAACGCGGCGCTGGTGAGCGCGAGCGCGCCGACCTTGGTGCGGGTGAGGTGGTTGTCCTTGAGGATGCGGGCGAGCACCGGGAACGCGGTGATCGACATGCTGATGCCGAGGAACAGCGCGAAGGAGAAGAAGTCGATCTTCTCGCCGCTCACCACGGAGTGGTTCTGGTAGATGACCCAGGCGATCGACATGCCCAGGAGCAGCGGGACGAGGATGCTTCCCGTGGTCACCGCGGCGACCGACCGCTTGCGGCGGCGCATCGTCGCCCAGTCCAGCTCCCAGCCCACGGTGAACATGAAGAGCAGCAGGCCGATCTGCGCGACCATGGAGAGCAAGGGTCGTACGTCGTCAGGGAACAGACGGTGCGTCAGGTCCCCGGGTAGCAGGCCGAGCAGGCTCGGGCCGAGCACGATGCCCGCGGTGATCTCACCGATGACGGCGGGCTGGCGGAACCGGCGTGCCAGGCGTGCCAGCAGTGCGCCGACGGTCAGGATGACCGCGATGCCGGCGAAAGCGGTGGCCTGTAATTCTTCCAGCTCGTGTGGAGAGGGCACAGCGTCACCTAATTCATTCGTCGCTGAAGTCAACTGGTGATGAGTTTTGCATGCGGGTGTCGGCCGCTGCAAGGGGCAACTGGCGTGGCTTGACGCGTTCTTGGCCTGCCGCAGGGTGCTCGCGCCGGGTCTCCGGCGGGGTCTGTGCCGGGCCTTCCGGGGGCTTGCTGGGGTGTCTCGTCCGTGCAAAACTCATCAACAGTTGAGTTCACTGTTTGGTGAGTTTCCCTGTTCGGAAGGCGGGTGCGTGACCATGCGCGAACTGGTCGAGGCGATCGAGGCCCCGGACTCGGCGCCGGCCGATGTGGCGGCCCTCAGGATTCCCGACTCCTACCGCGCCGCCGTCCTGCGCAAGGAGGAGGCCGCCATGTTCGAGGGCGTCGAGCTGCGCGACAGGACCCCGGCCGACTCCCTGCACATCCAGGAGGTGCCCACTCCGGAACCCGGCCCCGGTGAGGTCCTGGTGGCGGTGATGGCGAGCGCGGTGAACTACAACACCGTATGGAGCGCCCTCTTCTCGCCCGTGCCGACCTTCGCCTTCCTCGAGCGGTACGGCAGGCTCGGCGGACTCGCGGCGCGCCATGACCTTCCGTACCACGTCATCGGCTCCGACCTGGCGGGCGTCGTCCTCAAGTCGGGCCCCGGAGTGCGGCGTTGGCATGCGGGCGAGCGTGTGGTCGCGCACTGCGTGTCGGTCGAACTCGAAGGCGCGGAGGGGCACGGCGACCCCATGCTCGACTCCGAGCAGCGCATCTGGGGGTTCGAGACGAACTACGGCGGCCTCGCCGAACTCTCCCTCGTCAAGGCCAGCCAGCTGCTGCCCAAGGCCGAACACCTCACCTGGGAGGAGGCGGCCTCGCCCGGCCTGGTCAACTCCACCGCCTACCGCCAGCTCGTCACCGGCAACGGGGCGGGCATGAAGCAGGGCGACAACGTCCTCATCTGGGGGGCCGCCGGCGGACTCGGCTCGTACGCGACCCAGCTCGCCCTGGCCGGTGGCGCCACGCCCATCTGCGTCGTGTCGTCGCCCGAGAAGGCCGGACTGGCCCGCAGCATGGGCGCCGAACTCATCATCGACCGCGCCGAGGAGGGCTACCGATTCTGGCGCGACGAGCACACCCAGGACCGCAAGGAGTGGCGCCGGCTCGGCGAACGAATACGGGAGCTGACCGGGGGAGAGGACGCCGACATCGTCTTCGAGCACCCGGGGCGCGAGACCTTCGGCGCGAGCGTGTACGTCGCGCGCAAGGGCGGCACCATCGTCACCTGCGCGTCCACGGCGGGCTACAACCACGAGTACGACAACCGCTACCTGTGGATGTCCCTGAAACGGATCGTCGGCTCGCACTGCGCCCACTACCGCGAGGCGTGGGAGGCCAACCGCCTCATCACCAAGGGCAGGATCCACCCCACCCTCTCGCGGACCTACGCCCTCGACGAGGTCGGCGCAGCCGTGGAGTCCCTGCACCGCAACGAACACCACGGGAAGGTCGGCGTGCGCTGCCTCGCGCCCGCCGAAGGGCTCGGCGTCACCGCACCCGAGTTCCGCGCACGCCACGAGACGGCCATCAACCGCTTCCGTACGGCGCCGCCCGTGCTGACCCAACTCCCTTCCCCGGAAGGGGCAGCGGCATGAGCGGCGACCACGACACACTCGGCGTGGTGGGCCTGGGCACCATCGGCTCCGCGCTCGCCCGCAGGGCCGCGCTCGGCGGGTTGCGGGTGATCGCCCTCGACAAGGACATGCCGACCACGCGCGTCCGGGTCACGTCACTCTTCGACGCGGCCCTCGCGGACGGGTCGGTCACCGCCGACGAGGCCCGCGCGGCCGGTGAGCGGATCCGATGCGCGGAGCGCTGGGAGGACCTCGCCGGTGCGGCCACGGTCGTCGAGGCGGTGCCCGAGCGGCGTACCGCCAAGGTGGACGTCCTGCGCGCCGTCGCCCGCGTCTGCCCGCCCGGCACGGTCATCGCCACCACGGCAGCAGCCCTCTCGCTCACCGACCTCGCGGCGGCCTCCGGTCGCCCCGGGCGTCTTGTCGGGCTCCAACTCCCGCTGCCCACAGCCGAGATCGCCGAGGTCGGCCGCACCGTGATGGCGGACGACGACGCCCTGGATCAGGTCGAGGACCTGCTGCGGCGGCTCGGACTGGGGGCGGTCCGCATCGGGGACAGGGCCGGACTGATCTCGGCGGCGCTGCTCTTCGGATACCTCAACCAGGCCGTCACCATGTACGACCAGCAGGTCGCGAGCCGGGACGACATCGACGCCGCGATGCGGTTCGGCTGCGGACTGCCGCTCGGGCCCCTGCAGTTGCTCGACGTCATCGGCGCGGACACCGCCTGCGACATCCTCGGCGTGCTCGCCGAACGGTGGAACGAGCCCGCGCTGCGGCCCGCCCGCCGACTGCGGCACATGGTCCTCGCCGGACTCCTCGGCCACAAGTCGGGGCGCGGCTTCTACGACTACCGGGGGACGACCGGCGAGGCCGCTGCCCCGCCCGGGCGGCCGTCCGGTTCGCCCGCCGTCCGGACGGTCGGGATCGTCGGGTCGGGCACCATGGCCGCCGGGATCGCCGAGGTCTTCGCGCTCGCCGGATGCGCCACCGTCCTGGTCGGCCGCACCGACGAACGCGCCAAGTCGGCCTGGCAGGCGGTGTCCCGCTCGACGGGCCGCGCCCTGAAGCGCGGCCGGCTCGACGAGGCGACGCGTGACGCCGCCCTCGGCCGGCTGACCCCCAGCAGCGATCTGGCCGAACTCGCCGACTGCGACCTGGTGATCGAGGCCGTGGCGGAGGACCTGGCCGTCAAGAAGCAGCTCTTCCGCGAACTGGGAGCGCTCTGCAGGCCGGGCGCGCTGCTCGCCACCACCACGTCGAGCCTGCCGGTGATCGAGTGCGGACTCGCCTCGGGCCGCCCCGCCGACGTACTCGGACTGCACTTCTTCAACCCGGCCCCGGTGATGCGCCTCGTCGAGGTGATCCCGTCCCTGGAGACCGCGCCCGAGCACGTGGCCGCCGCACGCGAACTGTGCCGCACGCTCGGCAAGCATCCGGTGCGGTGCACGGACCGGCCGGGCTTCATCGTCAACGCCCTTCTCTTCCCCTACCTCAACGGCGCGGTGCGGCTCGCGGAGAGCCACTACGCCACCGTCGACAACATCGACACCGTCATGAAGCTGGGCCACGGGTATCCGCTCGGCCCCTTCGAACTCCTCGACGTGATCGGCCTCGACGTCTCGCTGAGCATCCAGCAGATCCTGCACGCCGCCGACGGCAACCCCGCCACCGCGCCCGCGCCCCTCATGGAGCACCTGGTGACGGCAGGCAGGGCGGGGCGGAAGGCGGGGGCGGGGTTCCGGGTCCATGGGTGAGATGGCTGAGACGGAAGAGACGAGTGGGACCAGTGGGATGCATGTTGTGGCTGGCGTGACGGGAGGACATCAGATGGGTAAGGGCGTGCGCACCGACAGGGGCGCCGAGGGTCATCAGAGCCATCTGGGCGATCGGAGCCATCAGGACCACCGCAGGGCGGAGATCGACGACGGTGTCGACGCCATCGCGCGCGCCATGCTCGCCGAGCTGACCGGCTGGCCCGACATGGGTCCCTTCGTACGTGGGCTCTGCGCGGCCCCCGACGCGGGACAGCAGCTGCGAGAGGGCGCGAGCCAATGAGCCCCTCAACACCCCTGGCTGTGAGCCCTGTTCGGGAAGCGGCGGTGGCGGCCGGAGTGGCCGCCGCCCGGCTCGCCACCACCACCGGGGCCCAGCGCAACTCAGCGCTCCGCGCGATCGCGCAGGCCCTCACCGACCGCTCGCCGGAGATCCTGGCCGCGAACAAGCGGGACATGGACGACGCCCGCGTGGCAGGGCGCCCACAGGCGGTGCTCGACCGGCTCGGCCTCTCCGACGGACAGCTCGCCTGCCTCACGGACATGACGCGCGACGTGGCAGCCATGGCCGATCCGGTGGGCACGGTCACCAGCGGCTCCGTGCTGCCCAACGGCCTTGAGGTGCGCCAGATCAGGGTGCCCCTCGGTGTCGTCGGCATGATCTACGAGGGCCGCCCCAATGTCACCGTCGACGCCGCCGTGCTCTGCCTCAAGAGCGGCAACGCGGCGCTGCTGCGCGGTTCTTCGGCCGCCCGGCACACCAACGCCGCGCTGATCGCCGTGATGCGGGACGCGGTCGCGGACACGGCGGTGCCGGCCGACGCCATCCAGGCGGTACCGGGCACGACGCATGCCGCCGTACGCGAACTCATGTCGCTGCGCGGCCTGGTGGACGTACTGATCCCCAGGGGCGGCCGGGAGCTGATCGAGGCCACCGTGCGCGACGCGGCGGTCCCGGTGATCGAGACGGGCGTCGGGAACTGCCATGTCTACGTCGACGAGAACAGCGACGTGGAACGGGCGCTGCGCATCCTGGTCAACGCCAAGACGCAGCGCCCGTCCGTCTGCAACGCGGCGGAGACGCTCCTCGTGCACGAGGCCGTCGCGCCCCTGTTCCTGCCGCGTGCTCTCGACGAGCTCGCACGGCACGGGGTCACCGTGCACGGCGACGCACGCGTCCTCGTCCTCGCCGCCGCATCCGGTGTCCCGTCCGCCACCGGTGTCCCGTCCGCCACCGGTGCGCCGGTCGTCGCCGCCACGGAGGAGGACTGGGACCGCGAGTACCTCGCGCCGGACCTCGCGGTGGCCGTGGTCGACTCGCTGGACGCGGCGGTCGAGCACATCCGCCGGCACGGCACCGGTCACACCGAGGCGATCGTCACCGAGTCCCAGTCCGCGGCGCGCCGGTTCATCCTCGCCCTGGACACCGCGGTCGTCGCCGTCAACGCGTCGACGCGGTTCGCGGACGGCGGGCAGCTGGGCCTCGGCACCGAACTCGGCATCTCCACCCAGAAGCTGCACGCGCGGGGCCCGATGGGCGTGACCGCGCTGACGACCACGAAATACGTCCTGGTGGGCGACGGTCAGATCCGGTAGTTCAAGGAGGAACGGGCCATGCATGTACGCATCATCACCGCCACGGAGCCTTCCGGAAGGTTCCTGTACGAGGACAGGCGACCGAGGGATCTCTTCCCCCGGACCACCGCACCCGTGCCGCCCTGGCTCGGACTCGCGGGCTCCGATGACGACCCTGCGGAGACCCACATCGTGCGGGGCATCGACTGAGGGGGCAGGAGAGTCAAGCGACGAAGGCGCCCGCGCGAGATGATCGCGCGGGCGCCTTCAGCGTTTCCGTCCTGCGGGCCCGCAGGCCTGAGGTTCCTGCGGTCCTGCGGTCCTGCGGTCCTGCGGTCCTGCGGTCCTTCAGCGGGCGGCGTTCGTCACCGGCTCGGCCGCGGGCCGCACCCGTATGGTGATGCGCCGCGGTGCCGGTGGCGGCACCGGCTGCTGCCGCGCCACCCCTGCCGGGCCCGGGGCCTGCGGCAGCAGCACGAGGTCGTCGAGGCGCACCACCTCCGCCTCAGTGCCCTCCCGCTCGGCCCCCTGCATCCCGGACCGGCCCTGGAGCGGCCGGAGTTCACGGGCGTCGAGGCGCACCAGGCCTCGCGCGAACACCTGCCCGGCCGGGGAGACCAGCTCCACGGGATCGCCCGCGGCGAACTCGCCCTCGGTGTGCGTCACGCCGGTGGCGAGCAGCGGGCCCGCCCGCCCCACGAGGGCCGTGGCGGCGGACGCGTGCAGGTGCAGCGCCCCGCATGGGCTGCTCGCGTGCTCCAGCCAGAGCAGGTGGTCGGCGGCGCGCAGGCCCGTGCGGTGGAAGTAGGTGCCGGTGTCGCGTCCTGCCAGCGCGTCCATGGCGTGCCGGGCGGCGGTGAGGACCACCGGAATGCCCGCGTCGGTGGCGATGCGCGCGGCCTCGACCTTGGTGACCATGCCGCCGGTGCCGACGCCGGCGCTTCCGGTGCTGCCGATCTCCACGTCCGTCAGGTCGTCCGGGCCGTGGATCTCGCTGATGCGGCGTGACCCCGGGCGGTCCGGTGCGCCGTCGTACAGGCCGTCCACGTCGGAGAGCAGGACCAGCGCGTCGGCCCGCACCAGGTGTGCCACGAGCGCCGCGAGCCGGTCGTTGTCGCCGAACTTGATCTCGGCGGTGGCCACGGTGTCGTTCTCGTTCACCACCGGCAGCGCGCCCATAGTGAGCACCTGCTCCAGCGTGCGGTAGGCGTTGCGGTAGTGCGCGCGGCGGCTGACGTCCTCCGCTGTGAGCAGCACCTGCCCCACCCGCACCCCGTGCCGGGCGAAGGACGCCGTGTACCGGGCGACGAGGAGCCCCTGCCCCACGCAGGCGGCGGCCTGCTGCCGCGCCAGGTCGTGCGGACGGGCCGCGAGGCCGAGCGGGGCGAGACCGGCGGCGATGGCACCGGAGGACACGAGCACCACCTCGACGCCGGCGGCCTTCGCGCGCGCAAGGACGTCCACGAGCGCGTCCACCCGGTCGGAGTCGAGTCCTCCGGCGGCCGTGGTGAGCGAGGACGAGCCGACCTTGACGACGATGCGCCGGGCGGCGAGCACGTCGGCCCGCGGCCCGTGGGCAGAGCCCGTCACCGGGTCGCCGCAGTCGGTGTGCCGCTGTCCCCGGGGAGTTCGTGCGAGCCCTCGCGCAGCAGCGCGTGCACGGTCTCCACGACCAGGACCGGCTGTTCGTACGGCAGGTCGTGGCCGTGTCCCGGCACGGTCTGCAGGGTCGCGCCGGGTATCTCCGAGGCCAGGGCCCGTGCCTGGTCTGGCGGTGTGTAGCGGTCCAGTTCGCCCACCAGGACGCGGGTGGGGACACTGCCCAGGGCGCGGATGCGGCCCGCGCAGTCGTGGGCGGTCAGGGCCGAGTAGAACTCGGCGATCGCGAGGACGGGTACGTCACGGAAGGCGCGCGCGTTGGCCCGTACCGCCTCGGTGGTGGGTCCACGGCCGAACACCGCACGCCACAGGGGCGCCGTGGTCGGGTGGGAGAGCGGCCCGGTCAGGAGGCGGTGGACGGTTCGCGCCGCGCGGGGCGAGCGCAGCAGGTGGTCGGCGACCTTCTGCTGGGTCCGTGCGCGGCGGCGCGGCCCGGGGGTGCCCGGCGGCCCTGTCCTGTCGTTCAGGGCGGGCAGTGTCGCGCCCACTTCGTTCAGCGAGGTGGAGATCAGGCCCACGCCCGCCACCTCCGCACCGAACAGGGCGGGGCGGCGCGCGGCGAGTTCCTGGATGGCCATGCCTCCCATGGAGTGGCCGATCAGGATGACGGGCCTGCCGTCACGTGCCGCGTCGGCGAGCACCAGGGCCAGGTCGGCGCAGAGCAGTTCCATGTCGAGTACGGCGGTGCCGCGCGTCGACCGGCCGTGCCCGCGCTGGTCGAAGCTGATGGCGCGCAGGGCGGGGAAGCCGGGGCGCGGGCGGGTCAGGGCGTCGATGTGCGGGCGCCAGTCGAGGGCGGACATCGTCCAGCCGTGGCAGAGGAGCACGCCGAGCGGGGCGTCCGGGTCGCCGTGCGTGGAGACGGCGAGTTCGGCGCCGTCCGGTGTGCTCAGCGTGTGGACCTGGTGGCGTGGTTCGGCGAGCGCGGCGGTGCTCATGACGCCTGGCCGTGGTCGCCGGGCAGCGGCAGGGCCGAGACGTCGCAGCCGCAGGCGGAGGCGAACTCGGCCGTGCGCCAGGCGTGCTGGACCTGCCCGAAGGTCATGCCGAGCGCGGTGGCGATACGTGTCTGGCCCCACCCGCGGCGGCGCAGGAACCACACGTAGGCCGAGCGCTCCTGGGGGCGCGGCTTGCTGCGCCTGCCGCCGCTCTCCAGGAACTGGTGGAGGTTGCCGCTGATCGCGTGGAGTGTGCCGGCCACCCGCCGCAGCTCCCGGCGCTCCCGGACGGTGAGACCGCCCCAGATGCCCGCGCTCTCCTCGTGCGTGAGCGCCTCGTTGAGACAGGCGGCGGCCACCGGGCAGCGTGCGCAGAGCCGTTTGGCGGCCGCCTCCGACTCCGTGTCGTCCGCGCCCTGCCCGGACGGGAAGAAGGTGTCCGGATCACAGTCGCGGCAGGCCGCCCGCTCCACCCAGGGTGCCCCGAGCGTGTGCTGGTTCGCTGGTGCGTACATATCGGTCGGCCCTTCCTTCGCTTCATCGCGGCCCCGGACTATGCGGAACCGCCCCCTCAATGACCTGAAGACGACCATGGTGAGCGACGGCGGCCGCAGCGGCCCGCAGCCGTGGTGATGCCGTCCCACTTGCACCGACAATAAAGTCAACGCGTAATGATTTCAATGGGTGTTGAGTCTCTTCGGATGGCCTGAAGACGGCGCCGCCGACGCGTGGTCCCTGCATGGATCCGGCACGACCGCCGAGCCGGCCGAAGATGTCGCAGGTGAGGGGCCTCGGCTCGGCGGGCGTCAGGAATGTGATCGGGCGATGGTGGTGTCGCGCCCATTCTGTGGATTCCTCGCGTGTTGAAATCAAGTCTTGCTGGAGCCAACTCGCTTGGCGTACCGTCCCCATGGCTCGAACCAAACGGACCCGAAACGGGTCCCGGGGAGCGCAGACGGACGTGCCCGGGCCGTGCCCCGGTACCTGCCGACGCGTGCCCCAGCACCAGGCAGCCCAGATCCACGCTCTTGATCGCCACGCGCCATCGAGCTCGACGTTCTTCATCCGCGCTGTACGGCGCTCCCAACGGGGGGAGCACGGTCGAACACCTGGAGGGTGTTTTACGTGCGTTTACAACCATTGCGAGAGCTGACGAACGGACCGGCGGCCGCCATCCCCACAGATGTCACGGCGCCCCATGCCGCTCGAAGCTCGGGCTCGCGTTCAGTTCGCCACCGTCCGAGCGTCTTGGAGGTTCCCATGCCGGTCGTCAGCGCACCTGTCGTAGCCCTGCCCCGCCATCAGGTCGACACTGACGAACTCCTCAGCGTGCTGAGCGAGTTGTACGTCGATCACCCACGGCTCGAAGCCATCCACACGGCCATACGGGCCACGTCCGTCCGGTCGCGCTGGTACACACGCCCGCTGGCCGAGCAGTTCAGCACCGCGGTACCCGTCGTGGAACGGATGCGCGGCCACCTGCGCGACTCCCTCGACCTGGCGGACAGCGCGGCACGCCAGGCGCTGTTCGAGTCGGGTCTGGAGCCGGGGGACATCACCAACCTGGTGGTGACGAGCGCCACCGGACACACCATGCCCGGCCTCGACATCCACCTGATGGAGCGGCTCGGCCTGCCCTGCTCGGTCCGCCGGCTCCCGGTGACCCAACTCGGCTGCGGGGGAGGGGCGTTCGCCCTCACCCGGGCCAGGGACCTGGTCCTCGCGCGGCCCGACGCGACGGTCCTCGTCGTCTGCGCCGACGTCTACAGCCACTATCTGCACCCGGCCGACACCGGCATGGACGGCATGATCTTCAAGGGGCTCATCGGGGATGCCGCGGGCGCCTGCGTGGTGCGCGCGGAGTCGGACGGTCCGCACATGGAGCTCGGCGACCCCTGGGAGTACCTCCTCCCCGGCAGTCGTGACATCGTCGGCAGCTACGTCGACTCCGACGGGCTGCACGCGCACAATGCCCCGCGGCTGCTGCGGGCGGTGAAGGACATCGGGCCGCGCGTCAGGGAGTGGCTCGAGCGAACCGCGCCACCCGGAGCCGACGCGCGGCCGGGATTCGTGGTCTCGCACTCCGGCAGCCCGAAGATCCTGGACGCCGTGATGGCGGGCCTGGGCTGCGCACCGGAGATGGCGGACCTGTCCCGCGACTCCCTGCGCGAGCTCGGCAACGTCGGCTCGGCCTCGGTCCTCGACGTACTGGAGAGGACCTTCGCCAAGCCGCCCGCCGACGGTGAGCACGGGCTGCTGCTCGCGGTCGGCCCGGGCATCTCGCTCATCGCCTCGAAGATCACCTGGCGGGCCTGACGTGACAGCCGTCAACTGCCCTCGGGGGTGGGACAGTTGACAGGCCGGGGAACCCTGATCGAGGGTTCCCCGGCCTTCGTGTCCTCGTCCGTACGCGGCCGGTCAGTCCTGGCCGTCCGTACGCAGCCGGTCAGTCCTGGTCCTCCGAAGCGGCGTCCGGGAGGTCCAGCGAGGCGAGTCGCAGGTTCAGGGTGGGCGTCACCCAGCGGATGATGTCCTCGAAGTCCATCGAGGCCAGCGGCTCGACCTTGAGCACGTAGCGCACGATGGCCACGCCCGCCAGGTGCGACGAGGCGAGGGCCGAGACGATGGACGCGTCCGGGTGGTCCTTGAAGACCATCTGCCCGGCCCAGTTCTCGATGCTGGTCTCGATCCGGTCCCGCAGCAGGTCCGAGGTGGCGCTGTCGGCGAGACCGGCGCGGTAGATGGCGGTCATCGCATAGCGGGTCTCTTCGTGCTCCCAGAAGTTCAGGTACGTCCGGGCCAGCCATGCGGCGGTCCTGGCCGAACCGTCCGGCTGGGGTGCGTCGAACTCGTCGAAGGCGGCGGAGACGCTCAGCTGCGACTCGACCGCCGCGCGGAACACCCCCTCCTTGTTGCTGAAGAAGTGATGCACCAGCGCCGGATCCACCTGTGCTGCCTCGGCGATGGAGCGGATGGTCGTGCTCGTGTAGCCGCGGTCCGCGAAAAGGTGGAGCGCCGCGACGAGGATCTGCTCGCGCGTGCCGCTGTCGCCGGGCCGGCGGCCGCTGCGTGCGCGCAGCGGCCTCGACTTCTTCCCGGGGGGCGGCTTCTGGGGGGAGGGGGACTTTCGGGCGGACGTCGAGGGTCCGTCCGTGCGCCTGGGCGTCATGGAATCACTGCACTTCGGGGGAGGTCAGAGCGGGTAATTCATTGCGTAGTGAAAACATCCTAACAGGCGCTATCCGAGGACTCCAGACTCGTGCGTGGATCTTGGCGCGGAGCTGCGCCCCGCGCCGGTCGCCCGGCCGATGGTGTGTGTTGCCGGTGCGGTCACCGGGAGTTGGCGGGTCCGATCAGGGTCTGGCGCAGTGCGGGGGTGATCGTTTCGATCACCGTTTCGAGATCGGCCGCGGCGACCACCTCGACGCCGATCAGATGCCGGACGATCGCGGTGCCGCCGAGGTGGGCGCCGAAGAGCGCGGTCCGCAGATCCGCGTCCGGGCCGGGCAGCAGATGGTCGACCTGGCCGTTCAGTGACTCCGATATGCAGGTGCGCAGGACCGCGGACGCGTCCCGGTCGGAGAGTGCGATGCGGTAGACCTCCACCAGCGGTGACTCCTCGTCGCCGGGCTCCCACAGGGGCAGGTAGCTGCGGGCGAGGCGGGTCGGCAGGTCGTCGTCGATGCCCGCCGCGACCTCGGGGGCGAGCAGTCCGGCCACCTTGAAGGTCCGTTGGAGCAGGGCGGCGAAGACCGCGGCCTTGTCGGCGAACAGTGCGCGGGCGAGCTCCGGTTCGAGCCCCGCCGTCTCGGCGAGGTCGTCCAGGCTCGTCTGCCGGTAGCCGCGCTCGACGAAAAGGGTGCGGGCCGCGGAGACCAGGGCCTGGGCGGCCTCGGTTCGCTGGGTGTCCACGAGGCTCTCGCTGGTGATGGTCATGGTGCATCTCCCGTTGGTGTGTGGCATGGCGACGCTTGTGCTGATGGTGGCGTCGTCAAGGGGAGCGCCGTGTGGCGAGGCCCGTGCCTGACGGCCGCCGGGGTGCGGGGTGTGTCACCGCTGGATTATTTCATGATGCAGTGAACTCTACTGGTGTTGAATTAGTCAAGCACTTGCTCTGCGGGTCGAGTTGGGGCCGCTCTGGGTGAAGGATGCCGCGGCGGTGGGGGCTTGGCTGGCGGGCATGCGTGTGCGAAACTCCACAAGCGATGAGTTCATCGGGTGTGGAGTTATACGGGCCGGGTTGCGGCCCGAGTGGTGGCTCCCTCGACCACCCGAACAGCGCGGGCAGTCGACGCCAGTGAGAGCACCCCCAGTGGAACCGCGGTTCGCACCGCGCCGAGGAGGAATCGTGCAGTCGATCGGCATCGTCGGAGTGGGGTCCTACCTGCCCGAGGCCATCATCACCAACGAGGAGATCGGGCGCGGCGCCGGCGTGAGCGACGAGTGGATCGTCCGCAAGACCGGCATCCGTGAACGGCGCCGGGCGGCGCCCCACGAAGCCACGTCCGACCTGGCCGCCGTGGCAGCGCAACGCGCCCTGGCCAGGGCGGGACTGACGGCTGATCAGCTGGCCTACGTGGTGGTCGCCACCTCGACGCCGGATCACCCGCAGCCCGCCACGGCCGCCCTCGTGCAGAACCTGATCGGGGCGTCGCGGGCCGCGGCCTTCGACGTCAACTCCGTGTGCAGCGGCTACGTCTACGCGCTCAAGGCCGTCGAACGGATGCTGGCCGGCACGCCCGCCGACGAGCCGCACCACGGTCTGGTCATCGGCGCCGACATCTACTCCCGCATCCTCGACTACGGCGATCGGCGGACCGCCGTTCTCTTCGGGGACGGCGCGGGCGCCACGGTCCTCGGCCCGGTGGCGCCCGGCCTCGGCCTGCGGAAGATCTGCCTGACCTCGCGGGGCGACGCGCACCGGCTGATCGGCGTCGCCGCCGGGGGCAGCCGGCATCCGGCGTCGCCCGCCACCGTGACCGAGGGCGGCCACTACTTCCGGATGGACGGCCGCGGCGTACGCGACTTCATCCAGCGCACCCTGCCGGGCGAGATCAGCGGGCTGCTGCGTGGCGCGGGCGTCCCCGCCACCGCCGTACGGCACTTCGTCCCGCACCAGGCCAACGGCATCATGCTGGCCGACCTCTGGCCCGGCCTCGGCATGGACCGTGCCGCACAGCACCTCACCGTCGAGCGGTACGGCAACACCGGGGCGGCATCGGTGCCGATCACCCTGGCCGAGATGGACCGCGCGGGAGCGGCGGCACCCGGCGATCCGGTCGTACTCGCCGCGTTCGGCGGCGGCATGAGCATCGGCACGGCGCTGCTCACGTGGACGATGGCGACGGCAACCAACACCCGTCGCACTCGCCGGAGTTCAGCGGTGGCCGACGCCCTGTGCAACGTCCCCGACCTCCTCGCGGCGGGCGGCCCGTCGCCGCTGGCATCATGAGGGCGCCGAACGCGCGGGGCGACGCGTTGCAGCCGGGTGGGGCCGCGTGCGGCGGTCCGGCGCCCGGCGACCCGGCCGGCCCCCCGCCAGACGTATTCGCCCCGGACGCCCACGGCCGCGTTGCCCGGCTCCGGGCCATTCGGGAAATTGCCGAGAGTGGGCCTTCCGAGAAGGCCACTGCCGCTCAGCACGCCAAGGGGAAGTTGACCGCGCGTGAGCGCATCGACTTGTTGCTTGATGACGGCACCTTCCAGGAGGTGGAGCCGCTGCGGCGACACCGTGCGCAGGGCTTCGGGCTTGAGGACAAGCGGCCTTATACGGACGGTGTGGTCACAGGGTGGGGCGCCGTGCACGGCAGGACCGTGTTCGTGTACGCCCATGACTTCCGCATCTTCGGCGGCGCACTCGGCGAGGCGCACGCCGCGAAGATCCACCGCATCATGGACATGGCCATCGCCGCGGGCGCCCCGCTCGTCTCGCTCAACGACGGGGCGGGCGCCCGTATCCAGGAGGGCGTCACCGCGCTCGCCGGCTACGGCGGGATCTTCCAGCGCAACACCAAGGCCTCGGGCGTGATCCCGCAGATCAGCGTGATGCTCGGCCCGTGTGCGGGCGGCGCGGCCTACAGCCCGGCCCTGACCGACTTCGTGTTCATGGTGCGGGAGACGTCGCAGATGTTCATCACCGGGCCCGACGTCGTACAGACCGTCACCGGGGAAAAGGTGACGCACAACGGCCTCGGCGGCGCCGACGTGCACGCCACGGTCTCGGGCGTCGCGCACTTCGCGTACGACGACGAACAGAGCTGCCTGGAGGACGTCCGCTATCTGCTCTCGCTGCTGCCCCAGAACAACCGCGAGACCGCCCCCGCGGCACCCCCCGAAGACCCCGAGGACCGGCGGTGCGACATCCTCACCGACCTGGTCCCAGTCGACGGCAACCGCCCCTACGACATGCGCCGCGTCATCGAGGAGATCGTCGACGACGGCGAGTTCCTGGAGGTGCACGAGCGCTGGGCGACGAACGTCATCGTCGCTCTCGCGCGGCTCGGCGGACAGGTCGTGGGCATCGTCGCCAACCAGCCCCAGTCCCTCGCCGGCGTCCTCGACATCGACGCCAGCGACAAGGCGGGGCGCTTCGTGCAGCTCTGCGACGCCTTCAACATCCCGCTGGTCACCCTGCTCGACGTACCGGGCTTCCTGCCGGGCGTGGACCAGGAGCACGGCGGCATCATCCGGCACGGCGCCAAGCTCCTCTACGCGTACTGCAACGCGACCGTCCCGCGGATCTCGCTCGTCCTGCGCAAGGCGTACGGCGGCGCGTACATCGTGATGGACTCCCGCTCCGTGGGCGCGGACCTCGCGTACGCCTGGCCCACCAACGAGATCGCGGTGATGGGCGCGGAGGGCGCCGCGAACGTCGTCTTCCGGCGGCGGATCGCGGCGGCCGACGACCCCGAGGCGATGCGCGAGCAGATGGTCAAGGAGTACAAGTCCGAGCTCATGCACCCCTATTACGCCGCCGAACGCGGACTGCTCGACGACGTCATCGACCCCGCCGACACCCGCCGGGTCCTCATCGGCGCCCTGCGCATGCTGCGGACCAAGCACGCGGAGCTCGCGGCACGCAAGCACGGCAACCCGCCGCAGTAGCCGGCGGCCCACCCCACACCGCAGGAGGAGCACCGCCATGACCACCGCATCCCCCGCACAGCCCCTGGTCCGTGTCGTCAAGGGCGGCACCGTCCTCGACGAGGAACTCGCCGCCCTGACCGCGGTGTTGCTGTCCCGAGCCGCGGCGGCAGCACCGCAGGACGGCGATGAGCCCGGCACGGACTCCGTCTCCGTGGTCCCGCTGTGGGAGCGCCCCGGCCCGCAGGCCCCTTACCGCTCCCCAGTGAGCTGGCGCAACTAGACCGCCCTAGCCGCTAGTTGGCCCAAAGGGCGGTGAGCAGCGAAGGCGCGACCAGCTTCGCCAGCGCCTGTACGGGCAGATCGGCGATCGGCTCAAGCCGCAGCAGATAGCGGGCGAACGCCACACCGAGCAACTGCGCCGCGACCAGGCTGGTGTTGGACGCGGCGCGCTCCGCGCCGAGCACGCCCGTCAGGCTGCTGGTGAACTGCTGGTGCAGGATGCGCCGCAGCCGCTCCGCCGCCCGCTCGTTGGTCGCGGCGGAGCGCAGGAGCAGCCGCAGCGAGCCCTCGTCCGTGTCGTTCTCCCACGGGGCGAGGAAGTAGGTGACCAAGACGTACGGCAGCTGCTCCGGGGGCGTGCCGGTCAGGTCGGGGAGCCCCAGGTCGACGTCGAGAGCGGCGTCGAAGAGCTGGTCCTTGGTCCCGAAGTACCGCATGACCATCGAGGGGTCTATCGAAGCGGTGGCCGCTATGGCGCGGATGGTGGCCCGCTGATAGCCGTCGGCGGCGAAGTGCAGCCGGGCGGCGTACAGGATCGCCGCGCGCGTGCGGTGCGAACGTGTGGTCCCGCTGTGGTCCACGGCATCCCCTTTCTTGACCGGGCGGAAGCGGTGGCGGTGCGTGATGCGAGGTACGTGGTGGAAGCCGTGGTGGTACGTGATGCGTGAGCCGGCCGGGCGCGAGGCCTCCGTGGCGCGCACCCGGCCCTGATATGCGGGAGGCGTTCAGGCCTCGGGCCGCGAAGTCAGGCTCCCTTTGCTCTCCGTGCTCGCCGCGCTCTCCGCGCTCTCCTGGTCGTCCGCGCGCGCCTCCGGCGTGGGCATCGGCGCGGGAGCGTGCCGCTCGGGCCGTGCGGCCGGGGTCTCGTGCGTACGGCGGCTCGGCGCCGGGCCCTGGACCCCGCACCACCGGTGCAGGGCCTCGCTCACCCGGTCGTCGTCCGTGCCCGGCCCCTCCGGTCCCGCCACCCACGCGGCGTACCCGTCCGGGCGGACCAGCAGCAGCTCCACGCCCCGGAGTCCGGGCAGCGGTCCGGCCACCCGCACCGGGCTCACCCGCGAGCCCCAGTCCTCGGCGAGCGCGGCGGCCGCCCCGTCGGCGCTCAGGTCGACGAGGAGGAAACGCCCGTCCCGCATCAGCTCGTACAGCCGCACCGGCGGCGCGTCGGGACGGGGCACGCGCAGGTCGGGCACCCGCTGGCCGGCCCGGATCGCGAGGCCGCCGCCGCGGGCGCCGCGCGGTGCGTAGCCGGCGCGCAGTCCGCTGATCGCCTCGCCGGCCAGCCGCCGCGGCCCGCTGTGCGCGAGGAGCCGCGAGAGGACCGTGCGCCGCACGGTGTTGAGCGCGGGCGAGGGGTTCGTGGCCAGGCGCGTCGCCCGGTCCGTGGCGCGCAGGATCTGTTCGGCGTGCGGGCGGCGTTCCGCCTCGTAGGAGTCGAGCAGGCCCGAGGGAGCCCAGCCCTGCACCTCCGCGGCGAGCTTCCAGCCGAGGTTGACCGCGTCCTGGATGCCGAGGTTGATGCCCTGCCCGCCCAGCGGCGAATGCAGGTGGGCCGCGTCCCCGGCCAGCAGGACCCGCCCCGTGCGGTACTGGTCGGCGATCCGCTGGTGGATCTTGAACCGGGCCAGCCAGGTGGCGTCATGGGGCTCCGGGTCGAAGCCGAGCGCCTCGGTCAGCAGGCCGCGCAGCTCGTCCAGGGTCACCGGGTCACGCGTCCACGGACGGTCCCGGTGGGCCACCGCGAGCCGGTACAGGCCGTCGCCGTAGGGCACCGAGAGCACGATCCCGCCCCCGCCGTTCCGCAGGAGCACGGCCTCCGGCGGCGGCTTGCGCAGCCGCACGTCGGCGAGGATCGGCGCGATGTCGTACGTCCGCCCCCGGAACGCGATGCCCGCGAGTTCGCGTACGACGCTGTGCGCGCCGTCGCAGCCGACGACGAAGTCGGCGCTCTCCTCCCACTCCCCGGCCGGCGAACGCACCTGAAGGGTCACGCCCTTGCCGTCCTGGCCGAGGCCGAACACCTCCGCGTCCCGCTCGATGGTGACGCCGAGGTCGATCGCGCGCTGCTGGAGCACCGACTCGGTCCGGCTCTGCGGGATGACGTTGAGATAGGGGAAGCGGGTGTCGAGCTCGGCGAAGTCGACGACCGCGCCGCGCGCCGGGACCATGCGGCGCACCGGCCTGCCCAGGGCCACCAGGTCGTCGGCGTGGCCGCGCAGGTCGAGGACTTCCATGGTCCTGCTGTAGAGGCCCATCGCGCGGGACTGCTCGGACGGCGCGGTGCGACGCTCCAGGACCGTGCAGGAGATCCCGGCGGCGGCCAGTTCGCAGGCCAGGGCGAGACCGGCAGGCCCGGCCCCGACGACGATGACGGACTGCTGAGGGGCGCTGGTGGCCACGGGGTCCTCCTTGGACTTCGACGGCTGTGGCGGTAGCTGTGGCGATGACTGTTTCGGTGGCTGACGCGTACGAGGTTCATGGGGCGGCGGCGCCGGACCGCACGGGACGGCGGGGCGCGGGCGCCGCGCCCGGCGGCAGCCCGAGCCGCGCGGCCCAGGTGCCCGCGCCGAGCACGAGCGCCCCGAGCAGCAGCCAGCCCACCGGCCCCTGCTGGACCACGAGGAAGGTGATGACGAGCGGCCCGTACGTGTTGCGCGCGGCGTTGCCCAGACTGAAGAAGGCCAGATAGACCTGACGCCGGTCCTCGGGCGCGAGGTCGTAGGAGATGGCCCAGGCCCCCGCCTGCTGATGCATCTCCGCGAACGCCTGGAAGCCGACCGCCCCGAGGATCAGCGCCACGGCCGCCCACACGGGCACCGCACCGCTGACCGCGAGGACGCCGCAGCACACGGCGAGCAGCAGGCCGCCCCGCCGCAGGGCACGGCCGCCGTCCGCCGCGCTCTCGGTGCCCCGGGTGGCGCGGACCTGGAAGAGCACGACCACGACGGTGTTGAGGACGAGCGTCCAGGCGATGGTGCCGCGCGGGATGTCTTCGTGGGCGAGCACCCAGAGCGGCACGCCCGTGGTCAGCACCGTGACGTGCAGGCTGACCAGGGAGTTCAGCGTGGTCAGCGCGCTGAACCTGCGGTCCTTGAGGACGCTGAGGCGTTGCCGCCAGGGGAGCGGCCTGCCGCCGCCCGCGCCATGGCGTGGAGTCCGCAGCCGCAGGACGAGGAACGCGGCGAGCACGAAGGAGAAGCTGTTGGCGTAGACGATGGTCACGTACGCCGTGTCGCTCTCCCGCAGCAGCGCCGCCCCGGCCACCAGACCGCCCAGGGCGAGCCCCAGGTTCTGCAGCGACCGCGCGCGCCCCATGGCACGGACCCGCTCCTCCTTGCCCACGGCCGCCCCGAACAGCCCCTGCACGAGCGGCGATGCCCCGCGGTCCGCCACGGCGAGCAGGGAGACCACCACGAGGAACGCCGGGAAGCTGGAGGCCAGCGGATAGCAGAGCAGCAGCGCCGCCCGCACCAGGTGGGCGGCGACCAGCATCCGGTGCGGCCCGACCCGGTCGGCGAGGACCCCGATCGGCACGAGCGACAGGAACGACAGGGCGCCCGCGACGGACAGGCCGATGCCGACCTGGCCCGTCCCCAGGTCCAGGTACCGCGTGAAGAAGATGACGGACACGGCCATGTAGAGGCCGCTCCCGAGGGCGTCGACGAACACGGCGGCGAGCAGGCTGCCCGCCGCTCCGGGCAGCCCGAGCCGCCGTCCGCCGCGCGTGTGCCCCGTCGGCTCTGTCATGTCGCCCCCGTCTCTCTGCGCTTCCTCGCCCCGGTGCCGCATCGCTCAGTAGTAGTCGCGCATCAACTCGTCGGCCCACGTGGGCTGTCCGGTCTCACCGTGCGGCGCGAACTGCGTCATGTACGGCTTGATGTCCAGGACGGGTGTGCCGTCCACCGCGTCGAGTCCCAGGACGTGCAGGTCGAGGCCGTCCGTCTTGACCAGCCGGCAGCGTGATACGCCGATGCGGTTCGGGCGGTTCTTGCCGCGCTGGGCGAAGATGCCGGCCAGCGGCCACTGCGGGTTCCTGCGGGGGTGGCGGGCCCCGCGCTCCACCTTCAGCGGCGGCACCCGATGGAAGTGGAACACGACTTCGACATGCGAGAAGGAGTCGAGGCTGAGCAGAGCGTCCGGCCCGAACTGGCCCGCGTCCAGACGGATGACGGAGGCCACGGGGCCCCAGTGGTCGTCGACGAGTTCCGTGCGGTCGTTGTGCACGGTGGCGATCGGCACGATGCCGGCCACTTCCTCCGACGGCCCCTGCTCCTGTGCCTGTGTCTGCCCCTGCTCCTGCCCGTCGCCGTGCCAGATCTCGCCCCGCACCAGCAGCTCACCGGCCGTGGCGCGCCGCACCGTGAGGAAAACCTCCGAGCGGGGTACGCCGAGCAGGTCACCGAGGCGCTCCTGAAGCAGCCGCAGCAGACCGTCCACCTGGGCCCTGCTGTAACTCTCCTTGCAGACGACGAAGCCGACCGGGGCGGGAGCGCCGGGCCCCTGCCACTGCGGCCGGTGGAAGGAACCGGGCTCCAACTGCTGCCACCAGAGCCAGCAGTGGCCCGCCGGAATCCCGAGCAACTCGGTCACGGAGGCGGCCAGTTCGGCGAGTACGGACTCCCCGGGGCTCGGCGCGGGCGAGAACAGTCTGATGACCGGCATCTCAGCGCACCCCACGCAGCGGCTTGACGCCGATCACCATGCAGGTGCGTACGGGAATGCGGAACTCGTCGCCGTCCCTGCGGACCCCCAGGGCGTGCAGATGGCCGCTCGGTGCCTCGAAGAGCCGTTGGCGGATGGTCTGTTCGGCTTCCGGGCCCGACGAGGCGATCTCGCACCACCGTTTGATGGGCACGCCGGTGCGGCTCTCCGAGAGCGAGCCACGGGCCACCGGCACGTTCAGACCTGCGTCCTGGAAGAAGCGGACCCACTCCGTGAGCGTGTAACTGCGGTGGTGGGTCGGGTCGTGCAGCATTTCCAGCTCGTGGTTGAAGGCGTCGACCGCCGGGTCGCGATGCCCTTCGAGGTCGATGACGGCGAGCCGCCCGCCGGGCCTCAGGAGCCGGGTCATCTCACCCACCGCCGTCGGCATGTCGCGGAAGTGATGCGGGGCGAGCCGGGACACGACGAGGTCGAACGAGCCGTCGGGGAAGGGGAGTTCCTCGGCGAAGGCCTGTGCGGACTCCACCGGCGCCGACTGCTCGGCGGCGAGCTTGAGGAAGGATTCCAGCATGTTGGGCGCGGGGTCGACGCCGACCAGACGGGCCGGGCCCTCGTCGGCGAAGGAGAGCGCCAGGTGTCCCGCACCGCAGGCCACGTCGCAGATCTCTTTGCCGGTCTGCGGGCCGAGCGTCTCGTGCAGGGCCTCCATCGTGGGGCTCGACCTGTGCACCTCGCTGGTGGCGAAATTGTCGGCGATCTTGTCGAATCGCTGGCTGGAGAGCATGTTCTCGGCCTACTTCCTCTTCTTCCTCGGGCTTCGTCTTCCTCGGGCTTCGTCCGAACGCGCCGACGCGTCGAAGCGCTTCCATGGTCAGCGGCCGGCCGCGAGCGCGGTCAGCGCCGAGACCGGATCGGGCACCGGGCCGTCCGCGCAGGGGTGCAGCGTGTGCCCGAGCCCCTTGAACAGATAGACGTGTACGTCGAGTGCGTGCCGCCCGATGAGCCGGGCCGCCGACCACTTGCCGTACATGTCGGGGGTCAGGGCCACGGGCGGCAGGCCGTCGTCCGTCTCGGCGACGTAACCGATCAGGTCGAGGCTGCCGTAGACCAGGTCGAGGGTCTCGATCTGGCTGCTGAGGAAGGTGTCCTCCTCAAGGACCGTGCCGACCAGGACCACTCGGTCCGTCTGCCGCGGGTCACCGGACGTGAGCATCCGGAGCAGGGCCTGCCCGCCCAGCGAGAAGCCGATCAGGGTGATCGGTCCGACCGCCAAGTGCTCGTGCGCACGCAGGAGTTGGCCGAGCCGGTCGGCGCGGGCCAGGGAATCGGATTCGTCGGCGGGCCGTCCGCGGTCCCTCGCGGGCATGTCGCAGGTGAGGACCTGCGCCCCGCCCGCCACCAGACGGTACGTCAGGTCCCGCAGCAGGATGTCGTCGCGGCCCTCCCCGTCGAGGGCGCCGACGCTGCCGGGCCCGGCGAGCAGCACGGTCGCGTTCGGCGGTCCCGCCGGGAACGACCGCCGGGTGCGATAGGCCGCCCCCGCGGGGTCGATCCGCCACTGAGTGCGTTCCTGTACGGCCACGGGATCACCGACGGCAGACGGCTTCGGCGAAACCGCCGACGCGCTGGTGGAAGTAGACACTGATGATCTCCTCGTGCAGCGCCTCGCCGTCCAGGGTGGGTGCGACGCTCTCGGTCGTGCCCGGCACCGGTTCCACGAGTCCGCGTTCGATCAGTTCGTCGAAGACCGATGCGAACGGCTCGTCGCGGAACAGCTCCACGCCGAACCGCCTCCTGAACCGCGCCGCGTCGATCGGCTGGTTCGCCTTGAAGGCGAAGCCGAGGACCATGCCGATGGCCTCGTGGCCCACCAGGCGCCGTCCCGAGGCCAGGGGGAGCCCCGGCCCTTCGCGCAACCGGCGGGCGTACGACGAGATGTCGGCGATGTTGTGGGTCTGCACGATCTCGTCCCCGTCACCGGTCAGCCAGCCGTACGCGCCGGGGCCGATGGCGATCATCGAGTCGTGTCGCTGCCACTTGTTGCGGGAGACCCGGGGGATGTTGCCGTCGGGATAGACGCCGGGGCGGTTCCACCAGCCGCAGGGGCTCGGGTGGTATCCGCCGTCCAGGAGCGTCTCGACGATGGCCTCGCGCATCTCATACGTCTCGCCGAGGGCGGGGAAGCGGTGCTCGTCGTTCAGCCGCGCCTTGACGCTCTCGACGTTCCACAGGGCGCGGTTGCCGATGCCCATCTTCGCGCGATCGGCGTTGCGCAGGCGGTAGATGGTGATGGTCGGGACGTCGAGGCCGGCCAGGCGCCGGATGCCGTCGGCGACGGTGGCCACGCTCTGCTGCGGCAGGCCGAACATCATGTCGACGTTGAACGGCCGCCCCGTGGCCCGCAGTTTCTCCACCGCCGTGAGCGACATCGCGGCGTCATGGCCGCGCCCCGCGAAGGCGTTGACCTCGCTCTGCAGGGACTGGACGCCGACACTGAAGCGGTTGAAGCCGATGGCGCAGGCCTCGGCGAGCTCGTCGTGCTGGAAGTTGTCGGGGTTGCCCTCCAGGGAGATCTCGCAGTCCTCGGAGAGCGTGTAGCGCGTGCGTATGTGCCGTACGAGCCGGGCGAGTTGCTCCGTGCCGAGCAGGGACGCGGTGCCTCCGCCGAAGTACACGGACTCGATCCGGGCGGCGGACAGCCAGGGGGAGTGGGCCAGTTGACGGTCCGACTCGTCGAGCAACAGATCGGTCCAGACGCGCGGCGCCCGGTCGCCCTCGGGCCCGTCGGGCACCTTGCGCTTGACGTAGTTGCAGAAGTGACAGATGTACGCGCACAGCGGCACATGGAAGTAGAGATGCGCCGGACGTCCGGCCCCCGGATGGTTCCGCAGGGCGTCGGCCACGTGCTGATCCGTGAGCTCCTCGCCGAAGTTGGCGGTCACGTTGATGTTGTAGTCGTCCTGGCCGATCCGCAGCGCCGGGTTCTCCTGGAGCAGTCGCGCGAGCCCGGTGCCGGGGCGGAGGGTGGTGGTGCTGGCTGAGGCGGTCTTCTCCATGCTCGTCGCGACCTCGTCTCTGGTGACGGGATATGGACCGGAGGGGTGGCCGGCGCGGCCGTCCCGGCCCGGCCCCGCCTCAAGGGCGAGGCCGGTGCCGGGCGGCGGTGCGCCGGGTCACGGGACGTGTGAGGCTCAGACCTCGACCTCGATGACCGTCGCCTCGGTGACGGTGGTGGCCTCCACCAGCGTCTCGGCGGGCGCGGTGGCCGAAGCGGCGCCGACGGCGCTCAGCGTCACGCCCTCCTGCCCCGGCTCCAGATGTATGCGGATGACCTTCTTCTCCTCGGCTCCCATGATCTTTCCCTTCGGTGGGGCGGCTCGGTGGTGCCGCCGTTGACAGGGGCCCGCTCACGTCGTCGGGAGCGGGGGCAAGAGGGCGCTCCGGCGGCTAACGCGGGGTCAGCGTCAGCCGTACGTCGCGCTGGGCGCGCCCACGCCAGTAGCGGCCGGAGCGCAGGGTGAACTCCTGGAGGTACTCGGTGGCCCCGCAGCCCTTCGGGTCGCCGGTGATGTTGCGGGCGAGGGGCGGGCAGCGGAACTGGCACCAGATGTCCTCCTGGGCCACCGGGCACTGGCCGCAGACGGAGTGGTCGCTGAACTTGATGTCGCGGAACTCGTCGAAGCCGTGCTCCCAGATGTCCCTGAACGACCGCTCGGTGATGTTGCCCGCGCCGTAGAGCTGGCCGGACATGCAGTTGCTGCACGGGTACACGTCGCCACGGCTGTTCACATAGACGACGGAGCGGCCGCACTTCTCCTGCCCCACGGCACGTTCGAGGCGCTGGCAGAACTTGATGGTGTCGACGCCGCGGATCTCGTCCGCGGCGCGCCGCCCGGTTCCGTTCCCGCCGCTTCCCGTGAGGGTGCCGCTCTCCTCGCCCGGGCCGGTCCCGTCGCCCGCACCGGCCGCCGCGTATCCCGGATCCGACGAGTACCGCTCCATGCACCGCTGGTAGACCCCGAAGACCTCATCGACGTCCTCGGGCCTGAGCAGCATGTCCGGGTGGAGCAGGGCGCGGCCCACCGGATGGGTCTCCAGCCACTGGGGCCGGGGATAACCGTGCTCGGCGCACCAGTCGAAGATCTCCTCGGCGTCGTGGATGTTGTTGCGGTGCACGGAGATCGCGGTGCGGAACACATGCCCGTGCTTGCGCATCATCTCGAAGGCGCGCTGCAGCTTGGGGAAGTCCATCTTGCCGCGCACGGTGCGCTCGGGGTCGGCGGTGTCGAAGCTGATGAAGAACGACTGCCCCGCCGGGATCTCGGCGAGCCGCTCCTCGGTGATGAGCAGCCCGTTGGTGAAGATCTGCGTGCTGAACGGCTTGCTGCGCGCATGCCGGATGATCTCTCCCGCGTCCCGGTGCGAGAAGATCTCACCCCCCGTCAGAAACACCTGGAGCACGCCCATGTCGGCGAAGTCGTCCAGAAGCCGCTTGATCCGCGGGGTGGATATCTCGTCGGGCCGCTTGAGCGCGGAGTCCGCGTAGCAGTGCCGGCAGCGCAGGTTGCAGAGGTTCGTGGTCTCCACGAACGCGATGGCGGGCGCGGACAGATGGAACCGCTCGAGCTCCACCAGCGGATCGGTGAGCACGTGGCTCATCAACTCGGCGGAGGAGACGGGGCTTCCCGCGTTGTGACGCAGGATCAGCTCCCGGGCGGGCGCCGCCAGGAACTCGACGTGCCCGTCCGGCAGGAGAGCGACGAGGCCGCCGTCGTTCATCTGGAAGGGGATCTGTTGCACGAGCGAGCCCTGCCTCTCCTGGTCGTAGGGGGCGCCGTGGGGGCGGACGAACATCAAAGTCAACACCCGTTGAACTCGTCCGGTGTTGAACTCTACGACCGTTGAATAGAGCTTGGCAAGGCACCTGCCGCAGCTCCTGCCGACCCGCGGCTCCCGCCGCCCAGGCTCCTGCCGACATGCCGGGAGCCCCCGCCCGTGTCAGGATCACGGGCGGGAACCCGTACGCCGATGGAGCCGCTGGAGCCGCGCCATGCCGAGGGACGCAGCCGACAGCCGCGCCCGGCGCCGGACGGGCCGGATGAACCGGGCGGACCGGCTGAACCGGGCCGACGGACTGCCGCCCGCGGCCGGGGCCGCGGTCATGGCCACCGCCGTGCTCTCCGTCGGCCTGCACCTGCTCGGCGTGGAGTGGGCGTCACTGGCGCTGCTCGTGGTGGCCCTGCTGGTCTGGCTGTTCCTCGCCGCCGTCTTCGCCCGGCATCTGCTGACCGAACGGGACCGCTGGCGCCGCGAGATCGACACCCCGCCCGCCCTGACCGCCGTCGCCGCGACGGCGGTACTTGGCACCCGGCTCTCCCTGCTCGGACACCAGCCCGTCTCCATCGCCCTGCTCTGCCTCAGCGCGCTACTCTGGCCGCCGCTGATGTCCCACGTCATCCGCCACTGGCAGAGCAAGGTGCCGGGCGCCGCCTATCTGGTGTGCGTGGCCACCCAGGCGATCGTCGTCCTCGCCGCGACCGTCGCCACCGCCGACCGGCAGGCGTGGCTGATGTGGCCCGCCCTTGCCCTCTTCGTCATCGGCCTCGTCCTGTACGGCGTGGTGCTGTTCCGCTTCGACTTCCGGCAGCTCGCCACCGGCCGGGGCGACCACTGGATCATCGCCGGTGCCATGGCCATCTCCGCCCTCGCCGGATCGAAGCTGGTCGCCGCCGCCGTGCCGGACGGTGCGCTGCGGTGGGCGACCCCGGCGCACGACGCCCTGCGGATCGTCACCCTCGTCGCGCTCGGCATCGCCTTCGCCTGGTACGCGGTCCTCGTCGTCTGCGAACTGCGGTGGCCACGCCTGCACCACGACGTACGCCGCTGGGCCACCGTTTTCCCCCTCGGCATGACCGGCGTCGCCTCGCTCTCCACCGCCACGGCCGCGGACGTTCCGGCGCTCTGGACCTGCGGAAAGGTGCTGCTCTGGCCCGCGCTCGCGGTCTGGGCGGTGGTCGCGGTCGGCGCGTTCCGATCGGCGCGCGACGACGCGCGGACCCCGACCGTCCCCGCGGACCTCAGCCCGCCGCGCTGACGGCGCCCGCCACGCTCCGGGGATCCCCCTGCGTCACCTCGCGGGCGGTCCTCGCGAACGTCGCGACCGCCCCCGTGCCGTGGCCGGCCCGCCACACCAGGCCGTACCCGACCGGCTCGGCATCGGTGAAGGGCACGTACGCGACTCCTGGCCGGGCGAAGTACGTCCCCGTGTGCGCGGGAGCGAGGAACGCGCCCTTGCCGCCCGCGGCCAGCATCAGCGCCTCCTGCATGTTGGTCACGCCGGGCCCGCGGCTGATCGCCCTGCCGGACGGGGTGCGCGCGGGGACGTGGTGTTCGAGCCAGTAGTCGGGCACCTCGCCCGAGATCGTGAGGAGCGGCACGTCGGCCAGATCCTCCAGCGACACCGAGTCCCGTGCGGCCAGCGGATGCGCGGAGGCGATCACCAGGACGCGCTCCTCCGCGATCAGCGCGGGACCGCCGCCCAGGTCCTCCTCGCGCACCGGCAACTCCGTGAGCTGCACGTCGAACTCGCCCTTGCGCAACGGCCCGTACGGATCGCCGAGCGGCACCTCGCAGATCTCCACCGCGAGCCCCGGATGGCTCACGCGCAGCGCCTCCGTCGCCCGCATCACGATCTCGCCGGCCAGCGGATTGGCGAAGCCGACGTGCAGCACACTGTCGATGCCGCGCGCGGTGGCCGCGGCCCGCTCGACGGCCGCGTCGATGGCCCGGTGGTGCGGTTCCAGGTCGGCACGGAGCTGACGGCCGATCGCGGTCAGCCCGACGCGACGGCTCGTGCGCACGAACAGCGGTGCGCCGACGCGGCGTTCGGTGCGCTGGATGAGCTGGCTCACCCGGGCGCGCGACAGCCGCATGCGTTCGGCCGTCCTGCCGAAGTGCAGTTCCTCGGCGAGGAGCAGGAAGCACTCCACTTCGTCGCGTTCCATCGGCGCCCCCCAGGCAGCTCGGATCGGTAAGCCTGACTGAACGAACGTTGCGTTCTTCGCCGTTGTTCCGTCCATACGCCCTGATCGAGGGTGAGTGAGCCGGGAAAACCCCGGCACCAGCGACGATGTGGCGGAGAACCGACGTGAGTACGCGAAGAGAGTCATCAGCCGGGGCGCCCAGCGCCTCCCCGGTCACCTTTACACCTCGCGAGTGGGGCGTCCTGCTCGTCCTGTGCGGCGCGATCTTCCTCGAAGGCATCGACGTCGCCATGCTCAACATCGCCCTGCCGTCCATCCGCGCCGACCTGGGCCTGTCCACCGGGTCCCTGCAGTGGGTCATGAGCGCCTACGTCCTCGGATACGGCGGTTTCATGCTGCTCGGCGGCCGTGCGGCCGACCTCTTCGGACGCCGCCGGATGTTCGTCCTCTGGCTCTCCGTCTTCCTGGTCTTCTCCGGTCTCGGCGGCTTCGCCACCGAGGGCTGGACACTGATCGTCGCCCGCTTCGTCACGGGCGTCGCCGCGGCCTTCATGACTCCCGCGGGCCTCTCCATCATCACCACCGGCTTCGAGGAGGGCCCACGCCGCAACAAGGCGCTGCTCTTCTACTCCGGCACCGCCGCGGGCGGCTTCTCCATCGGCCTGGTCGTCGGCGGCCTGCTCACCGGCATCGGCTGGCGCTGGGTGTTCTTCGTGCCCGTGGTGCTCTCCGCCCTGATCCTGGCCGCCGCGCTCGCCTTCGTCCCCAGGTCCTCGCGGCCCGACCGCACCGGGCAGCGCGTCGACCTGCTGGGCGCCCTCACCGTCACCGCCGCGATCGTGCTGCTCGTCCTCGGCGTGGAGCGCGCCTCCCACGCGAGCGCCGCCGTCACGGCCGGCATCATCGCCGCGGGTCTGGCCCTCATCGCCGTCTTCGTCGCCGTCGAGCGCCGCTCGGCCGCCCCGCTCGTCCGTCTGGGGATCTTCCGCAGCGGCGCCCTGGTCCGCGCCAACCTCGCGGGCCTGTTCTTCGCGGGCGGCTTCTTCGGGTTCCAGTTCCTGGTCGTCCTCTACCTCCAGGAACTGCGCGACTGGTCCACGCTCCAGACCAGCCTCGCGCTGATCGTCGTCGGTGCCGACGCGGTGCTCTCGCCCACCCTCACCCCCAGACTGGTCGAACGCTTCGGCAACCCCAGGGTGATCTTCGGCGGTCTGCTGCTCGCCGCGCTGTCCTACGCCCTGTTCCTGCCGGTCGGCGCCGACTGGTCGTACCCGGCGATGTTCCCCGCCCTGATCATCCTCGGCCTCGCCTTCGCCCTCACCTACGGCCCGCTCACCATCGTCGCCACGGAGGGCGTCAAGGAGGAGGAGCAGGGCCTGGCCGGAGGGCTGCTCTACACCGCCTTCCAGTTCGGCGCCGCCCTCGGTCTCTCCGCGGTCACCTTCGTCAACGTCCGTGCTACCACCGCGAGTTCACCCGCCGCACTGCTCGACGGCTACCGCGCGGCCCTCTGGGTCCCGCTCGCCGCGGCCCTGCTCGCCGCGCTGATCAGCGCCTTCGGACTCCGCTCGGGGACCGGCGGGACACGTACTCCTCTTCCGTACGCGACGCGCGAAGCGGTCGCCGACGGACCTGGTCCAGGAGTTGGTGAACGCGTAGCGTGAGGCGGCATGAAGATCCTGATCAGCGCAGACATGGAGGGGGCCACGGGTGTCACCTGGCCCGCTGACGTGCTGCCCGGTACGCCGCAGTGGGAGCGGTGCCGTTCGATGTTCACCTCGGACGTCAACGCCGCCGTGCTCGGCTTCTTCGACGGGGGCGCCGACGAGGTGCTCATCAACGAAGCCCACTGGACCATGCGCAATCTGCTCCTCGAGGACCTCGACGAGCGGGCCCAGATGCTCACCGGCCGGCACAAGTCCCTCTCCATGGTCGAGGGCGTCCAGCACGATGACGTGGACGGCATCGCCTTCATCGGCTACCACGCGGGCGCCGGCATGGAGGGCGTGCTCGCGCACACCTACCTCGCCAACTCGATCACCGGCGTGTGGGTCAACGGCGACCGCGCGAGCGAGGGGCTGCTCAACTCCCATGTCGTCGCCGAGTACGGGGTGCCCGTGGTCCTCGTCACCGGCGACGACCTGGCCTGCGAGGACGCGCTCGGCTATGCGCCCGGCGCGCTGAAGGTCGCCGTCAAGGACCACGTGTCGCGGTACGCGGCGGTCTGCCGCACCCCGCGGCGGACCGCCTCCGACATCCGGGCCGCAGCCAAGGAGGCGGCGCGGCTCGCCGTGCGGCACGAACCGGTCCGGGGCGGCCCGTTCACCGTCGAGCTCGAATTCGACGCCGAGCATCTGTCCATGGCGTCCACCGTGGTCCCGGGCGTGCGACGCACAGGCGAGCGGAAGATCGCCTACACCAGCGACACCATGTACGAGGGCATTCGTACGTTCAAGGCGGTCACGACGATCGCATCGGCCGCCGTGGAGGAACAGTATGGCTGAGGAGCAGCCGGGGCATCGGGCCGCCGGACACGTCGACGAGCAGGCGCTCGACGAGGTCGTCCGGTTCACCTCGGAGCTCATCCGCATCGACACCACGAACAGGGGCAGCGGTGACTGCCGGGAGCGGCCCGCCGCCGAGTACGCCGCCGAGCGGCTCGCCGGAGCGGGGCTCGAACCGACGCTCCTGGAGCGGACACCGGGCCGTACGAACGTGGTCGCACGCATCGAGGGCACGGATCCCTCCGCCGACGCGCTGCTCGTCCACGGGCACCTGGACGTCGTTCCCGCCGAGGCCGCCGACTGGAGCGTGGACCCCTTCTCCGGGGAGATCCGCGACGGTGTCGTATGGGGCCGCGGCGCCATCGACATGAAGAACATGGACGCGATGATCCTCTCCGTGGTGCGCGGCTGGGCGCGCGCGGGAGTGCGGCCCCGGCGGGACATCGTCATCGCGTTCACCGCCGACGAGGAGGCGAGCGCCGAGGACGGCTCCGGGTTCCTCGCCGACCGGCACGCGTCCCTCTTCGAAGGCTGCACGGAGGGCATCAGCGAGTCCGGCGCCTTCACCTTCCACGACGGCCGCGGCAATCAGCTCTACGCCATCGCGGCGGGGGAGCGCGGCACCGGCTGGCTCAAGCTGACCGCGCGCGGCAGGGCGGGCCACGGCTCGAAGGTGAATCCCGACAACGCCGTGAGCAAGCTGGCGGCCGCGATCGCCCGCATCGGTGAGCACCGCTGGCCGGTGCGGCTCACGCCGACGGTCCGGGCCGCCCTGACCGAACTGGCCGCGCTGTACGGGGAGCACGCCGACCTGGACGCGCCCGGATTCGACGTGGACGCGCTCCTGATGAAGCTCGGCCGGGCCGGCGACCTCGTCGCGCCGACCGTACGCAACAGCGCCAACCCGACGATGCTGCAGGCCGGTTACAAGGTGAACGTGATTCCCGGGGAGGCCGTCGCCTACGTGGACGGCCGGTATCTGCCGGGTGGGGAGGAAGAGTTCGCCGCCACCCTTGACCGGCTCACCGGAGTGGACGTCGACTGGGAGTTCCACCACCGGGAGGTGGCATTGCAGGCGCCGGTCCACTCGTCGACGTACGCGAAGATGCGCGCGGCCGTCGAGGAGTTCGCGCCCGAGGGAAAGGTCGTGCCGTACTGCATGTCCGGTGGCACAGACGCCAAGCAGTTCTCGCGACTCGGCATCACCGGCTACGGCTTCTCGCCGCTGAGGACACCGGAGGGCTTCGACTACCAAGCGCTCTTCCACGGAGTCGACGAGCGCGTCCCGGTCGACGCGCTGCACTTCGGCGTCCGCGTACTCGACCGCTATCTGAGAACGGCCTAGGGAACACAACCGATCATGGGGGAAGAGAAGGACATGATGGAGACCCAGGCTTACGGATCATGGCCGTCGCCCATCGACGCGGCGCTCGCCGCCGCCCACGACGGCTCCCCGGCCACCGTGGGCTTCGTCGGGGACGAGGCGTGGTGGACCGAGCCGAGGCCGGCCGAAGGCGGCAGGCGCGCCCTGGTGCGGCGGCGCCGGGACGGCACGGAGGAGTCCGTGCTGCCCGAGCCGTGGAACGTGCGCAGCCGGGTCATGGAGTACGGGGGGCGTTCGTGGGCCGGGGCCGAGGGCCCCGACGGGCCGCTGGTCGTGTTCGCCAACTTCGCGGACCAGCGCCTGTACGCGTACGCGCCCGACACTCCCGCGGCCGTGCCGCGCCCGCTGACTCCGCTCTCCGACGTGGGCGGCGGCCTGCGCTACATCGACCCGTGCGTGCACCTGGACCGGGGCGAGGTCTGGTGCGTCCTGGAGGAGTTCACCGGGGAGGGGCCGACCGACGTGCGCAGGGTCGCCGTCGCCGTGCCGCTGGACGGCTCCGCGGCCGGCGACCGGGCGGCGGTGCGGGAACTCTCCGACGACCGGCACCGGTTCATCACCGGGCCCCGGCTCTCGCCGGACGGCGCCCGCGTGGCGTGGATCGCCTGGGACCACCCCCGGATGCCGTGGGACGGCACCGAGCTGCTGGTCGCCGATGTCCGCGCGGACGGCACGTTCTGCTCGCCGCGGGTGTTCGCGGGCGGCCCGGAGGAGTCCGTCGCGCAGGTGGAGTGGGCCCCCGACGGGCGGCTGCTGTTCGCCAGCGACCGCACGGGGTGGTGGAACCTCTACCGCGGTGACGCCGCCGTCGGCGGTGACGGCATACCGGTCTGTCCGCGCGAGGAGGAGTTCGGCGGCCCCCTGTGGCAGGTCGGCTCCGGCTGGTTCGCGCCCCTGGACAGCGGCCTCGTCGCCGTCGTGCACGGCAAGGGCGCCACGGCGCTCGGCGTGCTCGACCCGGAGACCGGCGAAGTCGTCGACGCGGCGGGCCCCTGGACGGAGTGGGCGGCGACCGTCGCGGTGAACGGCACCCGCGCCGTCGGCGTCGCGGCGAGCCCCCGCAGCGCGTACGAGGTCGTGGAGCTGGACACGAGCACCGGCCGTGCCCGTGTCATCGGCGCCGCGCACGACGACCCGGTGGACACCGCGTACTACCCCGAGCCGCGCATCCGCACCTTCAGCGGCCCGGCGGGCCGCGAGGTCCACGCGCACATCTACCCCCCGCACCACCCGGCCTGCGTGGCTCCCGACGAGGAACTCCCGCCGTACGTGGTGTGGGTGCACGGCGGGCCCACCAGCCGCTCCCCGCTCGTCCTTGACCTGGAGATCGCCTACTTCACCTCGCGCGGCATCGGCGTCGCCGAGGTCAACTACGGCGGCTCGACCGGGTACGGCCGCGCCTACCGCAACCGGCTGCGCGAGCAGTGGGGCATCGTGGACGTCGAGGACTGCGCGGCCGTCGCCCTGGCCCTGGCCGACGAGGGCACCGCCGACCGCGGCCGGCTCGCGATCCGCGGCGGCAGCGCGGGCGGCTGGACCTCTGCCGCCTCGCTGACCACGACAAACGTGTACGCCTGCGGCACGATCATCTACCCCGTCCTGGACCTCACGGAATGGGCGGCCGGCGGGACCCACGACTTCGAGTCGCGGTACCTGGACTCGATGATCGGGCCGTTCGACGAGGTGCCCACGCGGTACGTGGAGCGTTCCCCCGCGGAGCACGCCGACCGGGTCAGCGTGCCCTTCCTGCTGCTCCAGGGGCTCGACGACGTGATCTGTCCGCCCGAACAGGCCGAGCGGTTCGTCTCCGAACTGGAGGGACGCGGTGTGCCGCACGCCTACATCGCCTTCGAGGGCGAGGGGCACGGATTCCGCCGCGCGGACACCCTGATCCGGGCCCTGGAAGCGGAACTCGCCCTGTACGCCCAGGTGTTCCGCCTCAAGCTGGCCGGCGCCGCGCCCACCCTGGAGCTCTCCAAGTGAAACCCCTGACGCGTCCCGCGCGGCTCACTCCCGGCGCGCGGGTCGCCGTCGTCGCGCCCAGCGGGCCCATCCCGGAGGAACGGCTCCAGGCGGGCCTCGACATCCTGCGCGGCTGGGACCTGGACCCGGTCGTCGCCCCTCATGTCCTGGACCGCCACGAGCGGTTCGACTACCTCGCGGGTACGGACGCCGACCGCGCCCGTGACCTCCAGGATGCCTGGTGCGACCCGTCCGTCTCCGCGGTGCTCTGCGCGCGCGGCGGCTACGGCGCGATGCGCATGGTGGAGTCGCTCGACTGGGCGGCGATGCGGGCGGCGGGCTCCAAGGTGTTCGTCGGCTACAGCGACATCACCACGCTGCACGAGGCGTTCGCCGCGCGGATGGGCCTCGCGACCCTGCACGGGCCGATGAGCGCGGCCATGGACTTCCTCAAGAGCAGCCGCGCGCAGGAGCACTTGAGGGCCACGCTCTTCGCACCCGAGCAGGTCCAGGTGATCGCCTCGGGCGGCACCGCGCTCGTGCCCGGCCGCGCCCGGGGCGTCACGCTCGGTGGCTGCCTCTCCCTGCTCGCCGCGGACCTCGGCGCCCCCGGGATGCGCATGTCGGCGCGTGGCGGGCTGCTCTGCCTGGAGGACGTCGGCGAGGAGGCGTACCGCATCGACCGCTACCTCACCCAACTCCTCCGTGCGGGCTGGCTGGAGGGGGTGCGCGGGGTCCTGCTCGGCTCGTGGGCCCAGTGCGATCCGTACGACACCGTGCGGGCGCTGCTCCTGGACCGGCTCGGCGGGCTCGGGGTGCCGGTCGTCGAGGAGTTCGGGTTCGGGCACTGCGACGGGGCGCTCACGGTGCCGTTCGGCGTGGAGGGCGAACTGGACGCAGACGACGGGACGTTGACCCTGGACGTGCCCGCACTGGCGTGAGGGGGCGAGGGCGTGCGACCGGCGCCGCCATGCGCGGCGCCCTTCCGCACTGAATCTCCGTCAATTCCTGCCGAGAACTCCTGTCACGGGCGTTGACCTTCGCCTGACACGTGTCACAACATGACCCTGGCCGGTTACTTACCGGTCGGTAGTCGGCTGTCCTCAGCGTGGAGGTCTTGTGCCCCGTCGTACCGCACCCCGTCGTACCCGCTCCCGCACCCGCGCGCCGCTCGCCCTCGCCGTCGGCGCCGCACTGGCCGCGCCGCTGGCACTGGCGGCGCCCGCGCCCGCGAGCGCCACCGGCCCCTTCACGGTCACCCCGCTGAAGTTCACGGTCCAGGCAGGCGGCAGGAGCTGCACCGTCGACGCCGACCTCTACCGCCCCGCCGGAGTGGACGCCGCGCACCCGGCGCCCGCCGTCCTCACCACCAACGGCTTCGGCGGCAGCAAGTCGGAGGGCGGGACGGCGGCCACCGGCAAGGCCTTCGCCGAGCGCGGCTACGTCGGGCTCGTCTACTCCGGGCTCGGCTTCGGCAAGTCCGGCTGTCTGATCTCCCTCGACGACCCGGACATCGATGGCAGGGCGGCCTCCGGTCTCGTCGACTTCCTCGCGGGCAAGCGCGCGGCCGACGACGGCACGAAGGTCGACTACGTCACCAAGGACGGCTCGGCCGACCCGCGCGTCGGCATGATCGGCGGTTCCTACGGCGGGGCGATCCAGCTGGCGACGGCCGCCGTGGACCACCGGGTCGACGCCCTCGTGCCGATGATCACCTGGAACGACCTCAGCTACTCGCTCGACCCGAACAACGCGTCCGACCGCAGCGTCCCCGGCGCCTCCAAGTGGCAGTGGATGAACGGCTTCTACCTCATTGGCGAGGGCCAGCCGCTCCTCGAACCCAGCCTCGATCCCTCCCGCATCAACTCGCTCACCTGCCTGCACTTCGCCACCAAGGCCTGCGAGACGATCCGTACGCTCAACTCCGGCCGCTACCCCGCCGACAAGACCGAGGCCCTCCAGAAGTACGCCCGCGGCGTCTCGCCCGTCTCGTACCTCTCCCGGGTCAAGGCACCCACGCTGCTGATCCAGGGCCAGGTCGACAGCCTCTTCAACCTCAACGAGGCACAGGCGACGTACAAGACGCTCAAGGCGCAGGGCACCACGACGAAGATGATCTGGCAGTCGGCGGGCCACAGCGGCGGCCTCACCGACGCGGCGTCAGGTGAACTCAGCCTCTCCGAGGGCAACTTGGAGAAAAGCTACGTCGGCAAGCGCGTCCTGTCCTGGTTCGACCGCTACCTCCACCAGAAGAAGGGCGTCGACACCGGACCCGCCTTCGCCTACCACCAGGACTGGGTCCCGGCCGACAGCGCGCCGAACGGCTCCTACGCGACCGCGGCCACGGTGCCCGCCCTGAACCGCAAGCTGTACCTGTCCGGCGACGGCAAGCTCGTCGACCACCGCGAGCAGGTCGCGCGCGGCAGCCGCGAGTACCGCAACTGGCTCATCCCCACCAGCCACTCCGAGAGCTCCCTCGCAGGCCTGATCGGCCTGCCCGACCCCGCGCCGCACGACACCAAGGGCACCTACCTCGACTGGACGACAGAGCCGCTGACCGCCCCCGTGGACGTGGTGGGATCCGCGAAGGCCACCCTCAAGGTCGTCTCGCCCCGGACCGAGCGGGTGCAGAACTCCGGCGACGCGGCCGACAAGCTGGTCCTCTTCGCCAAGCTGTACGACATCGCCCCCGACGGCAAGAAGACGCTCGTGCACCGCCTCGTGGCGCCCGTGCGCGTGCCGGACGTGACCAAGCCGTTCACCGTGTCGCTGCCGGGGATCGTGCACCGGTACGAAGCGGGGCACAGGCTGAGGTTCGTGGTGGCGGCGAGCGACGACGCGTACGGGGGCAACAGGGGAGTGAAGCCGGTGACCGTGACCAGCGCGCCCGAGGACACCGGGGTGATCGAGCTGCCCGTCGTCCGCTGACCGCCCGTCCGCGGGACCGGGGCTCACCCGTACGGCCCTCACCCCCACCCCGGCGGGGCATCCACCGCGCGCGAACCCGGCCCAGCTGCCCATGCTGGTCACCGGGGGAGGCCGGTCGAAGCTCCGACGGAAGGTCCACGTATGAGTCCCAGCAGCTCCACGGGCGGCTCCAAGGGCGGCTCGGGCGGCGGTGGCGTCATGACGCCCGGCAGGATCGCCGTCTTCGTGGTCGCCGTGCTCACCCTGGTCTTCATCTTCGAGAACACCCGCCACACCAAGATCAGACTCCTGATCCCCGAGGTGACGATGCCGCTGTGGGTGGCGCTCCTGGGCACCGGTCTGATCGGCGCGCTGTGCGGGGCGTACTTCATGCGGCGGCGCAGGTGAAGGTCCCGGACCGGGGCGGTTAGCGTGGCCGGATGCACCACAGCACCGCTCATCTCGCCGAGGGACCCCGGGTAGGCATACGCCCCTACACCTACGCCGACGGCCCCGAATTCACCGCGCGCGCCCGCGAGAGCCGGGAGCTGCACCGCCCCTGGCTGTTCCCGCCCACGACGGACGAGGCGTACGCCGCCTACGCGGGCGGGCTCATCGAGGGCCGGGGCAGGACCGGGTTCCTGGTCTGCGAGCGGGGCCGGGAGGACGCGCCCGGCGGCGCCATCGCCGGATTCATCAACATCAACAACATCGTCGCGGGCGCCTTCCGGTGCGGGGCACTGGGGTACGGCGCCTTCGTGCACGCGGCGGGCCGCGGCCTGATGAGCGAGGGCCTCGGACTCGTCACGCGGTACGCCTTCGAGGTACTGGACCTGCACCGCCTGGAGATCAACGTCCAGCCCGGCAACACCGCGTCGATCGCGCTCGCCCGGGGCCGCGGGTTCCGCCTCGAAGGCTTCTCGCCGGACTTCCTCCACATCGACGGGGCGTGGCGCGACCACCAACGCTGGGCACTGACCGCGGAGATGACCCGGCACCCGGACCCCTTTGCACAATCCTGACCGGGATAGCCCCTGGTCGGGACGGCGCCGACCGTGTTCCATGGTGATCGTGACGACCACCGTGCGACGTGACGTACTGACGCTGCCCGCCGCCCCGTTGGGCCCCGAGAACCCGCTGCCTCCGCTGCGGCCGCTCCGCGAGGTGCACACGCTGGACGAGCGCGGCAGAGAGGGGCTGCCGCGCGACATGGCGCGGCAGCTCGGGTACGAGCCGCTGCGCGGTGTCCTGCCGACGCGGGTGCTCGACGGGTACGGGCGCGAGCGGACCGACACGGCGATCGACACGCTGGTCATCGAGAACGACCGGCTGCGCGCCACCGTCCTGCCGGGTTTCGGTGGCCGCGTCCACTCCCTCTTCCACAAGCCGACCGGCCGTGAACTCCTTTACCGCAACCCGGTGTTGCAGCCCGCCGCCTTCGCGCTGAACGGTGCCTGGTTCTCCGGCGGCATCGAGTGGAACATCGGCGCCACCGGCCATACGACCCTGTCCTGCGCGCCGCTGCACGCCGCGCGGATGACGGCGCCCGACGGCGGCGAGATGCTGCGGCTCTGGGAGTGGGAGCGGCTGCGGGACGTGCCGTTCCAGGTCGACCTGTGGCTGCCCGCGGACTCCGACTTCCTCCATGTCGGCGTGCGGATCCGCAATCCGCACGAGCGGGCGGTGCCGGTCTACTGGTGGTCCAACATCGCGGTGCCCGAGGAGCGCCGGGTCCTCGCCCCGGCCGACGAGGCCTGGCACTTCGGCTACTCCGGCGGTCTGCGCAGGGTGCCGGTGCCGGAGACCGACGGGGTGGACCGGACGTATCCGACGCGCAGCGAGTACGCCGCCGACTACTTCTACGACGTACCGGACCGGACGCGCCGCTGGATCGCCGCGCTCGACGACGGCGGGCACGGCCTCGTCCAGACGTCGACCGACCTGCTGCGCGGCCGCAAGCTCTTCGTGTGGGGCTCCGGCACGGGCGGGCGGCGCTGGCAGGAGTGGCTGACGGAGCCGGGCACCGGCGGGTACGCGGAGATCCAGGCGGGCCTCGCGCGGACCCAGCTGGAGCACGTACGCCTGGACGCCGAGAGCGAGTTCAGCTGGCTGGAGTCCTACGGACCGCTGTCCGCGGATCCTGGCCTCGTGCACGGCTCCGACTGGCGGGCCGCACGCGAGGAGGCGCAGGCGCGGCTCGCGGACGCGCTGCCGCGCGGTGCGGTGGAGGAGGCGTACGACGCGTGGCGGCGGAGCGCGGACACCGAGCCGGGCGAGGTCCTCGCCACCGGGTCCGGATGGGGCGCGCTCGAAGTCCTGCGGGCGGGGTACAAGGTGCCGGGCACGCCGTTCGCCGAGTCCACGCTGGGTCCCGAACAGGAGCCGTGGCTCGAGCTGCTGCACTCCGGTGCTGTCCCCGAGCCGCGCCGGGTGGCGCCGCCGGGGCCGACCCTGGTGGCCCCGCACTGGCGGGACATGCTGGAGACGGCGCCCGCGCGGCCGGTCGCCGAGTATCACCTGGGTGTGGCGCAGTGGCACGCCGGCGACCTGGCCCAGGCGGTGCGCAGCTGGGAACGGGGCCTCGAACTCGCCCCGTCGCGCTGGCCGTTGCTGCGCTGCCTCGCCGTCGCCGACCAGGACGCGGGCCACATCGAGCGCGCCGCCGACCGGTACGCGGAAGCCTTCGACGACCTGTGCCAGGAGCGGCGCGACGATGGTGTGCTGTGGACGTCGGCGAGTGCCGCCCTCGGCAGGGAGGCGATAGGCGTCCTGCTCGCGGCCGGACGCCGTGCGGCGGCCCGCGGTGTGTGGGACCGGCTGCCCGCGTCCACGCGGGCGGAAGGCCGCTTCCGCCTCATCGAGGTGCAACTGCTCCTGGCGGAGGGGGAGAAGACCGCGGCGAAGGCGATCTTCGACGAGGGCTTCGAGGTGGCCGACCTGCGCGAGGGCGCCGAGGTGCTCGGCGAGCTGTGGCGCGCGGCGACCGACGAAGAGCTGCCCGCCCGCTACGACTACCGGATGCGGGCCGCGTCACAGGAGTGACGGTACCCGGGAGAGGCGGGGCAGCCACCCCTCCCGGGGGATCGGTTACGCCAGCTCGCCGTTCCTGGCCACGACGCGACCGCCGTGCACCACCATGTCCCGCTGCGGCATGTCCACCAGGACCTGCTGAACGTTCTCGCCGCGTACGAGGATGAAGTCGGCCGGGGCGCCGGGCTTCAGATCCGCGTGGTCGAGGCCCAGCACGTCGGCGCCGCCGTGCGCGCCCACGCGGTAGCAGTCGGCCAGCTCGTCGTCGAGGCGGACGTCGGTGACCCAGCCGAGTAGGTGCGCGCGGTGCAGCATGTCGGCGTTGCCGAACGGGCTCCACGAGTCGCGCACCCCGTCCGAGCCGAGCCCGACCCGCACCCCGTGCTCGCGCAGCTTCGCGATCGGCAGGACGAGGGACTCGTTCGGCGCGACCGTCGTCAGGGAGATGTCCTGCTCGCCCAGGTCGGCGGCCATCTTGCCCAGGTCGGTGTCGGACAGGTTCGGCAGGCAGAAGACGTGGCTGACCGTGACCTTGCCGCGCAGCGACAGCGCGCGGGTGCGGTCGATGATGGCCCGCAGGACCTCCGTGCCCTTCTCGTCGCGGTCGTGGAGGTGGATGTCCACACCGACCCCGTGGCGGTCCGCGAGGCCGAAGACCAGGTCGAGCTGTTCGTCCATCGCGTGGTCGAAGCTGATCGGGTCGATGCCGCCGACCAGGTCGATCGCGCCGGAGCGGGCCGCTTCCTCCAGGAGCTCCGCCGTGCCGGGGGTCCGGATCACGCCGTGCTGCGGGAACGCCACGATCTGCACGTCGAGCGCGTCCCGCAGCCGCTCGCGGGCCGCGTTCACGCCCTCGACACCGGCCAGGTCGTAGGCCGGGGCCACGTCCACGTGGGCGCGCATCGCGCGGGTGCCGCGCGTCACGGCGTGCGCCATCAGGCCGTACGCGCGCTCGCCGACCGGGCGGGGCTGGCTCTTGAACACCTCCAAGTCCTGGGCGCAGTAGTCGGCGATGCCGCTCGCCGGCTTCCGCGTCAGCCAGGGGCTGCCCCACGTCGTCTTGTCCGGGTGGATGTGGGCGTCCACGAGCGAGGGCAGGGCGACCCGGCCGCCACCGTCGATCACCCTGGCGCCCTTGGGCGCCCGGTCCTGCGTGATCTTCCCGTCGACCACCGTCAGGTCCACGGGGGTCTTCGCACCGAAGGGGCGGACGTTGCGGAACACGACGGCCTTGGGGTGCTTGCCGTTGCCGCGGGGAGCGGCGGCGGCCGGTACGGCGGCCGAAAGGGCGGCTCCGGTGCCTGCGAGGGCGGCTGCGGCGCCGATCACGCCGCGGCGGGAGAGAGGCGTCATGGGGTCTCCTTGAGGGGTGAGGTGCGCGGATGACTGCCGGGAGGGGCGGGGGAGTCGGGCGACTCGGGGGAGTTCAGAGCGCGATGCCCGAACGCACCACGCGTACGGGCTTCTTGAGGACCGTCACGTCGGAGAGCGGGTCGCCGTCCACGAGGAGTACGTCACCGGCGAAACCGCGCGCGAGGCGGCCCGCCGTGCGCTCCAGGCCGAGCAGCTTCGCGGCGCCGGTGGTGGCCGTGCGGATCGCGTCGAGCGCGGAGAGCCCGGCCGTCCGCATCAGCTCCACCTCGCGGCCGATGGGCTTGATCTTCCCGCCGGAGGAGTCCGTGCCCGCGGCCAGCGGCACCCCCAGCTCGTGGGCGGCGAGCACGGCCCGCTTCAGGACCGGCAGGTACTGGCGGCCACGCTCGGCGAGCACGGGGTCGGAGGAGTCGACGAGCCCGGCGATCGCCGTGAGCGTCGGCGTGAAGTAGGTGCCCCTGCGCCGCATCTCGTGCAGCGTGCGCTCGCCGACGAACGCGCCGTGCTCCAGCGAGCGGATGCCCGCCATGACGGCGTCGTCGCAGCCCTTCTCGCTGTAGCTGTGGCAGAGCACGCCCTTGCCGCCGCGCCGGGCCGCCGCGACCACGGCGGACAGCTGCTCGCGGTCGTACACCTGGGCCAGCGGGTCCTGCTCGGGCAGCCCCGCCCGCTCGTTGACCCGGGTCTTGATGACGTCCGCGCCACGGGCGAGGTTGACCTCGACGACGCGGCGCAGCGCCTCGGGCGAGCGCACGCCGTCACGGAGCCTGGCCAGCGGGGTCAGCTCCGGGTCGGCGAGGATCGTGTCGCCCAGGTCGGGCGTGACGAAGACACCGGCGGCGCGCAGCCGGGGCGCCTGCTCCGGTGCCTGGCGGGCCAGCTCCCGTACGGCGATGTCCTGGAAGAAGTTGGTCGAGCCGCTGCGGGCGCTGGTGGCCCCGCGCAGCACCGCGTCGCGTGCCTCGGCCGCGGTGTTGAGGTGGATGTGCGCGTCGACGAGACCCGGCAGGATCCAGCTGCCGTGCGCGTCGAGCACCTCGGCTCCTTCGGGCACGTCCGCCCGCCCGCGCCTGCCCGCCGAGCGCACGACACCGTCCACGATGACGACCACCGCGTCCTCGGCGACATCGCCGGTCGCGGGGTCGAGGAGCGTGCCGCCCTCGATGACCAGATCACCGCCGGTCGCCCGCCCTTCACGGGGGCCCGTGGCGTTCGCCGGGGGCGAGGACGCGGCAAGGACGGCCGTGGTCCCGGCGAGCGCGGCGGCACCGGCGAGGACGCCACGCCGGGTGAGCCGCGAGGAGGGCGGAGGGGTGTTCTCGACGCACATGGGGCTGCTCCAGGACGGGTTACGGAGGGAACGCGTCCGCCAGTTTGTATACCAAGCTGGAGTGGCCCGCAAGGAGCGGCAGAGGTATGTACGGGTATGTTCCGCCCAGTGCTCCGAGCCGGAGTGACCGTCAAGGGCTTGGTATACAGAAATGTCTGCTCTCGGGCGCCGGGGCGCCTCAGGCTCCGCTCTCCTCGAAGAGAGACCGCAGCGCCACCGCCTGGCTGTCCCGCACATGCAGCAGCGTGCTCGCCGCCGCCGTCTCCACGTCGCCCGAAGCGATCTGGCGGTAGATCAGCTCATGCTGGGCCCGCATGTGGTCCGGCTCGGCGCGCATGCCGAACAAGAGCTGGAGCTGCCAGCTCAGCTGCTCCATCGTGCGGGCCAGGAGGGCATTGCCGGAGAGGGTCACGATGCCCTCGTGGAAGGCCGTGTGCGCGGCGACCTCGCGCGGCCCGTCGTCCACGTCCGACGCCTGCTCGGCCTGGTGGAGCGTGGCCCGCAGCGCGGCGAGTTCCGTGGGCTCGTCCGGCGCGCTCCGCGCCACCCGGCGCGCCGCGAGCCGGGACGCCTGGACCGCGAGCGGCTCCCACACCTCGTACAGGTGCCGCACATCGGAACGTTCCAGGCGGCGCACGCGCACCCCGCTGTGCGGCAGGAGTTCGAGCAGGCCCTCGGCGACCAGGGCGCGGAGCGCTTCCCGCACGGGGACGCGCGACATCCGCAGTTCTTCGGCGACCTCACGTTCCACCAGTCGCGAGCCCAGCGGATAGCGGCGGTCCACGATGCGCTGCCGGACGGCCTCGCGCGCCTGGGCGCTCATCGAGACCCGTTCCGTACCGTCCGCCGTACTGCCCGCCACGTGCACCGTCCTCCGTTCGGCCTGCCTGCCGTGGAGGATACGGGCAGACCGGTCAGGTCGCCGGGCGCCGGTCCGCGTACTCGAAGACCGTGCCGTCCGGGTGCACCGCGATGAGGTTGCGGCCCACCGGCGTCGGGAGGGGGCCCGCGATGACCCGGGCACCCGACGCGTTCAGGACGGCGTACGCCTCGTCGACGTCCGGTACCGCGATCGTCGCCGAGACCTTCCGCAGGATCTCCAGCTCACGCTCGGGCCCGCTCATCAACAGGAAGCAGCCGACCGCCGCGACCGACACGCCCTCGCGCTCGAAGCGCTGGGCGGTGCCGCCCGCGAGGCGTTCGTAGAAGGCGACCGAGGACTCCAGGTCCTCGACGCAGATACGCAGCGTGGCTCCCAGGATCTCCATACGGGCGAGCCTAGTTGGCCCGGCCGCCATGCGTGATCGTTTCGGGTGACTTCCGGGAGTTCCACCCCGTGGCGGCCACCACATCGGCCGCGATGACCTGGACCCGCCGCCCGTCCGTCGCCACGCGGAGCGTGCCGTCGGCCGCGTGCTCCTCCAGACGCCGGGCCATCAACGCGCTGCGGCGCAGCTGCTGTTGGAGCTCCGAGCCCCGTTCGCGCGCGGTCAGCCGTTCCCCGACGGTGGCGTCCGACGCGGTGAGGAGCACGCGGATGATGCGCGGGCCGCGCAGGGCGGCGGTGAAGAGCCACTCCTCGCTCGCGAGGACACTCGCCGTGTTCGTGTAGACGAGGCGATGGCAGCCGAGGTCCGTGTAGTTCGCCCAGAGCGCCGCGAGATTGCGTTCGGTGATCCCGGAGCGGTGCGGGTCGCCCTCCGGTGCCGGATGGACCGCGTCCAGGACGTCGCCCTCGATGTACGCGTGCCCCACGTCGGCCGCCCTCAGCAGCGCCGCGGCCTCCAGGCCGACCGAGGACTTGCCGGCGCCGGAACGGCCCCCGATGAGCAGTGCCTCTGTCCTTCGCATGCGGTGAGCGTGGCAGGCCCGGGTGCCCTCACGCGACCCGGTATTCCTCGACCTCCTCGGTGCGCCGCAGCTCCAGGCCGTGGCCGACGCCGCCGTCGGGGCGGACGGTGCCGCCCATCGGGTCGAGGGCCCCGTCGAAGAACATCGACTCGATCCGAACATGGTCGTGCAGCCACTCGATGTGCCGCAGATTCGGCACGCACGCGGCGACCGCGGCATGCGCGTGCGGGGCGCAGCGGGCCGACACCTCGATACCGTGCGCCTGCGCGAGGGCGGCGGCCCGCAGCCACTCGGTCAGGCCGCCGCAGCGCGTCGCGTCCAGCTGGAGGCAGTCCACGGCGGGGATCATCCGCGCGAAGTACGACAGGTCGTAGCCGTACGCCCCCGCCGCCACGTCGCAGACCAGCGCGTCCCGCACCAGGGCGAGCCCCCGCAGGTCGTCCGAAGGCACCGGCTCCTCGAACCAGCCCACGCCGTGCTCGGCGAGCACCCGGCCCACCCGGACCGCCTGCTTGCGGGTGTAGGCGCCGCTCGCGTCGACGTACAGCTCCGCCTGCGAACCGATGACGTCACGCGCGGTGCGTACTCGCAGCACGTCACGGGCAGCTGCCCGTCCCCAGGCCTCGCCGACCTTGATCTTGACGCGGGGAATGCGCTGACCGTGCACCCAGCCGTTCAGCTGGGCCGCCAGATGCGTGTCGTGGTACGTGGTGAAGCCCCCGCTCCCGTAGACGGGCACCTCGTCGCGGGCGGCGCCCAGGAGGCGGACGAGCGGGACCTCCAGGAGGCGCGCCTTCAGGTCCCACAGGGCGATGTCGATCGCCGAGACGGCACACGAAGCGGCGCCGGGGCGGCCGGTGTTGCGGACCGCCTTCGTCATCGCCGCGTGCGCCGCGGGGATGTCCAGCGCGTCGAGGCCGGTGACGGCGGGGGTGAGCTGCTCGGCCAGCAGGGAGACGGTGGACGCGGGCCCGTAGGTCCAGCCGGTGCCCGTCGCGTCGCCCGCCGTGATCTCGACGATCACGATGGTCGTGGTCTCCCACGCGAAGGTGCCGTCCGCCTCGGGGGCGTCCACGGGGACCGTGTAGGCGGACATGGCAGGGCTTTCGATGGGCACTGAGTCCTTCATCGGGACCGTCCTGGGTCACGTGCGGGGGTGGGGGACCGCAGGGGCGGAGGCCGCCGGCGCGTCTGTGTACGGGTAACCCCCGGACCGGCGGTCAAACGGCGCCCGCGCAGGTCCCGGGCCCGTATCGCGGCGGCGTTTGACCGCGGTGGGCAGGGGGAACCGGGAGGTCTCGCGTCCCCGGGCCGCCGGGAGGTCACGCACACGGGGAACCGACGGCCGGCGCGACCGGCGGACCCGCCGGAACCGGACGGCCCAGCTCAAGGAGGACCCGCCATGACCACCAGCGAACTCGCCCCGCTCGCACGGCAGTTGCGGGTCGACTCGGTCCGGGCCGCAGCTGCCGCAGGCTCAGGGCATCCCACCTCGTCGATGTCCGCCGCCGACCTGATGGCGGTGCTCCTCGCACACCATCTGCAGTACGACTTCGACCGGCCCGACCATCCCGGCAACGACCGCTTCATCCTCTCCAAAGGGCATGCCTCGCCCCTCCTCTACGCGGCGTACAAAGCGGCCGGAGTCGTCACCGACGCCGAACTGCTGACCTTCCGCAAGCAGGGCAGCCGCCTCGAAGGGCACCCGACGCCGCGCCGCGTCCCGTGGGTCGAGGTCGCCACCGGGTCCCTCGGGCAGGGGCTGCCCGTCGGCGTGGGCATGGCCCTCTCCGGCAAGCGGCTCGACCGGATTCCCTACCGGGTCTGGGTGCTGTGCGGCGACAGCGAGCTCGCGGAGGGCTCGCTGTGGGAGGCCGTCGAGCACGCCGGGCACGAACACCTGGACAATCTGACCGCCGTCGTCGACGTCAACCGCCTCGGGCAGCGCGGCCCCACGCGCCACGGCTGGGACCTCGACGCCTACGCGCGGCGCTTCGCCGCCTTCGGCTGGCATGTCGTCGAGGCCGACGGCCACGACCTGGAGGCCGTCGACCGCGCCTTCCAGGAGGCCCGCTCCACCGCCCGGCAGCCCACGGTCGTCCTCGCCCGCACCGTCAAGGGCAAGGGCGTGGCCGCCGCCGAGGACCGCGAGGGCCTGCACGGCAAGCCGCTGCCGGACGCGGAAGCGGCCGTCGAGGAGCTGGGCGGCGTGGGCGACGTACGCGTCGAGGTGCGCGGGCCCGCCGCCGCGCGGGCGCTGCACGCGACGCGCACCGGCCATCTGGAACTGCCGCGCCACGAGGTGGGCGAATCCGTCGCCACCCGCAACGCCTTCGGCCAGGCGCTGGCCGCGCTCGGCACCGCACGCGGCGACGTCGTGGCCCTCGACGGGGAGGTCGGCGACTCCACGCGGACCGAGTACTTCGCCAAGGAACACCCCGACCGCTTCTTCGAGTGCTACATCGCCGAACAGCAACTCGTCGCCGCTGCGGTGGGGTTGGCGGCGCGCGGCTGGGTCCCGTACGCGTCGACGTTCGCCGCGTTCCTCACCCGCGCCCACGACTTCGTCCGGATGGCGGCGATCAGCGGCGCCGGCATCAACCTCGTCGGTTCCCACGCCGGCGTCGCCATCGGTCAGGACGGGCCGTCCCAGATGGGCCTCGAAGACCTGGCGATGTTCCGCTCCGTGCACGGCTCGACGGTCCTGTATCCGTGCGACGCCCACCAGACGGGGAAGCTCGTCGCGCAGATGGCGGACCTGGACGGCGTGCGGTACCTGCGGACGTCACGGGGGGAAACGCCCGTCATCTACGGGCCCGGTGAGGAGTTCCCCGTCGGCGGTTCCAAGGTCCTGCGCTCCTCCGACGTCGACCGGCTCACGGTGGTCGCGGCAGGCGTGACCGTGCACGAGGCGCTGACCGCGGCCGAGTACCTCGACCGCGAGGGCATCCAGGTGCGGGTCATCGACCTGTACTCGGTCAAGCCCGTCGACCGCGCCACCCTGCGCGCCGCCGCCGAGCGCACCGGCTGCCTGCTCACCGTCGAGGACCACCGGCCGGAGGGCGGCATCGGTGACGCCGTCGCCGAGGCGTTCAGCGACGGGGGTCCGGTGCCGCGCATGGTGCGGCTCGCGGTGAACACCATGCCGGGATCCGCGTCCCCCGACGAACAACTGCACGCGGCAGGCATCGACGCCGAGTCCATCGCGGCGGCCGCGCGGCTGCTCGTGGAGCAGGCGGTCGTGCGGTGACCCCGGTCAGGGCCGCCCGGCCGCCGTGGACCGCGCCCTGAACCAGGCGTTGGCGGTGGGCCGGAACATCAGGACCGTCGCCGTGAGCACCGCGCTCAGATGCAGCACGCGGCTCGCGCCGAACAGCACGTCCACCACCCTCAGATCCCGGAAGGCGTCCCCCGGGCCGTGGCCGTCGGCCAGCCACCGGAGGGGTTCGACCACCAGGGACAGCGTGCCGAGGACGCCGAGCCCCACGGCGAGCGTCAGACGCGCCCAGTTCCTGCCCCGCCGCAGCTGGACGGCGACCAGGACGGCCGCGGAGAACACGGCCATCCGCAGCAGCAGGCCGCCGGCCAGCTCCCCGGCGGACGTGTCGCCCTCCGAGACCAGTCTGCCGACCATGAGCACCGTCTCGAAGAAGCCCGCCACGACCGCGGTGATCCAGAGCGCGAACGCGGCGTGGACGGGCGGGGGAGCGGAGGTCTCACCGCCGCTGGACCGGGAGGAGGGAAGGGGTCGTCTCTGCGTGCCGTTCGCCATGGTGCGCCTCGCTCACTTCGGGTCCGCCCTGAACCCTCGCCCTGAATCCTTCCGGCGCGGGCGGCTCCGGGCACGCCCATCAGCCCCCGTCCTCAGGTGTCGTCAGCACCCCTGCGCGGCCTGAAAGAAACCCCACGTACGGCTCCGTACAGACGGAAGTCCCCGAGCCCGCGGGCTCGGGGACTTCCGGGTTCCGAGTACGGCTACCGCTGGTGGGCGGCTACCACCGGTACCAGCGGGACCGTGTCCCGGAGGCCGTCGTGCTGCGCATCAGGAACCCGACGAGCCAGATGACGAGCACGGCGACGGCGATCCACCAGAGGATCTTCACGGCGAAGCCCGCGCCGAAGAGCAGCAGGGCCAGCAGAAGGACCAGCAGAATAGGAACCATTGTCTTACCTCCTGCTGCTCCGGGTATCCCCGACCGGCCGCTCTAAGCAGCGAAGCGCGCATCTGCGTACGACTGTGTGCGACGCCACGCGAGCGTGCGGCGCCCCGCGTCACTTACGGCACAGGATCTCTCCGTGCAGTACGGCGAACCAGCCGTCCTCCTGCGCTCCCCACTCCCGCCACGCGTCGGCGATCGCCCGCAGTTCACCGGCGTCGGCATGCCCGCTCTGCACGGCCCGGTCGGCGTAGCCGGAGGCGACCGTGCGGTCCGCCCAGAGTCCGCTCCACCACGCGCGCTCCTCCGCCGAGCTGTAGCACCAGGTGCTCGCGCTCGCGGTGATGTCAGTGATGTCGTCGAAACCCGCCTTCAGCGCCCAGGACTTGAGGCGGCTGCCCGCGTCCGGCTCACCGCCGTTGGCGCGGGCCACCCGCCGGTACAGATCGAGCCAGTCGTCCATGGCGGGGGGCTTCGGGTACCACGCCATCGCCGAGTAGTCCGCGTCACGGGCGGCGACGATGCCGCCCGGCGCGCAGACGCGCCGCATCTCGCTCAGGGCGCGCACCGGGTCACCGACGTGCTGGAGCACCTGATGGGCGTGGACGACGCAGAAGGAGTCGTCCGGGTAGTCCAGGGCGTGCACGTCGGCGACGGCGAACTCCACGTTGTCCAGGCCGCGTTCGGCCGCCGTCGCACGGGCCTGGTCCAGGATTCCGGGCGCGTGGTCGACGCCCGTGACATGGCCGTCGGGGACGAGCGCGGCCAGGTCTGCGGTGATGGTGCCGGGACCGCAGCCGATGTCGAGGACGCGCATGTGGGGCTTGACCGCGTCGGCGAGATAGGCGGCCGAGTTGGCGACGGTGCGCCAGGTGTGGGAGCGCAGCACGGACTCGTGGTGTCCGTGCGTGTAGACGGCGGTCTCCTCCGGCATGACGGGAACTCCTTCGTTCGCTGCCGCTTGCTGCGGTAGTCGGAACGCTACGCCGTCATGTCGAATAATGAGACCCACGTATCACTATGTGGTCAGTGGGCTGCCGGGAAGGGGCGGTACACGGTCAGTGCCTCGGGCAGCTTGTCGACGGTCAACCCGCCCTGCGCGACGGTCTCTTCACCGTCGTACGACACCACCGTCCCGGGCTCCAGACCGTCCACCCGCAGCCTGGGCAGGTGCGCGGCGGCCTGCGCCGGCGAGCGCGTCAGCGGCCCCGCGAGCGCCGCGGCGAGCAGCCGTGAACCCGGCCTGCGGCCCCCGTGCACGATGCGTACGTCGAGCAGTCCGTCGGCCAGGTCGAGCCTGCGCCCGGGCGTGAACCCGAGCCGGTGATGGACGCCGTTGCCCACGAACAGCAGCCACAAGCCCCGCTGCCTGCCGCGGAATTCGGCGCTCAGCGGCTGCCGGTCGGAGCGCAGCAGCCGGACGGCCGCAAGGACCGCCGCGGCCCGGCCGCCGATGCGGTGGGCCCAGCGGTCCCGCAGCCGCACGAGCTCGGGGTAGACGCCGAGACTGAAGCTGTTGAGGAAGTACCCCTGCGGGCCACCGGTCCCATCGCTGAAACGCCCGACGTCCACGGCGATCGCGTCCCCCGCCTCGACCGCCCGGCAGAGATCGCGCGGGTCCTCGACCCCGATGTCGTACGCGAAGTGGTTGAGCGCGCCGCCCGGCAGGACCGCGAGCGGCAGCCGGTGCCGCAGGGCGGCGGGAACGGCCGCGTTGGCGGTGCCGTCCCCGCCGCACACGCCGAGCACCCGGGCCCGCGCGGCGGCACTCTCCAACTCCGCATCGAGGCGGTCCGGTCCACACTCCACGACCTCGGCGAGCGGCAGGGCCTCGCGCAGCGCCTGGGCACGTCCGGGGGCGCGGGCGGCGGAGTTGACCACCAGGACCAGGCCCTTGCCGCCGGGCAGCGCGGGGGCGTCGACGCGGGGCCTGCCCGGCGGCGGCAGCAGATCCCGGGTCGGGACCATGCCGCGCACGGCGAAGGCCGCGCCCGCGCCGAGCGCCGCCCCCGCCAGGACGTCGCTCGGGAAGTGCACGCCGGTGTAGACGCGGGACAGCGCGACCGCGCCCGCGACCGGCGCGACGCCCGCGCCCCAGCCCCGCGACTCCAGCGCGACCCCGGTGGCGAACGCGGCGGCCGACGCGGAGTGCCCCGAAGGGAAGGACGTGGTGATGGGCTGACGCTTGAGCTGCCGCATCAGCGGCACCCCGTCGAGCATCGGCCTGGCCCGGCGCACCGAGCGCTTGCCGAGGGTGTTGATGGTGGCCGAGGCGAGCGAGAGCGACGCGGTCCCGCGCAGCGCGGCACGCCGGGCCCGCGGAGTGCGGGTCGCCGCGATCCCGGCGGCCACCCCGAACCACAGGAGACCGTGGTTCGCGCTGCGGCTCAGCCGGGGCAGGAAACGGTCGCCGCCCGGCCAGTGCCGGTTGGCGACGGCGGCGAAGGTGCGATGGTCCAGGGCGATGAGACGCGTTCGCAGAGGCATGGGGGCGCGGGTACCCCGCAGAGCGGCTTCCTTTCCCCTGCCGCCGGGCAGGGCAAGAAACCGGCCACGGGGTGCGAGGGCCGGACGGAGCCGGGCGAAACGCATTTGCGGCAATCGGCACCCGCCACGGAGAATCCCCCGCATGGGACATCTGGAAGCCGCGCACATCGAGTACTACCTGCCGGACGGCCGAGCCCTGCTCGGCGATGTCTCCTTCCGTGTCGGCGAGGGCGCCATCGTCGCCCTCGTCGGGGCGAACGGCGCGGGCAAGACCACCCTGCTCCGCCTGATCTCGGGCGAGATCCAGCCCCACGGCGGCACCGTCACCGTCAGTGGCGGCCTCGGCGTCATGCCGCAGTTCGTGGGCTCCGTGCGCGACGAGACGACCGTGCGCGACCTGCTCGTCTCCGTGTCGAATTCCCGCATCCGCGAGACCGCGAAGGCCGTGGACGTCGCCGAGCACCTGATCATGACCGTCGACGACGAGTCCGCCCAGCTCCAGTACGCCCAGGCGCTCTCCGACTGGGCCGAGGCGCACGGCTACGAGGCCGAGACGCTCTGGGACATGTGCACCACGGCCGCGCTCGGCATCCCGTACGACAAGGCGCAGTTCCGCGAGGTCCGCACGCTCTCCGGCGGTGAGCAGAAGCGCCTCGTGCTCGAAGCCCTGCTGCGCGGCGGCGACGAGGTGCTGCTCCTGGACGAACCGGACAACTACCTCGACGTCCCCGGCAAGCGCTGGCTGGAGGAGAAGCTCAAGGAGACGCGCAAGACCGTCCTCTTCGTGTCGCACGACCGCGAGCTGCTCGCCCGCGCCGCCGAGAAGATCGTCAGCGTCGAGCCGGGGCCCGCGGGCGCCGACGCCTGGGTGCACGGCGGCGGCTTCTCCACCTTCCACGAGGCGCGCAAGGAGCGCTTCGCGCGCTTCGAGGAGCTGCGCAGGCGCTGGGACGAGAAGCACGCTCAGCTCAAGAAGCTGGTGCTCAGCCTGCGGCAGGCCGCATCCATCAGCCATGAGTTGGCCTCGCGGTACGCCGCCGCGCAGACCCGTCTCCGCAAGTTCGAGGAGGCGGGGCCGCCGCCCGAGCCGCCGCGCGAGCAGGACATCACCATGCGGCTGCAGGGCGGGCGGACCGGCATCCGGGCCATCACCTGCAAGGGTCTTGAGCTGACCGGCCTGATGAAACCCTTCGACCTGGAGGTCTTCTACGGCGAGCGGGTCGCCGTCCTCGGCTCGAACGGCTCCGGCAAGTCGCACTTCCTGCGCCTCCTCGCCGGCGGCGACGTCACGCACACCGGCGACTGGAAGCTCGGCGCGCGCGTCGTGGCGGGACACTTCGCGCAGACCCACGCCCACCCCGAGCTCTTCGGCCGCACGCTCCTGGACATCCTGTGGCGCGAGCACGCCCAGGCCAAGGGGCCCGCGATGTCGCGGCTGCGCAGGTACGAGCTCACCGGGCAGGCCGAGCAGCGCTTCGAGCGGCTCTCGGGCGGCCAGCAGGCCCGCTTCCAGATCCTGCTCCTGGAGCTGGAGGGCTCCACCGCCCTGCTGCTCGACGAGCCCACCGACAACCTCGACCTGGAATCGGCCGAGGCCCTCCAGGAAGGCCTCGAGGCGTACGAGGGAACGGTGCTCGCCGTGACGCACGACCGCTGGTTCGCCCGCTCCTTCGACCGCTATCTCGTCTTCGGCAGCGACGGTCTCGTGCGCGAGACGCCCGAGCCGGTGTGGGACGAGCGGCGCGTCGAGCGGAAGCGCTAGCGGCTCCTGGCTCCAGGAGGACAATGGCGGGCATGGCAGAAACGACTGGCACACCGGGCCCGTCCGACCCCGCGGCCCACCCGCTCCTCGCCCGGCACGCCGCCGCGCTCGACCTGTTCACCGACCGGGTGCACGCGGTCGGTGCCGATCAGTGGGACGCGCCGACGCCGTGCGCCGACTGGTCCGTGCGCGACCTCCTCAACCACCTCACCGCCGAGCAGCTCTGGGTGCCCTCGCTGGTCCGTGACGGCGCCACCATCGACTCCGTCGGCGACGCCTTCGACGGCGACATGCTCGGGCCCGACCCGGTCGCGTCCTGGGACACGGCGGCTGCCGCGTCCCGGGAGGCGTTCCGCGAGCCGGGCGCCGTCGACCGCACGGTCCACCTCTCCTTCGGCGACACCGGGGCCGACTTCTACTGCGGCCAGATGATCAGCGACCTCGTCGTGCACGCCTGGGACCTCTCCCGGGCGATCGGCGCGGACGAAAAGCTTCCGGATGACCTCGTCGCCTTTTCCGCACGGGAAATCAAGCCGTACGCTGCGGACCTGGCGAAGACCGGGCTCTTCGCCCCCGCGGTGGAACCGTCGCAGGACGCCGACGCGCAGACGAAGCTGCTGAGTCTGCTGGGGCGCCGGGTGTAGCCGCGGGGGAGCGCGAGTGATGTCGGGGGAGCGGGTGGTCACGCGTGAGTGCTGAGACGCTGAGGACGTCCTTCAGGACCGCGGACGTGGACGAGGCGCGGAAGATCATCGGTGCCACGTTCTACAGCAATTTCATGGATGTGCTCGACGGGTCGCACACCTTCCGGGCCGAGTTCGACGTCGGGCAGCTCGGTGCGCTCACCGTCGGCGAGCTCAGCTGCGGCGCCGACGTGCGGATGCGGGTCGGCGAACTGGGCGCGTACCACGTGAACGTACTGCTCGGTGGGTCCATGCGCTTCCGGCAGGGCGGCGGCGCGAGCACCGTCGCGACGGCGGAGCGTGCCGGGGTGTTCCAGCCCGTCGGCGACACGGTGGTGGAGCGGTGGACCGGCGACTGCCGGGTCCTCGCGGTGAAGATGGACCGGGAGGCGCTCGACCAGCGCCTGGAGCAGCTCCTCGGGCGGCCCGTCCGAGGCCCGCTGACCCTCGCCCCCGAACTGGACACCACCCGCGGCGCCGGCCGCAGTTGGGCCCGGCTCGTCACCACGGTCATCGAGGACCTGCGCGAGGAGCCCGGCGGGCCTGCGGACATGGCGTCGCTCTACACCGTGCCCCTGGTCTCCGCGCCCCTCCAGGAGGCGATACTGAACGGACTGCTGCTGGCAGTCGAACACCCCTACCGCGACGAACTCATCTCTCCGGCACAGAAGTTGCGCCCGGCCCCCGTGAAACGCGCGATGGACGCGGTCAGGGAACAGCCCGAGTACCCCTTCACGCCCGCCGGTCTGGCCGCCGAGGCGCGGGTCGGGGTGCGCTGGCTCCAGGAGGCGTTCCGCCGCTACGTCGGCATGTCCCCCATGGCGTACGTACGGGACGTACGGCTGACCCGCGTGCGCGACGAACTGCGGGCGGCGGAGCCCGGTGAGGTCAGTGTGAGCGAGGTGGCCTACCGGTGGGGATTCAGCCATCTGGGGAGGTTCGCCGAGCAGTATCACGCCCGGTTCGGGGAGTTGCCGTCCCAGACGCTGCGGTCCTGAACCCCCGCGTCGCGCGGAGCTCGCATCGTCCTGACTGGGCGTCCATCGGACCGTGCGTTATGCGGACACTGGCCGCGCTCAGCGGATCGTGACCACCGGATCGCTGATTTATCGTTTCACCTGTCACCGGCTGGGCCGGTCGCTGCCCACGGGTCCTCAACCCGCCCCAGGGGTACGACCGTGACGGACCGCCGGGGATGATCCGGCCCGGCCTCAGGCCGGGCCGGGCCCGCGCCGCGGGTCCGGTCGCTCCCCCTGCACCACCCGTGCAACCGGACCCGCTCCCTCCGGACCGGGCCGGGCCCCCGCCCGGCCGAGGGCCGGGGGCAGCCGTCGCGGCGCACGCCGCCGTGGTGCGAGGTGCCTCGGCCTCAGTCGGACGCGGCGACATCCCGGAGGGTCACCATGCCCACCGGCTGGCCGTCCTCGACGACGGGCAGCCTGCGCACGGCGTACTCCAGCATCAGGCTGACCGCCGATGACACCGCGTCGTCGGGCGTGACCATCACCGGGTTCGGGGTGCAGATGGCCTGCGCGCTGACGGTCAGCGGATCGGCGCCGTCGGCGACGGCTCGCAGCGTGATGTCCCGGTCGGTGAGCACGCCGACCACCCGGCCGGCCGTGGCCACCAGTACGTGACCGATGTCCTGGGCGCGCATCACCTGCGCCGCCTCCACCAGTGAGGCATCGGGGCCTACCGCCGCGACGCCCGGTGTCATGACGTCCCTTACGACAACAGCCATGGTTGGGGCCCTTCCATGCGGGGGGTGAGTGCTTCCGCCGCAGTACCCGTGTGGGGCCGGTCCATGCGGGTTTGCCCCGAAGGAGTGGGGGGACTCGGGGCGGAGGGGTCATGGCCCGGCGCCATGACGCACATGTGTTTGCCTCCCGGACCCGGGGGCAGGCGAAGTAGACAGTGCTTCGGACCGGAGGCACGTCCGTGGGAGCCGTTTGAGCTGACCCCGGGTGTGCCCCGTCGCGGTCTCGCGCGCATCCCACGGTGACTCTTCAACCCAAGGCACCCACAAGGGAGTTGCGACGCATCATGCGACCCGACGCGCGACAGACGAAGCGCCACCCGCACGACGACGCCCCCGACACCGCCGCCGCTTTCCGCAGGCTCACCGAGATGCCGCACGGGCCCGAACGCGACGCACTGCGACAGGAGTTGGTCAAGGCCTGGCTGCCGATGGCGGAGCGGCTCGCGGGCCGGTTCCGCAACCGCGGCGAGGCGCTGGACGACCTGCGCCAGGTGGCGGCCCTCGGCCTGGTCAAGGCCGTCGACCGCTACGACCCCGAGCGCGGCAGCGCCTTCGAGAGCTATGCCGTGCCGACCGTCACCGGCGAGATCAAGCGCCACTTCCGCGACCACATGTGGACCCTCCATGTGCCGCGCCGGGTGCAGGACCTGCGCAACCGGGTGCGGTTCGCCCGCCAGGAACTGACCCAGACCGTCCCCGGGCGTGCGCCGACCCTCGCCGAGATCGCCGAGAAGGCGCAGCTCTCCCAGGAGGACGCGGCCGCCGGTCTCGAGGCGCTCGACAGCTTCACCGCTCTCTCCCTCGACGCCGAACTGCCGGGCAGCGAGGACGGATACGCGCTGCGCGACGCACTGGGCGCGCCCGACCCCGCACTCGATGTCGTCATCGACCGCGAGGCCGTCAAGCCGCGCATCGCCGCGCTGCCCGAGCGGGAGCGCGACATCCTCTACATGCGGTTCTTCGGCGACATGACGCAGAGCCGCATCGCCGATCAGCTCGGCATCTCCCAGATGCACGTCTCGCGTCTGATCAGCCGCTGCTGCGACCGGCTGCGCGACGAGGTCATGCAGGACGCCGCCTAGTGTCCGCTAGCTCCTGGCGGTGGTCCCCCGGCTCGTGTGCCGGGTCATGGCCAGCGCGATGTGGCGGGACATCACGTCGACGGTCTGGGCCTCGGCCATCGAGAAGGCGAGTCGCGCCCCGCTTCTGAACAGCGTGAGGACGCCTTCCACCGGCCCGTCCGAGCGTCCCCTCAGCGGCACGCACAGCAGGGACGTCACCTGTGCGCGCACGAGGACGGGCGCGCCGGACGTGTCCCGGCCGAAGGACTCCGGGTCCTCCGGACGGACCTGGAGCACGGGCGCCCCGCCGCGTGCCGCCTCGACCACGAGGGGGCACGCGGCGGGCGTCTGTGCGAGGACGTCGCCGACCGGCGCGTCCTTCGGTCCCAGCACGGTCGTACGCCACGGTCGCGCGGCCCCCTCGTCGGCGATCACCCAGTCGGCGAACCGCGGGTGCAGGACGCCGGCCGCCCGTGCGAGCACGGCCGCGCGGTCCCCGGCGGGAGCCGTCAGGAGGGCGGTGGTCATGGCGTCCGCGAGGTCGATGCGGGCCGCGTGCCGGGTCGCCTCGCCGAGGTCTGGGCCGGGAGGGTGAAAGGCTTCGTGGTGCGACACGCGCGAGACGCGTGACGCCTGTGAACCCGCGGGCCGCGTGCCCGGCTGAAGCACCACCAGGACCGCCGTGCGCGGTTCGGTGCCGGGCCGCAGCGCGGTGAGCGTCGCGCGGACCGGGAGATGCGGGTCGCGCTGGAGATGGACGGTGAGGCTGCGGTCCCCCTCGCCGCGTGCGACCGCGGCGGTCTGCGAACGGAACGCGACCCGGTCCGCGTGCAGCAGGAATCCGGTCAGCGGTCTGCCGGTGGCGTAGCCCGCGCGTGCACCCGTGAAGCCGGTCGCGGCGAAGTTCATCCGCCGGACCACCGACTCCCGGTCGACCAGGGCCACGGGCAGGGGGAGCCGTTGGAACAGGGCCCGCAGGAGCCGCTGCTCGTCCCGGTCGGGCGCACCGCTTCCCAAGTGGCCCTCGGCGGCGAGCCGTTCGTAGAGCGGCCTCAACTGGTCGGCGACATGGTCGAGTTCGAAGATCGCCGCGTCGAGCACCGTGCCGAGGTCATCCGTCGGAACGGAGCGTGCCGACTTCAACTCGGCGACGCGGCGCACGAAATCCGCAATCTCTTCACCGAACTCCTCCATTTGGGCCATGTGCAGAACGTAGCCGGTGCGGTCGTTTTCCGGGGGGAGTCGCGGGAAGGCGGATCAGAGGAGGCAGAGGAGGAGGAAACCACCATGCCCCTCATACCGGAACCGGACCTCGACCTGGCGGGACCCGAGTCCGCTCTGCCGGGCCGCAGGCTGTCGGAGCTGGCGGAACACGCCGTGCGCTGCACCACCGCGTGCTGCGGCGCGGGCACGACCGTATCGGAGGGCGGTGGTGAACACCCCGCTTCGGTGACCCACCCCGACCTCGCCGGTCTCGTCTCCGTCCAGCTGCGCTCGGGCGACGGGCCCATCCCGGCGGCGCAGGAGCGCGGTGCGCCGGTGGAGACCCGTGACCTTCTCCGGGACGAACGGTGGCCCGAGTACCGCGCCATGGCGCTGGACTCCGGCGTGCGCTCCAGCATCACGCTCCCCTTCCAGCGCGCGGGGCTCACGGTCACCCTGACGCTGTTCAGCTTCCGCCCCGGCGCGCTGGACGACGTCCGGCACGGCCCCGCCCAGGCGCTGGGCGACCTCGCCACGACGGGCCTGGTCCGCGACCGCCGCTACCGCGCGGCCCTCACCGAACTGGACCACCTCGGCACGGCCCTGCGCACCCGCCCCGTGGTCGACCAGGCCTGCGGCATCGTCATGCACGTCCTGACCTGCGACGTGGACAAGGCCTTCACCGTCCTGCGCCGCATCTCCCAGACCACGAACCGCAAGCTGGCCGACGTCGCGTCGGCGGTGGTGGAGACGCGGGGCAAGGGTCTTGAGCGAGAACTGGCGGGGCTGGCCGCCGAAGACTGACCGCGCTCCCCTGAGGGCCCTGAGGGTGCAGGACCCGGCCTGAGGGTGCAGGACCCAGGGAGAGAAACCACCCGGCCGGAGGCCCCCGCGCGCGCGGAACGGCCCGCCGCGTTTCGATGGGGCCATGCGGACGGAACCCGAAGGCCGTGGCCCTGTCCGGTACGGACCTCCCCTGCCGGAGCCGGGCCTCCCGGTCCTGCCCGAGCTGTCCGCCGTGCTCGCCGGTGCCGCGGGCCGCGCCCACGCCGAACCCCCGGGCGGCGGCCCCGCCCTCCTGGACGCCGCGAGTGGCTACTGGGCCCGGCGCGGCCTCCCGGCGGAGCGGAGCCAGGTCGCCGCCGCGCCGGGTGCCGCGCCCCTGCTGCTCGCGCTGACCGTCGCCCTCGGTGACGGCGACGTCCTGCTCCCGCGTCCGTGTCCCGCCTGGTGGGCGCCGCAGGTGCGGCTGCTCGGCCGGTCGGTCTACCACGTGCCGACGCCCGCCGAGTGCGGTGGCGTCCCCGACCCGTACGCCCTCCTGGAGACCGTCCGTCGCATCCGCGCCGAGGGCGGCACCCCGCGCCTCCTCGTGCTCTCCGTCGCCGACGACCCCACCGCCACCGTGCCGCCGCCCGAAGTGCTGCACGAAGCCGTGGAGGCGGCGGCGGACGAGGGGCTGCACATCGTCAGCGACGAGACCTGGCGCGACACCCTGCACCGGCCGCACGACACGGTGCTCGTCGGCCCCGCCGAGATGGATCCCGAACGGGTGACGGTCCTCACCGATCTCTCCGGACCGTTCCTGCCGCCGGGCTGGCCCGCCGCGATAGCCCGGTTTCCGGCCGGTGCGCGGGGCGAGGCACTGCGGGCCCGCACCCTGGACGTCCTCACCGCACTCGGGGCGTCCGTCGCGGCGCCGGTCGGCGCGGCGGCGTCGTACGCCCTCGGCGAGCCGGACGAGGTCACCGACCGCCTCGCCCGTGCGACCCGCCTGCACGCGCGCGTGGCCGCCGCCGCCCAGCGCGCGGTGCTCGCGGCGGGCGCGCTCGCCCGGCCCCCGGCGGCGGGCCGTCACTTCTACGTGGACCTCGGGCCGCTCCGCCCTGCCCTCGCCGCGCGCGGTGTCGGCGACTCGCAGGACCTGGAGGACTTCCTCGGTGAACGCCTCGCCATGCCCGCCCCCGGCAGCCACCGCTTCGGCGACGAACTGGGGGCACTGCGCGTACGTCTGTCCACCGGACCTCTGCTCGGCTCCACCCGGCAGGAGCGCCTCGCGTCCCTCGCCGCACCGGACGCGCTGGAATTGCCGCACGTGGAAAGGGCGTTGAGCATGCTTGGATCGGCCTTCGGTGATCTCCGCGCAGCAGCACAGCGAATGGAGCCTCCTCGGTGACGCAACAGACGCAACAGACGCAATCGCAGTCGCAGAAGCAACAAGCGCACACGCATCAGACACCCGCCCGCGTCAGACCCGCGGAGGTCCGACCCGTTGACCTCGGCGTCCCCCGCCTGTGGCCGAAGTCGTTCGCCGACCGGCTCACCGCGCCGCTGCCCGGCCTGCGTGCCTTCGCGCGGTTCGCCCGTGAAGGGGCCCTGCGGCCCGCGCCCGAAGGTCTCGCGGACATTCAACGGCTGCCCTTCGAGCCGGGGCCCCTGCCGCGCGTGGACCACCGCACCATCGCCGTCACCTGGGTGGGCCACGCCAGCTGGGTCGTGCGGATCGGTGGTCTCACGGTCCTCACCGATCCCGTCTGGTCCCGCAAGATCCTCGGCACCCCGGCCCGCGTCACGCCCCCAGGCGTGGCCTGGAGCGCGCTGCCGCGCGTCGACGCGGTCGTCATCAGCCACAACCACTACGACCACCTGGACGCCCCGACCCTCGCCGCACTCCCCAGGGACACACCGGTGTTCGTGCCCGCGGGGCTCGGCCGGTGGTTCACGCGCCGCCGGTTCAGCAAGGTCACCGAGCTGGACTGGTGGGAGGCCGCCGAACTGTCCGGCGTGCGCCTCGACTTCGTGCCCGCCCACCACTGGTCCAAGCGGAGCCTCGTCGACACGTGCCGGACGCTGTGGGGCGGCTGGATCCTCACCGACGCCGACGGGCAGCGCGTCTATTTCGCGGGCGACACGGGCTACGGCCACTGGTTCGAGCGGATCGGCGCCCGCTATCCCGGCATCGACCTAGCCCTCCTGCCGATCGGCGCCTACCACCCGCGGTGGTGGCTCAGCGACGTCCACTGCGATCCGGAGGAGGCGGTGCGGGCGGCCGCCGACGTCGGGGCGCGCCGTCTCGCCCCGATGCACTGGGGCACGTTCCTGCTGTCGGGTGAGCCGGTCCTCGAACCGTTGACCCGGGTCCGTACGGCCTGGGAGGAGGCGGGACTGCCCCGCCAGGACCTGTGGGACCTGCCGGTCGGGGCGTCCCGCGTACTCACCCGGGCCGATGGGTCCCATGAGACGCATGAAGCCCATGAGGCGCATGACACCAAAGCGGCCGATGCGGCCGACGCACCTAGGACGCCGTACGCCGGACCTTGCGCCACACCGTCGGCGCCACGCTGATCAGCACCGTCAGACCGACCGCCACCACCACGCCCTGCCACGGCTCCTTGAAGAGGGAGCCGCCGAGAATGCCGATCAGCTGGTACGTCACGGCCCAGGCGAGGCACGCCGGCACGTCACCGCGGGCGAACTCGCGCAGCGGCATCTTCGCCATCAGACAGGCCAGCATTACCGGGATCCGCCCGGCCGGCACGAGCCGGGACAGGACGAGGACCAGCACGCCGTGGTCGGCGAGTTTCTCCTGCGCCTGCGCCAGCCGCTCCTCGGGCGCCCGGTCACGGATCGCCGCCAGCCAGCGCGAGCCGTTCTTGGAGTGCATGCCGCGCCGCCCGAGCCAGTACAGCGCCATGTCCCCGAGGAACGCCGCGAACGCCGAGATGCCGAACACCACGAGCAGCGCGAGGGGCGCCTCCTGGTGGAAGGCCACCACCGCGGCCGAGCTGACCAGCGCGCCCGTCGGCACCACCGGCACCAGCGCACCGACCACGATGAGCAGGAACAACGACGGATAGCCCACGGCCTGCTGGGTCGACTCCGGTGTCACCTGGGCCGTCAGGGCGAGGATCACTGAGGGTCTCCCTTGGTGACCTCTGGCCACACGCTCTCGCCGTGCCCCAGGCGGTGCACGGTCACCTCGGGCGCGATCCGCGCCGCCTGGCGCACGAGCTCCTCTCCCGGTGTGTGGAATTCATGCGGCCGTACGGCGTCCATTCCGATCGGCCAGTACGTGCCGTAGTGCACCGGCACCGCGCTGCGCGGCGCGATCCTCGACAGGGCGAGCGCCGCGCGCGCCGCGTCGAGATGACCATGGCCGAGATACGGCCCCCAGCCGCCGACCGGAAGCAGCGCCACGTCGATGTCCCCGACCTCGTCGGCCATCGAGTCGAAGAGCCCGGTGTCCCCGGCGAAGTAGGTCCGTGCCTCGCCCCGCACCACGAAGCCGAGCGCGGGCGTGCCGTGCGGTCCCACGGGCAGCCGCCGCCCGTCGTGCCGCGCCGTCACCACGCGCACGTCGAGGTCCCCGATCCGCACCTCGTCGCCCGGCACGACGTCGATGAGGCGCAGATGGGAGAGCCTGCGGGCGAGCCCCGGCACCTGCCGGCGGGCGCCGCGCGGCAGCAGTACCCGGGTGCCGGGCGCGATCCGTGCGAGGGAGGGCAGATGCAGATGGTCGGCGTGCAGATGGGACAGGAGCACGGCGTCGGCGACGGCCGCCTCGGGCGGTGGAAGCGCGCCCCTGCGCCGGCGCAGATGGGCGAGGCGGCGGGCGAACAGCGGGTCGGTGAGCACCCGGACACCCGAATCCTCGACCGTGCAGGTGGCATGACCCCACCAGGTGATCTCCACCGGCACTCCGGTTCCTCCTTCGCGCGACTGTTTACGAGCCTACGGCCAGGAGTAGGGTCTTCGGCTGACGCCCGTGGTGAGGACGCCAGAGGTGAGGGGGGACGCGATGGCAGACGCCGCAAGCGTGACAGGGGTGCGGGTCGCCGCGATCGCCAGCCTGACACCGCTGGAGGAACTGGACGCCGACCCCTTCCTGGTGGACTCGCGCAGCCAGCACGCGATGTGCGCGCGGTGGGCCGCGGCCCGGGGGTACGTCGTCACCCGGGAACTCGTCGTCCGCGGGCTGCCCGCCGATCACGCCGTGCTCTGGGCCGACGTGGACGAGGGACTCGTGGACCTGTTCGTCGTGCCGAGCCGCCGGGTCCTCGACCGGGCGCTGCGCGCACCCGACGAGTTCACCGCGGAGTGCGGGCGGCGCGGGGTGCGGATCGAGACGGCGGGCCTGGAGGAACCGTCGTACGACGCGGTGATGAAGGCCCATGTCCACCGGCGGCTCTCCATGCCGACCGCGGGGTACGACGGCCGCTGACACCTGCCGCCCACCCGGCCCTTGCCCCTGTGACACGCTGGTGTCCTGATCTGTCATGAAACGTGAGGCGGCACGGCGTGGGGCGAGAGCGATGGCGGTCGGTCGGCAGTGCGCTGTGGAGATCCGTCGCCGTATGGCTGGTCAGCACGCTCACCATGCTGGCGCTCGCCGGGATCCTGCCCGACTTCCAGCTGCAGTCCGACGACGGCGACAGCGCCACCCGCATCGCGGTCACCGCCGCCCTCGGTGCCGGAGCCTTCGGACTGCTCTCCTCGCTGGTGTGGCCGCTGCTCGTGCGGGCGCTGCTGCTCGTGCCGGCGCTCGTGCTCGGGCTGCTCGCCTTCTTCCTCAACGGGTCGCTGCTCCTGCTCGCCCTCAGCCTGATCCCGGACGGCCGGGGTGAGGCCAACGCCGAGACCGCGGTCGTCGTCGCCGCCGTCATGTCCGCCGTCGCCTCCGCCACCGGCGGTGCCCTCGCCGTCCGCGACGACGACGCCTACCGCCGCCGCCTCTACCGGCTCTCCGACCGCAGGCGCCGCCGCCTAGCCGAGGGGCGGGTCGGTCCCGTGCCGCCCGGCACCGTCTTCATCCAGCTCGACGGCGTCGGCCACGACGTCCTGCGCACCGCCGTCGACAAGGGACTCATGCCGACCGTCGCGGTCTGGCTCGGCCAGGAGGGCACGCGGAGCCACCGCCTCACCCCCTGGCGCACCGACTGGTCCAGCCAGACCGGCGCGAGCCAGCTCGGCATCCTGCACGGCTCCAACCACGACGTCCCCGCCTTCCGCTGGTACGAGAAGGACACCGGGGAGGTCATGGTCTCCAACCGGCCCGCATCCGCCGTCGAGCTCCAGCGCCGCGCCATCGAGCGCACCGGCGACGGCGGCCTCCTCACCCTCGACGGCGCGAGCCGCGGCAACCTCTTCAGCGGCGGCGCCGAACAGGTCGCCCTCGTGCTCTCCATGGCCGCGCGCCGCGGCAAGGAGAACCGTTCGCGCGCCGGGTACTTCGCCTACTTCTCCGACCCCGCCAACGCCGTCCGCACCGCCCTGTCCTTCGTCGCCGAGGTCGGCCGCGAGATCGGCGAGTCGACCCGCGCCCGGATCAGGAAGCGGCGCCCGCGCGTCGGCCGGGGCGGGCTCTACCCCTTCATCCGCGCCTTCGCGACCGTCGTCGAGCGCGACGTCGTCGTCACCGCGGTCATCGGCGACCTGCTCGCGGGGCGCACCGCGGTCTACGCCGACCTCGTCGCGTACGACGAAGTGGCCCACCACTCGGGGCCCACGGGCCCCGACGTGGAGAAGGTGCTCCAGCGGCTCGACCGGTCCCTCGCGCTGATCGCGAAGGTCGCCGAACACGCCCCCCGCGCCTACCGCATCGTGGTCCTCTCCGACCACGGCCAGAGCCCCGGCGAGACCTTCCACGCCCGGTACGGCCTCACCCTCGGCGACCTGGCACGGGCCGGCTGCGGCCTGCCCGTGCCACGCAAGGCGCAGCGCACGCACAGCGGCGCCGAGGCCCGCTCGACGGTCCGCGCCGCGCTGCGCCGCCCCGTCGAGGAGGGCGCGGGAGAGCACCGCCCCGCCCGCCGCGCGGAGCCCATCGTCCTCGCCTCCGGCAACCTCGGGCTCATCTCCTTCCCCGACGTCCCGCACCGCATGACCCGCGAGGAGATCGACCTGCGCCATCCGGCGCTGCTGCCCACCCTCGCCAACCACCCGGGCATCGGCTTCCTCCTCGTACGCAGCAAGGAGCGCGGCCCGGTCGTCCTCGGCGCGCGCGGCAGCGAGGTGTACCTCGACGAGGAGCCCGGTGACCTCGGGCCGCTCACGGACTTCGGGCCCGGCGCCGCCGACGCCGTGCGCCGCACCGACGGCTTCCCGCACGTCGCCGACATCATGGTCAACTCCTGGTACGACCCCCAGGACGGCGAAGTCCTCGCCTTCGAGGAGCAGATCGGCTCGCACGGCGGACTCGGCGGCGCCCAGACCCAGCCCTTCCTCCTGTCGCCCCTCGTGCTCTCCGCGCCGGTCGACGACGGACACGAACTCGTTGGCGCCGAGCGGGTCCACGACGTGCTCCGGCGCTGGCTCGGCGAGTACCAGGGCCCGGAGATTCCGCTGGTGGGAGGGGACGGAGAGGCTGCGGACGATTCCCGGCACGAGGGCCCCGACAACACAGCTTTTGCGGTCGCCGACCCTGCCGCGCAGGACAATACCCACTGATTTTGTACGGTTCCCGTCGTGCCCGACCATGTCTCTCGCCCCGGCGATCCCGGGCGTCCGGCACGATGAGAGGCACCACCCCATGCACGACACCGGAACCGCGATCCAGTCGGCTCCGGCCCCCGACCAGGAAGAACAGCGGACGGAGCGGCACGAGGAGCCGGGCAGCAGGCACGCTCGACGCTTCGGTCTCCCGATCGCCACCTGCCTCGTCATGGGCAACATCATCGGCGGCGGCATCTTCCTGCTCCCGGCCTCCGTCGCTCCCTTCGGGACCATCAGCCTCGTCGCGTTCGGCGTCCTGACCGCGGGCGCCATCGCCCTCGCCCTCGTCTTCGGGCGGCTCGCGCAGCGCGATCCGCGTACCGGCGGGCCGTACGTCTACGCGCGCGCCGCGTTCGGCGACTTCGCGGGCTTCCTCGCGGCGTGGTCCTACTGGGCCACCACCTGGGTGTCGAACGCCGCGCTCGCCGTCGCCGCCGTCGGCTATCTGGACGTCCTGATACCGGTCAACGACCACCAGTGGACCGCCTGCCTCGCCGCCCTCGTCCTGCAACTGCTTCCCGCGCTGGCGAACCTCGCGGGCACCCGCTACGTCGGCGCGGTCCAACTCGTCGCCACCGTGCTGAAGTTCCTGCCCCTGCTCCTGGTCGCGGTCGGCGGGCTCTTCTTCTTCGACAGCGCCAACCTCGGGCCCTTCCAGGCCGGCGAGGACAGCCCGGCCGGTGCGATCTCCGCGTCCGCCGCGATCCTGCTCTTCTCCTACCTGGGGGTGGAGTCGGCCGCCGTCAGCGCCGGTGAGGTACGCGACCCGCGCCGCAATGTCGGGCGCGCCACCATCCTCGGCACCCTCGGCGCCGCCCTCGTCTATCTGCTGGGCACCCTCGCCGTCTTCGGCACCGTCGCCCACGACAGGCTCGTCGGCTCCACCGCGCCGTTCTCGGACGCCGTCGACGTCATGTTCGGCGGCTCCTGGGGCGGTACGGCGGTGGCGGTCGCCGCGCTCGTCTCGATGGTCGGCGCCCTCAACGGCTGGACCCTGCTGAGCGCCCAGACGCCGTACGCCGCAGCCAAGGACGGACTCTTCCCGAGCGCCTTCGGCAAGAAGAAGCGCGGCGTGCCGACCGTGGGTGTCCTGGTCACCGTCGTCCTGGCCTCGCTGCTCACCGTCTACAACTACACGGCGGGCTCGGGTGCCGTCTTCGAGTCCCTCGTCCTGATCACCACGTTCACCGCGACCGTGCCCTACCTCCTGGCCACCGCCGCGCAGATCTACTTCCTGGTCTCCGGGCAGGGCGAGCGCGTCAACCGCGCCCGCCTGGCGCGGGACGGCATCCTCGCGGGCGTCGCGTTCGGCTTCTCCATGTGGCTGGTCGCCGGCTCCGGATACGCGGCCGTCTACCAGGGCGTCCTGTTCCTCTTCGCGGGCGTGCTCGTCTACGCCTGGATGGCGGCCCGCAGGGAGCGGACCGCCACCCGCTGACGGATTACCTGGCGAGCGCCGCGACCACCCAGCGACGGGTGACGAACATGCTGTCCGCCGCCCCGATCTCGATGAGCTTGCGGGCGGCCGGGTAGGCCTCGTTGCCCTCGATCTCATAGCCGACGTCGAACGTGCCGGGCACGTCCCTGACCTCGGGCTCGCGCCGTGCCGCCGCGCCCTGGCCGCTCTGCTCGTCGGCCGTGACGGCGGCGAGCTCGGCGAGCAGCTTGCGCTGGGCGGCGGCGAGCGCCTGGCGCGGGTCGCGCGTCCGCGGTGCGGCTGCGGCGCCCTTGCCGCCCGAGGGAGGCGGTGCGATGTCGGTGCTCGGCTCGCGCGTCGTGCCGGTGGTCTCGCGCGTGGCGATCTGTGCCTGGACGACGGTCGCGTCGTTGTCCAGGACCACACGGATGAGACCGCGGTCGGGCGTGATGACCGGTATGCCGTCGAAGACCTGCCGGAACGTCACATGGGTCTCCAGGGACACCGGCTCCCCGAGCTCGGAGCCGTCCTTCGCCCCGGAGTTCTGCATCAGGTCGTGCACGCTGTCCACGACGAGTTCGGCGCCGTCGGCGTGCCGCTCGGCGAACGTGCGCGCCGCCTCGACCGCCCGCTCCGTGGGCAGTCGCCGCAGGTTGCGGTGGTTGGCATCGGCGAGCTTGACCCACCGGATCGCGTGCGGAGCCGTGGAGACGGTCCGGTCACCGGAGGTGGCGCTGAGCACGCCCTGCCGCTCGACCTGCACCTCTTGCAGCGCCGCCGAGGGGAAGTCCGCGATGCGGCCCATCCTGGCGAGCTCCTCGCCCGGGTCGCGCGGCGCGAGCTGCACGATCTGCGGGCTGTCCGGCGCCTGCGTCAGCGGCTCCCTGAGGGAGTCGCGGGCGTTGAACCAGCGCCATGCGTACCAGTTGTCCGGCACGTGCTCGCGGTAGAGGGTCCGCTCGCCGTTGAGCCGGGCCGTGGCCTCGGCCTGGTTGGCGCCGACCGCGGCGACCGAGGGCGCCTGCCCCTTGTAGATGTCCCAGCTCGCGTTCAGCCACGCGTCGGTGAACGTCTGCCCGGCCCGCCACTTCTCCCAGAACTTCTTGCCGTAGTCCGGGCTGTCGATGCTGACGGTCTCGAACCCGAAGATCATGCGGAAGCCGATGTTGGGTCCCGCCCAGGTGCGGATGGGGGAGTGCCCGCCGAGCACGCGGACCGAGTTGCAGGTGGACCAGAAGACGTAGTTGGCCTTCTCGTTGCCCAGCGCCATCCGGTTCGAGATCGCGTCGCTGCGGCCGTCCCAGACCGCGCCGAGCGGTGCGAAGAAGACGCCGTTGCCGTCCATGCCGCCGTGGCCCGAGTGGTAGACGGCGACCACCGCGTCCATGCCGTACCGGTCCTGCCAGTTGTCGTACGTCTCCTCGTACGCCCACACCTGCGCCCCGCCGTCCGCGAACCAGAAGTTGCGGTCGTAGAACTGCTGGAGGTAGGCGAGCCATCCGGTGGCGTCTTCGTGCGTGTGGAAGAGAGTGTTCTGGTTGACGAACTTCTGGATGCTGAAGGCGCCCCACCAGCCGAACGTCGAGTCGCGGTCACCGGCGGCCCCTGGCTTCGCGCCTTCCAGTGGAGACGGACCGCGTTCCGAGTAGTTCATGCGCATGGCCAAACCCCCTGAGTGGACTCCTCGTCCCGTGGGCGAGGGGGCCTCAAAGTGTCACCGCAGACGCGCCGTGCACAGTTGGCATTTCGGCCATAGCGACCACGCCCCGGGACTGCCGTGGTGCCTCAGACACCCCGGGTTTCCCGGCTGGACCGCCCGGATGTGATCGGATGGGCGCACGGACGTTCCGGGACGCATCACGGAACCGCACTGAAGGGATCTACATCGTGGCTACCACGCGCTCCGCGCACACGGTCTGGGAAGGCTCTCTGACGGAGGGCTCGGGAACCGTCACCTTCGACTCCTCCGGGATCGGGGAGCAGGCCGTTTCCTGGCCGTCCCGCGCCGAGCAGGCCAACGGCAAGACCAGCCCGGAAGAGCTGATCGCCGCCGCGCACTCCAGCTGCTTCTCCATGGCGCTGTCGCACGGTCTGACGGGCGCGGGCACCCCGCCCACCCGGCTGACCACCTCCGCCGACGTCACCTTCCAGCCCGGCACCGGCATCACCGGCATCCACCTCACCGTCGAGGGCGAGGTGCCGGGTCTCGACGAGGCCGCGTTCACCTCCGCCGCCGAGGACGCCAAGAAGAACTGCCCCGTGAGCCAGGCGCTGACGGGCACGACCATCACGCTGTCGGCGAAGCTCGCCTGACGTACTGACGTACGGCTTCACGCCATTTTCCGGCCGTGCCGCCGTCCTCCGGGGCGGCGGCACAGCCATGGGCGGCATTGACAATATGCCGCTCAAGTTTTGTGATGGAGGTCGAAGTACGCCGGGAAACGGGCTCGTGGTGGAAGGGGACTGGACATGGCACGTGCAGTCGGGATCGACCTCGGTACGACGAACTCGGTGGTGGCCGTCCTGGAGGGCGGTGATCCCACGGTCGTCGCCAACGCGGAGGGAGCGCGCACCACCCCGTCGGTCATCGCCTTCGCGAAGAACGGCGACGTCCTCGTCGGAGAGGTCGCCAAACGGCAGGCGGTCACCAACGTGGAGCGCACCGCACGCTCCGTCAAACGGCACATGGGCGACGGGAGTTGGCGGTTCCCCGAGGGCGGATCCGTGGACGGCACCCGGTACACCGCGCAGGAGCTGTCCGCCCGCGTCCTGCAGAAACTCAAGCGTGACGCCGAGTCCTACCTGGGCGAGGACGTCACGGACGCGGTCGTCACGGTCCCCGCGTACTTCGACGACACCCAGCGCCAGGCCACCAAGGAGGCCGGTGAGATCGCGGGCCTGAACGTGCTCCGCATCATCAACGAACCGACGGCCGCGGCCCTCGCCTATGGCCTCGACAAGGGCGACGACCAGACGGTCCTCGTCTTCGACCTCGGCGGCGGCACCTTCGACGTCTCGCTCCTGGAGATGGGCGAGGGCGTCATCGAGGTGAAGGCCACCAACGGCGATACGAAGCTGGGCGGCGACGACTGGGACCAGCGCATCGTCGAGTACCTCGTGCGGCAGTTCAAGAACGCGCACGGAGTGGACCTCGGCAAGGACAAGATGGCGCTGCAACGCCTGCGCGAGGGGGCCGAGAAGGCGAAGATCGAGCTGTCGTCGTCGAGCGAGACGGACATCAACCTGCCGTACGTCACGGCGTCGGCGGACGGCCCCCTGCACCTGGCGGAGAAGCTGACCCGCGCCCAGTTCCAGGAGCTGACGGCGGACTTGCTGGAGCGCTGCCGCGGCCCCTTCCACCAGGCGGTGAAGGACGCCGGCATCAAGCTGTCGGCCATCGACCACGTGATCCTGGTGGGCGGTTCGACACGGATGCCCGCGGTGACGGAACTGGTCAAGGAACTCACCGGCAGCGAACCGCACAAGGGGGTCAACCCCGACGAGGTGGTGGCGCTCGGTGCGGCGCTCCAGGCCGGTGTGATCAGGGGTGACGTGAAGGACGTGCTGCTCCTGGACGTGACGCCGCTGTCCCTCGGGATCGAGACCAAGGGCGGCATCATGACCAAGCTCATCGAACGCAACACGACGATTCCCACCCGGCGTTCGGAGACCTTCTCGACCGCCGAGGACAACCAGCCCTCGGTCGGCATCCAGGTCTTCCAGGGGGAGCGGGAGATCGCCGCGTACAACAAGAAGCTCGGCGTCTTCGACCTCACCGGACTGCCACCGGCGCCGCGCGGCGTGCCCAAGATCGAGGTCACCTTCGACATCGACGCCAACGGCATCATGCACGTGTCCGCCAAGGACGAGGCGACGGGCCGCGAGCAGCGCATGACGGTGACGGGCGGCTCCGCGCTGCCCAAGGACGACATCAACCGCATGGTGCGGGAGGCGGAGGAGCACGCGGAGGAGGACCGCAAGCGGCGCGACGCCGCCGAGACCCGCAACCAGGCGGAGCAGCTCGTCTACCAGACGGAGCGGTTCCTGCGGGAGAACGAGGAGCGGATCCCCGCGGACACCAGGACCGAAGTGGGCGCGGCGGCAACGGAGTTGAAGGGCATCCTGAAGGACAGGCCCGACGACACGGCGGCACTGCGCGCGGGCGTCGAGAAGCTCGGCTCGGTCAGCCAGCGGATGGGGCAGGCCATGTACGCGGCTGCCGGCGAGGGCGCCCAGGAGCAGGAAGCTCCGGGAGCCCCTCCCGAGGACGGCGTGGTCGACGCGGAGATCGTGGACGACGAGAAGCCGGGGGAGCCAAGGAAGGGAGCGGGGGAGTAGCGCACCCGGTCACGACCCCGTCTTCTCCCACCCCCGCCGCTCCGGACGCGGTCCCACCCGGCGGGGGTCCTTGCTCCGGTACACCACGTACGGGCGGAACAGGTACTGCACGGGCGCACTGAACATGTGCACGAGCCGCGTGAACGGGATCAGCGCGAACAGGGCCATCCCCACCACCGCGTGGATCTGGTAGAGGACGGGGACGCCCGCCATCAGATCCGTGTCCGGCTGCAGGGTGAACAGGCTCCGCGCCCAAGGGGCGATCGACTCACGGTAGTTGTAGCCGTCGCCCGAGGCGTGCGTCAGCTTGGCCACCATGCCGAGCACGATCGCCGCGAACAGCACGAGGTACATCAGCTTGTCGTTGGCGGTCGTCGCCCGGAACACCGGCGCGTTCGTCCGCCGCCGGTAGAGCAGCAGCAGGATGCCGAGGACGAGCAGGACGCCCGCCGCCGTGCCCCCGTACAGCGAGAACAGGTGGTACGTGTGCTCCTTCACGCCCACCTTCTCCGTCCACGACTCCGGGACGAACAGCCCCACCAGGTGCCCGACGAGCACGAACAGGATGCCGTAATGGAACATCGGCGACGCGATGTTCAGGAGCTTCGACTCGTACACCTGCGAAGAGCGCGTCGTCCAGCCGAACTTGTCGTAGCGGTAGCGCCACAGGAGGCCTGCCACGAGCAGGACGACGGCCACGTACGGGATGACGCCCCAGAGCAGTGTTCTCATCAGTGCTCCCCGATCAGTGCGAAGGGTTCGAGGCCGACGTCCTCCCGCGGCGGCCCCGACCGGGCGAGCGCCTGTGCCGCCGCCCGGTCCTTCGGCGAGGGCCCCGGCAGCGTCGCGCACACCGCTTCGAGGATGGGCGCGTAGGGCGTGCCGAAGTCGGTGAGGGCGAGCCGCAGCAGTTCGAGGCCCGGCCGGTTCTCCTCCAGGAGGACCGGCCCCGCGTGCGCCGAGAACTCCAGGACGGCGGGCAGGAAGTCCGGCAGCTCCTCGCCGGTGAACTCCATGCCGTGCTCGCGGTAGACCTCCTTGAAGCGCACCAGCGCCATCCCGCGCCGCCGCGTGTCACCGTCGCGCCACCAGCTCAGGTACAGGCTGTGGCGGTTCTTGAAGTCGAAGACCTGGACGTAGTGCGCGGCGAGGCCGGACGGATCGGCCGCCGCCGCGTACGTCAGGAAACCGTTCAACTCCGGTGCGGCCGACGTCAGTTGCGGCAGCAGGCCGCGGAACTCCTCGTCCGGGTAGGACAGGCAGTGCGCGGCTGCCTGGTAGAGCACGGCGTTCTCGCTCACAGGGTGTCCTTCTCGGAGGCGGGGGGCTGCTCGTCGGCGGTCTGCCGGTCCCGCAGCGCGTGGAAGTTCTCGATGGTCACCAGCGGCAGCTGTTTGCGGCCCGAGTCCTGCCCGAAGGGGCCGTCGCCGCCCATCCCCGGACCGTCCTCGTAGTCGAGGCTGCACGAGTCCGGCAGCGCGGACTCCTCCAGGCGCTGCGCGTCACCGACCGCGGCGGTCGGGATGACGTAGCGGTCCTCGTACTTGGCGATGGCAAGGAGGTGGTACATCTCCTCGATCTCCTGGCCCGACATGCCCACGGCCTCGGCCACCGAACTGTCCGGCCGGTCACCGAGGTTGATGGCCCGCATGTGCGCCCGCATCGCCGCCAGCTTCTCCAGGGAGGACCGCACCGGACCCATGTCACCGGCCGTGAAGATCTCCGCCAGGTATTCGAGCGGGATGCGCAGGGTGTCGATCGCGCCGAAGAGGTTGTCCAGGTCCTCGCCGTCGTGCCCGGTCTCGCTCAGCGCGTCCACGACCGGGGAGAGCGGCGGGATGTACCAGACCATCGGCATCGTCCGGTACTCCGGATGCAGCGGAAGCGCCACCTTGTACGTGCTGATCAGCGCGCGCACGGGGGAGCGCCGCGCCGCCTCGATCCAGTCGTGGCCGATCCCGGCCTTCTCGGCCTCGCGCCGCACCTCGGGGTCCTCCGGGTCGAGAAACACCCCCAACTGGGCCTCGTACAGCGCCTTGTCGTCCTTGACGGACGCCGCCTCGGTCACCTTGTCGGCGTCGTAGAGGATCACGCCGAGGTAGCGCAGGCGCCCCACGCACGTCTCCGAGCAGACGGTGGGCAGCCCCACCTCAAGGCGCGGGTAGCACATCGTGCACTTCTCGGCCTTGCCGGTCCGATGGTTGAAGTACACCTTCTTGTACGGGCAGCCCGTCACGCACTTGCGCCAGCCCCGGCAGGCGTCCTGGTCGACCAGGACGATGCCGTCCTCCTCGCGCTTGTACATCGCCCCGGACGGGCAGGACGCCACACACGCCGGGTTCAGGCAGTGCTCGCAGATCCGCGGCAGATAGAACATGAAGGTCTGCTCGAAGGCGAACTTCACCTTCTCGGCGGCCTTCTCGCGCGTCTTGGCCACCATGGGGTCGAGATCGCCGTACTCCGTCGCGCCGCCCAGGTTGTCGTCCCAGTTCGACGACCACTCGATCTTCATGGGTTTGCCGCTGATCAGCGAGCGCGGCTCGGCGACCGGGTAGTCGTCGCCCAGCGGGGCGTCGGTGAGGTTCTTGTACTCGTACGTCCAGGGCTCGTAGTAGTCCTTGATCTCCGGCAGCTTGGGGTTGGAGAAGATCTCCAGGAGGGCCTTGATCCGGCCGCCGTTCTTGAGCTTCAGGGCGCCCCGCTTGTTCAGCTCCCAGCCGCCGCGCCACTTCTCCTGGTCCTCGTAGCGGCGCGGATAGCCCTGGCCGGGCCGGGTCTCGACGTTGTTGAACCAGACGTACTCCATGCCGTCCCGGTTGGTCCACGCCTGCTTGCAGGTGACGGAGCAGGTGTGGCAGCCGATGCACTTGTCGAGGTTCATGACCATCGCGATCTGTGCCATGACGCGCATGTGTCAGTACTCCACCTTCTGCGAGCGGCGGCGGATGACCGTCACCTCGTCGCGCTGGTTGCCCGTCGGGCCCAGGTAGTTGAAGGCCCACGACAACTGGGCGTAGCCGCCGATGAGATGGGACGGCTTGAGGATCAGACGGGTCAGGGAGTTGTGGATGCCGCCGCGCTTTCCGGTGGTCTCCGCCTTGGGGACGTTCACCGTGCGTTCCTGCGCGTGGTGCATGTAGACCGTGCCGGCCGGCATCCGGTGCGAGACGACCGCCCGTGCCACCACCACGCCGTTGCGGTTGACCGCCTCGATCCAGTCGTTGTCCTTCACGCCGATCGCGTCCGCGTCCTGCGGCGCCATCCAGATGCACTGGCCGCCCCGGGAGAGCGACAGCATGAAGAGGTTGTCCTGGTACTCGGAGTGGATGGACCACTTGTTGTGCGGGGTGAGGTAGCGGACCGTCACTTCCTTTTCGCCGTCCGGGCCAAGCCGTGGCTCCCCGAAGAGGCGGTTCATGTCCAGGGGCGGCCGGTAAACGGGCATCGCCTCGCCCAGCTCGTGGATCCAGTCGTGGTCGAGGAAGAAGTGCTGGCGCCCGGTGAGGGTGTGCCAGGGCTTCAGGTGCTCGGTGTTGAGCGTGAACGCCGTGTAGCGCCGGCCACCGGCCTCGCTGCCCGACCACTCGGGCGAGGTGATCACCGGCACGGGCGCCGCCTGGGTGTCCGCGTACGTGATGCGCTTGCCCTCGTGCTCGGCCGCCAGGTGCGCCATCTCCTGGCCCGTGCGCTCCTCCAGGGTGTGGAAGCCCTGCGTGGCCAGGCGGCCGTTCGTCGTGCCGGACAGGGCGAGGATCGTGTTCGCCGCCTTGACCGCCGTGTCCAGGGCGGGGCGCCCGTCGGCGGGGCCGCCGCGCACGACGCCGTTGCGCTCGCGCAGCTCGTCGACCTCCTGGTCGGGCCGCAGTGCGATGCCCTTCGCGGGCAGGCCGAGCTTCTCCGCCAGCGGGCCGAGCGCGGCGAACTTGGCGCCGATCGCCGTGTAGTCCCGCTCGACCACCGTCAGGCCCGGCATGGTCTTGCCCGGGATCGCCTCGCACTCGCCCTTGCGCCAGTCCAGGACGACACCGCCGGGCTGCGCGGTCTCGCCGGGGGTGTCGTGCTGGAGCGCGGTGGCGACGACGTCCTTGCGTACGCCGAGATGCTCCACGGACAGCTCGCTGAGCCGGTCCGCGATCGCCTTGAACGTGTCGAAGTCGGTGCGGGCCTGCCAGGGCGGGTCGACCGCGGGGGTGAAGGAGTGGACGTAGGGGTGCATGTCCGTGGAGGACAGGTCGTGCTTCTCGTACCAGGTCGCCGCGGGCAGGACCACGTCCGAGAGCAGCGTCGACGACGTCTGCCGGAAGTCCAGCGAGACGAGCAGATCGAGCTTGCCCTCGGGGGCCTCGTCCCGCCACGTCACCGTCGAGGGCCGCTCGTCCGGCGACGCCTCCTCCGCACGCAGCGAGGAGTGCGTGCCGAGCAGGTGCTTGGTGAAGTACTCCGCGCCCTTCGCGGACGAGCCGAGCAGATTGGCCCGCCACAGGGTCAGGACGCGCGGCCAGTTCTCCGGGGCGTCCGGGTCCTCGCAGGCGAAGTTGAGCGTGCCCGCCTTGAGCTCGTCGACGACGTTGGCGACCGGGTCACCAGAAGCCCCTGAAGTGTCGCCCAGATCAAGGGAGTTGCGGTCGAACGTCGGATACGAGGGCATCCAGCCGGTGCGCGCCGAAAGGGCCAGGCAGTCCGCGCCCGTCATCCCCGCGAACCGTCCCTCGCCAAGGGGCGAGGCGAGCACGTCCGCGGCGAACTTGTCGTAGCGCCACTGGTCGGTGTTCAGGAACCAGTACGCGGCGCCGATCATCTGCCGCGGCGGCCTGCTCCAGTCGTTGGCGCTGGCCAGCGTCGCCCAGCCGGTCGCGGGACGGCACTTCTCCTGCCCCACGTAGTGCGCCCAGCCGCCGCCGTTGCGGCCCTGGCAGCCGGTGAGCTGGAGCAGAGCCAGGAAGGCGCGGTAGATCGTCTCGGAGTGGAACCAGTGGTTGGTCCCCGCCCCCATGAGGATCATGCAGCGTCCATGCGACTTCTCGGCGGTCCGCGCGAACTCCCGCGCGATCTTCACCGCCTTCGCGGCCGGGACCGAGGTGTGCGCCTCCTGCCAGGCCGGGGTGCCGGGCGCGTCGGCATCCTCGTACGAGGAAGGCCACTCGCCCGGCAGGCCCTCGCGCCCGACGCCGTACTGCGCGAGCAGCAGGTCGAAGACCGTCGTGACCAGCGGCCCGTCCTGCCCGCCGAGCCGCGTGGCGGGCACCCCGCGGCGGACGATCTCACCACGCCCCTGACCGTGTGTGCCGCCCTCGGTGTCGAAGCGCGGGAGCAGCACCTCGACGCCCGTCGCGACATCGGAGTCGTGCAGGGAGAGCTGCGGCTTGATGTTGCCGAGCTCCAGATTCCACTTGCCCTTGCCGGAGTCGGTCCAGCGGAAGCCGAGCGAGCCGTTCGGCACGGCCGGCTGCCCGGTGTTCTCGTCGAGGACCGCCGTCTTCCAGTCGCCGCCCTCGCCGCTCTGCCCGAGGTCGGTGGCGCGCAGGAACTTCGACGGGACGTACGCGCCGTCCCGCTCGGCCAGCGTCACCAGGAAGGGCAGATCGGTGAACTTGCGCACGTAGTCGGTGAAGAAGTCCGTCTGCCGGTCGACGAAGAACTCCTTGAGGATGACGTGGCCCATCGCGATCGCCAGCGCGCCGTCCGTGCCGGGGTGCGGGTGCAGCCACTCGTCGGCGAACTTGGCGTTGTCGGCGTAGTCGGGCGCGACGACCACGACTTTCTGGCCCCGGTAGCGCGCCTCCGCCATCCAGTGCGCGTCCGGCGTCCGCGTCACCGGGACGTTCGAGCCCCACATCATCAGATACGCGGCGTCCCACCAGTCACCCGACTCCGGTACGTCGGTCTGGTCGCCGAACACCTGCGGCGAGGCGACCGGCAGGTCCGCGTACCAGTCGTAGAACGACAGCATGGGCGCGCCGATCAGCGACATGAAGCGGGCGCCCGCCGCGTGCGACACCATCGACATCGCGGGGATGGGGGAGAAGCCCGCGACCCGGTCCGGGCCGTGCGTCTTGATCGTGTGGACGTGCGCCGCCGCGATGATCTCGACGGCCTCGTCCCAGGTCGCCCGCACCAGACCGCCCTTGCCGCGCGCCTGCTGGTACGTCCTGCGCCGCTCCGGATCGCCCTGGATGTCCGCCCAGGCGAGCACCGGGTCCTTGAGCCGGGACTTCGCCTCGCGGTACATCTCCAGGAGCACGCCCCGCAGATACGGATAGCGCACCCGGGTCGGCGAGTACGTGTACCAGGAGAACGCGGCGCCGCGCGGGCAGCCGCGCGGCTCGTACTCCGGCCGGTCGGGGCCGACGGAGGGGTAGTCGGTCTGCTGGGTCTCCCAGGTGATGATGCCGTCCTTGACGTACACCTTCCAGCGGCAGGAGCCCGTGCAGTTCACGCCGTGCGTCGAGTTCACGACCTTGTCGTGGCTCCACCGGTCCCGGTAGAAGGCGTCCGCGTCCCGGCCGCCGACGAGGCCGATGCTGTGCAGGTCGGGGGCGGTGGTGCCGCGGCGGAAGAACTTCCCCGCGCGCAGCAGCGCGGCGCCGGGCTCGGTCGTCTCTGTCACGCTTGAGCTCCCTAGGTCTGCCTTTCAACGAACCTAGGCCCGGGGCGGCGGGGGCACACGGCGGCGACCGCCGTACGGGTTGTGCGCGCACCACCCGTGGCCGGCCGGGGCGCCGCCCTTACCTCTGACGTAATCGACCCCTGCTCGCGCGACCGGCACCGTGGTCCTCACGGATCCGGTCCGGCGCACTCCGGCCCGGATCCGGCTCCCTTCCCTTACGCAGCCTGGAGGCCGGACCCCATGTCGACGTACTCCGCACGCCCGCTCACCGCACTGGCCCGCACGAACGACCCGAAGACGATGCTGCGCCGCTTCCTCGCCCTGGACGCGGTGGTGACCACCGGGAACGGACTGGCCTACGCCGTCGCATCGGGCCCGCTCGGCCGCTTCCTCGGCGTCGACGCGGGGCTCCTGCTCGGCCTCGGCGTCTTCCTCACGCTGTACGGCGCGGGCGTCGGCTACCTCGCGGCACGCAAGAGCCCGCCCACGCTGCCCGTCCGTGGGGTGATCGAGGCGAACGCGGCCTGGGCGGTGCTCAGTGTCGTCGCCCTGGTCGCCTGGCTCTCGCCCAGCACCGCGGGCGCCGTGTGGGTTTCGCTCCAGGCGGTGGCCGTCGGGGGCTTCGCCGCTCTGCAGTATGCGGCGCTGCGGGCCGCGCGGTACTAGGGACCGCGCGGTACTGACCCTAGGAAGCCGACTGGAGGTACTTGACCGTCGCCGGGTCGGCCGGCAGGAGCGTCTCGATGGCCAGTTCGGCGACCGTCACGTCCATGGGGGTGTTGAAGGTCGAGATCGACGAGATGAAGGACAGCAGATGCCCGTCGTGCTCGATGCGCAGGGGCAGCGCGAAGTAGGGCACGCCGCTCTGCGGCCCGTCTGCCTCGAACACGTCGACACCGGGATCCGCCACCGGATACGCCGCGACCTCTTCGTACACCGCACGGAGACCGGCGGACCGCTGCAGCGCGATCTGCCGCTCCATCTGGTGCAGCAGATGCCCGCGCCACTCGCGCAGGTTGCGGATCCTGGGGGCGAGGCCCTGAGGGTGGAGCGTGAGCCGCATGGCGTTCAGCGGCGGTTGCAGGAGGTGCTCGGGGATGCCGTCGAGGATCATCGTGATGCCCTGGTTCGCGGCGACCACGTCGTACGTCGCGTCGACGACCAGGGCGGGGTAGGGCTCGTAGCCGCGCAGGAGCTGCTCGAGGCCCTCCCGCAGGGCGCCCATCGAGGGGTCGTCCATCGGGGTCTCCCGGAAGCGGGGTGCGTAACCGGCCGCCAGGAGCAGCGAGTTGCGGTCCCGCACGGGTACGTCCAGGTGCTCGGCGAGGCGCAGCACGATCTCCTGGCTCGGGCGCGACCTGCCGGTCTCGATGAAGCTGATGTGCCGCGCCGACGAGTCGGCGCGCAGGGCCAGCTCCAGCTGGCTCACCTTGCGCCGCTCGCGCCAGCCGCGCAGGAGCGGGCCGACGCCGGTACTTTCCCTGGTGGACACGGCAGTTGTCATACCCAGACAGTAATCGAAGGCATATGCGATGCGCCGGGTCCGGTCGGCGGCCTGATCAGGGCCTCGCGGGGGCCGATGTGTCAGGCTGAGGGGAACACGCTCACGTGTACGCCGCACGCACGCCGCAGGGCACACCGTGTGCACGCCGTACGGAGAGGAAGGGACGCGTCATGTCAGTCGAACCGCTGTCGCAGAAGGACGTGGAGGAGCGGCTCGCCGAGCTGCCCGGCTGGTCGCTCGAAGACGACAGGATCACCCGCTCCTTCCAACTCGGCTCGCACTTCGCGGCGACCGCGATGGTCGTCCACATCGCGCAGATCCAGGAGGAGCTGGGCCACCACTCCGAGCTGACACTGGGCTACAACACCGTCTCCCTGTCCGTGAACACGCACAGCGCGGGCGGCGCCCTCACCGCCCTCGACTTCGAACTGGCGGCCAGGGTCGAAGAGCTGGCCGTCGGGCACGGGGCGGTCTGAGCGCCGATGCTGGACTACGGCAAGGAAGCCGACCGCTATGACGCGTCGCGCGGCGGAGAGCCGCGCGCCGACGCCGCTGCCGACGCGGTCCGTGGCCTCCTGCCGCCGGACGCCCGCACCCTCCTGGACGTCGCCTGCGGCACGGGCCTGGTCACCCGGCGCCTCGCCGGGGCGGGCCTGCGGGTGACCGGGGTGGACTCGGCGCACACCATGGCGCGCATGGCGTCGGGACGGCTGCCGGGCGCCATCGTGCTGGGCGACAGCCGCAGCCTCCCGTTCCCCGACGCCTCGTTCGACGCCGTGTGCGCGGTGTGGCTGCTCCATCTGCTGTCCGGCGCCGAGGAGGCGGCAGCGGTCGTCGCCGAGTGCGCCCGGGTACTGCGGCCCGGCGGCGTGTTCGTCACGACCGTCGACAAGGCCGCCGCGCACGACGTGGGCAGCGACATCGACGCCGTGCTCGCGCCGCGCCCGGTGCGCCCCGCGGCCGACCGCGCCCAGGCGGTCGAGACGTACGCGGCAGCGCGGGGCCTGATACCGGCCGGCAGGTCCCGGTTCCAGGGGCACGGCCAGGGCCGCACGCCCCGGTCCACGGTCGAGGACCTCCACCGGGGCTGGTTCACGCAGGTCCCGCCCGACGGCCCCCTGGCCGCACGGCTCACGGAGGGACTCGCTGCCCTGCCGGACCAGGAAGTACCGCGCCCCGACCCGAGGTTCACGGTGATGTCGTTCCGGAGGCCGTCGGCCTGGTGAACCACATCGTCCAGTTGACCAGCCAGGTCTTCCCTTCGTCGAGAGAGAAGGCCTGCTCCCAGCGGGCAGGAGGCCTCCCATGCGCGGCTCCACCAGGGTGAGGCGGTCGTATGCCTCGCCCCGGGTGCGGCGGCCCGCCTGACGGGCCCGGCGGCCCGAGCTGCCGAGGCGACGGGCCACGCCGACCCTAGCCCGACCCGAAGTACTCGAACACCCGGAACTCCGTGAGGCGTTGGCTACGACGGCGGCGAAACTGCACGCCCGCTACTCCCCGCCCCCTTGAGATGGCGTTTGCTGAAACCGCAAGGCAACTGGCCAGAGAGGAGGCGGCGGCGCAGGCTGGAGGAGGCTCGGACCCCACCCTCCCCGACATATAAAACATACAAAGGCGGCGGCAAAAGATGGCCCACGACCACACCCACCAGCACGGCCACACCCACCAGCACGGCGGCCACCACCACGAGGACATCGACTGGGCGACCATGGGCCCGATGCTGGAGCGCAACGCGGAGCTCGCCGCCCCGCAGAACCGCGAGATCGCCGCGTGGCTGCGCACCTGGCAGCCGGAGCCCACGCTGATCGCGGACGTGGGCAGCGGCTCGGGCAGCATCTCCTTCCTCCTCGCCGAGATCTTCCCCAAGGCGCAGGTGATCGCGGTGGACCCGGCGGAGCCGCTCCTGGAGCGTGCGCGGGAGCGGGCCGCGCGTGAGGGCCTGACGGACCGGGTGAGCACACTCCAGGCCGAACTACCGGAGGGAATCGGCGCGTTGCCGCCCGCGGACCTCCTCTGGATCGGCCGGGCCCTGCACCACGTAGGCGACCAGGAGGGAGCACTGGCCGCCCTCGCGGACCGCCTGGCGCCGGGCGGTGCGATCGCACTCCTGGAGGGCGGCCTGAACCAGCGCAGCCTGCCCCGCGACATCGGCTTCGGCAGGCCGGGCCTCCAGACACGCTTCGACCTGGCGGACGACACGTGGTTCACGCGGATGCGCGCGGACCTGCCCGGAGCGCAGGCGGTCACGGAGGACTGGCCCACGCTCCTCACCGAGGCGGGCCTGCGCCACGCGGGCACCCGCTCGTTCCTCCTCGACCTGCCGGCCCCCGTCTCCGACACCGCCCGCGCCCAGATCATCTCCGAGCTCGCCCGCCGCAGGGAGATGCACGAGGACACCCTGGACCCCGACGACCTGACCACGGTCGACCGCCTCCTGGACGAGAACGACACCCGGAGCCTGCACCACAGGCCGGACGTGTTCCTGCTGTCGGCGCAGACGGTGCATGTGGGGGTCAAGGGCTGAGCCGCTGACGTATCTGCCCAAGAGTGGCTGCCCGAAGGGCTGTTGACGTTACCTTTTAGGCGACGGCGATCAGACTGCGGAGGGGAGCCGGGCTGTGAGCGAGCTGCTGCGATGGGAGTCCGACGAAGGCCCGGTCGTCGTGGAAGTGGATGCCCAGGACCCGGGTTTCAGGTCGGTGGCCCGCAGGAGCGATGGCAGCGAGATCCATGATGTCGAGGGGCACTTCGGGGCGGCGCTGAGCAACGTACGCGGCGCCGCCCTGTCCGCTCTGCAGACCTTTCGCACCGCCGCGCTCGATCCCGATGGGATCGAGCTCGAGTTCGGGGTGAAGTTGAGTGCTGTCGCGGGGGCCGTCATCGCGAAGACGGCCGCCGAGGGGCATTTGACCGTCAAGCTGACCTGGGCTCGGCGTGACGAGCCGGGTGAGCGGTGACGGTGCGGGGCGGATAATGCGAGGCATGGACTGGCGTGCCCGCATCGATACGGTCGACGGCGTCCCCCGAGGGGCCGGCATCCTGGTCGACGGCACGCGACTGATCACCTGTGCCCATGTCGTCGAAGGGCACTCGGCGGTATCCGTCACGCTGCCGCACATCACCGGCGCGCTGCCCGCGAAGGTGGCGTGGTCCGGTGACTGGCGACGCCTCGGGGACCGCGGGGACATAGCGGTGCTCGAACTCGCCCACCCGTTGCGCGTGGCACCCTGCGCGTTCGCCCCGCTCGATCTGCTGCGCTCCCAGCCGGGGCGTACTGCCCCCGAACTGCGCGCGCTGGGCTTCCCGTTCGGCCACGAGGAGTTCGGGACGCACGCCACGCTGACCACCAGCGCGGACCGCCTCCTCGGCCAGGAGTGGCTGGAGGTCGATGTCGTCCAGGCCCATCTGCGGCGCCTGGACGAGGGGTTCAGCGGTGCGGCGGTCTACGACCCGGAGTCCGGCAAGGTCGTCGGCATGGTCACCGACGCCGTGCTCGGCGGTGATCAGGAGGGGTACATCGGGCGGATGCTGCCCATCGAGACCATCCGACGCCACTGGGAGGACCTGGACGACTTCCTCGCTCTGGACTGGTTGCCGGCCGAGCCGCGCCGTGAACTGCGCGCCCTGTTCGAGGAGGTGCGTCTCGATGCCGACGCCCTCGAACTGCTCGTGCGGCGCGCCTTCCCCACCTTCCGCCGCCCGCTGCCGGCCTTCCGCTCGATCTGGCACGCCATCCGGTACGTCGGCGAGGAACTGACCGGCGACGAACGGCTGTTGCGGCTGCTGCGCGCGCTCAGGGCGCGGCTTCCGGAGGCGGACGTCGGAGCGTGGCTGCGGCGCTGGATGCCCGAGCACTGCGCGGACGAGGCGTACGACGGGAAGGCCGCGCGGCAGCAGCCGCCCGTGCCCGTCGGCTCCGTCATGTTCCGTGCGGAGTCGATGACCCGTGGCGCCGGCCTCGACCTCACCGTGTGCACGGTGATCGACGGCGTGCCCGTCGGCTCGTCGGGGCCCGTCAGGATCCGCCCACGGCAACTCCGTACGAAGGTCGAGGCGATGCTCGCCGACCAGATCGGCAAGGTGCACGAATGCGACTGGATGCTGGAGTTCGTGGTCCCGGAGCGGCTGATGAGCGAGCCCTTCGAGGAATGGCAGATCCACGAACCGGGGGCGGCGCGCCCCCGCCCCATGCGCACGGTGCCCGTGGTGGTCCGGCACATGGACCGTCTCAAGCCGCTCACCGTCTCCCGCCTGACCCGCAGGCGCTGGGAGACGGTGCGGGCCCGCGGCGAGACCCGGCCCCGGCGCGTGACCTGCGAACTGCCCTACGGCTACGACGAGTTCCACGACTGGCTGGACGCGGACGACGAGGTGTGCGCCCTCGCGTATGCCGCGACGCCCATGGGGGACTGGCTCTCGGCAGCCCTGGACACCGGCGTGCCGATCATGCTGTGGAGACGGCACGACTGCGGCGAGGGCGGCCACGCGCAATGCGCCCCGGAGAAATTCCTCGACCGGCTCACGGAGGCGGTGGCGGTCCTTGACCCCGACCGGCTGCCGTTCGAGGTCATGCGGCTGCGCAAGGAGGCCCGCTCCCCGGACAAGGGGGATGCCGAGCACTGCGGGCACCGGCTGACGCTCTTCTGGGACGACCCGGAGCGCAAGCCGGATCCACCGCTGGCGATGGGAACACGGGGAGACCAGTGAGGACACCGAGCCTGAGGAGAGCAGTGAGCACCGGCAGCGCGGGGCGTATGAGGAATTCGGGGAGTACGGGAAGCGCAGGGAGTACGGGGAGCGTGGAGCGTGCCTGACATTGCCGAGACGGCGTCCAACTGGCGCATCTACTCCGGGAGTCGCGTTCCGCACGACGGCATCGACCGCCTCCCGGCCCCGCCCCCCTGGCGCACCTTCACCGGCGGCCCGCCCCTGCGCACCCCGCCCGGCGACTCCGGCAACCCGCACGCGGCCGTCAGCTACCGCCCGAGCGAGGACGCGATCCGCCAGGTCAACGCCGCGCTCTATCTGCGCAGGCCGCTCCTGGTGACCGGCGCGCCCGGCACCGGCAAGTCATCCCTCGCGTACGCGGTGGCCCATGAGCTCGGCCTCGGGAAAGTCCTGCACTGGCCCATCACCAGCCGGATCACCCTCCGGGACGGCCTGTACGAGTACGACCCGCTCACGCGGCTGTACGCGGCGGAGCGCGGACGCCGTGAGGACGAGTCCGGCTCCCCGGGCGACGACATCGGGGACTATCTGCGCCTCGGCCCCCTCGGCACGGCGCTGCTCCCGTATGAGCGCCCGCGCGTCCTGCTCGTCGACGAGATCGACAAGAGCGACATCGACCTGCCCAACGACCTCCTCACCATCTTCGAGAAGGGGTCCTACGAGATCGTCGAGCTGGCCCGCCGTGCCGCGCCGACGGCCCGAGTGATGACGGCCGACAGCACGACCGACCGCGTGGAGATCCGCGACGGCACGGTCAGTTGCCGTGCTTTCCCGCTCGTCGTCATGACGAGCAACGGTGAGCGCGAATTCCCGCCGGCCTTCCTGCGGCGCTGTGTGACCGTGGATCTGAAACAGCCCGCGAGCGTGGCGGAGCTGACGGCGATCGTCCGTGAGCACCTCGGCCCCGTGGTCGAGGGCGAGGAGGGCGAACTCCCGGCAGGTGTACGGGACATCATCGACCGGTTCTTCGAGCGGCGCAGCGGTGGTCTGCTCGCGAACGACCAGCTCCTCAACGCCATCTACATGTGCCATCACGCCGCGTTCAGTGAACCGCCGGAAACCGTGCGGGAGTTGGCGGACCAGGTGATGCCGTTCCTGAGCAGCGAGGCGACGCGCTCCGATGGAGACTGAGCGGCTGCGGAAACTGCGGGGCCTGCTCGACACCCTGGGGCCCCACGTCACTCCGCTGGAGCTCGCGGAGATGCTGTGGCTCGCGGAGCGACTGCCTCCCGGTGAGGGGGAGGGGGCCGGCGAGGGCGAGGGCGGTGGTGAAGACGCCGACTGGCCCGCGCGCTGGAACGCCGTGGCAGGGTCGGCGCTCGAAAGGGCGGGCCACACGCCGGCGCAGTGGCAGTTGGACGACGATCCGGAGGCCGGCCACCCCGATGCCCGCGCTGCGCCGGACGGCGAGGAACCGCCCGGCGACCCGCATCGCGCGGCCCTGCACATCCCGCGCGGCGCCCCGCGCCCCGGCACCGACGCCGACGACGTCCTCGTCCCCGCCCCCCAGGCCCTGCGTCACGAACTGGACATCCAGCGCGCCCTGCGGCCCCTCAAGCAGCGTGTCCCCGACCGGCGCCGCCGCGTCCTGGACGAGGAGGCGACGGCCGCGCGGGCCGCACTCCACACGGGTTCTCGCCCCTGGGCGCCGGTCATGGCCCCCGCCACCGACCGCCTCCTGAGCCTGGCGCTCGTCGTCGACACGGGTCCGGCGATGGCGGTGTGGCGCCCGCTCGCGCGTGAACTGCGCGAGGCGATGCAGCGCACCGGCGCGTTCCGGGACGTGCGGCTCTGGCGCCTGGCCGACGTCGGTCCGAGCGTCTGCGTCCGCTCCTCGCCCGGAGGCCCCGCGCTGCCCCCGGCGGCCATGGTGGACCCGACGGGCCGCCAGGTGACCCTGGTGCTCAGCGACTGCTCGGGCCCGCACTGGTGGGGCGGGCGCGCGGCCCCCGCCCTGCATCTGTGGGCCAGGCGTGGCCCCACCGCCATCCTGCAGCCCCTCCCCGAACGCCTCTGGCGCCGCACGGCGGCCCCCGCGATCCCCGGCAGGGCGATCGCGTCCAGGGCGGGCGCCCCCAACACCGCGCTGCGATTCACCCCGCACGACGGCCGGTCCGGACGCCCCGCACCGGACGCGGTCCCCGTGCCCGTCCTGGAACTGACCCCCGAGTGGCTGGCCGACTGGGCGGGCCTGGTCACCGCGTCGGGCGATCACCACCGGGACACGGCGGTGACGTACGTGAGCGTGGCGCAACCACCTCACGTCCAACCCCTGGCCTCAGAGGGGGACTTGACGATCACCGAGCGCATCCTCCGCTTTCAGGCTGCCGCCTCGCCCACGGCGGTGGACCTGGCGGCGCATGTCGCCCTGTCGGTGCCCGCGCTGCCGGTGATGCGGCTGATCCAGCAGCGGGTGACACCGGGCTCGCGCTCCAGCGACCTCGCGGAGGTTCTGCTGAGCGGCCTCCTGGAGCCGGTCGATCCGGAGCGGGGCCTGTACGACTTCGTGCCGGGCGCCAGAAGCGCCCTCCTTGAAACCCTGCCCCGCCCCGAGTCACTGGCGGTCGCCGAACTGCTGAACCGGATCGGCGCGGAGATCGAGACCAGGGCCGGTTCGACGCCCCGGGCCTTCAGGGCGGTCGTGCCGGTGGCGGAAGGGACAGGGGCCCGCGCGCTGGGGGATGCGGGCCAGCCCTTCGCGCTGGTGAGCGAGGAGGCGTTGGGGCTGCTGCGGGGGCGGGCGATCCGGGTGGCGGAGCGGCCGGTGGGCGGGGGGAGTGCTGTCCGCGGGGCGGGGCCGGATCCGTACGACACCGATCGTGGGACCTCCCCGGTCCTTTCGCCGTCCGTGCTCGGTGGCTTCGATCCGCCCGCCAGTGTTCCGCGCGTGCCGGGTCTGACGAATGTGGCGGCGGGGCGGGAGCAGTTCATCGGCAGACAGGATGCACTGGAGCGCTTGGACCTGGAACTGCTCACCCGGAGTGCAGAGTCCACGGTGCCTCACAGAGCTGTCGTCCACGGCATGGGAGGCGTGGGCAAGACCATGCTGGCGACGGAGTGGGCGGTTGGTGTGGCGCGGGCAGATATGTTGGGGCCCGTGTGGTGGGTGCGCGCGGACTCACCCGCCTCGATCGTCAAGAGTCTCTCCGGCCTGACCCGCGCCCTGCAGCCCTCGGTCCCGGAATTCCTGGCCAGGGAGGGGCGCTGGGAGTGGGCCCTCCAGTGGCTGACCTCGCACGAGGACTGGGTCCTCGTCTTCGACGGTGTGGAGAAGCCCGAGGACGTACGCGTCCTGCTGTCCCGGCTGGGCACGAACGGCAGCGTCCTGATCACCAGCCGCCTGGCCACCGGATGGGAGGAGATCGCCACACCCATGGAGCTCGACGTCCCCGAACTGGCCGAAACCGTCGAGATGTTCACCGAGCGCGCGGGCGGGGAGCGGGCCGAGGTGGAGCTGCTGTGCGAAGCACTCGGGCGGTATCCGCTCGCCCTGGCACAGGCGGCCGCGTACGTCGCGTCGACCGGCGTATCCGTCGCTGAGTACCGCGCCATGATCGAGGCGCAGATGGACCGGCTGGGAGACGCCGAGGACAGCAGCTCTGCGTCGCTCAGTATCAGCGACAACTTGAGGCAGAGCCTGCGAACCGTCAGCACTCCGACGGCGAGGCGACTCATGCAGATCCTCGCTTGGTACGGATTCGATGACATTCCCGTCGACCTGCTGACCGGAGCTCGGCTCAAGGAGTCGGAAGTCGCCGACGCACTACGGCTTCTGTCGGGCGCCGGCCTCATCGCCCGTCGGCCCGGGATGGTCCGTGTGCACCGACTGATCGCTGCGCTTGCGCGCGTATGGGACACCGGCGAGGAGGACGAGAGCAGTGCGCAGGAGAACCGGGCGGCCCGGCAGGCGGCTGCCCGCTGCCTCGCGGAGGCCGTCCCCGACGACGCTGACGACCCGGTGGGCTGGCCCCGCTGGCGCGCGCTTCTCCCGCACATCGAGGCGTTCGCCGATCATTCCCCGCCCGAGGACGACGACGAGACCTTCGGTTCCCTTCTCGCGGAGACGGCCCGGTTCCTCATGGCACAGGGCCAGTTGGAACAAGCCCTGAACTTCCTCCGGAGAGCGTCGGAGTCCTTGCAGAGAATCCTGGGGGAGGACAGTTCCCGGGCGCAGCACGCCACGACACTGCTCGCCGAGGCGTATGTGTCGTCGGGTGACATGCCGCGGGCGCTTGCGCAGCTCAGGGACGTGCGGGCCGCGATGGACCGGGCGGGGAGAGCTGAGGACGACCCGGAGAGGCTCGCGCTGCGAGCGGACCTCGCCCGCGCGTACCTGGCATCGGGAGCGACGAAGCGGGCGGTCAAGGAGCTGGAGGTGACGCGTTCCATCGCGGCCCGGAGCTGGGGAAAGGACCATCCGGCGACCGTTCCGCTGCTGGCACGGCTCGCGAGCGCCTACCTGGCGGACGAGGCGTGGGACCGAGCGGTGGCCGCGTACGAGGAGGCGCTCGCCGGTCACCGGCGGGTGTGGGGCGACCGGGCGCCGTCCACACTCGCCGTGCAGGGCGAGCTGGCCCTCGCGTTCGACAAGGTGGGGGACCCGGCGCGAGCGGTGGAGGAGCTCCGGCAGGTGGTGGCCGGTTACCAGGCAGTCCTGGGCGAGGGACATCCGCGTACGTTCACGACGGTGGCGTCCCTGGCGGGCCTGTACGAGCGCGTGGGCGTCCTGGGCCAGGCCATCGAGATGTACGAGGACGCTGTGGCGCACAGCGCCGAAGCGCTCGGGGAGGACCACCCGCAGACACGGGACCTGAAGGACCGGCTGGCCCGCGCATGCCTCCTCGACGGAAACCTGCAGCGGGCGGTTCCGCTGTACGAGGAGGCGCTGTCCACCAGTGGTGAGGCCCTGGGCCACGATCACCCGGACACGCTGCGGGCAGCCGCGGCGCTGGCCGAGGCCTATCGGCGCGGCGGGTTCAAGGAGAAGGCGATCGCGTTGTACGAACGGACGCTGGCCAAACGGATCAGCGTGCTCGGCGCATCGCACGTCGAGACCCGCAGGACGTACGGCGATCTGGCCGAAGCGCTGCTGGCGGTCGGCGAAGCCCGGCGCGCGGTCGCGCTGTTGGAGACGACGCTGGACGAGCGCATGACCAGCCTGGGCGACGTGCATCCAGGAACCCTGCGCACCCGCCATCAACTCGCGGACGCCTACCAGCAGGCCGGAGAGCCGGAAGCGGCGAGCGTGCTGTATCAAACGGCATTGGCCGGCCTGAAGGGCTCACTGGGCGAGGATCACCTGCGGACCCACGAGGCCAGGGCGGATCTCGCGCACGCCCTCGCCGCGGACGGCGACATGGAGGGCGCCATCAGGCAACTGAGCCGGGCGGCCCAGGGAATCGCCCGCGAGCTCGGGGAGGACGCCGAGGAGACGGTCGCCGCTCGCGAGACCCTGGCCCAGTGGCAGGAGCTCCGCTCCTGATCACCGGGCCAGAATCTCGTACGAGGGAAAACGTCGGGCCTCGGACCCCGAACCTAGGACCTCAGGCCCCGAACGTGACCGGATCCGGCCCCAGCCGCCGGTCCTCGTTCAGCGCGCTGATCGCCGCCATGTCCTCGGAGTCCAGCTCGAAGTCGAAGACGTCGATGTTCTCCTTGATCCGCGACGGGGTCACGGACTTGGGGATCACCACGTTGCCGAGCTGGATGTGCCAGCGCAGCACGGCCTGGGCCGGCGTGCGGCCGTGCTTCCGGGCGATCGCGACGATCGCCGGGACCTCCAGGAGGCCCTTGCCCTGGCCGAGCGGGGACCAGGCCTCCGTGGCGATGCCCTGCTCCGCGTGGAACTCGCGGGAGGCACGCTGCTGGAGGTGCGGGTGGAGCTCGATCTGGTTGACCGCGGGGACGACCGACGTCTCGGCGAGAAGCTGCTCCAGGTGCTCGGGCAGGAAGTTCGAGACGCCGATGGACTTGGCGCGGCCGTCGGCCTGGATCTTCTCGAAGGCCTTGTACGTGTCCACGGCGAGGCCCTTGGAGGGCAGCGGCCAGTGGATCAGGTACAGGTCCACGTGGTCGAGACCGAGCTTCTCCAGGGATGCGTCGAAGGCGCGGAGCGTCGAGTCGTATCCCTGGTCGTTGTTCCAGAGTTTCGTCGTGACGAAGAGCTCATCGCGGGCGATGCCCGAAGCGGCGATGGCTTTGCCGGTGCCCTCTTCGTTGCCGTAGATGGCAGCGGTGTCGATGCTGCGGTACCCGGCCTCCAGCGCCGTCGCGACGGCGGACTCGGCCTCGTCGTCCGGGACCTGCCAGACGCCGAAACCGAGCTGCGGCATCTCGACGCCATTGTTCAGGATGATCGGGGGGACCTTGCTCACGAGCTTTCGATCCTTAAGTCGTCGGGTGGTACTCCCATGGTCAACGATCAGGTGCGGTGCTGCATTCCATGACCACTCCCGGGTGAAGTCCGGGCGTTTTTGGTCCGCACCATTGACCGCGTTCCGTCATACCGCGACTCTATTGCACGTCACTGAACGCAGAACACTCATGTGAACGCCGGGTGAATACCCCGCGACGACTTCAGAACCCCTACTGACGACTCCTGAACCCCCACTTTTTCAGGAAGGCAGCCACACGCACATGAAGGAAGACCGGAACCCCACCACGCCCGAAGTGGCCAAAGCCGTCACCGCCTGGCAGACGCCCGAGTACGAGGTCGTGGAGACCGTACTCGAAGTGACCGCGTACCGCGGCGCCGACCGGTAATCCCGCCGGCACGCCTCGCTCGCCGTCCGCGCGAGGGAGGGACGCTGGTACGTCGTCAATGCCACCCCCGACATCTGTGAGCAGATCGAGGAATGCGAGTGCGTCGAGCGGTGGTGTGAGCGGCTCGCGGGACGCATGGAACTCGTGTGGGTGGCGCCCGACTACGTGGACGGCATCGCGAAGCCCTGCATGGGCGGCTGGGGTGCCATCTCGCTGACCGTCGCTCCGGTCCGCACGGTGCTCCCGTGCCCGGCAGCCGGTGAGCTGGTCCGACCCGAGGCGCCGAACGTCAAGGGCCACCAACTGGGCTGGACTTCGGCGGCTGCCGCTGCCAGGCGTACGCCCTGACCGGCGACGGCTCCCGCACGGACCCCGCCTGCCACCGCTCGCCGGACCACGGGGCGGTCCGCGCCCTCGTCGACGGCGCGGGAGGCCGGGCGGGCGACTTCGCCTACCGGGCGTCCCCGAAGACATAACCCCTCACCTCGCGGCGGGACACCATCCCACTCCCGCGTCCAAAGATCGTTAGGAACCCTTCCTAACGGCACATCTCACCCGACACTCACCAAAGCGCCTCACCACTCGAAGGAGAGCACACCCCCCATGTCTCACACCCCCCGCAGAACGGCCACCGCACTGGCCGCGGCCGGCGTCCTCGCGACGACGGCATCCCTCGCCCTGGCCGCCCAGTCCTCGGCCGCACCCCCGGCGGCGCAGGCCGAGGCAACACAGGCCAGGGCCGCCGGCACCATTCACGCCGCTCCGTACGAGTACCTCGGCTGGGGCAGCCCGCAGAAGCCCACCGACGTGATGGCCGCGACCGGCGTCAAGTGGTTCACCCTCGCCTTCATCTTGTCCGACGGCGGCTGCAACCCGGCCTGGGACGGCAACCGCCCGCTCAAGGGCGGCTCCGACGAGTCCGCCATCAAGTCCATACGCGGCGCCGGCGGAGACATCGTCGTCTCCGTCGGCGGCTGGAGCGGCGCCAAGCTCGGCGAGAAGTGCGCCAGCGCCACCGCGCTCGCCGGGGCGTACCAGAAGGTCATCGACGCCTACAAGCTCAAGGCGTTCGACATCGACATCGAGGACACCGAGTTCAGCAACGCGACCGTGCGGCAGCGCGTCGTCGATGCCTTGAAGATCGTGAAGCAGAAGAACCCCGGGATCGTCACGTACGTGACCATGGGGACGACCCCGAACGGCCCCGACGCCACCGGCAAGGACCTCATCAAGCGCGGTGCAGCGGCCGGGCTCGACAACAACGCGTGGGTCGTCATGCCGTTCGACTTCGGCAGTCACAGCGGCTCGATGGGCGATGCCTCGGTCGGTGCGCTGGAAGGCCTGAAGAACGCGGTCAAGAGCGCCTACGGCTACAGCGACGCCGACGCGTACAAGCGCATCGGCGTCTCCTCGATGAACGGCAAGACCGACGTGGCGGGCGAGACCGTCACCACGAATGACTTCAAGCAGATCCTCGCCTACGCGAAGCAGCACCACATCGCGCGGTTCTCCTTCTGGGCCGTCAATCGCGACCGTGACTGCTCGTCAGGCGGCAGCGCCGGGGACTCGTGCAGCGGGGTGTCGCAGGCTCCCTACGACTTCACCAAAATCGTCGCGCAGTACGGGGGCTGAGCGATGAACCGCGTCATGACGACGAACAGCAGGACGAACTTCAGGACGAACAGGAGCATGGAGAGGGCCGCTCTGCTCGGGGCCACCGCTCTGGTGGCCGGCCTCATGCAGTACGCCCCGTCGTCGACGGCGCGGTCTACATGGCGGCGTTGAAGGGCGACCAGCTCTGGCTCTCCACCACCAACGCCGACAACAACGGTGGACAGCCCGGCGGTTCGGACGAGATATTCAGCGTGACCATCGGCTAGACCGCGGTGGTCCCGAGGTACGCGTCCCGCACCCTGGGGTCCGCCCGTACCTCGGCCGCCGCACCCTCGGCCAGGACACGGCCGAGGTCGAGGACCACCACGCGGGCGCAGAGCCCCATCACGAAGGCGACGTTGTGCTCCACGAGGAGCACGGCGCAGTCTTCCTCGTCCGCGAGGTGCCGGATGACGGCCGACAGGTGGCCTCGCTCGTCGGCCGTCATTCCGGAGGCGGGCTCGTCCAGGAGCAGCACCCTGGGCGGGTCCGCCACCGCGCGTGCCAGTTCCACCATGCGGGCCCGGCCGACGGGAAGCGCGCCCGCGTAATCGTCGGCGAGGCCCTCAAGTCCGCACTCGCGCAACACGGTTGAGGCGCGGGTCCGCCTGTGTCTTTCATGCGTACGCCGGGTGGGCGCCGCGAGCAGATCCGCGGCGAATCCGCCACCGCCGCCGCGCCACTCCTGCGCGACGAGCAGATTGTCGGCGACCGTGAGCTGCCCGAAGAGCTGCTGGCGCTGGAAGGTGCGCCGCATGCCGTGGCGGGCGCGCCAGACGGGCGAGCGGCGGGAGATGTCGACGCCGTCGAGCAGGACGCGCCCCTGGTCGGGGCGGCGGATGCCGGAGACGACGTCGAACAGGGTGGTCTTTCCCGCCCCGTTGGGGCCGATGAGACCGCAGACCTCGCCGGGGCGCAGGCTCAGGTCCACGCCGGTGAGCGCGTGGACACCGCCGAAGCGGACGCCGATGCCGGAGGCTTCCAGGATGCGGTCGCTCATGGCCGTCCCACTCCTTCGCTGTGGCCCTGCGCGGCGATGCCCAGATAGGCCTCGGTGAGCTGGTCCGCCCGGACCTCGGAGCGCGGTCCGCACCAGGAGACCCGGCCCTGGGCGAGGTAGGCGACGGTGTCGGCGACGCCGAGGATTTCGGCGGCCTTCTCCTCCACCAGGAGCAACCCCGTTCCGGCGTCGCGGAGTTCGGCGAGCAGCCGGAAGACCTCGTCGACCACGCGGGGGGCGAGGCCGAGGGACGGCTCGTCCGCGATCAGCACGTCGGGTGGGCGCTGGAGGAGGGGCGCGAGGGCGAGGAGCTGCTGTTCTCCTCCGGAGAGGGACCCGGCGGTGACCTTGCGCCGGGCGGCGAGTCCGGGGAACCGGGTGTAGACGGCGTCGCGGGCGTCCGGCCGGGGGAGGTGCAGGGTGAGGTTCTCCTCGATGGTGAGGGCGGGGAAGATGCCGCGGCCCTCGGGGGCGAGGACGACTCCCGCCCGGGAGCGCCGGACAGCTCCGTGCCGGGTGGCGTCCGCCCCGGCGACGTAGATCTGCCCCTGGGTGGGGGCGATGAGCCCTGCCGCGACCCGGCAGATCGTGGACTTACCAGCCCCGTTGGGGCCGAGGAGGGCGACGATCTCGCCCGGGTGAACGGTGAGGGTCACGCCGTGCAGGACGGGGGCGCCGTCGTAGCCCGCGTGGAGGTCGCGGAGGGCGAGGGCGGAGGGTATTCCCTCGCGGGTCCCGCCCCTCCCCGCGTTCGGCCCCGCCACCACCGGTGGCCGTCGACCACCGTCTCCACCGAGTTCGTCCTCGAACGCCGGACGTGAGGCCACCCCACCCCGTCCGAGTCGTCGCCGGTGCAACCGTACCGAGACCGCCGCGCAGTACCCGTCCGGATCGTTCGCCAGGGCGAGGCCCGCGAGGCCGAACAGGATTACCGGCAGTTGCACCGACTCCGTCACGTAGTCGGCGACCAGGTGCGGAACGATCGCGAAGACGAGCCCCGCCACCACCGCGAACTGCGGCCTGCGTACCCCGGCGGCCACCACCACGGCCAGCCACACGAGCCCCGTCATCGCGGTGAAGTCCGTGGCCGTGATCCGCGTGTTGAACGACGCGTACATCACGCCGCCGAACCCCGCGAGCCCCGCCGACAACGTGAACAGCAGCAGCTTCGTCCGCACCACCGAGACGCCGGAGGCCATCGCCGCCGCCGGGGCGGACCGCACCGCCAGCATCGCCCGCCCCGTAGCCGACCCGCGCAGCGCACTGAGCGCGGCCACGGCCACCGCCACGAGGACGACCATCGCCACACCCATCGCGCGGTCGTCGCTCAGGTCGACGGGCCCGAAGACGGCGCGCGGGATCTCCCACCCGGTGTCGCCGTTCCTCAACCACCCCATCTGGAAGAGGACTTGGTCGGCGAGGAAGGCCAGCGCGAGGGTGGCGAGCGCCAGCGACCTGCCCCCGAGACGCAGCGCGGGCAGCGCCACCAGCGCGCCGAGCACCGCCGCCCCGCACGTCCCCACCAGGGCCGCGGCGATGAACGGCCACCCATGGCTCATCAGCAGGCCCGCCACGAGGGCAGCACCCGTCACGAACGTCGCCTGCGCCAGGGACACCATCGCGCCGAGGCCCGTCACCACGGTGAAGGAGACGAAGACGAGGGAGATGGCGAGGCCCTGCGCGAGGATGCCGCTCCAGAAGGGGGTGGTGACCGTGTAGAAGGACAGCGCGAGCAGCGCACCTCCCACGGCCCACGGCCCCCACCTGCGCATCCACGACTTCCCTGCGAGATAGTCGATCGGCGGCGCGTCCACCGCCGCCGTGCCCGCCGTACGCTGCCGCCGCGTCATGAGGAGCAGCCCGGCGAAGAGGATGAGGAAAGGCACCGCCGTGCGGAAGCCGGTGATCTTCTCCGCGAAATCGGCGTACCCGACGACCAGGTTCTGCAAGACGCCCAGACCGAGCCCGCCCGCGAACGCCAGCGGGATCGACATGAAACGCCCGAGCACCGCTGCCGTGGCCGACACGAACAGGAAGAGGGTGAAGTCGTGCGACGAGAGACCGAGCAGCGGCGTCGCGAGGACTCCCGCGAGGCCCGCGAGCCCTGACGACAGCATCCACGCCACCGACGAGAGCCGGTCCGCGCTCATGCCCCGCAGTTCCACGAGCGAGCGGTTGTCGACCGCGGCCCGCAGCCGGAGCCCGAGCGGTGTGTGCCGCATCAGGATCCACAGGCCGATCGCGACCACGGCCGTCGCGACCCAGGTGATGAGCTGGTCGGAGTCGATGCCGACGCCGTCCATGAGCTGCCAGTTCCTGGCGGGGCTCGGCCCGACGCCCGGCAGCCCGAACTGGTTCTCGGCCGGTTTGACGGACGCGCCCGCGTCCTCCAGGAGCTCCACCACCCACAGCCCCAGCGCGGGCAGCGCGACGAGCAGCCCGATCGTCGCCACGATCTGCGCGGTCTCGCCCACCCGCGCCAGCTTGCGGAACATCAGCCGGTCAAGGCCCCAGCCGAGCGCGGGCGCCACGACACAGACGAGGAGCAGCGCCGTCGGCACGGCGGGCCAGCCGAAGCCGGAGTGGAGTTCGTAGAAGGAGAGCGCGCAGAGGTAGGCGGTCGCACCGTGCGCGAAGTTGAAGAGACCGGAGGCGGAGTAGGACAGGACGAGGCCCGTCGCGAGCAGCGCGTACAGGGCGCCGGAGACGAGACCGCTCAGCACGAATCCCAGCAGGTCGGACATGGATGACACGCCCCTCTACTAGAAGGCCCGCTACTTGAAGGGGATGGGGTCGTAGCACGTGAAGGGCGCCGAGACCGAGTACTTCCCGCCCTTCAGCCGCACCAGGGCGCCGCAGCCGAACGACTCCTTCTGCCCCTTGGGCAGGCTGCGGTCGCCGACCATCGTGTCCTTGTCGGAGAAGCCGTTCGCCGCCTTCTGGAAGGAGCTGACCGTCAGGTCCTTGCCCGTCTTCTCGGCGATCGAGAGGAAGAGGTCGGCCGACATATAGCCGGTCATCATGTGCATGTTGAGCGGGACGTCCTTGCCCGCCGTCTTCCTGATGTCCGCCTTGAACTGCTTCATCGCCGCGCTGTTCTGCTCGAACGGCTGGAAGGCAAGCAGGATGTGCACGCCGTCGAGCGCCTTCTTCGTCGCGCTCTTGGCGAGGAGGCCGGGGTCGTAGTCGGTCGGGTCCGTGAGCACGCCCTTGAAGCCGGAGCGCTTGACGGCCGTGAACAGACCGATGTTGTACGGGGTCTGCATCACGGAGACGACCACGTCCGGCGCCTTGCCGCCGTCGGAGCGCAGGATCTCCTTGGTGTACGCCGACCAGTCGCTCGGCACGGAGGTCGCGGGCACGGTCGACTTGGCGTACGTCACCTTGTAACCGGCCGCCGCGAAGCTCTGCTTGTAGGTGCGGATGGCGAAGGTGCCCGCGTCGTTGTCGTTGGCGAGGATGGCCACGGACTTGCCCTTCGAGCCGTCCGTCACCTTCTTCAGGCCCTCGGGCCAGCTCTGGGTGATGGTGCCGCCCGGCATCGGGACCATGCAGCCGCCGTAGCCGTACATGTAACTCGGCCCGCAGAAGGGCGGGATGGTGCCCCAGCCGAACGTCGGGACCTTCTGCTTCTGGAGGAAGTCCGCGCCGGAGAAGGTGGCCGAGCTCATCGGCGAGACCGCGAACACCTTGTCCTGCTGCACGAGTTTGCGGGCCGCCGCGAGATTCTTGCCCGGGTCCTGGCCGTCGTCCTCGGCGCCCAGGTAGTCGATCTTCCGTCCGTGTACGCCGCCTGCGGCGTTCGCGCGGTCGAAGCGCGCCTTCGCGCCGAGGTCGGTGTCCTTCTTGCTGTAGCCGCTCGCGGTCGTCATCGAGACGATGCCGCCGACCTTGATGGCGTCGGCGGTCACGCCGCGCACGGAGCCGCCCGCCTTGTCACCGTCGCTCGAACCGGTGCTGTTGGAGGCGGAGTTGCAGGCAGTGGCGAGCAGCAGTGCGGCCACGGTGGCGGTGATGGTGCGGATCGGTCGCGACACGGTTCGAGCCCCCTGGAGTCGAAGTGGGGCTGATTCTGTGCGGGACCTGATGAACCGTCAATAACAGACGCGGCAGTAATTGATGAACCGTCAGAAACCCGACGCGCTCACCTCACGCCCGGTACAGCGCCTCCACCTCGGCCGAGTAGGCCGTCTCGATGGCCTTGCGCTTGAGCTTCAGCGAAGGGGTCAGCAGCCCGTGCTCCTCGGAGAACTGGTGGGCCAGTATCCGGAACGTGCGGATCGACTCGGCCTGCGAGACAAGGGTGTTGGCGGCCACCACGGCCCGCCGCACCTCGGTCTCCAGATCCGGGTCGCGCACCAGGTCGTTGGGCGACATCGACGGCTTGCGGCGCATGGTCAGCCAGTGTTCGACGGCCTCGCCGTCCAGCGTGACGAGCGCCGCGATGTAGGGGCGGTCGTTGCCGACCACGATGCACTGCGCGACCAGCGGATGGTCGCGCACCCGCTCCTCCAGCTGCCCCGGCGAGACGCTCTTGCCGCCGGACGTCACCAGGATCTCCTTCTTGCGCCCGGTGATCGTGAGGTAGCCGTCCTCGTCGAGCGCGCCCAGGTCGCCGGTGGACAGCCAGCCGTCGTGCAGCGTCGCGTCGGTGGCCTTGGGGTCGTTGAGATAGCCCTGGAAGACGTTGCCGCCGTTCAGCCACACCTCGCCGTCCTCCGCGATGTACACGGTGGTGCCGGGGATGGCCTGGCCGACCGTGCCGTAGCGGGTGCGCTCGGGCGGGTTGGCGGTGGCGGCCGCGGTCGACTCCGTCAGGCCGTACCCCTCGTAGATCTCCACGCCCGCGCCCGCGAAGAACAGGCCGAGGCGCCGGTCCATGCCCGAGCCGCCGGACATCGCGTGCCGGACGCGACCGCCCATCGCGTCGCGCACCTTGGCGTAGACGAGCTTCTCGAAGAGCGAGTGCTGCATGCGCAGGGCCGCCGAAGGCCCGGGTCCGGTGCCGAAGGCCTTGGCCTCCATCGCGTCCGCGTACCGCACGGCACACTCCACGGCCTTGTCGAAGGGGCCCGTCTTGCCGTCCTTCTCGGCCTTGCGCCGCGCCGCGTTGAAGACCTTCTCGAAGATGTACGGCACGGCCAGGATGAAGGACGGGCGGAACGCCGCGAGGTCGGGGATGAGCGCCGCCGCGTTCAGGCTCGGCTGGTGGCCCAGCTTGACCCGGCCACGTACCGCGGCGACCTGCACCATGCGGCCGAAGACGTGGGCCAGCGGCAGGAAGAGCAACGTTGTCGCCTCGTCGCCCCGCCGGGAGTGGAAGACCGGCTCCCAGCGCTGGATGACCGTCTCCGCCTCGAACATGAAGTTCGCGTGGGAGATCAGACAGCCCTTGGGGCGGCCGGTGGTGCCCGAGGTGTAGATGATCGTGGCGATCGAGTCGGGGGTGACGGCGCGGCGGTGGCGGTTGACCACCTCGTCGTCGACGTCCTGGCCCGCGCGGTACAGCTCCTCCACGGCGTCGGCGTCCAGCTGCCACAGCCTGCGCAGCTGCGGCAGCCGGTCGATCACCGAGCCGATCGTCATCGCGTGGTCCTCGTGCTCGACCATGGCGGCCGACACCTGCGCGTCGTGCAGCATCCAGAAGACCTGCTCGGCGGAGGACGTGGGGTAGACGGGCACCACCTGGGCGCCGACCGTCCAGAGCGCGTAGTCGAAGAGCGTCCACTCGTAGCGGGTGCGGCACATGATGGCGACGCGGTCACCGAAGCGCACGCCTTGCGCAAGAAGGCCCTTGGCGAGCGACATCACCTGGTCGCGGAACTCCGCCGACGTGACGTCGCGCCACACGCCGTCGGTCTTGCGGCCGAAGGCGATGTGGAGCGGATCCTCAAGGGCATGGTCGAACACGACGTCGGCAAGGCCGCCCACCAGCGGCGCCGACGCCATCGGAGGGTTCGTGAACTCGCGCAATGATGCTCCTTGTGGCGCTCCGCACAGCGCCGGTGACGGTACCCCACCGCAGTGCCCGGCGGGAGAGGGGTGACCGACCCCTCGGTACGTACCATCCACGCTGGTCAGCCGGTGAAATCCGGCCACAAGGGGAGAGGCGGGACAGAATACTTACGGTTCAGTAAGTTTCGGTGGCGTAATCTCCACCGAATCTGTACGCGGCGGTTACGGCTGTGACTGTCCTTCGAGGATGCGTTCGGCAGGTGCCGGAATCTTCGCTTCCGGTGTCCTGCGCGCCGACCGCACCATGACCAGGACCGCCGCTCCGGCCACCAGGCCGACCACACCCGCGACGACCGCCGCCGTGTTGAGCCCGGAGGCGAACGCGGCCCGCACGGCGTGCTCGGAAAGCGTGCCACGCACGGCCGACGCGCCGCCGCCCGCGACGGTGTGAGCCGCGTCATGGCCGAGCGATTTCTGCATCCGCGAGGTCAGCACGGTGCCAAAACCGGCCACGCCGACCGCGTACCCGAGCTGCCGGAAGGTGTTGACCGCGCCGCCCGCCATCCCCGAGTTCTCCGGCGGCACCGCCGCCAGGGCCGCGCCACCAAGGGCCGGTGAGACCAGGCCGGTGCCGACACCCGCGATGGTGAGCCCGGGGATGAGCGCGCCCCAGGACGACCCGGCGTCGAGCACCGCGAGGGCGACCCCGCCGGCGCCGATCAGGAGCAGTCCCACGCCGATGGTCAGGCGTGCGGGCACCCCGTGCAGCAGCCGTCCGCCGACCGCGGCCACGAGGAACGAGGTCGCGGCGAGCGGCAGCATGACGAGGCTGCCGGTCACCGGGCTCATGCCGAGCACGGTCTGCAGCCAGATCGAGAGGTAGGGCATCAGACCGAACGCGGCGGCGTTGTAGCCGATCGCGCCGACCAGGACGCCCGTGAAGGCGGGCACGCGCAGGAGCTTCAGGTCGAGCAGCGGGTGCGCGACGCGGCGTTCGACGGCCACGAAGGCGGCGAGCGCGAGCAGCGAGACCGCGAGGGTCACCACGGTGGGCGCCGACGCCCAGCCCTCCGAACCGGCCCGCACCACTCCGTACGTCAGCGCGCCCGCGAACAGCGCGAACGTCGCCGTGCCCGCCCAGTCCACCCGGCGGCCAGCCAGGCCCTTCGACTCCGGCACCACACGCTGCGTCAGCCATATCGACACGACGCTCACGGGCAGGTTCACGAAGAAGATCCAGCGCCAGCCGGGCCCTTCGGTCAGCAGCCCGCCGACGATCGGCCCCATCGCCGCCGCGGCCCCGCTGACCGCGCCCCAGACGCCGAGCGCGACCGACCGGTCGCGGCCCTGGTAGGCGGCGCCGAGCAGCGGCAGCGTCGTCGCGAACATCGCGGCGGCGCCGAGCCCCTGCAGGGCGCGGGCGGCCACCAGGACCTCCGCGTTCGTGGCGAGGCCGCAGCCGAGCGAGGCGAGCGCGAAGATCGCGGTGCCCACCACGTTGAGCCGCCGCCTGCCGAGCACGTCCGCCGCGGCGCCGACACCGAGCAACAGCGCGGCGAGCGCCAGGGCGTAACCGTCGATCACCCATTGCAGATCACTCAGCGAGGCGTCGAGCGCCCTCGCCATGTCGGGCAGTGCCACGACCACGATGGTCACGTCCAGCAGCAGCATGAACGTCCCCAGGCATACCGCTGTGAGCGGCCCCCATGTACGCATTCTCAGATCTCCTCGTGCGATGTGTACGACGCTTGTGCGCCGCCTGTGCGACGCGTGTGCGTGCCTCGTACGATGGGGTCCGCACGGACGATCCCCGTCACCACCTCTGCCAGACCGAAGGAATCCGACACCGATGGGTACTGCAGCGATGGAATCCGCCACCCCGGACGCGCCGGATCCGCTCGACGTCAAACTCCTCCAGGCCCTGGAGCTCGACGGGCGTGCGCCCTTCAGCAAGATCGCCGCGGTTCTCGGCGTCTCCGACCAGACCGTCGCCCGCCGCTACCGCAGGCTGATCTCCGACGGCAACCTGCGGATCGTCGCCGTCCGGGACCACGAGAAGCTGGGCCAGGACCAGTGGATGCTGCGCCTCCGCTGCGCCCCCGAAGGTGCCGACGCCATCGCCACCGCCCTGGCGCGCCGCCCCGACACCTCATGGATCGGCCTCACCTCCGGCGGCACCGAGGTCGTCTGCTGCACCCGCCCCCGCACCCGCACCGACCAGGACGAGCTGCTGCTCGCCAAGCTGCCGCGCACCCCGCACATCGTCGACATCCGCGCCCAGCAGATGCTGCACAGGTTCTTCGGCGGCCCCGACGGCTGGCTGATGAAGCACGGGCCGCTCAGCGACGAGCAGGTCGCGGCCCTGCGCGGCACACCACCCGCGCCCGCCGTACGGGACGGGGCACCCCTGCGGATCGAGCCGGAGGACGAACCGCTCGTCGCCGCGCTCGAACAGGACGGCCGCGCGACCTACCCGGAGCTCCAGCAGGCCACCGGGCGTTCGGAGTCGGCGGTCAAGCGCCGTCTCGGCGCGCTCCTCGCGTCCGGCGTGATCTACATCGACATCGAGTACGCCGATGCCCTCATCGGCCTGCGCGTCGGCACGATGCTCTGGATCACCACCGCACCCTGGGCCATGGACTCGGTGGGCAAGGCCCTCGCGTCCCACGCCGAGATCGCCCACGCCACCGCCGTGGCGGGCCCCTCCAACCTCATGGCGACGGCCGTGGCCCGGGACATCCCCGCCCTCTACACCTACCTCAGCCAGAAGCTGGGGCAGCTCGACGGCGTCCAGCACGTCGAGACGGCGCCCTTCATGCGCCGCGTCAAGCAACTCACGTACCGGCCCTATCCGCGCTGAAACCGTCCGTCACCGCTGACGCCGCCGGTGCAGCCGGTCGCCGCCCGCCAGGATCGATGCCGCGAGCGCGTCCGCCGCGCCCTGCGCCGAGGCCCGCCGCTCCCCGTGCAGGAGCACGAAGTCGACCGCGCCCAGCTCCGGCAGGCCCGCCCGCTCCGGGACCCGGACCAGGCCCGGCGGGATCAGGCCGTGGGAGTGCGCCATCACGCCGAGGCCCGCGCGGGCCGCGGCGACCAGGCCGTTCAGGCTGCCGCTCGTGCAGGCGATCCGCCAGGCACGGCCGCGCCGCTCCAGGGCTTCCAGGGCGAGGGCGCGGCTGATGCCGGGCGGCGGGAACACGATGAGCGGCACCGGCCGCTCGGGGTCCAGGCGCAGCCGCTCGGCGCCGATCCAGACCAGCTCGTCGTGCCAGACCAGCTCACCGCGCGGGTCCTCGGGCCGCCGCTTGGCGAGCACCAGATCGAGCTTGCCCGCGTCGAGACGCTCGTGCAGCGTGCCGGACAGCTCGACCGTCAGCTCCAGATCGACGTCCGGGTGGTCGTGCCGGAACGACTCGAGGATGTCGGTGAGCCGGGTCAGGACGAAGTCCTCCGACGCCCCGAACCGCAGCCGCCCGCCGAGCCGCGTCCCGGTGAAGAACGCCGTCGCCTGCTCGTGCACCTCCAGGATCCGCCGCGCGAAGCCGAGCATCGCCTCGCCGTCCTCGGTCAGCTCCACGGAATGCGTGTCGCGCGCGAAGAGCTGGCGGCCGGTGGCGTCCTCCAGGCGGCGCACGTGCTGGCTCACCGTGGACTGGCGAAGACCCAGGCGCCGGGCGGCCTGCGTGAAGCTCAACGTCTGGGCCACGGCGAGAAACGTACGGAGCTGGGCGGGGTCGTACATGGTCACAAGGTTATCGCGGAACGTGATGACAGTCAGAGCGGTATCCGGGATTCCCGATCGCGGTGATCAGGAGGATCATCGAGAGGGCACGACATGAACCGAACCGATGGAGCGAAGTGAAACGCCCGAGCTGGCCCACCTGGATGCCGATCGACCCCTACATCCTGGCGTTGCTCGGCACAGTAGGCGTCGCCGCGCTGCTGCCCGCGCGCGGCGTGGGCGCCGATGTGGCGGGCGGTGCCTCCACGGCGGCCGTCGCGCTGCTCTTCTTCCTCTACGGAGCGCGGCTCTCCACCCGTGAGGCGCTGGACGGGCTCAAGCACTGGCGGCTCCATGTCACCGTCCTCGCCTGTACGTTCCTGGTCTTCCCGCTGCTCGGGCTCGCGGCCAAGGGCCTCGTGCCGTACGTCCTGACGCCCGCCCTCTACAGCGGGTTCCTCTTCCTGACGCTCGTGCCCTCCACGATCCAGTCGTCGATCGCCTTCACCTCCATGGCCCGCGGCAACGTGCCCGCGGCGATCTGCGCGGGCTCCTTCTCCTCGCTGGCCGGCATCGTCCTCACACCGCTGCTCGCCGCCGCCCTGCTCGGCAACAGCGGGGGCGGGTTCTCCGCGGACTCGGTCCTGAAGATCGTGCTGCAGCTCCTCGTGCCGTTCCTGGCCGGTCAGTTCCTGCGCCGCTGGATCGGCGGGTTCATCGCACGGAACAAGAAGGTCCTCGGCCTCGTCGACCGCGGCTCGATCCTGCTCGTCGTCTACACCGCGTTCAGCGAGGGCATGGTGCAGGGCATCTGGCACCAGGTGACGCCGCTGCGGCTCGGCGCGCTGCTCGGTGTCGAGGCGGTGCTGCTCGCCGTGATGCTCGCCCTCACCTGGTACGGGGCCAAGCGGCTCGGCTTCGGCCGCGGGGACCGCATCGCCATCCAGTTCGCCGGGTCGAAGAAGTCCCTCGCGGCCGGACTGCCCATGGCGAGCGTCCTGTTCGGGGCGCATGCCTCGCTCGCCGTGCTGCCGCTGATGCTCTTCCACCAGATGCAGCTCATGGTCTGCGCGGTGATCGCCAAGCGGCGCTCGCATGACCCCGAGGGCTTCGTCACTGAGCCGTCGCCAGTCGAACGGACACGAACCGCGGCCGGTACAGCGACACGTTCCGGCTGACGTTGGCCGCCGCGCTCGCGGGCGCCGCGTCCAGCCAGTTGACGTCGTAACTGAGCAGCAGCCGCCCGTTCCCGCTGAGCGCGGGATGGGCCTGGGGGTTGTACGCGGCCGTGTCCTGCTCGGCCGCGCCGTCCTTCGGCAGGGGCGGCGCGAAGCCCTTCGCGGGGCCGTGCCAGGGGCCGGTGGGCGAGCACGCCCAGTAAGAGGTCACATTGGTCAGGCCCTCGGTCCCCGCGGCCATCGTGAACAGGACGTACGTCCCCTTCACCCGCACCACCGTGAACGCGCTGCCCACGCCCTTGCGTTCGCCGTCGCCGAGGACGGCCCGCGGCTTCCCGGACTCGGTCCAGTCCCCGCCGTCCCAGTACCGCCACGCGCCGGGCTCCGCGAGCCTGCCCTTGGGGACGCGGGCCACGTAGGCGTGCGAGGCGGGGCGCGAGACGGCCTTGCCGTCGTTGCCGCCGAAGACGTAGGTCCAGTCGCCGTCGTCGACCGTCGTCGTGCCGTACAGGACGCGCTTGTCGAGATCTCGCACGGACTGCTGGTCGGAGACCTTGACGATCCCCTCGACGCGCAGATCGGGCAGCGAGAGCGTGGCGACCTCGGTGGCGGTCGGCACTCCGTAGATCCACGGGCCGGTGCCGTTGGCGCGGGTCCACAGCAGGACGCGTACGACGTCTTCGGACGAGCCGGGGGAGCGGGGCTCGACCTTCGCGGCGACCGGCCAGCGCCACTGCTGCGGTGCCGGGTCGGCGAAGAGCGGGGCGGGCAGGGTGCGTTCCAGGGTGCCCGAACGCGACATCACCACACCCGAGTTGCGGACCATGGGCGCCGTCGCGTCACGCCAGGTGTGGGGCTGACCCACCGGGTTGGGCGGGGCGTGCACCTGGCCGAGGAAGGTGTCGGAGAACAGCCACAGCAGCCGTCCGTCCGGCAGCCGCACCGAGTGCGTGCCGTCGCCGCCGGTCCAGTCATCGGCCCGCGCCGTGTCGTCGCCGTAGCGGGCGAAGGCCCCGGTGACCTTGTCGTCGGCGGTCCAGGACGAGACGGTGCGTGCCTGACATGCGTCGCCGCCCTCCCGGTCGTCCGGGAGGGCGGTGAGCAGCACGGCCGCGCAGGCCAGGGCGAGCAGCAGGACGATCCAGATCCTGCGCGCGCTCGGGCCGCCGCGTGGACCTTGGTCGGCGGACACGTGCGGGACGTTAGTTGCTCGCGCGCACGTGGTCCATGGGGAGCCATGCGACGGTGTCCCGCGTCACAGGCGCCTTGGCGCCGCCGTCCTGGCCGAGCTCGGCGAGTTCGGCATCGCTCAACGCCCGGTCATAGACGCGCACTTCATCGATGGAGCCGGTGAAATGGGCGCGGCTGTCGACCCGTTGACCGATGTGGAACCCGTACCCGGAGGTGCGGGTGACCGAGCCCGGGACGTCGGCGGTGCTGATCTGTGCGCCGTCGACGGACATCGTCAGCCGCCCTCCGCCGCGACGCAGGGCGATGTGGTGCCACTGGCCGTCGTTGTGGGCGCTCGTGGTGCGCACGGACGCGGACTTCGGGGGAGTGGAGCCTTCGCGCGTGGTGATCAGGCCCGTGACGCGGTTGCTCGCGGGCTCACCGCGCAGCCAGACCTGCGGCTGGTTGGTGCCGATGCCGCCCATCCAGAGCAGCGGCTGTTCGCCGGTGGTCGCGGAGTAGCGGAACCACAGGGACGCGGTGAAGTCCTTAGCCCCCAGCGGGAGTTGACGGCGGAAGGGCAGGCGCACGGCGTCGTTCTGGCCGTCGAAGGCGATGGCCCTGCCGAACCGGCCGTCGGTGGCGGACGCCCCGCCGAGCACGGCTGCGGGCCGTGCGTGCGGCGCGCGGTCGGTGGTCGTCGGGTCCGGGCCCCGGCGCTGCTGCAGCCAGTCCTCGGTGAAGCGCGCGAAGCGGATCTCGTCGCGGGCGTCGACCGCCCCGCCCTCGTACATCAGGCCCACGTGGTCGTCGTCGGCCCGCACCAGGTCCGAGTAGCCGGACCAGTCCGTGGTGACGGTCGTGCCGCGGTCCACGCTGTCCCAGGTGCGGCCGCCGTCGTAGGACGAGCGGATCTGCATCGTGCGGCGGCGGTCGGGATCACCGGGGCAGGCGAGCAGCATCCGCTTGCCGAACTGCAGGGTGGATCCCTGGACTTGGGGCGTGTAGAGATCGGGGATGGCCTTGAACGGCGCGACGAAGCTGTCGCCCCCGTCGCGGCTGATCGTGTGGGTGCGGTGCCCGAGATCGGTGCCGTCCTGCTCGCGTCCGCTGACGTAGACCGCTCCGTCGGGGCGCTCCGTGATGGTCATCTCCGACGGTTTCTGCCGGAACGTTCCGTCCTGCGCTATCGGGTACGAATCCTCGGCGCCGATCCGCCAGTTGTCGCCACCGTCGTCGCTGACGATCAGGGCCGCGTGGTTCGCGGTGACCCTACTGCCGTTCCACGTCTCGGTGTTGACGGTGAAGACGAGCCGCCCCGCGTGCCGGCCGCGGGTCAGCTGAAGGCCGTGCACGGGCCCGGTCGCGTACCAGGAGTTCCAGTCGGCGGGCAGGATCTGGTCGCTCAGGTCGCGGGGCGCCGACCAGCTGCGGCCGTCGTCGTCGCTGTACTGGAGGTGCGGGGTGCGGTCGCAGGGGACGGCGCAGTTCCCGCCGTCCGTGCGGCCCGTGTTGTACGTCTCCGCCAGGAGGATGCGGCCGGTCCTGCGGTCCACGATCGGCGCGGGGTTGCCGTGCGTGTCGCCCGCGCCTTCGTTGACGACCTGGAGCGGGCTCCAGGTGCGTCCGCCGTCGTCCGACCGCTTGACGACGATGTCTATGTCGCCCGCGTCACTGCAGTCGTTCGTCCGCCCCTCGGCGAAGGCGAGGAGAGTGCCCTTCACCGTCTTCACCACGGCGGGGATGCGGTAGCAGGCATATCCCGGGTCCTGCGAGGCCTTGAAGAGCACCTGCTGCTCGAACCCCGCCGCGCGGGCGTCCGGCGCCGCCTGCGCCGTGGGCCCGGGGAGCAGCGCCCCGACGGCGACGATGGTCAAGGCGGCCGTGGCGGTGCGGAGGGATCTGAGGCGTACACGGAGAGCTGATGGCATGGCGCGGTCCACCCTTCAAGGTGACTGGACATCCTGACATCCCACGTCCAACGTTCGCGCCTCAGACGCTACTTGTGCGGCTCGACACCCCACAAGAAGCGTGCGTGGCACGAATGGGTGCGGCCTGGTCAGGGTCAGGGAATCAGTACGACTTTCCCGAGGTTGCTCCGCGCCTCGATCACCGCATGGGCCTTCGCCGCGTCCTCCAGTGCGAACCGCGCGTGCACGGCGGGACGCAGATCGCCCGCCTGGAAGAGCCGCCACAGCTCGCGCCGCCACGTCTCGTACACCTCGGGCCTGCCGCGCGCGATGAGCGCCATCTGGAAGCCGATGACCGACCTGGCGCCCACCAGCAGGTCGTACGCCTCGACGGTGCCGCCCCCCGAGCTGTACGCGACCAGCCGCCCGTACGGCGCGAGTGCCCGCACGGCGGGCGTGAGCAGCTCGCCGCCGACCGCGTCGAGGACGTAGTCGACGGGCTCGCCCCACTTCTCCTCGTCGTACGTGATCACCTCGTCGGCGCCGAGCGAGCGCAGGAAATCGGCCTTGCCGGAATCCGCGCCGCCCGTCGACACGGCTCCCACGACCCGCGAGGCACCCCTGAGTCCGGCCAGTTGCAGGGCGAGATGGCCCACTCCGCTGGCCGCCGCCGTGACCAGCGCGGACTCGCCCGGCGCGGGGCGGGCGGCATCGAGCGCGCCGTACGCGACGAGCCCGCTGCGGACGAGCGCGACCGCGTCGACGGCACTCGCCCCGTCCGGCACGGGTGACGCCATCGCGGTGTTGAGGAGCGCGAACTCGGCGTAGCCGTGACCGAAACAGAGCCCCGTGACGCGGTCGCCCGGCGCGTACCCGCTCACGCCGTCGCCGGTGGACACCACCTCTCCGGCGATCTCCCCGCCGAGCGGGATCGGCTCGCGGGGCTCACGGACCTTGCGTACGACGGGCAGCGTGACCCCGGCCGCCGCGACGCGCACCAGGAGCTCACCGGGGCCGGGTGCGGGGACCGGCACGTCCTCGGCGAAGAGGACCTCCGGGCCGCCACTGTGTTCGTACCGAACGCGACGCATGAGCGACTCCAGACACAGGGGACCGTTGGGAGTTCCAACGGTACCCGTAGTTTCATTGGGAAGTCCAATGATTCTCGGATAGGCTCGTCCCATGCCCACCACCCCGCCCGCACCCAGTGGTATCCGCACCCTGCCCAGCTGGCTCCTCGGCCGCGCGGCGGCCCGTGGCCGCGGCCTCGTCGCCGAAGCCCTGGCGGGCGAGGACATGAAGATGTGGCACCACGTGGTGCTCTCCGCCGTCGCGGACCAGGCCCCCGTCGCGCAGGCCGCGCTCGGCCGCAGCATCTCGCTGGACCCCAAGGACCTGGTCGGCGTCATCAACGATCTTCAGGACGCGGGTCTTGTCCTGCGCTCGCCCGACCCCGCCGACCGCCGCAAGAACGCGATCACGATCACGGAGAACGGCGAGCGCACCCTCGACCGCTGTGCCGAGGTCGCGTGGCGCGCCAACAACGAACTCCTGGCGCCGCTCTCGGCCGCCGAACGCAAGCAGTTCCTGGCACTGCTCACCCGGATCTCGGGCACCGGGGCGTAGGGCCTCCCGCCCTGATCAGGGCGGGGGCGGGACCGGGACCCCGCCGGCGCAGGGGGCGCTCCCCGCCGGCCGGGGTCCCGCCGCCGTGCAGCGGGGAGCGGCCGGTCAGCCCTGGGAGGCCGCGGCCCGCACGGCGATCCGGTGCTCGCCCGCGTACACGTTCATGGAGGAGCCGCGCAGGAAGCCGACCAGCGTCAGACCGGTCTCGGCGGCCAGATCGACGGCCAGGGACGAGGGCGCGGAGACGGCGGCGAGCACCGGAATGCCCGCCATCACCGCCTTCTGCGCCAGCTCGAACGAGGCACGCCCCGACACCAGGAGCACCGCACGCGACAGCGGAAGGCGGCCGTCCTGAAGAGCGCGCCCGACGAGCTTGTCGACCGCGTTGTGCCGGCCCACGTCCTCCCGGATGTCGAGGAGTTCGCCGTCCTCGGAGAAGAGCGCCGCCGCGTGCAGGCCCCCGGTCCGGTCGAAGACCCGCTGCGCCGCGCGCAGCCGGTCGGGGAGGCCCGCGAGCAGCTCGGTCCCCAGCCGGACCGGGGGAGTGTCACCGCCGTCCGTGTCGTCGATGGCCCAGCGGGCCGTCGTACGGACGGCGTCCAGGCTCGCTTTGCCGCACAGGCCGCAGGACGAGGTGGTGTAGACGTTGCGTTCGAGATTGATGTCGGGCAGGACGAGCCCAGGAGCGGTCTTCACGTCCACCACGTTGTACGTGTTGGACCCGTCCGCCGTCGCGCCGGCGCAGTAGACGATCGACTGGAGATCGTCCGCGGAGCCGAGCACCCCCTCGCTCACGAGGAAGCCCGCCGCGAGCGCGAAGTCGTCGCCCGGCGTGCGCATGGTGATCGCGAGCGCCTTGCCGTTGAGCCGTATCTCCAGCGGCTCCTCGGCGACCAGGGTGTCGGGCCGCTCGCTGACGACACCGTCCCGGATGCGGAGGACGCGGCGGCGCTCCGTGACTCGTCCCATGTCGATCAGTCCCGGTTCTGTACGTGCTGGTAGCCGAAGCGGCCCTTGATGCAGAGGTTGCCGTGGGTCACCGGATTGTCGTGCGGTGAGGTGACCTTCACGATGTCATTGTCCTGCACGTGCAGGGTCAGATTGCAGCCGACTCCGCAGTAGGCGCACACCGTGGTCGTCGCGGTCTGCTTGTCCTCGTCCCAGGTCCCCGCCGCCCGCATGTCGAACTCGGACTTGAAGCTGAGGGCGCCGGTCGGACAGACCTCGATGCAGTTCCCGCAGTACACGCACGCGGAGTCGGTCAGCGGTCCGTCGTGCTCGACGGCGATCCGGGCGTCGAAGCCGCGGCCCGTCACGGAGATGGCGAAGGTGTTCTGCCACTGGTCGCCGCACGCGTCGACGCACTTGTAGCAGAGGATGCACTTGTCGTAGTCGCGCACGTAGAGGTCGTTGTCGACCTTTGGCTCCTCGTTCAGCCGGGCGGCGTCCGGACCGAAGCGGTCGGGCTTGGCGTCGTACTCCTTGAGCCAGCCCGCGACCTTCGGGGTGGTCGACATGTCGACGGACGAGGCGAGGAGTTCGAGCACCACCTTGCGGCTGTGCCGGGTGCGCTCGGTGTCGGTGAGCACGGTCATGCCGGGCTCCGCCTTGCGCGAGCAGGCCGGGGCGAGCGTGCGGGCCCCCTCGACCTCGACGACACACACCCGGCAGGCGTTCTTCGGGGTGAGGGTGTCGCCCTCACAGAGGGTCGGGACGTCCTTGCCCGCGGCCCGGCAGGCGTCCAGGAGGGTCGAGTCCTCGGGCACTCTGGCGCTCTGCCCGTCCAGCGTGAACTCGACGAGGCGGCGCGGGATTCCCAGCGGTACGGCGGTCACTTGTACGCCCCCAGGCGGTCGATGGCGGATTCCACGGCGTTCCACGCGGTCTGGCCGAGCCCGCAGATGGAGGCGTCCCGCATGGTCCGCCCCACCTCGCGCAACAGCGCGATGTCACCGGCTGCCTCGGCCCCGGTCCGCTCGACGATGCGGTGCAGGGCCTCCTCCTGCCGGACGGTGCCGACCCGGCAGGGCACGCACTGGCCGCAGGACTCGTCGCGGAAGAACTCGGCGATGCGCAGCAGGACGCGGGGGAGCGGCACGGTGTCGTCCAGGGCGAGCACGACGCCCGAGCCGAGCGTGGTGCCCGCCTCCCGCGTCCCCTCGAAGGTGAGCGGAATGTCCAGCTCATCGGGGCGTACGAAGCCTCCGGCCGCGCCGCCCAGGAGGACCGCGCGGAGATTGTCCGGCATCCCGGAGAGGGCGAGGAGCTCGCGGAGGGTGGCGCCGAAGGGGAGCTCGTAGATGCCGGGGCGTTCGACACTGCCCGAGACGCAGAAGAGCTTGGGCCCGGTGGACCTCTCCGTGCCGATGGCGGCGTAGGCCGGTGCGCCCATGGTGAGGATGGGGAGCACGTTGACGAGGGTCTCGACGTTGTTCTCGGCGGTGGGCTTCCCGAAGAGCCCCTTCTCCACGGGGAAGGGCGGCTTGGAGCGGGGCTCCCCCCTGTACCCCTCGATGGAGTTGAAGAGGGCGGTCTCCTCACCGCAGATGTAGGCGCCCGCGCCGCGCCGGATCTCGATGTCGAAGGCGTACCCCTGGCCGAGGATGTCGTCGCCGAGGAAGCCGCGTGCGCGTGCCTGCGTGATGGCGTGCTCAAGTCTTTGGAGCGCGCGTGGATACTCGCCGCGGAGATAGAGGTAGCCGAGGTGGGCGCCGGTCGCGTACCCCGCGATGGTCATGGCCTCGATGAGCGCGTACGGGTCGCCCTCCATGATCACCCGGTCCTTGAAGGTGCCGGGCTCGGATTCGTCGGCGTTGCAGACGAGGTAGTGGGGATGGTCCGGCTGCGAGGCGGTGGCCTGCCACTTCCTTCCCGTGGGGAAGGCGGCACCTCCCCTTCCCACCAGGCCCGAGTCGGTCACTTCGCGGATGACGGCGGCGGGGCCGATGGCGAAGGCGGTGCGGAGGGCTGTGTAGCCGCCGTGTACGCGGTAGTCGTCGAGGGAGGTGGGGTCGACGGTGCCGATCCTGCTGAGGAGCAGGAGGCCGTCCTGTCCTGCCTGGGGGACGGCGAGGGCCGCGGGGGGTTCTGCGGGGGCTTCCTCTGGGGCCAGGGCGGCTTGGGCGAGGGTGTCGGGGGCGGCGGGGGCGACGGTTGCGGTGACGTAGGTTCTCTCCCCGCTCCCGCCCCTACCCGGATCCCCCGGCTCCGCCGCCTGCAGTTGCCGTTGATCACCGGCTCCGCCGAGTTCGTCCTCAAACGCCGGACGGGCTGGAACTCCCGCCCGCACCACCAACGCCGCCGGCGCCCGCTCGCACAGCCCCAGGCAAGGGCTCTCCTCCACGGCCACCCCGGACGTGGGGCCGAGCCGCGCTTTGACCTCCCCGCACAGCTCCGCCCCACCCCCACAAGCCAGATCCGTACAAACCCGCACCACCGTCGCGGCACGTGGCCGCACCGCGAACATGGAGTAGAACGTGGCCACCCCGTACCCCTCCGCCGGCGGCACCATCAGCCGGCGGCAGAGGTAGTCGAGGCCCCCCTCGCTCACCCACCCCACGCGGTCGTTGAGCGCGTGCAACCCCGGCAACAGTTCGTGCCGCCGCTCCCGCGCCGCCCTGCCTCCCCGCGCCCAGCGCAGATCCGCGTCGCTGCGGTCGTCGGCGCCCTCCCACGCGGACTCGGGCGGCCCGAGCAGCGCGTCGACGGCCGCCCGCTCCTCGTCCGTCGGCTTGCTGTCACCGAAGTGCAGATCCATACGTCACCTCACCTCACGGGCGAACTGGCTCGGCCAGCTTGTCGATACGTATCGCCGACGCCTTGAACTCCGCCGTGCCCGCGATCGGGCAATTGGCCTCGATCGTGAGCTGGTTGGTGTCGACCTCGTCGGGAAAGTGCATGGTCATGAAGGCGAGACCGGGGCGCAGCCCCGTGTCCACCCAGACGGGCGCCGTCACCGTGCCGCGCCGCGAGGAGACACGGACCTCCTCACCGACCACGACCCCGTACCGCTCCGCGTCCTCCGGACACAGCTCGACGTACTCGCCGCGCCGCAGCGGGGATGCGTAACTCCCGCTCTGCACACCGGTGTTGTAGGAGTCGAGCCGCCGCCCGGTCGTCAGACGGATCGGGTACGTGTCGTCCGTCAGGTCCACCGGCGGGTCGTGCGCGACGAGCCCGAAGGGCGCCGGCGTGCCGCGCCGTTCGGGCTCGGCCTCCCACAACCGGCCGTGCAGGTACGTCGGTTCGACCCGGTCCTCCGAAGGGCAGGGCCACTGGATGCCCTGCAGGGACTCCAGGCGGTCGTACGTCATGCCCCAGTGGTCCGGCGACACCGACCGCAGCTCGTCCCAGACCGCCTGCGCGTCCGCGTACTTCCAGTCGTGGCCGAGCCGTTCGGCGAGGTCGCAGAGGATGTCGATGTCCTCGCGCGCTTCACCGGGCGGCTGTACGGCCTTGCGCACCCGCTGCACGCGCCGCTCGCTGTTGGTCGTCGTGCCTTCGGTCTCCGCCCAGCCCGCGGTCGCGGGCAGCACCACATCGGCCAGCTCGGCGGTCTTCGTGAGGAAGATGTCCTGGACGACGAAGAAGTCCAGGGCCCGCATCCGCCGCGTCGCCTGCTCGCTGTCCGCCTCCGACTGGGCGGGGTTCTCGCCGATGCAGTAGACAGCCTTGAGTTCGCCCTCCTCCATCGCCTCGAACATCTCCGTCAGATTCAGTCCGTAGCGCGGTTCGATGGCCGTGTCCCAGGCCGTTTCGAACTTCAGGCGTGTGTCCGGGTCGAGGAGGTCCTGGAAGCCGGGCAGTCGGTTGGGGATCGCGCCCATGTCGCCGCCGCCCTGCACGTTGTTCTGGCCGCGCAGAGGCTGGAGACCCGAGCCGTAGCGGCCCACGTGGCCGGTCAGGAGCGAGAGGTTGATCAGCGCGCGGACGTTGTCCGTGCCGTTGTGGTGCTCGGTGATGCCGAGCGTCCAGCACAGCTGGGCCCGCTCGGCACGGGCGTAGACGTGCGCCAGCTCCTTGATGGCGGCGGCCGGTACGCCCGTCACCTTCTCGGCGAGCGTGAGCGTCCACGGCTCGACCAGGGCCGCGTAATCCTCGAAGCCGGACGTGGCCCGCTCGATGAACGCCCGGTTGGCCAGACCCGCGTGGATGATCTCGCGGCCGATCGCGTGCGCCATCGGGATGTCCGTGCCGACGTTCAGGCCCAGCCAGCTCTCCGCCCACTCGGCGGTCTTGGTGCGGCGCGGGTCGACGGCGTACATGCGGGCGCCGTTCCTGATCCCCTTCAGGACGTGCTGGAAGAAGATCGGGTGCGCGAAGCGGGCGTTGGAACCCCACATCACGATCAGGTCGGTGTGTTCGACCTCTTCATAAGAAGACGTGCCGCCGCCCGAGCCGAAGGCCGCGGAGAGGCCCGCGACGCTCGGTGCGTGGCAGGTGCGGTTGCAGGAGTCGACGTTGTTCGTGCCCATCACCACACGGGCGAACTTCTGTGCCACGTAGTTCATTTCGTTGGTCGCGCGGGCGCAGGAGAACATCCCGAACGCGCCGCGCGCCGCCTGGAGTCCCGCCGCGGTCCTGGACAGTGCCTCGTCCCAGGTGGCCCGGCGGAACGGCTCGTCGCGCGAGTCGCGTACGAGGGGGTGGGTGAGCCGGGTGTACGTCGTGGGCACCCGGTCCCGTTTCCTGCTCATGCCGCGCTCCTGTCGTTCTCGCTCATGCCGCGCTCCTCATGCGGTCGGCCAGCAGGTCCGAGATGGCGTGGACCGTGCGGAGCGTCGGCACCGGGACCCCGGTGATCTCCGCGAGTTCCACGACGGCCGCGAGCAGCACGTCGAGTTCCAGCGGTTTGCCGCGCTCCAGGTCCTGGAGGGTGGAGGTGCGGTGGTCGCCGACGCGTTCGGCGCCCGCCAGGCGCCGCTCGACGGAGATGTCGGGGCGGCAGCCGAGTGCCGCCGCGACGGCGAGCGTCTCGGTCATCATGATCTCGATGACGCGGCGTGTGCCGCCGTGCAGGCACATCTCGCGCATGGTGGCGCGGGAGAGCGCGCTGATCGGGTTGAAGGAGATGTTGCCGAGCAGCTTGATCCAGATGTCGCCGCGCAGATCCGGTTCGACGGGACACTTCAGGCCGCCCGCCTGCATGGCCTCGCTGAAGGCGAGACAGCGCTCGGAGCGCGAGCGGTCGGGCTCCCCGACGGAGAACCGGGTGCCTTCCAAGTGCCGTACGATTCCCGGCCCTTCGAGCTCGGTCGCCGCGTACACCACGCATCCGATGGCCCGTTCGGGCGCGATCACCGCGCTGACCGCGCCGTCCGGGTCCACGCTGCTGACACGGTGGCCGTCGTGCGGGCCGCCGTGCCGGTGGAAGTACCACCAGGGGATGCCGTTCTGGGCGGCTATCACCGCCGTCTTGTCATGCAGGAGCGGCTCGATCAGCGGCCCGCACGCCGCGTACGAGTTCGCCTTCAGGCCCAGGAAGACGTAGTCGACGGGGCCGATGTCGGCCGGGTCGTCGGTGGCGTGGGCCCGCGCGGTGAAGTCGCCGCGCGGGCTGTGGACACGTACTCCGTGCTGCCTCATGGCCGCGAGATGCGGTCCACGGGCCACGAGATGGACGTCGGCACCGGCGCGGTGCAGCGCGGCTCCGACATAGGCGCCGATCGCACCGGCGCCGAGGACTGCGACTTTCACGGTGGCGCGCTCCGTTCGGTCGAGGGATCCGAAGAAGGCTCAGGGTCGACATCGCATTCCATGACTGTCGATGGAATATTGTCTACAGTATGGAAGTTGGCCCAGCAAGGGGTCGCGCGCCACATTGCATACCGTCGACGGAATCGGCTCCGCCTCTTCCCAACTCCCCTCCCGGCTTCCTACTGTTCGGGATCATGAGGCCCCCCGTAGCACCCCCGGGATGGAGCCGCTGGCTCGTACCGCCCGCCGCGCTGTCCGTCCATCTCTCCATCGGCCAGGCCTATGCCTGGAGCGTCTTCAAGCCCCCGCTGGAATCAGCGCTCCACCTCAGCGGCACGCAGAGCGCGCTCCCCTTCCAGCTCGGCATCGTCATGCTGGGCCTGTCGGCCGCCTTCGGCGGCACGCTCGTGGAGCGCAACGGTCCGCGCTGGGCGATGACGGTCGCCCTCGTCTGCTTCTCGTCCGGCTTCCTGATCGCGGCCCTCGGCGCGGCGATCAGCCAGTACTGGCTGATCGTCTTCGGCTACGGCTTCGTCGGCGGCATCGGTCTCGGCATCGGCTACATCTCGCCCGTGTCGACGCTGATCAAGTGGTTCCCGGACCGTCCGGGCATGGCGACCGGCATCGCGATCATGGGCTTCGGCGGCGGCGCCCTCATCGCGTCGCCGTGGTCCGCGCAGATGCTGGAGTCCTTCGGCTCGGACTCCGACGGCATCGCCCTCGCCTTCCTCGTGCACGGCCTGACGTACGCCGCCTTCATGTCGCTCGGCGTGTTCCTGGTGCGGGTGCCGCGCACGGAGGGGGCGCGCACGCCCGGCGCCCCCGGAACGCTCGACGGGCCGCAGGTGTCCGCGCGGGCCGCCGTGCGGACCCCCCAGTTCTGGTGCCTGTGGATCGTGCTCTGCATGAACGTGACCGCGGGCATCGGCATCCTGGAGAAGGCGGCGCCGATGATCACCGACTTCTTCTCCGACACCTCGACACCGGTCTCGGCCGCCGCCGCGGCGGGCTTCGTCGCCCTGCTCTCCGCCGCGAACATGGCCGGACGCATCGGCTGGTCGTCGGCGTCCGACCTGATCGGCCGCAAGAACGTCTACCGCGTCTACCTGGGCGTCGGCGCACTGATGTATCTGCTGATCGCCCAGTTCGGGGACGCCTCGAAGCCGCTCTTCGTCGTCTGCGCGCTGGTGATCCTCTCCTTCTACGGAGGCGGCTTCGCCACGATCCCCGCATACCTGAAGGACCTCTTCGGGGCCTACCAGGTCGGCGCGATCCACGGCCGGCTCCTCACCGCCTGGTCCACGGCGGGCGTGCTCGGCCCGCTGATCGTCAACTGGGTCGCCGACCGCCAGGAAGAGGCGGGCATGAGCGGGGCGGGGCTCTACGGCCTCTCCCTCACGATCATGATCGGACTGCTGATCGTCGGCTTCGTGGCGAACGAGTTCGTCCGGCCCGTCCACGCCCGCCACCACATCCCCGCCCCGAGGGAGGCCGCCCATGACGGCACCGACCAGCACGCCGCCCAGTAGTCCGCCCCGCCGCAGGGCGCTGATCGTCGGCGCCTGGCTCTGGGTGGGGGTTCCGCTCACATATGGGCTGTATGAACTCGTACACAAGGCCACCCAGCTCTTCACCGGGTGACACGATGATGAGAAGTGACCAAACCCGACGCCCGATTCCTGTTGCTTTACGCGTCCTGTTACCGGTGAGTCGCTGAGCAGACTGGACGGTCCCGCATCTCCGGCAACAAGGGGGACCCGTTCATGCACGGCTCACGCATCGCCGCCGTCGGCCACTACCAGCCCGCCCAGATCCTCACGAACGAGGACCTGGCGGGCATGGTCGACACCAGCGACGAGTGGATCCGCTCCCGCGTGGGCATCCGCACCCGCCACATCGCCGGACCCGACGAGCCGGTCGACGAGCTCGCCGCGCACGCGGGGGCCAAGGCCGTCGCGGCGGCGGGCCTGTCGCCCGACGCCATCGACCTCGTCCTGGTCGCCACCTCCACCGCGATCGACCGCTCGCCGAACATGGCGGCCCGGGTGGCGGCCCGCCTCGGCATCCCCTCGCCGGCCGCCATGGACATCAACGTGGTGTGCGCGGGCTTCACGCACGCGCTCGCCACCGCCGACCACGCCGTACGGGCCGGGGGTGCCACCCGTGCCCTGGTGATCGGCGCGGACAAGATGTCCGAGGTGGCCGACTGGACGGACCGCACCACCTGCGTCCTGGTCGGGGACGGCGCGGGCGCCGCGGTCGTCGAGGCGTGCGGTCCCGGGGAGGCGCCCGGCATCGGTCCCGTGCTCTGGGGCTCGGTGCCCGAGATGGGCAACGCCGTCCGTATCGAGGGCACGCCCCCGCGGTTCGCGCAGGAGGGCCAGAGCGTCTACCGCTGGGCGACGACGCAGCTGCCGCCGCTCGCCCGCAAGGCCTGTGAGCGGGCCGGGCTCACCCCGGAGGACCTGGCGGCGGTCGTCCTGCACCAGGCCAACCTGCGCATCATCGAGCCGCTCGCCGGGCGGATCGGCGCGGTCAACGCGGTCGTCGCGCGCGATGTCGTGCACTCCGGCAACACCTCGGCGGGCAGTATCCCGCTCGCCCTGTCCAAGCTGGTGGAGCGCGGCGAGATCGTCCACGGGGACCCGGTGCTGCTCTTCGGCTTCGGCGGGAACCTCTCGTACGCAGGTCAGGTCATCCGCTGTCCTTGACCGCGGGATCGCGCCCGCGAGCCGTGTGACCGGCTCAACTCCCCCTGGTGCTGGCCATTGTGCTCGGTAGACTGTAGACAAAAGGCAATCGTCGACGAGGGGACCGCGATGTTGTCCACAGGACTGCCGCAGGGGGCGGTGCCCAAGCTGGAACGCCCAGGTCCGCTCCGTGAGCGGGTCTACGAAGCGCTGCTCGAACTCATCACGACCCGTGCGCTCCAGCCGGGCCAACACCTCGTGGAGAGTGAACTCGCCGGGCACCTGGGGGTGTCGCGGCAGCCCGTGCGCGAGGCGCTGCAGCGGCTCAACACCGAGGGCTGGGTCGATCTGCGGCCCGCGCAGGGCGCGTTCGTGCACGAGCCCACCGAAGAGGAGGCGGACCAGCTGCTCACGGTCCGCACGCTCCTGGAGGCGGAGGCCGCCCGGCTCGCCGCGGCCAACACGGGCACCGCCGGGATCACCGCCCTGGAGGAGCTGTGCGCCAAGGGTGAACAGGCCGTCGCGGACGGCGAGGTGGATCTGGTGGTGACCACGAACGCCGCCTTCCACGCCAAGGTCATGGAGCTCGCCGGCAATGTCGTCCTCGCCGAGCTCGCCGGGCAGGTGGACCGCCGGGTGCGCTGGTACTACACGCCGGTGGCCCGTCAGCGCGGCAAGCAGTCCTGGATCGAGCATCGCGCGCTGATCGCGGCGATCGCCGAGCGCGACGAGAGCCGGGCCACGGAGATCATGCGCGCGCACACGGAGCACACGCGCGAGACGTACCACCGGCGCGAGCGCGACTGAAGGACGAGCGCACCCACCGGGCAGGCCCACGCGGACCGGCCGGCGCTTCGGCGCCGGTCCGCGTGGGCCTTTCTGTGTCTGGTCTGCGTCTGGTCTGCCCGCGCCCGGCCCGGCCGTGTCCGGGGCGCCCGCATCCCCCTTTGTCCTGTGACTGGAGAAAGTCGTGGGTAATTCGTGCGCAACTTCTTCCCACTCCCGGCAGGCGCTGCTACGTTCCCCTCGAAAGCCCGACGAGAAGAACGAAAGCCGGGCGTGACGACATGAGTTGCCCGATGAGGCGGGGAGGGGCGCGTGAGACGTATGACGGCTCGACCCGCCAATGCGCACCAGGCGCGACTGCTGCGACTGCTGCGTGACGGAGGGCCCAACTCCCGTGCCCAGCTGGGCGATCAGGTCGACCTCTCGCGGTCGAAGCTGGCCGTCGAGGTGGACCGGCTCCTGGAGACCGGACTCGTGGTCGCCGACGGACTCGCCGCCTCGCGCGGCGGCCGCCGCTCCCACAACATCCGCCTGGCCCCCGCCCTCCGGTTCCTCGGTGTGGACATCGGCGCGACCTCGGTCGACGTAGCGGTGACCAACGCCGAGCTGGAGGTCCTCGGCCACATCAACCAGCCCATGGACGTGCGCGAAGGGCCCGTCGCGGTCTTCGAGCAAGTCCTCGCCATGGCGGCCAAGTTGAAGGCCTCCGGGCTTGCGGAAGGGTTCGACGGCGCCGGGATCGGCGTCCCGGGCCCCGTCCGCTTCCCCGAAGGCGTCCCGGTCGCCCCGCCGATCATGCCGGGGTGGGACGGCTTTCCCGTACGGGAGGCCATCAGCCAGGATCTGGGCTGCCCCGTCATGGTCGACAACGACGTGAATCTGATGGCGATGGGGGAGCAGCACGCGGGCGTCGCACGCTCTGTGGGCGACTTCCTCTGCGTCAAGATCGGCACGGGCATCGGCTGCGGAATCGTCGTCGGCGGTGAGGTCTACCGAGGGGTGACCGGCAGCGCGGGCGACATCGGCCACATCCAGGTCGAACCGGACGGGCGGCCCTGCGCCTGCGGCAACAAGGGCTGCCTGGAGGCGTACTTCAGCGGCGCGGCACTGGCCCGCGACGCGGAGGACGCCGTCGGCCAAGGGCTCTCCCCGGAGCTCGCGACCCGCCTGGAAGCCGCCGGAAAGCTCAGCGCGGTCGACGTCTCCGCGGCGGCTGCCGCCGGTGACGCCACCGCACTCGACCTCATCCGCGCGGGCGGCAACCGCACCGGCCAGGTCATCGCGGGCCTGGTCAGCTTCTTCAACCCCGGCCTCGTCGTGATCGGCGGCGGTGTCACCGGCCTCGGCCACACGCTGCTCGCCGCCATCCGCACCCAGGTCTACCGCCAGTCGCTCCCCCTGGCGACCGGCAACCTCCCCATCGTCCTCGGCGAACTGGGGCCGACCGCCGGAGTCATCGGCGGCGCCCGGCTCATCAGCGACCACCTGTTCTCGCCGGCCTGACCGGCACGTACGACCTGTCCGACCCGTACGCACCGAACCGCACCCCACCTCACCCAGTACAGCGCGCTGCCTCGCCCTGCTCCGAAACAGGCTCCGCCCCCGCCCGAGGGGGCCACCTCCCTACCCCGCCCTGCCCTGCAACCGGCCGCACCCGCCGACCCGCCCAAGGGAACCGTCATGGCACCAGAACCACCGCTGCTCACCATGTCCGGCATCACCAAGTCGTTCCCCGGCGTCCGCGCCCTCGACGGCGTCGACCTCCAGGTCCAGGCCGGCGAAGTGCACTGCCTCCTCGGCCAGAACGGCGCCGGGAAGTCCACCCTCATCAAGGTCCTCGCCGGGGCCCACCAGCCCGACGACGGCGAGATCACCTGGCGCGGCGAGCGCACCTTGCTCAAGTCGCCCATCGCCGCGATGCGCCTCGGCATCGCCACCATCTACCAGGAGCTCGACCTGGTGGAGGGTCTGTCCGTCGCCGAGAACGTCCACCTCGGGCATGAGCCGACCGCAGCCGGCTTCGTGGTCAAGGGGCGCGAAGCCAAGACCTCAACTGCCGCCCTGCTAAGGCGACTTGGGCACGGTGAGATCGACCCCGGGACGCTCGTCGGCGATCTCTCCGCCGCCCAGCAGCAGATCGTGTCCATGGCCCGCGCGCTCTCCCACGAAGTACGTCTCATCGTCATGGACGAGCCCTCTGCCGCGCTCGACCCGGACGAGGTCGACAACCTCTTCCGCATCGTCGGCGACCTCACGGCGGACGGCGTCGCCGTCGTCTACATCTCCCACCGCCTGGAGGAGATCCGCCGCATCGGCGACCGCGTCACCGTCCTCAAGGACGGCCGCGCGGTGGCGGGCGGGCTCCCCGCGAAGGAGACGCCGACCCGCGAGGTCGTCGCCATGATGACGGGCCGCAACGTCGAATACGTCTTCCCCGACCGGCCCACCGAATCATCCGCCACCGACGCGGTGTTGACGGTGCGAGGCCTCGCCCGCGCGGGCGAGTTCGAACCCATCGACCTGGAACTGCGCCCCGGTGAGATCGTCGGACTCGCCGGGCTCGTCGGCTCCGGACGCTCCGAGATACTGGAGACGATCTACGGCGCCCGCAAGCCGACGGCCGGTCAAGTCACCGTCTCGGGGCGGGTGCTGAAGCCCGGAAGCGTGCGCGCCGCCGTCCGCGCGGGGCTCGGTCTCGCCCCCGAGGAGCGCAAGGCACAGGCCCTGCTGATGCTGGAGTCCGTCACCAACAACGTGTCGGTCTCCTCCATGTCCCGTTTCTCGCGCGGCGGTTGGCTCGACCGGGGCGCCGAGAGGAAGGCCGCGCAGACCGCCACCCGCGAGCTGTCCCTGCGGCCCGACAACCCCACCGCACCCGTGCGCACGCTCTCCGGCGGCAACCAGCAAAAAGCCGTCCTGGCCCGCTGGCTGCTCCGCGGCTGCCGCGTCCTGCTGCTCGACGAGCCCACCCGCGGCGTGGACATCGGCGCCCGCGCCGAGCTGTACGCCGTGATCCGCAGGCTCGCCGACGACGGCCTCGCCGTCCTGCTCGTCTCCAGCGAAGTGCCCGAAGTCCTCGGCCTCGCCGACCGTGTCCTGGTCCTCCGCGAGGGCCGCGTCGTCCATACGGCGCCCGCCCGTGACCTCGACGAACACCGCGTACTCGACCTCGTACTCGAAGGGAGCCCGGCGTCATGACGCAGCCCGCATCGCCGCCACGGCCCGCCGCATCGAAGAGTGAACCGGCGGACGGCTCAAGCCCGTTGCGGACGCTCACCGCGCATGCCGACGTGCGGACGCTGTCCCTGCTCGGCGTGCTCGCCGTGCTGGTCCTGATCGGCGGCATCACCCAGCCCGACTCGTTCCTCGACACCGACAACGTCCAGCTGATCCTCACCCAGGCGTCCGTCATCGGTGTCGTCACGGTCGGCATGACGTTCGTGATCATCTCCGGCGGCATCGACCTGTCGGTCGGCGCGATCGTCGCCCTCGCCTCCGTCTGGGCCACGACCGTCGCCACCCAGGAGTACGGCTTCGCGGGCATCCTCTTCACCGCGGTGATCGTCGGCATGGCCTGCGGCCTCGTCAACGGAGTGCTCATCGCCTACGGCAGGATGGTGCCGTTCATCGCGACGCTCGCGATGCTGGCGTCGGGCCGCGGCCTCGCCCTGCAGATCACCGACGGCAAGACCCAGATGGTCACCGTCGACAGCGTGCTGAAGCTCGGCGAGCGCGACTCCTACGTCCTCGGCGTACCGCCGCTCGTGCTGGTCTTCGCGGCCGTCACCGTCATCGGCTGGCTGCTCCTGAACCGCACCACCTTCGGGCGCCGCTCGGTCGCCGTCGGCGGCAACGCGGAAGCGGCGCGCCTCGCCGGCATCGACGTACGCAGGCAGCGCCTCTATCTCTATCTGCTCTCCGGGCTCTGCTGCGGCATCGCGGCCTTCCTGCTGATCATCCTCTCCGGGTCGGGCCAGAACACGAACGGCAACCTCTACGAGCTCGACGCCATCGCCGCCGCGATCATCGGCGGCACCCTGCTCAGCGGCGGCCGGGGCACCATCACCGGCTCCGTGCTCGGCGTACTGATCTTCATGACGATCCAGAACATCTTCGCCCTGAACAACCTCCAGAGCGACGTCCAGCAGATCGCCAAGGGGGCGATCATCGTCGCCGCGGTGCTGGTCCAGCGACGTACGGCCTCAACTCCCTGACCCGAAGGGTTCACCGCCATGCCAGAGAACACGAGCCGCAGAGGACTGCTCTTCGGAGCCGCCGCCCTGTCGACCGGCGCCCTCATCACGGGCTGCACCAGCAACGAGCCCAAGGACGAGGGGTCGGACACCAAGGACCAGCCGGTCGCCGACGACAAGGCGGGCAAGCAGGTCACCATCGGCTTCGCGGGCCCGCAGGCCGACCACGGCTGGCTCAACGCGATCAACGACAACGCCAAGGAGCGGGCGAAGAAGTACTCGGACGTCACGCTGGAGTCCACCGAGGGCTCGAACGACACCGCCGCCCAGATCGGCCAGGTCGAGACGCTGATCAACAAGAAGGTCGACGTCCTGGTGATCCTGCCGGCCGACGGCAAGGCGCTCACCCAGGTCGGCCTGAAGGCCATGAAGGCGGGCATCCCCGTCGTCAACCTCGACCGCGTCTTCGCCTCCCCGCAGGCCTACCGCTGCTGGGTCGGCGGCGACAACTACGGCATGGGCCTCAGCGCCGGGCACTACATAGGCGAGAAGCTCAAGGGCAAGAAGAACGCCAAGGTTATCGAGCTCGCGGGGCTCGACAACCTGGAGCTGACGAAGCAGCGCACGAAGGGCTTCGACGACGCCCTCAAGAACTACTCCAACATCGAGAAGGTGGCCCGGCAGGCCGCCGACTTCACGGTCGAGTCCGGACAGTCGAAGATGTCCCAGCTCCTCCAGGCGCAGAAGAACTTCGACGCCCTGTGGAACCACGACGACGACCAGGGCGTGGGCGCCCTGCGCGCCATCAAGCAGGCGGGCCGTGACGACTTCCTGATGGTCGGCGGCGCGGGCGCGCTCTCCGCGATGCAGGCCATCGAGTCCGACGACAGCGTGCTCAAGGCGACGGTCCTCTACCCGCCGACGATGGCGGCGTCCGCGATCGACCTGGCGCGCGCGCTCGGCCAGGGCAAGGGCGTCAGCGGGATGGCCGAGTTCGAGATCCCGGCCTTCATCACCCTCTACTCGGCCGTGGTCGACAAGGAGAACGTCGGCAAGTACATGTCCACCGGCTTCAAGTGATGCGCGCATCCGCACCCCCTACCGAGCATTTACCAGGAGGAGTACCGCATGCGTGAGACGGAACACGAGGCTGGGACAGGGAAGCGGCCGCTGGGGGTGGGCATGGTCGGATACGCCTTCATGGGCGCCGCCCACTCCCAGGGCTGGCGCACCGTCGGGCGCGTCTTCGACCTGCCGGTACGGCCGGTCCTCTCGGCGGTCTGCGGACGCGACGGCGCCGCCGCGCGCGCCGCGGCGGACCGGCTCGGGTGGGCCGCAGCCGAGACCGACTGGCGCGCCCTCCTGGCCCGTGACGACGTCGACCTCATCGACATCTGCACCCCCGGCGACAGCCATGCGGAGATCGCGATCGCCGCGCTCGACGCGGGCAAGCACGTGCTGTGCGAGAAGCCGCTCGCCAACACGGTCGAGGAGGCGGAGGCGATGGCCGACGCCGCCGAGCGGGCCCGCGCACGGGGGCAGGTGGCGATGGTCGGCTTCAACTACCGCCGTGTTCCGGCTCTCGCGCTCGCCCGTCAGATGGTCGCCGACGGCCGGCTCGGCACGCTGCGGCACGTCCGGCTCACGTACCTCCAGGACTGGCTGGTCGACCCCGGCTTCCCGCTCACCTGGCGGCTGCGCAAGGACCGCGCGGGTTCGGGGGCGCTCGGGGACCTGGGCGCGCACATCGTGGACCTCGCGCAGTACCTGGTGGGGGAGCCGGTGGCGGGCGTCTCGGCCCTGACGGAGACGTTCGTACGGGAGCGGCCGCTGCTCGACGGCGCGTCGAGCGGGCTTACCGCGGCGGGCGGCACCGCGCTCGGCCAGGTCACCGTGGACGACGCGGCGGTCTTCACCGGACGCTTCCCGTCGGGCGCCCTCGCCTCCTTCGAGGCGACGCGCTTCGCGGCGGGCCGCAAAAACGCGCTGAAGGTCGAACTCAACGGCTCGGAGGGCTCGTTGGCCTTCGACCTGGAGCGCCTGAACGAGCTCTCCTTCCACGATCACACGGAGCCCGCCGAGTCCTCGGGGTTCCGGCGCATCCTGGTGACCGAGCCCGGCCATCCGTACCTGGAGGCCTGGTGGCCGCCGGGGCACGGACTCGGGTACGAGCACACGTTCGTGCACCAGGCCCGCGACCTGCTGCACGCCATTGCCACAGGGGAGCAGCCCGAACCGTCCTTCGCCGCGGGCCTCTCGGTGCAGCGCGTGCTCGCCGCGGTGGAGGAGAGCGCGGCGAAGAACTCGGTCTACACCCTCATAGCTTCCACCCCCGTCACGGTCTGAGGAGGCCTGTTCATGCCCCGCGACTTCACGCTCTTCACCGGCCAGTGGGCCGATCTGCCGCTGGAAGAGGTGTGCCGCCTCGCCCGCGACTTCGGCTACGACGGCCTTGAACTCGCCTGCTGGGGCGACCACTTCGAGGTCGACAAGGCGCTGAGTGACAGTTCCTACCTGGACTCGCGCCGCCAGCTCCTCGACAAGTACGGCCTCAAGTGCTGGGCCATCTCCAACCATCTGGTCGGGCAGGCCGTCTGCGACGCGATCATCGACGAGCGGCATCAGGCGATCCTGCCCGCCCGCATCTGGGGCGACGGGGAAGCGGAGGGCGTCCGGCAGCGGGCCGCCCGCGAGATCGAGGACACGGCACGCGCGGCGGCGGCCTTCGGCGTGGACACCGTGGTCGGCTTCACGGGCTCGGCGATCTGGCATCTGGTGGCGATGTTCCCGCCCGCGCCGGAGTCGATGATCGAGCGCGGCTACGACGACTTCGCCGAGCGCTGGAACCCGATCCTCGACGTCTTCGACGTCCAGGGTGTGCGCTTCGCCCATGAGGTGCATCCCTCGGAGATCGCGTACGACTACTGGACGACCAAGCGCGCGCTGGAGGCGGTCGACCACCGCGCGGCCTTCGGCCTGAACTTCGACCCCTCGCACTTCGTGTGGCAGGACCTGGACCCGGTGGGTTTCCTCTACGACTTCCGGGACCGCATCTACCACGTCGACTGCAAGGAGGCGCGGCGCCGCCTGGACGGCCGCAACGGCCGTCTGGGCTCGCACCTGCCGTGGGGTGACCCGCGCCGCGGCTGGGACTTCGTGTCCGCCGGTCACGGTGACGTCCCGTGGGAGGACGTGTTCCGGATGCTGCGCTCGATCGCGTACGAGGGTCCGGTCTCCGTGGAGTGGGAGGACGCGGGGATGGACCGCCTCCAGGGGGCGCCGGAGGCGCTCAAGCACCTGAAGGCGTTCGACTTCGAGCCGCCGACGGCGTCCTTTGACGCGGCGTTCGGCGGGAACTGAGCCGCCACGGCCGGAGATCAGGCGGAGCCACTTTGTCCTGCCCAAGGAAAAAGCTGAACTTCATTGCTGTGCAAGGGCTTTCCGTCCCGGACAAACGTGGCTACCGTCCCTGATGTGTACAGGACATGAACCTTCCGGGGTGACGGCGCACCCCGGCGCCCAGCGCCCCCGCACCACACCCGCGTACGACCGTCCCCCTTCCGGAGGAACCCCGTGCACAGGAAACGCCTCAGGCTCCTTAAGACCCGCAGACTTCGTAAGACCCTCGCGCTCTTCACCGGCACCCTGCTGGCCGGCGCCACCCTCAGCCTCACCGCCCCCACCGCGAACGCCGCCGACCCCGAGGCCGTCCGCGCCGCCCAGGCTCAGGCGGACAAGGCGGCCACCGGCAAGGCCGCCGCGGCCGAGGACTTCCAGCAAGTCACCCTCGCCAAGGGCGAGACCGAGACGGGCGAGCCCATGACACTCGCCGTCCTGCCCGACCGCTCCGTCCTGCACACCTCCCGCGACGGCACGCTCCGCCTCACGGACGCCGCGGGCAACACCAAGATCGCGGGCAAGATACCGGTCTACTCGCACGACGAAGAGGGCCTCCAAGGCGTCGGCCTCGACCCGAAGTTCAGCGAGAACCGCGCGATCTACCTCTACTACGCGCCCCCGCTCGACACCCCGGCGGGCGACGCCCCGGAGACCGGCACGGCCGAGGACTTCAAGAAGTTCGACGGCGTCAACCGCCTCTCCCGCTTCGTCCTGAAGACCGACGGCACCCTCGACAACGCCAGCGAGAAGAAGGTCCTCGACGTCCCCGCGAGCCGCGGCATCTGCTGCCACGTCGGCGGCGACATCGACTTCGACAAGGAGGGCAACCTCTACCTCTCGACGGGCGACGACTCCAACCCCTTCGCCTCCGACGGCTTCTCGCCGCTCGACGAGCGCGCGGACCGCAACCCCGCCTTCGACGCCCGCCGCAGCGCCGGCAACAGCAACGACCTGCGCGGCAAGATCCTGCGCGTCAAGGTCGCCGACGACGGCTCGTACACCGTCCCGGAGGGCAACCTCTTCGCCCCGGGCACGGACAAGACCCGCCCCGAGATCTACGCGATGGGCTTCCGCAACCCCTTCCGCATGAGCGTCGACAAGCCCACCGGCACGGTGTACGTCGGCGACTACGGACCCGACGCGGGTGCCGCCGACCCCAAGCGCGGCCCCGCGGGCCAGGTCGAGTTCGCCCGCGTGACCAAGCCGGGCAACTTCGGCTGGCCGTACTGCACCGGCAAGAACGACGCGTACATCGACTACGACTTCGCGACGCAGACCTCGGGCGCCGCCTTCGACTGCGCCGCGCCGAAGAACGATTCCGTGCGCAACACCGGCCTGACCGATCTGCCGGCCGCGCAGGAAGCCTGGATCCCCTACGACGGCGGCTCAGTGCCCGAGTTCGGCTCCGGCTCCGAGTCCCCGATGGCAGGACCCGTCTACCGCTACGACGCGGCGAACACCTCCCCGGTGAAGTTCCCGGAGGCCTACGACGGCGACTTCTTCGCCGGAGAGTTCGGACGGCGCTGGATCAAGCGCATCGAGCAGGGCGCGGACGGCACGGTCTCGAAGATCAACCCGTTCCCCTGGACGGGTACGCAGATCATGGACATGGAGTTCGGCCCCGACGGCGCGCTGTACGTCCTGGACTACGGCACCGCCTGGTTCGGCGGAGACGAGAACTCCGGACTCTTCCGCATCGAGAACGCCACGGACGGCCACTCACCGGTCGCCGAGGCGAGCGCCTCCGTGACCAGCGGCCAGGCCCCGCTCAGGACCAAGTTCACCGCGAAGGCCACCGACGCCGACGGCGGCACGCTGACCTACGCGTGGGACTTCGGCGACGGCGGCAAGTCGACCCAGCAGAACCCCTCGTACACGTACAAGAAGAACGGCGTCTACACCGCGACCGTGACCGTCAAGGACTCCACCGGGCGCACCGGTTCGGCCAGCGCGCACATCACCGTCGGCAACACCGCGCCCAAGGTGACCCTGGAACTCCCCGGTGACGGGCAGATGTTCACCTTCGGCGACAAGGTGCCCTTCAAGGTGAAGGTGACCGACAAGGAAGACGGGCCGATCGACTGCACCAAGGTCAAGGTCACGCACATCCTCGGCCATGACAGCCACGGCCACCCGGTCACCTCGGCCAACGGCTGCGAAGGCACCATCCAGACGTCGGCGGACGGCGAGCACGACCCGAACGCCAACATCTTCGGGGTCTTCGACGCCGAGTACACCGACAAGGGCGCAGGCGGCCAGCCCGCGCTGACCACCCACGACCAGAACGTCGTCCAGCCCAAGCACCGCCAGGGCGAGCACTACAACGACTCCAAGGGCGTCTCCGTGGCGAACCACACCCCGGCGCACGGCGGAAAGACGGTCGGCGACATCAACAACGGCGACTGGATCTCCTTCAAGCCCTACATCCTGGGCAACGCCACCAAGCTGACCGCGCGCGTCGCGTCGGCCGGCGCGGGCGGCACGCTCGAGGTCCGCAGCGGGTCGGCCACCGGCAGGCTCCTGGGCAAGGCCAAGGTCGCACCCACCGGCGGGTGGGAGACGTACGCCGACGTGAGCACCACCATCACCAAGGCACCCACGAAGACGACGACGCTCTTCCTGGTCTTCAAGGGAACGGGCACCGGAGCCCTCTACGACGTCGACGACTTCACCTTCACCACGAGCTGAGGAAGGGGCCACCCCACCATGCGGGCATCCGCACGCATCACCCTTGCCACCGCTACGGCCGCCCTGCTCATCGGCTGCGTATCGGGCCCCGCGGCCTCCGAACCGGAGAGCAAGCAGGCGGGTGAGAAGGTCCTGGTCTTCTCCAAGACCGCGGGCTTCAGGCACGACTCCATCCCCGAAGGCATCGCGGCCATCAAGGAGCTCGGCGCGGCCAACGGGTTCACGGTCGACGCCACCGAGGACGCCAAGGCCTTCACGGCCAAGAACCTCGCGCGGTACGACGCCGTGATCTGGCTCTCCACGACCGGTGACGTCCTCGACGGCAAACAGCAGTCGGCGTTCGAGGGCTACATCAAGAAGGGCGGCGGGTACGTGGGCGTGCACGCCGCCGCCGACACCGAGTACGACTGGCCCTTCTACGGCGGACTCGCGGGCGCGTACTTCCAGTCGCACCCCGCGATCCAGCCCGCGAAGGTGCGGGTCGAGGACCACGGGCACCCGTCCACGGCACATCTGCCGGGGATCTGGGACCGGACCGACGAGTGGTACAACTACCGCTCCAACCCCCGGGACCGCGCCCACGTCCTCGCCTCGCTCGACGAGTCGTCGTACACCGGCGGCTCGATGTCGGGCGACCATCCCATCGCCTGGTGCCAGGACTACCAGGGAGGCCGCTCCTTCTACACGGGCAGTGGCCACACCAAGGAGTCGTTCGCCGATCCCGCGTATCGCACGCATCTGCTCGGCGGGATCCGCTGGGCGACGGGTGCGGTGCAGGCCGACTGCCGCCCGGAGAAGGGCTACACACCGCTCTTCGACGGTACGGCGAAGTCCCTGGAGGCCTGGAAGCAGGCGGGCCCCGGATCCTTCGAGCTGAACGAGGGCGACGGGACCCTGAAGACCGTCGGCGGCATGGGCATGCTCTGGTACGGGGCGAAGGAGCTCGGCTCCTACTCCCTCAAGCTGGACTGGCGCATGGACGGCGACGACAACTCGGGGATCTTCGTGGGCTTCCCGCCCTCCGACGACCCCTGGTCGGCCGTGAACAACGGCTATGAGATCCAGATCGACGCCACCGACGTCCCGGAGAAGACCACGGGCTCCGTCTACGGCTTCAAGTCCGCCGACCTGAAGAAGCGCGACAAGGCGCTGAATCCGGCAGGGGAGTGGAACACGTACGAGCTCCGGGTCGAGGGCGAACGCCTTCGGGTCTATCTCAACGGAGTGAAGATCAACGACTTCACCAACACGGATCCGGCGAGGAGCCTCAAGGACGGTCACATCGGCATCCAGAACCACGGTGCCGACGACCAGGTCTCCTTCCGCGACATCCGGGTGAAGGACCTGCCGGCCGACGCCGCCACCGGCGTGGGCCGCTAGACGGCGGCGGGCGGAGGACGCCGGACCTCCGCCCGCCGTCTCATCCCGTCCGCCGTCTCTCTTCTCCCTTCCCCCGCGCGTTCGCCGCGTGTACGACAGGAGGCAGCCGTGCCCAATCCTTCTCCTACTGGTTCTTCTGACACATCGGGTGGCGGCCTCACGGGGGTGTGGCTGATCGGGGCGCGTGGTTCGGTCGCCACGACGGCTGTCGCGGGGTGCGCGGCCGTGACGGCCGGACTGCACCCGCCGACCGGCATGGTCACGGAGACCCAACCGTTCACGGACAGCGGTCTGCCAACGTTGTCGTCGCTCGTCTTCGGCGGCCACGACACGGCGGAGTGCCCGCTGCCCAAACGCGCGGAACACCTGGCCGCCGGGGGCGTGCTCCCGCACGGCCTCCCGTCGGCGGTGACGGCGGAACTCGCCGCGGCGGACGCGGAGATCCGCATGGGCGGGCCGCGCCGCGGGGACTCCGACGGCCGGACGGACGAGGAACTCATCGAGTCCTTCGCCGCCGACCTCCGCGACTTCGTACGCCGCAGGGGGCTTGCCCGTGCGGTGGTGGTGAACGTCGCGTCGACGGAACCGGTGCCGATGGACGGCGAGGACAGGCTGCCCGCGAGCTCCCTCTACGCGGCGGCCGCGCTGAGGGCCGGCTGCCCGTACGTGAACTTCACCCCGTCCGCCGGTTTGCACCACCCGGCGCTCGCTGCTTCGGCCGCCTCGTCCGGGCTCCCGTTCGCGGGCCGGGACGGCAAGACGGGCCAGACGCTCCTGCGCTCCGTCCTCGGCCCGATGTTCGCCCAGCGCGCGCTGGCCGTCCGCGCCTGGTCCGGCACGAACCTCCTGGGCGGCGGCGACGGCGCGGCCCTCGCGGACCCGGCCGCCGCGGCGGCGAAGAACGCGGGCAAGGAACGGGTGCTTGCCGACACGTTGGGATCCGCCCCGGAGGGCGAGGTCCACATCGATGACGTCCCGTCGCTCGGCGACTGGAAGACCGCGTGGGACCACATCGCGTTCGACGGTTTCCTCGGCGCGCGGATGGTCCTGCAGACGACGTGGCAGGGCTGTGACTCGGCCCTTGCGGCCCCGCTGATCCTGGACCTGGCGAGGCTGGTGGCCCGCGCTCACGAACTCGGCCTCTTTGGCCCGCTGGGCGAGCTGGGCTTCTACTTCAAGGACCCGGACGACGGCTCGTCATCGGCCTTGGCCGAGCAGTACGAGGCACTGATGGGCTTCGCTTCCCGGCTGCGGGGGGCTTCGGTATGAGGGGGGCGGCGGGGGCGAGTGGGGCTTCCGAGGCGGCTGGGTTTGCGGCTGGTGAGGGGGAGGGCTCGCGGGGTGGCCGACTGGAAGGGGTGAGTGAGGCTGAGCGGGGGCTGCGTCTTGTCGGCGGTGGTGACGCTTCGTACGGCCGTGGGAGCGAGGCGGCGGGCGTCGGCCGTGCGGTCGCTCGCGGTGGGCTCCGCCTGGGCGCTGCTCGGGACTGGGCCGAACTCCTGCGCGTCTCGGCCCTGTTCACCGTTCCCGGCGACGCTCTAGCCGGTGCGGCGGCGACAGGGCTTCGCCCCAACCGTCACACTCTGCTCGCCATAGCCGCCTCGCTCTCCCTCTACGAAGCGGGCATGGCCCTCAACGACTGGGCGGACCGGGAGGAGGACGCCATCGAACGCCCCCACCGCCCACTGCCGTCCGGCCGCATCGCCCCGCCGGTGGCCCTGGGCGCGGCAGCGGCTCTGACGGCAGGAGGCCTCGCCCTGGCTGCCGGCGCGGGCCGCCCCGCCCTGACGGTGGCGAGCGGCCTGGCAGTCACGGTGTGGGGGTACGACCTGGGCCTGAAACACACCCCGGCAGGCCCGGCGGCCATGGCCACGGCCCGCGCCTTGGACTTGCTGCTGGGGGCGGCGGCTACTTCGGCGGGGGCCGCCTCGGTGGGGGCTGCCTCGGCTTCGGCGGGGGCGCCGACTGCTGGGCATCGGCGGCGTTTGGCGGGGGAGAGGTGCTCCAGGCCGTTGGCGAGGCTTGCGGCCAGGCTTTCCGGGCGGGGTCGCGGGCGTGGGCCTGGGCGTGGGCTTGAGCCTGGGCCTGGGCCTGGGTTCGGGGCTGGTTCCGATCCTGGCCTCGGTCGTGCTTCCGGCCCTGGCCAAGGTCTCGTTCACGCCCCCGATGCGGGTCTCGTCCCTGGCCCCGGTCCCGGCCTTCGCGCGGCGGTACCTGCCGCCCTTGTCCTGGGCGCCCACACCCTCGCGGTGACCGCGGTCTCGCGCCGTGAGGCACAGGGCGGCTCCACGGCGGCGCCCCTGGCCGCCCTCGCCGCGACAGCCGCGCTCGCGCAACTGCTGGCCCGAAGGGGTGGCGCTGCGGCGCGCGTGGACGGGGGCCGCGGCGACGGCGGCGGCACACGCAAGGGCACTGGCGCGGGCTCTGACATCGAAATCGGCGCTGTTACCGGCACCGACACCAGCTCCCTCATCGGCACCGACACCAGCACCGTCACCGGCACCGGCATAGGTGCCGCATCCGACACCGGCGTTGGCGCCTCCACGGCTACCAGCACCAGTACGCGCACCAACACCCGCCCCGTTGCCCGCCCACCCCAACTCCCGGTAGCCCGCGGCGAAGCAGCCACCCGCGGTCTGCCGGGCTTCACCCCGGGGGAGCTGACAGGGGCCCGCCTGGTGGGCCGGACGGCGGGCCGGGTCCGGCGTACCGGCGGTGTGCCGGGCGGCTCCGCCTCGGGGTGGTCCGGCAGTGCGTGGCGTACCGGAGCCCGCGGTGCTGTCCAGGCCGCGCTCGCCGCCACCTACGCGGCCACCGCCGCCCGGCCCCTTTTCCACGCGGCGCTCAACCCGTCCCCCCAGCTCACCCAGCGGGCAGTCGGCGGCGGCATCCGAGCCATGATCCCGCTCCAGGCCGCACTCTCCGCCCGCACGGGCGCCCTGGGCCCCGCCCTGCTGACCGCGGCCCTGGCCCCGGCGGCCCGCAAGTTCGGCCGGAAGGTGAGCGTCACGTGACGGGCACGACGGGCACGACGGGCACGACGGGGACGACAGACGGGCCGAACACCCCACAGCCGCAAGCGCGTGCGCAAGCGCAGGCGCAGTCGACCGCACGGAGCGCAAGCCCCACCGCCCGGGGGGCTTCGTCCCCGTTCCGCTTCGGGTACGGCACCAACGGCCTGACCGACCTCCGGCTCGACGACGCCCTGGGGCTCCTCGCCGACCTCGGCTACGCGGGCGTCGGACTCACCCTCGACCACATGCACCTCGACCCCCTCGCCCCGAACCTCGCCGCCCGCACCCGGCACGTGGCCCGCAGGCTGGAGCGCCTCGGTCTGACGGTGACGATCGAGACCGGCGCCCGCTATGTGCTCGACCCGCGCCGCAAGCACGGCCCGTCGCTCCTCGACCCCGACCCGGACGCGCGCGCCGCCCGTGTCCGCCTGCTGATCAGGGCCGTCCAGGTCGCCTCCGACCTGGGCGCCCACGCCGTGCACTGCTTCAGCGGGATCACCCCCGAAGGCACCTCCGACGAAACCGCCTGGCAGCGGCTCGCCGAAGCCCTCGGCCCCGTACTGGACGCCTCGTTCGGCGCCGCCGTGCCCCTGGCCATCGAACCCGAGCCCGGCCACCTCCTCTCCACCCTCGCCGACTTCCACCGGCTCCGTCACCTACTGGGTGACCCGCAGCCCCTGGGCCTCACCCTCGACATCGGCCACTGCCAGTGCCTCGAACCGCAGTCTCCCGCCGACTGCGTACGCGATGCCGCCCCCTGGCTGCGGCACGTGCAGATCGAGGACATGCGCCGCGGCGTCCACGAACACCTCCCGTTCGGTGACGGAGAGATCGACTTCCCGCCCGTCCTCGAAGCCCTGGCCTCCACCGGCTACCAAGGCCTCACCGTCGTCGAACTGCCCCGCCACTCCCACGCGGGACCCCAACTCGCCGCCCAGTCCATCGAGTTCCTGCACAAGGCGGCGATTGAAGCAATCCCCGCACCCCCAGCCCCGGCCCCACCCTCAGCCCCCCTTCCCGCCAGAGGAGGAACCCCGTGACCGAAGCCCCCGTCATCGACGACCTCCGCACCCGCCTCGAAGCCACCCTCGGCGGGGCCGCCCGCGCCTGGCTCGACCAGGCCACCGCAGAGGCCGCCGCCCACCCCGGGCGACCGGAGCAAAAGGGCACCCCCGTCTGGGAGTTGCGCTTCGCCGAAGCCGGCCGACGCTGTGGCCAGGACAACGCCGACGCCGCCCGCGTACTCCTCCTGCACGCGGCCGAAGCGGATCCGGCCACCCTCGCCCGCGTCTACGCACAAGGCTCCGCGGCCGAGCGCCGCGCCGTCCTGCACGCCCTGCCTCACCTGGTCCAGGGCCCGCAGGCGCTGCCCCTGGTCGAGGACGCCCTGCGTACCAACGACACCCGGCTCGTCGCCGCCGCCGTCGGCCCGTACGCCGCCCGGTACCTCGCCCCGCACGACTGGCGCCACGCGGTGCTCAAGTGCCTGTTCACCGGCGTCCCCGTGGAGGCCGTCGCCGAACTGGAACGCCGTGCCGGTGCCGACGCCGAGCTCGCCCGCATGCTCGGCGACTACGCGGGCGAACGCACCGCGGCCGGGCGCCCCGTCCCCAGCGATCTGCACCGCGTCCTGGCCCTGACCGCCCCTACGGCCCCCGCGGCCGCAGAGGCGCCCTCGGCCCCCGCGACCCCTTCCACCGGCGAGGAGCAGGAGTCCTGATGCGCATTTTCGACCCCCACATCCACATGACGTCCCGTACGACCGACGACTACCAGGCCATGTACGCCGCAGGCGTCCGTGCCGTCGTCGAGCCCGCGTTCTGGCTGGGTCAGCCCCGTACCTCACCCGCCTCCTTCTTCGACTACTTCGACTCCCTCCTGGGCTGGGAGCCCTTCCGCGCTGCCCAGTACGGCATCGCCCACCACTGCACGATCGCTCTCAACCCCAAAGAGGCGAACGACCCTCGCTGCACTCCGGTCCTGGACGAGCTGCCCCGGTATCTCATGAAGGACAACGTCGTCGCCGTCGGTGAGATCGGCTACGACTCCATGACCCCGGCCGAGGACGCCGCGCTCACCGCCCAGCTCCAGCTCGCCGCCGACCATGAGCTGCCCGCGCTCGTCCACACCCCGCACCGCGACAAGCTCGCCGGCCTGCGCCGCACCATCGACGTCATCCGGGAGTCCGCGCTGCCCCTGGACCGCGTCCTCATCGACCACCTCAACGAGACCACGGTCAAGGAGGCCAAGGACAGCGGCTGCTGGCTCGGGTTCTCCGTCTATCCCGACACCAAGATGGACGAGGACCGGATGGTGGCCATCCTGCGTGACCACGGGCCCGAGCGGGTCCTGGTCAACTCGGCCGCCGACTGGGGCAAGAGCGACCCCCTGAAGACCCGCAAGGTCGCCGACGCCATGCTCAAGGACGGGTTCAGCGAGGACGACGTCGACCTGGTGCTGTGGCGCAACCCGGTCGCCTTCTACGGACTCAGCGGCCGCCTCGCCCTCGACGTCACGGACACCGAAGCCACCCACGAGGGCAACTCCATCCTCCGCGGCGGGGCGTGAGCCATGCGCTTCAGGCACCCCGACGGCAGCGTCGTCCACCTCGCGTACTGCACCAACGTCCACCCCGCCGAAACCCTCGACGGCGTCCTCGCGCAACTCCGCGACCACTGCGAACCCGTCCGCAAACGGCTTGGCAGGGACCGTCTGGGCATCGGCCTGTGGCTCGCCAAGGATGCCGCGCACGCCCTGGTCACCGACCCGGCCGCGCTGCGCGGCCTGCGCACGGAACTCGACCGGCGCGGCCTCGAGGTCGTCACCCTCAACGGCTTTCCGTACGAAGGCTTCGGCGCCGAAGAGGTCAAGTACCGCGTCTACAAGCCGGACTGGACCGACCCCGAGCGCCTCTCCCACACGACCGACCTGGCCCGGCTGCTGGCCGCCCTGCTCCCGGACGACGTCACCGAAGGCACCATCTCCACCCTTCCCCTCGCCTGGCGCACCCCCTTCGACGCCACCCGCGCCGAGGCTGCCCGCGCCGCCCTGACCGCGCTCGCCCAACGCCTGGACGCCCTCGCGGAGCTGACCGGCAAGTCGATCCGCATCGGCCTCGAACCGGAACCGGGCTGCACCGTGGAGACCACGGGCGACGCGATCGCCCCCCTCACCGCGATCGGCCACGACCGCATCGGTGTCTGCGTCGACACCTGTCATCTCGCCACCTCCTTCGAGGACCCGCAGACCGCCCTCGATGCCCTCGCCGCCGCGGGCATCCCCGTCGTCAAGTCCCAGCTCTCCGCCGCCCTGCACGCCGAACACCCCCATCTCCCCGGAGTCCGCGAGGCCCTCGCCGCCTTCGACGAACCCCGCTTCCTGCACCAGACCCGCACCCGCACCGCGGCCGGACTGCGCGGCACCGACGACCTCGGCGAATCCCTCGCCGGCGACGCCCTGCCCGAGAGCGCACCCTGGCGCGCCCACTTCCACGTCCCCCTGCACGCCGCTCCCGCGCCGCCCCTCACCTCCACCCTCCCCGTACTCAAGGACACCCTCGCCCACCTGGTCGGCGGGCCCGCACCCCGCACCCGTCACCTCGAGGTCGAGACCTACACCTGGCAGGCGCTGCCGCCCGCCCTGCGTCCCCGCTCCCGCCCCCAGCTCGCCGACGGAATCGCGGCCGAACTCACCCTCGCCCGCGATCTCCTGACGGACCTCGGCCTGAAGGAACTGCCATGACCGCACCCGAATCTGGCCCCACTCCTCTCCTCGTCCTGGACGTCGTCGGCCTCACCCCCCGTCTCCTCGACCACATGCCGCACCTCAAGTCCCTGGGTCAGTCCGGCTCCCGGGCGCCCCTGGGCACGGTCCTGCCCGCTGTCACCTGCGCGGCCCAGTCCACCTTCCTCACCGGCACCACCCCCGCCGAGCACGGCATCGTCGGCAACGGCTGGTACTTCCGCGAGCTCGGCGACGTACTCCTGTGGCGCCAGCACAACGGCCTCGTCGCCGGCGACAAGCTGTGGGACGCGGCCCGTCGCGCGCACCCCGGCTACACCGTCGCCAACATCTGCTGGTGGTACGCCATGGGCGCCGACACCGACATCACCATCACCCCCCGTCCCGTCTACTACGCCGACGGCCGCAAGGAACCCGACTGCTACACCCGGCCCCCGGACCTGCACGACGAACTCACCGAGAAGCTCGGTACGTTCCCCCTCTTCCACTTCTGGGGCCCCGGCGCCGACATCGTCTCCAGCCGCTGGATCGTGGACGCCACGCGCCACATCATCAGCACCCGCCACCCCGACCTGGCCCTGTGCTACCTCCCTCACCTCGACTACGACCTGCAGCGCTTCGGCCCCGACGACCCGCGCTCCCACCAGGCCGCCGCCGAACTCGACCAGGCCATCGCCCCCCTCCTCGACGAGGCGAAGGCCGAGGGCCGCACCGTCGTCGCCCTGTCCGAGTACGGCATCACCCGCGTCGACCGCCCCATCGACATCAACCGCGCCCTGCGCCGCGCGGGCCTGCTCGAAGTGCACACCCAGGACGGCATGGAGTACCTCGACCCGATGACGTCGCGCGCCTTCGCCGTCGCGGACCACCAGATCGCCCACATCTACGTGCGCAGGCCCGAGGACCTCGAAGTCACCCGCCAGGCGCTCGCCGACGTGCCCGGCATCGAGCAACTCCTCGACGACGAAGGCAAGAAGGCCCACCACCTGGACCACCCGCGCTCCGGCGAACTCGTCGCCGTCGCGGAGCCGGACGCCTGGTTCACGTACTACTACTGGCTCGACGACGACCGCGCGCCCGACTTCGCGCAGCTCGTCGAGATCCACCGCAAACCCGGCTACGACCCCGTCGAGCTCTTCATGGACCCCCTGGACCCCTATGTGAAGGTCAAGGCGGCCAAGGCCCTGGCCCGCAAGAAGCTCGGCATGCGCTACCGCATGGCGGTCGTGCCCCTCGACCCGTCACCTATTCGCGGCAGCCACGGCCGCCTCCCCACGAGCGACGACGACGGTCCGCTCATCATCAGCTCCACCCCCCATGCACTTCCCGACAGGATCGCGGCCACCGCCGTGAAATCCCTCCTGCTCGACCTGGCCGGCCTGGGCTGAGGCACACCTCGCCCCACCAAAAGCCCGACCAGGAGCAGTTACACAGAGTGAAGCACGCATCACTGACAACACGCCAGTGGCGTCCGCCCGCACGTCGAAAAGCCCACGTCAAAAGCCCACGTCCAAGAGCCCAGGAGAGCACCCGTGACCGACTTCCACGACACTCCCGCCGACGAGGCCCTCAGACAGCGTCTCGGCATCAACCGCCGCCGCTTCCTCAGCACCTGCACCGCCGTCGGTGCGGGCGCGATCGCCGCGCCCGTGTTCGGCGCGGCACCGTCCTTCGCCCAGCCCCAGCCGAAGGGCGGCCACGGCCACGGCAACGAACTGGTGCCCGCGAAGAAGCGCGGGATCATCCTCTACACGGTGCGTGACGCGACCGGCCGTGACCCGCTCGCCAGCACCCTGCCCTCCGGTTTCCGCGAGGTGTTCAAGGAGCTGGCCCGCTACGGCTACCAGCAGGTCGAGTTCGCGGGCTACGGCCAGCACGCCAACGCCCCCGGCGGCGCCGGCCTGGAGTCCGTCGAGGGCGCCAAGCTGCTGCGCTCCTGGCTCGACGAGTACGGCCTGCGCGCCCAGGGCAACCACGGCTTCATACCGGGGTCATGGCCGCTCTCGCAGCCCGATCTCGACACGTTCAAGAAGCACCTGGAGATCGCCAACATCCTCGGCATGGACCACATGGGCACCGGTGGGGACCCCACCAACAGCTCGTACAAGGCCGACTGGGACGTCGCCGCCGACAAGTGGAACGCCATGGGCGCCATCGCGCGCAAGGCCGGCATCAAGCTCTACACCCACAACCACGACGCGGCGTACGGCTTCCTGCTCGACGGCGGCCCGCTCGACGCGCAGGGCCGCCCGACCCGCAGCTCCGGCATCCGCAAGCTGGAGTACTTCCTCAAGTCCACCGACCCGCGGTCGGTCTGGCTGGAGATGGACATCTACTGGGCGCACGTCGCGCAGTACAAGTTCCACACGTACACCGCGCACGACGGCTCCCAGCGGAAGAAGGTCTTCGACCCGGCCGCGCTGGTCAGCCGCAACAACAAGCGCTACCCGCTGTTCCACGCCAAGGACGGCACCCGCAACGAGACCAGCGGTGAGGGCTACGACATGGTGGCTTTCGGTGAGGGCGTCATCGACTACCGCACCTTCTTCAGCCGGGTCGGCGAGAAGAACTACCACAACCCCATGGTCGAGCAGGACAACGCGCCCAGCGGCACCGACCTCGGCCAGTCCCTGAAGCTCGCGAAGGTCGGCTACGACAACCTGGCGGCCCTCCGCAAGAAGCGCTGACACAGCCGGGAGAAGAGACTCGGGAAGCACCCGCACGAACCGCACACACAGCTCTCGCCGCGCGGAAGCCGCGCGGCGAGAGCTGTGTGTGCGTCACGGGGGTCAGGCGGGCGCAGGAGCCCGCTCCCGTCCCGGCTGGCGGAGGAGCAGTGCGACGGCCGCGGCCAGCATCGAGATGCCGCCCGCGAGCGCGTACGCGCCGTTGTAGCCCCACGCGGCCACCACCATCGAGCCGAGCCCGCCGCCGAACAGGCCGCTGATCAGCTTGCCGCTGTAGACGAGCCCGTAGTTGGTGGCGTTGTAGTTCTCGCCGAAGTAGTCCGGGGTCAGTGCCGCGAACATCGGGTAGAACGCACCGCCGCCGAATCCGGAGAGGAACGCGAAGACCAGGAACAGCCATTCGCTGTGGATGTCGCCCGCCCAGATCACACCGAACTGGGAGAGCCCGAGGACCAGGATCACGAACACCAGGGTCGCCTTGCGGCCCCAGATGTCGGAGAGCCAGCCGACCACCCCGCGTCCGATGCCGTTGATGACGGCCATGAGCCCCATCGACGTCGCGGCGACCAGCGGCCCGAAGCCCACCTCCTTGGCGAAGTCCACCTGGAAGGAGATCCCGAAGATGGACACGCCCGCCGTCATGACGAGGGTGAACCACATCAGGGGCAGCATGCCCGTCCTGATGGCTTCCTTCGGCGTGTACTGACGTACCGCGGGCGGATTCTTGGCGAGGCTGGCCGCGTCCTTGGAGGCGCCCGACTTCGCCAGCGGGTCGACTTCGGAGGGCCACCAGTTCTTCGGCGGGTCCTTGAAGAAGAAGGCACAGGCCAGCACGACGACCAGGATGTACGCGCCGATCAGGTCGAGGACGCGGTGGTAATTGCCCGTGTCGAAGGCGTAGTTGAAGATGAAGATGAACGGCAGCGAGCCGTAGGCGAATCCGCCGTTGACGAACCCCGTCTTGGCGCCGCGGCGTTCCGGAAACCACTTGGCGACCATGTTGATGCAGGTCGCGTAGACGAAGCCGGAGCCCACGCCGCCGATGACGCCGAACCCGATGATCGCGAGCCATACGTTGTTCAGGTGCGAGAGGGCGAGGAATCCGATCAGGCACATGAACGACCCGATGAACATGGCGTTGCGCGCCGTGAGGATGCCTCGTTCGCGCATCCATCCGGCCGGGAACGCTATGCCCGCCTGGAAGAAGACCCAGACACTCAGAATCCAGAAGGTGTTGGACTGCGTCCAGCCGTGGGCGTGGGACAGGGTGTCCTCCGCCGAGCCGAACGCGTACTCGAAGACGCTGATGGCCATCATCGCGACCCACGGCAGGTACACCATGATCTTGCGGGAGTGGCCGAGGATGTCCCGGTCCGTCTCGCCCACGCGATAGACGCGGCCGTGCTCGTCGGTGATCTCGCGATACGGGGTGCCGGCCGGCACCTTGTTGCTTGCGGCGATGGGCTCCGCCGTCATCAGGCCATCTCCTCACCGAGGGGTTGCGGATTGGGTTTGATGCCTTTGTCCTTGGGCCTTCCCGGCTGGGAAAGGAAGAGCGCGATGAATCCCGCGAACAGGGAAATCGAGCCGGCCAGCGTAAAGGCGCCGGTGTGTCCCCAGTTGTGCACCACGATGGCGCCCATACCGGAGCCGAGAAGCCCGGAGACCAGCTTGGAGCTGTAGACCAGGCCGTAATTGGACGCGTTGTTGTTCTCGCCGAAGTAGTCCGCCGTCATCGCCGCGAACATCGGGAAGATGGCGCCTCCTCCGAATCCGGAAATGCTGGAGAAGATCAGGAAAAGCGGGAGGTTCTTGATGTCCGCGGCCCACAGGATTCCGTACTGGGAAAGGCCGAGGACGATACAGACGAAGATCAGGCAGCGTTTGCGTCCGTAGAGGTCCGAGAGCCAGCCGATGACACCTCGGCCCGTGCCGTTGACGATGGCCTTCAAGGACATCGCGGTGGCGACGATTCCACCGGCGAATCCGGCTTCCTTCCCGATGTCCACCTGGAAGGCGATGCCGAAGATGTTCACGCCCGATGTGCACAGCAGGCAGAACCACATCAGCGCGACCCGCCCGGTCTGCCACGCCTCCTTCGGCGTGTACTGGTGCACGGCCGGCGGGTTCATCGCCAGCGCGCGCCTGGCCCGTGGGTCGCTGGGCGGCCGCAGCGGGTCCACGTCGGCCGGCCACCAGTTCTTCGGCGGGTCCCGGAAGAAGTAACCGGCCACGGCGACCATCGCCGCCAGGAGGAGGCCGACGCTCACGAGCACCCAGCGGAAGTTCGTCAGATCCATGAAGCCGGTGAAGATGAACACGAACGGCACCGAACCGTAGGCGAATCCGCCGTTGACGAATCCGGTTTTTCCGCCCTTCCGTTCGGGATACCACTTGCCGACCATGTTCACGCAGGTCGCATACACCATTCCGGCGCCCATACCGCTGAACATGCCGAAGCCGATGAAGGCGACGACGACATGAGGTGCGAACGCCAGTGACAGATATCCCAGCAGGGTGCCGACAGCGCCGCACATCATCGCCCAGCGTGCCGGAAGCTTCCCGCTCTCACGGAGTTTGCCCGCCGGGAAGGCCACGGCGGCCTGGAAGAAGACCCAGACCCCCAGCATCCAGAAAATGGCGGTGTCGCCCCAGGCGTGCGCCTCGCGCAGGGTGTCCTCGGCCGACGCGAACGCGTACTCCGCCGAACTGATTCCCATCATGCCGACCCACGGCAGGATGACCATCCACTTGCGCTTGCGGCCCATGATGTCGACGTCGGTCTCGCCGACCCGGAACATCCGGCCGTTGGAGTCCGTCACCTCCCTGTACGGGACGGCTGTGGGTATGTCTGTTGTCGTCATGTCGCTCTAGCACCCCTCGCGTCGAAAAGATCCTGGCCAGCGCCCCCTGTCCAATTCCTTTCGTGTGCGCACGGGTCCCGGGGCCGGCCGACGCGCACCGCCGGCCGGCCCCCTCACCGGTCACCTCATGGACCGCCCCCCAACAGGCCGGCCGCCCGGGCCCACCGGTACTTCGCGCCGAGCGCGGCCACCGGCTTCTCCGTCGTGTACGGGTACGCCACGACGCCTCGCTCGAAGAGGTACTGGCAGGCCTCCTCGACCTCGACGTCGCCCGCGAGGGATGCCACGACGGGCTTCTCGATGCCTCGCTCACGGAACTCCGCGATCACGCGGGCCGTCAGTTCGGCGAAGACCATGGGCGGGGTGACGATGGTGTGCCAGTAGCCCAGGACGAGCGCGTGGATGCGCGGATCCTCCAGGCCCAGCCTGATGGTCGCTTCGTACGTCGACGGGGGCTCGCCCCCGGTGATGTCGACGGGGTTGCCCGCCGCCCCGAAGGGCGGGATGAACGCCCGGAAGGACGCGTCCAGGTCGTCGGGGATCTCCATGAGCCGCAGCCCGTTGTCGGTCACCGCGTCGGAGAGCAGCACACCGGAGCCGCCCGCACCCGTGATGATCACGATGTTGTCGCCCTGCGGGGTGGGAAGCACCGGCAACGCGCGCGCGTACTCCAGCATCTCGTTGAGGCCGGGGGCCCTGATGACGCCCGCCTGCCTGAGGATGTCGTCGTACACGGCGTCGTCGCCCGCCAGGGCGCCCGTGTGCGATCCGGCGGCCTTCGCCCCCGCGGCCGTACGTCCGGCCTTCAGGACCACGACGGGCTTCTTCGGGACGGTCGCTTTCGCGGCCTCCACGAAGGCGCGGCCGTCCTTGAGGTCCTCCAGGTGCATGGCGATGCACTTGGTGTGGGGATCCTCGCCGAACCACGTAAGCAGGTCGTCCTCGTCCAGGTCGGACTTGTTGCCGAGCCCGACGATCGCCGAAACGCCCGTCTTCGTAGTGCGCGCGAAACCCAGGATGGCCATCCCGATGCCACCGGACTGGCTCGTCAGCGCGACCCCGCCCTTGACGTCGTACGGCGTGCAGAACGTCGCGCACAGGTTCTGCCACGTCGAGTAGTAGCCGTAGATGTTCGGGCCGAGCAGGCGCACACCGAGCCGCTCGCCGATCTCCACGATCTCGTCCTGAAGGGCCTGTTCACCGGTCTCGGCGAACCCGGAGGGGATCAGGACCGCGTTGGGGATGCCCTTGCGGCCCACCTCCTCCAAGGCCGACGCCACGAACTTGGCGGGGATCGCGAAGACCGCCACATCCACCTCACCGGGAACGTCCGTGACACTCTTGTACGCCTTGCGGCCCAAGATGTCATCGGCCTTGGGGTTCACCGGATGGATCTCTCCGGAGAAGCCGCCGTCGATGAGGTTGCGCATCACGGAGTTGCCGATCTTGCCCTGCTCGTTGGAGGCGCCGATCACGGCGACGGAGCGGGGCTCCATCAGCCGCCGCATCGACGTGAGCATCTCCTCGCGCGTGTACCGGCGACGCTGCTTCGGAGCCCCTTCGGAGAGGATGACGCGGATGTCGGCGGCGATCGCGCCCTCCGGAGTGGCGATCACCGGGTTGAGGTCCACCTCGGCGATCTCCGGGAAGTCGGTGACCAGTTGGGACACCCGGCGTATCTGCTCGGCCACCGCCCACCGGTCCACCGCGGGCGCGCCCCGTACGCCGCGCAGGATCTCGGCGGCGCGGATCGAGTCGAGCATCGATGCGGCCTCGTCCGCGTCGACCGGCGCGAGGCGGAAGGTGACGTCCTTGAGGACCTCGACGAGTACGCCGCCAAGACCGAAGGCGACGACCTTCCCGAACGTCGGGTCGGTCACCGCCCCGACGATCACTTCCTGGCCGGAGGGCAGCAGCTCCTGCACCTGCACACCCTCGATACGTGCCTCCGGAGCGTACGCACGCGCGTTCTTGACGATCTCGCAGAAGGCGGCCCGCACGTCGGCGGCGCCCCGCACCCCGACGATGACACCGCCCGCGTCGGTCTTGTGCAGGATGTCGGGGGAGACGATCTTCATGACGACGGGACCCTCGAAGCGGGCCGCGTGCGCCACCGCCTCGTCCACGTCCGTCGCCAGCTCCTCGCCCGGCACGGCGATCCCGTACGCGTCCGCGAGGATCTTTCCCTCCGGCGCCGTCAGGGACGTCCGCCCCTCCGCGCGTACCGAGTCGAGGAGCGCCCGCACCGTCAGTGCGCGGTCTTCGGCCATCAATCAGATCACTCCGTTCGACTTGAGCAGACGCAGTTCCTCGTCACCGAGGCCGAGCTCACCGACGAAGACCTCCGCGTTGTGCTCGCCCAGGAGCGGCGAACTGACCACGTTCACGGGGGAGTCCGACAGCTTCAGCGGGGAGCCGACCGTGGTGAAGGAGCCGCGCTGCGGATGCGCGACCTCGACGACCATCTCGTTCGCGGCCAGCGAGGCGTCCTCGATGATCTCCTTGGTGGAGAGGATCGGGCCGCACGGGATGTTGTGGGCGTTGAGCCGCTCCAGGACCTCCCACTTGGGGAGCGTGGAGGACCATTCCTCGATCAGCTGGAACATCTTGCCGAGCTTGGGGAGCCGCGACTCCGGAGTGGCCCACTCGGGGTCCTCAGCGAGCTCGGGACGCCCGATGAGCTCGGTGAGCGGCTGCCAGCCGACGGGCTGCACGATGACGTACACGTAGTCGTTCGGTCCGCCCGGCGCGCACTTGACGGCCCAGCCGGGCTGTCCGCCGCCGCTCGCGTTGCCCGAGCGCGGCACCTCGTCACCGAAGTCCTCGTTCGGGTACTCGGCGAGCGGTCCGTGCGCCAGGCGTTGCTGGTCGCGCAGCTTGACCCGGCACAGGTTGAGCACCGCGTGCTGCATGGCCACGTTCACGCGCTGTCCGCGACCGGTGTTCTCCCTCTGGAAGAGGGCGGCCAGAATGCCGGCGACGGCATGGATGCCGGTCCCGGAGTCGCCGATCTGGGCACCCGTGGCGAGTGGCGGACCGTCCTCGAAGCCGGTGGTCGACATGGAGCCGCCCATGGCCTGCGCCACCACTTCGTAGGCCTTGAAGTTGGTGTAGGGGCCCTCTCCGAAGCCCTTGATCGAGGCGTAGACGATGCGTGGGTTGATCTCCTGGATGCGCTCCCAGGTGAACCCCATCCGGTCCACGGCGCCGGGCCCGAAGTTCTCGACCATCACGTCGGAGCGCCGGATCAGCTCCGTGAGGAGCTCCTTGCCGCGCTCGGTCTTGGTGTTGAGGGTGATGCTCCGCTTGTTGCAGTTGAGCATCGTGAAGTAGAGCGAGTCGACGTCCGGGAGATCGCGCAGCTGCTTGCGCGTGATGTCCCCGGAGGGCGCCTCCAGCTTCACCACGTCAGCGCCGAGCCACGCGAGGAGCTGCGTGGCGGAGGGCCCGGACTGGACGTGTGTCATGTCGAGGACGCGTACGCCCTCAAGAGCCTTGGTCGTCATCGCGCGGGCTCCTCACTTGTACATGGTCTGGTTCATGGTTCCGGGGGCGTACGCGTCCGGGTCGACCCATACGTTGATCAGCGAGGGCTTGCCGGACTCGCGCGCCCGCTGCAGCGCCGGGCCGATGTCGGCGGGGTCGCGGACCTCTTCGCCGTAGCCGCCCAGCATCTGGGCGAACTTGTCGTAGTGGACGTCGCCGAGGGTGTTGCCGATGCGCTCGCGCTCCTCGCCGTATTTGGCCTTCTGGCCGTAACGGATCTGGTTCATCGAGGAGTTGTTGCCGACGATCCCGACGAAGGGCAGGTTGTAGCGGACGAGCGTCTCGAAGTCCCACCCGGTCAGCGAGAAGGCGCCGTCTCCGAAGAGGGCCACCACCTCCTTGTCGGGCCGTGCCTGCTTGGCGGCGAGCACGAAGGGGATGCCGACGCCGAGCGTGCCGAGCGGTCCCGGGTCCATCCAGTGGCCGGGCGACTTGGGCTGCACGACCTGCCCGGAGAAGGTGACGATGTCGCCGCCGTCCCCGATGTAGATGGAGTCTTCGGTAAGGAAGTCGTTGATTTCGCTGACGAGGCGGTAGGGGTGGATCGGTGAGGCGTCGGACTTGAGGCTGGGCAGCCGCTTCTCGATGGCCGTCTGTTCGGCGGCGCGCAGTTCGTCGAGCCACTCCTTGCGCTTGGAAGCGCCTCCATTGAGACGTCCGGAGGCGGCCTCGGTGACCGACTTCAGGATGAGGCCGGCGTCCCCGACGATGCCCAGGTCGATGTCCCTGTTCTTGCCGACGGTGCGGTAGTCGAGGTCGATCTGCACGACCGTCGCGTCCGGGGAGAGCCGCTTCCCGTAGCCCATGCGGAAGTCGAAGGGCGTCCCCACGATGACGATGAGGTCGGCGTTGGAGAACGCGTACCGCCGCGAGAGCTGGAAGTGGTGCGGGTCGCCGGGCGGCAGGGTGCCGCGTCCCGCGCCGTTCATGTAGGCGGGCACGTTCAGGGTCCGCACGAGTTCGATGGCGGACGCCGTTCCCCGTGTCGTCCACACCTGGCTGCCCAGCAGGATCGCGGGCTTCTCGGCGTGCACGAGCAGGTCGGCGAGCTTCTCGATGGCCTCGGGGTCGCCCACCGAGCGGGTGGAGGCGCGGTACTGCCCTGCCTGCGGCACCCGGGCCTTCTCCACCGGCACCTTGGCGTCGAGCACATCGCGGGGTATCTCCAGGAAGGACGGTCCGGGAGCGCCGTGGTAGCACTCACGGAAGGCCATCGACACCATGTCGGCCGCCCGCGCGGTGTCCGGCACGGTCGCGGCGAACTTGGTGATCGGCGTCATCATGTCGACGTGCGGAAGGTCCTGGAGCGACCCCATCTTGTGCTGGGTGTGCGCTCCCTGGCCGCCGATCAGCAGCATCGGGGACTCCGCGCGGAAGGCGTTCGCGACGCCCGTGACGGCGTCCGTGGTTCCGGGTCCTGCCGTCACCACGGCGCATCCCGGCTTTCCGGTGAGGCGTGCGTAGCCGTCGGCCGCGTGGGCGGCGACCTGCTCGTGGCGTACGTCGACGACATCGATCCCCTCGTCGACGCAGCCGTCGTAGATGTCGATGATGTGGCCGCCGCACAAGGTGTAGATGACCTCCACACCCTCTGCTTTGAGTGCCTTGGCGACCAGATGCCCACCGGAGATGTGGGTTTGGTTCGTGTCGCTGCTGCCGTCGGGCATGGCGAAGTCCTGTCCCTTCGTAGGGGAGTTGGAGCGCTCACACGCTGCTCATAGGTGCTCTCGCGGTAGATTGCATACAGTCGACGAATACTGTATGAAGCTTGTTATCCCGCATCCGGTGGGTGGTGTCCAGGGGGCGTGCGTCACTTTTCGGGGGCCCGGGGGTCGCTCCCCGGATCGACACAGCGGTGAGGAGCCGGAATGGACCTGTTCGAGCACCAGGCAAGGGAACTCTTCGCGGAATACGGCATCTTGGTGCCGCAGGCGGAGGTCGCCGACACGGCGAAGGACGCACGCGCGAGCGCCGAGCGCCTGGGCGGCCGCGTCGTCGTCAAGGCGCAAGTGAAGACCGGCGGACGCGGCAAGGCGGGCGGTGTGAAGGTCGCGGCGGACCCGGCCGCGGCCGAGATCACGGCACGCCAGATCCTCGGCATGGACATCAAGGGCCACACCGTGCACAAGGTGATGCTGGCCCAGCCCGTCGAGATCGACAGCGAGTTCTACGTCTCGTACGTACTGGACCGCGCGGCAGGACGCTTCCTCGCGATCGCGTCCGCAGAAGGCGGCATGGAGATCGAGGAGGTGGCGGCGAGCCGCCCGGAGGCCGTCGCGCGCGTGGAGATCGACCCGGCGGCGGGAGTGGACGCGGAGAAGGCGGCGGAGATCGCCGAGGCGGCGGGACTATCCGAAGCCACCGCCGACGTACTGGTCAGGCTGTGGCAGGTGCTGATCGGCGAGGACGCGCTCCTCGTCGAGGTGAACCCCCTCGTCCGCACCGCCCAGGGAGAGATCCTCGCCCTCGACGGCAAGGTCACGCTGGACGACAACGCCCGCTTCCGTCAGGCACGCTGGGGCGCCGACGACTCCGCGCACGACGACCCGCTGGAGTCGGCGGCCGCGTCCAAGGGCCTCAACTACGTCAAGCTCGACGGAGAGGTCGGCATCATCGGCAACGGCGCGGGCCTCGTCATGTCCACCCTCGACGTCGTCGCGGGCTGCGGGGCGCGCCCCGCGAACTTCCTCGACATCGGAGGGGGCGCCTCCGCCCAGATCATGGCCGACGGCCTCTCCGTCATCCTCTCCGACCCCGCCGTGAAGTCCGTCTTCGTCAACGTCTTCGGCGGCATCACGGCCTGCGACGCCGTCGCCGACGGCATCGTCCAGGCCCTGGAATCCGTCCAGTTGACCAAGCCGCTCGTCGTCCGCCTCGACGGCAACAACGCCGTACGGGGCCGCGCCATCCTCGACGAACGCGCTCACCCTCTGGTCCAGCAGGCCACCACCATGGACGGCGCCGCACGCCGCGCAGCCGAACTCGCCGGTCACACCAACGCAGCCTAAGGAGCCGGGACATGGCGATCTACCTCACCAAGGAGAGCAAGGTCCTCGTCCAGGGCATGACCGGCGCCGAGGGCATGAGACACACCCGCCGCATGCTCGCGGCCGGCACGAACGTCGTCGGCGGCGTCAACCCGCGCAAGGCGGGCCGCATCATCGACTTCGACGACCGCGCCGTACCCGTCTTCGGCTCGGTCCGTGACGGCATGAAGGCCACCGGCGCCGACGTCACCGTCGTCTTCGTGCCGCCCGCCTTCTCCAAGGCGGCGGTCACCGAGGCCGCCGACGCCGGGATCGGTCTCGCCGTGGTCATCACGGAGGGCATCCCCGTGCACGACGCCGTCGCCTTCCACGCCTACGCCAAGAAGCGCGGCACCCGCGTCATCGGCCCCAACTGCCCGGGGCTGATCACCCCCGGGCAGGCCAACGCGGGCATCATCCCCGCCGACATCACCAAACCCGGACGCGTCGGCCTGGTGTCGAAGTCCGGAACGCTCACCTACCAACTCATGTACGAACTGCGCGACATCGGATTCTCCACCTGCGTCGGCATCGGCGGCGACCCCGTGGTCGGCACCACACACATCGACTGCCTCGCCGCCTTCGAGGACGACCCCGAGACCGAACTCATCGTCCTCATCGGGGAGATCGGAGGCGACGCGGAGGAACGCGCCGCCGCCTACATCCAACAGGCCGTCACCAAGCCCGTCGTCGCCTACATCGCCGGATTCACCGCACCCGAGGGCAAGACCATGGGGCACGCGGGAGCCATCGTCTCGGGCTCCTCCGGCACCGCACGCGCGAAGCAGGAGGCGCTCGAAGCCGCCGGGGTACGGGTCGGCGCCACACCGACCGAAACCGCCCGCCTCGTTCTCAACCAGCTCGGGGCGTGATGTCACTCATAGGTGACAGGGCCTTACTGCACTACCGTCCCCCAGCACACACCCGGACCGCGAAACGAGCGGCCCCGCACGAGCCATGTACCTCCCGCCCCGACTGTGCACCGTGAGCGGAGACACCCGAATGGCATCCACCCTCTCCCACCCCCTCGTCCTCAAAGCCGGTACGGCCTGGACCGACGCCTGGCGGCGCTGCCTGGCCGTCGCCCCCGAGGCCTTCCGCGACGACCGCGTACTGAACCTCTGGAACGGCACCTGGCAGGCGGACGGCCGCGCCCTGCCCGCCACCTCACCCGTCGACGGCAGCCCCATCGCCGGCCCGCCGCGCCTCGACGCCGCCACCGCCCACCAGGCCGTACGCGCCTCACTCGACCAGCACCGGGCCTGGCGCCACGTCCCGCTGGACGAACGGCGCGCCCGCGTCGCCGCCACCCTCGACGCCCTCACCGAGCACCGCGAACTGCTCGCGCTCCTCCTCGTCTGGGAGATCGGCAAACCCTGGCGGCTCGCCCAGGCCGACGTCGACCGCGCCATCGACGGCGTGCGCTGGTACGTCGACGGCATCGAGCCGATGATCGAGGGCCGGACCCCGCTGGACGGCCCGGTGTCCAACATCGCGAGCTGGAACTACCCGATGAGCGTGCTCGTTCACGCAGTGTTGGTCCAGGCACTCGCGGGCAACGCGGTCATCGCCAAGACCCCGACCGATGGCGGCGTCGCCTGTCTCACCCTGGCCTGCGCGCTGGCAGCCCGCGAAGGGATCCCCGTCACCCTCGTGAGCGGCAGCGGGGGAGAACTGTCCGAAGCGCTGGTGCGCGCACCGGAGATCGGCTGCGTCTCCTTCGTCGGCGGACGTGACACGGGTGCCGCCGTCGCCACCGCTGTCGCGGACCTCGGCAAGCGGCACATCCTCGAACAGGAAGGGCTGAACACCTGGGGCATCTGGAACTACAGCGACTGGGACACGCTCGGCGCCGTCATCCCCAAGCTCTTCGACTACGGCAAGCAGCGCTGCACCGCGTATCCGCGTTTCGTCGTCCAGCGGGGCCTCTTCGACGAGTTCCTCGCCGCCTACCTGCCGGCCGTGCGCACCCTCCGCGTCGGTCACCCGCTGGCGGTCGGGCACGCCGAAGACCCGTTCCCGCAACTGGACTTCGGCCCGCTGATCAACGCGGCCAAGGCCAAGGAGCTGCGCGATCAGGTGACGGAAGCGATCGACCGCGGTGCCGTGCCGCTGTACCGCGGGGCGCCGGTGGCGGACCGCTTCCTGCCGGGCCAGGACACGGACGCGTACGTCCACCCCGTCACGCTCCTCAACCCGCCCCCGTCATCGCCGCTGCACCACGCGGAGCCGTTCGGCCCGGTCGACACCATCGTCCTGGTCGACACGGAGGCGGAGCTGCTCGCCGCCATGAACGCGTCGAACGGAGCGCTGGTCGCCACCCTGTCGACCGACGACACCGCGACGTACGAACGCCTCGCACCGCAGATCCGCGCGTTCAAGACCGGCCACGGGAAGCCTCGCTCGCGCGGTGACCGGGACGAGCTGTTCGGCGGATTCGGCGCGTCCTGGCGCGGCGCGTTCGTCGGCGGCGAGCTGCTGGTCCGTGCGGTCACCCACGGTCCGACGATGGAGCGTCCGCCGGGCAACTTCCCGAGCTACCACCTGATGGCGTGATTCCCGGGCCGGCAGGGATCGGAGCGCGGTCTAACCGATGCCCTGCCGGTCGGGCCGCAGGGCGAACGCGCGGTCCGCGGCCTCCGGGACCGTGCGTTCCACCTCTCGCGCGAGCAGTTCGCGGTGGCGCAGGAGGGGCTCCCTGCGCTCCTCGGGCGCGAGCCGCAGCAGGTCGTCCAGGCCTGCCAGCATGCGCCGGACGACCTGCGGACTGCCGACCGCGCACCCCCGGATCTCGGCGAACCCCAGATCCACCAGCGCGGTCCAGTCCGGCACGGGCTGCACCATCCGCACCGCCCCGCGCCGGTCACGGTGGCGCAGGGCACCCAGCGGATAGGCGGCCACCGACGCCAGGAACTGGATGATGCGGTCCAGGGCCTGGACGGCGGTGGTCGGATCGTTCACCGCGGGGGAGAGGGCCCGCAGCGCGATGTCGGCGAGCTGGCGCAGACCGAAACCGAGGTCCTGGTGGAAGGTGCGCTCCACACCCACCGACACCGTGTACCGCAGCGCGCGCCGGGGCGGCGCCGCCCCGCCGTGGACGGTGAACACCGGCGTGCCCGGCACCATGAAGTCGCCGATGCGGGGCAGCAGCCGCAGCACCACACCGTGGCGCCTGGCCGCACGCACGACGCGGGCGATGTGCACGTCCCGCAGCACTCCGGCACGCCCGTGGTGAATGATCCGGGCGGTGGCGGGGCCGAGGCGTTCGTCGTCCACCGCTCCCTCGGTCGGATGCTTCACGGCCATCCGGAACGACTCCCGGGCGATCCGGTCGATGACGAAACCGATCCGCATCATGCGGAGGGTTCCGTTCACGTACGCGACGAAGAGCAGCAGGCTCAGGAAGACCATCGCCATCGCCAGGAGCGATTCGATCAGCGGCACGCTCGTCAGGCGCCGCGGATCGCTCTCGCTGTCGAAGGACGTGAGCGTCATCAGCGAGAACAGGAACGTCGCCAGGAAGACGGTGAGCGTGATCTTGGTGATCCGTGACCTGATGTACAGCCGGACCACCCGCGGGCTGAACTGCCCGCTGGCCATCTGCACGGCCACCAGCGAGATGCTGAAGACGACACCGATGAAGGTCATCATCGCCGAGCCGATGGTGCTGATCACCGCCTTCGCGTCCTCGGCGATCTTCATCAGATTCTCGACGGTGTCGTAGTCCCCGGCGTCCCGTGCCGCCGCCACGAGCCGGCTGTCCAGCTCCGCCGCGACCAGCCACAGCACCATGGATCCGATCAGACCGGCGGTCGGCGCGAACCACATGGTGTCCCGCAGATGCTCGCGCAACGGGGACAGCAGCCGAGGCCGCCGCACCTTCACGTCACCGAGCACTCCCGTAATCAACCCGTCACTCATGGTGAGACTGTAGATGCGGCGGTGCGGGCCGCCGGGCATCCGCCCGGCGGCGTACGGAAACGCAGGTGAAAGGCACTCCGAAAGCTTGGTATTGTTGTCCATGTCGCCGCGGGGAACAGCCCGCGAACGACAGACACCTTGTCCGGGTGGCGGAATGGCAGACGCGCTAGCTTGAGGTGCTAGTGCCCTTTATCGGGCGTGGGGGTTCAAGTCCCCCCTCGGACACCAGCCAGAACCCCACGGTCTCTCGGAGACCGTGGGGTTTTGTCATGCCTCGAGCTGGAAGCGGTCGTCCCAGCGTGGCTTCAGTTGGTCCGTCTTTCGGCCGACCAGGAATTCGGGGCGGGTCGGGTTGGGCGGGGCGTTGTCGACGGAGTTGTACGACACCATCAGCAGCGCCCGGCGGTCGGGCGAGGCGTTGTCCGACGACGAGTGCACGATGTTCGGATGGAACGCCTGGATCGCGCCCGCCGGGCCGGTCGCCCGCGTACTGCCGAGGGAGCCGACCAGCTCGTGGGCACGGCCGGGGTCCATGGTGTGCTCGGGATCCGCCGCGAAGTTCCTGCGCCAGTCGCTCTTGTCGCCCGGGGTGACCTTGCCGGGGCCGAGGTACCCCAGACGGTGGGATCCGGGGACGAGGAGCAGCGGACCGTTGCTCTCGTGGACGTCGTCCAGCGGCACGGCCAGCGTGACGGCCGCGGGGCGCGGCAGGCCGTCCTCCGCGTTCCAGAAGGCGAAATCCTGGTGCCAGGGCCAGGCCTGGCCCTCGCGGGCCTGCTTCAGGTTGACCTTGAACTGGTAGACGTACACCGGCGTTCCGGTCAGGGCCTCGGCCAGCGCGAGGAGATAGGGGTGGCGCACGAGCGAGGCGTACACCTCGTCGAACTCGTGGCAGCCGTGCACCGCGCGGACCGCCGTGCTGCCCCTCTCGTGGACCACCTCCGGCCCGCCTCGGCGGCAGACGTCGTCCAGGCTCATGCGGAGCAGGTTCACCGCGGGGGCGGTGAACCGGAACGGAGAACTGCACCAGCCGTTCTCCTCGTACTCCGCGATCAGGTCCGCCAGATGTCCGTCGTCAGTGTCGATCACGAATCCAGCCTCACCGGTTGTTGGGACAGGTCCGACCGCTCCCCGATCCACTCGGCCATCGCGGAGATCGTCGGCCGGGAGATGAACGTCTCCAGGTCCGCGTACGCCCCGAAGCGCTCGTTGATCCGGGAGATCAGCACCGCGGCCAGCAGGGAAGTGCCTCCCAGCCGGAAGAAGTTGTCGTCGGCCGCGATGTCCTTCGCGTCCAGCACGTGCTCCCACAGGAGGGTGAGATCCTGCCGGACTCCGGCTTCGGTCGGGTGTACCCCGTCCTCGGCCGGGCGGGCGCCGCTGCCCGTGACCGTCAGCTCGCGCGTGGCGAGGGCCTGGCGGTCGAGCTTGCCGCTGGGTGTCAGGGGCAGCCGGTCCACCGGGACGAACGCCACCGGCAGCATGTACTCGGGCAGAGTCTCCGCGAGCCGGGTCCGCAGATCCTCGGGCAGCGGCGCCTCAGCGACCACGTAGGCGACAAGGCGCTTGCCCGCCGTGCGGCTCTCGTTCACCACGACCGCGGCGTCGGCCGCCTCCGGCAGTGCCCTGACCGCCGACTCGATCTCACCGAGCTCCACGCGGTAACCGCGGATCTTCACCTGCCCGTCCTCGCGGCCGAGGAAGTGGATCAGCCCCTGCGCGTCGATCCGGCCGACGTCCCCGGTCCGGTACACCCGCGATCCCGGCGGCCCCAGCGGATCGGGCGTGAAACGTTCCGCGGAGAGGCCGGGCCGGTTGAGGTAACCACGGGCGAGCACCGGACCGCCGATGACGATCTCACCGGTGTCCCCGGCCGTGACCGGGCTGCCGTGTTCGTCCAGGACCCGCACGCGCGCGGCGGCGATGGACCGGCCGATGGGGGCGCGTTCCGGCCAGGACGCGGGATCGCCGGACAGCCGTACGGCCGTCACGTTGTGCGTCTCCGACGGCCCGTACTGGTTGTGCAGCTCGACACCCGGGAGGGCGCCGAAGAATTGCCGTACGGCGGGAGTGATGTAGAGCTGTTCGCCCCCGCACACGACCTCCCGGAGCGTGTCCGGGTGGCGGCCCACGTCCTGGGCCGTGTGGGCGAGGGACTGCAGGGCCACGAACGGCATGAACACGCGGTGCAGCCGCTGTTCGTCGAGGAAGCGCAGGAGCCGGTGGGAGTCCCGGCGTATCTCCTCGTCGATCAGCACGAGGCAGCCGCCGGTGCCCCAGGTGCTGAACATCTCCTCGAAGTGGACGTCGAAGCTCGCCGCCGCGAACTGGAGGGTCCGGGATCCGATCCCGCAGGCGAAGGTCTCCCGCTGCCAGCTGATGAGATTGCGCAGCGGCCCGTGCGGCATGGCGACGCCCTTGGGCGTGCCCGTGGATCCCGACGTGTAGATGACGTAAGCGAGGTCGTCAGTGGTGGTGTGGGGGGTGGTGAGGGGCGTGGGGGGTTCCTGCTGGGGCGGATCGGCGGGTATGGCGTCGTCGAGCAGGACGATCCTCGTCCCGGCGGGGGCGGGCGGCACCCCCGTGGGGGTGCGGTGCGTGAGCAGTACGCGCATCCCGCTGTCCCGCATCATGAAGTCCAGCCGCGCCTCCGGATAGGCGTGGTCCAGCGGCATGTACGCGGCACCGGCCCGCAGCGTGGCCAGGATGGCGATCGGGAGCCGGAACGACCGGTCGGTGCGGATGCCGACGACCGTGCCCGCGACGGAGAGGTCGCGCAAGTGCGCGGCCAACGCGTCTGCCGCGCACCCGAGTTGCTCGTACGAGAGGCTGCGCCCCCGGTGTTCCACCGCGGGCAGCTCGGGCGACGTGCGCCGCGTGTCGTCGAAGTACTGGAGCACTGTCCCCGGCGATGCGGGTGGTGTTCTCGGGCGGGGTGGCGTGGTGCCGGCTTCGTCAGGCATGGGGGGCGTCCGCCTCCTGAAGTGTCTTCTCCAATTCCGCCGCCAGTGCGGCCACGAACGGCTCGTCCAGCACGGAGTAGTGGTCACCGGCGATCACGCGTGGCGGGGAGAGGGCCGGGCACAGCGCCGCCCAGGCCGCGCCTGCCGCCGCCCGCATCCGCGGGTCGCTCTCCTGCGCCTGCAAGAGGGTCGTGGGACCGGTGTACGGCGTCGGCCGGTACCGCAGAGCCGCGCGGGTGTGGGCGTCAACCGGAGCCGATCCGGTGGTGGCCGGGAGCTGGTCGGCGAGGTAGCTGTCGACGAGGACCAGCATGGCGACCCGCTCCCCGAGCCGGGTCAGCCGCTGGGCCATCTCGAAGGCGACGAGACCGCCCATCGACCAGCCCATCAGGAGGTACGGGCCGTGCGGCCGGACGGCTCGGACGGCGGCGAGGTGGCGCTCGGCCAGAGCCTCGACGTCGACCTCCGTATCGACCCCCTGATCGGTCTCTTCGTCGGCCTCCGGCCGCCGTTGCGCGGCGTACAGCGGGCGCCGCAGCACGGATCCTCCGGCGAGGTTCCGGAAGCCGATGGCGTCCGCGCCTCCGGGGACGCAGAACAGCGGGGTCCCTTCGCCTCGGCTCTGGAGCGTGACGAGAGCGGGGGGAGGGCTCGCTTCTTCCGTACCTCGGAGCAGTGCGGCCAGCGCCCTGGGCGTCGCGGGGTCGACCGGTGATCCGTCGGCAGCCGCTGCCTCCTCGAACAGCACCGATACCGGAAGCTCGGCGGAGAACGCCGCGTTGATCTTCGCGATCAGCCGCACCGCCAGGATCGAGTGGCCCCCGAGATCGAAGAAGACGTCGTCCACGCCGACCGAGGGGATCTTGAGCAGCTCTCCGAATATGGCCGCGACTCCCGCCTCCAAAGCGTCGACGGGCGCGGCGGGCGCGGCGGACGGAGCGTCTGTCCGCGCGCGAGCGTCGCGGATGTCTCCCGGGGTGTCGGCCGTCAGCAGTGCGTCGCGGTCGATCTTGCCGTTCGCGGTGAGGGGCAGCCGGTCGAGCCAGATGTACGCGGCCGGGACCATGGCGGCCGGCAGGCGCTCGGCGAGGTGGCCGCGCAGTTCCGACGGCGCGACCGTCCCTTCGGTGGAGGCCGAGAGAAACGCGGTGAGCCGCCCGCCGCCCGCGCCGCCACGGTAGTCCGGGATGTCCGTGCCGTCCGGCCTGAGCACCACGGCCGCCTCGCGGACGGATGCGTGTGCGAGCAGCGCCCGCTCCACCTCGGCGGGCTCCACGCGGACGCCGCGGACCTTGATCTGCTCGTCCCGGCGGCCGAGACAGTGCAGCGTTCCGTCGGGGCCGTAGTAGCCGATGTCACCGGTCCGGTAGAGGCGTTGGCCGGGCACCTCGGAGAAGGGGTGCGGCACGAAGCGGTCCGCCGTCCCCGCCGGATCGGCGACGTAGCCGCGCGCCAGGCCGATGCCGCCCACGCAGATCTCGCCGAGCGCGCCGACTGGGACCGGCGCCAGATGGCTGTCCAGGACGTATACGTCGGCGCCGTCCACGGGCCTGCCGATGGGCACGTCACCCACCGGCGGATCTTCGGCGGTGATCTCGTGGACGGTGCATCCCACCGCGGCTTCCGTGGGGCCGTACTCGTTGAAGATCCGCGTGGTCGTCGCAGGCCGGCGCCACGGTGCGACGTGCTCCCAGGACAGGTTCTCGCCGCCCAGTACGAGTGAGTGCGCGACCTGGTCCGTGCCGTCGGGGCCGAGCGCGTGGTTGATCACGCCCAGATGCGACGGCGTCATCTTGAGCAGGTCGAGGCCGGTCCTGCGGCCCAGCTCGGCGGTGAGGCCGAAGACGTTGCGCCAGGCCGGGTCCACGTGCACCGTATGCCCGCTGACCAGGGGCACGAACAGGCTGGTCACCGTCAGGTCGAACGCCACGGACGAGTGCACCATGGCCCCCGCGCCACCGTCGTGCACGTAGGTCCGGGCCGCCCAGAGCACGTAGTTGGCCAAGGCCTGGTGGGGCAGCGCCACGCCCTTGGGCACGCCGGTGGAGCCGCTGGTGAACAGGATGTAGGCGAGGTTCTCCGGAGTCACCTCGGCCTGTGGGGCGACCGGTTGTGCCGTCGCCGTCGCCGTCGCCGTCGCCGTCGTCGGCAGGTTGTCGACGTTCAGACAGTGGATGCCGCCGAAGCGGCTCCCGCTGTCCTGCGGGGTGTCCGGACCGGTGAGGATCAGGGAGCAGCCCGAGCGCGACAGCATGTCCGTGGTCCTGGCCCGGGGCAGTTCCGGATCGAGCGGCAGATACGCGCCGCCCGCCTTGAGTACACCCATCATCGCCACCAGGACGTGACGGGTGTGCCCGATGGAGATCGCCACCGGCTGATCGGGCATGACGCCGTGCTGCCGCAGCACCTGAGCCAGCTGGTCGGCCTGATCGTCCAGTTGTCGGTAGGTCAGCCGGGCCGTGGGGTCCACCACCGCGATGCTGTCCGGCGACCGCCGTGCCTGGCGCTCGAAGATCTGGTGCAGGCATGAGGGCGGCTGTCGGGTGTCACGGCCGTGGTCGGCCGCGGCCCGCACGAGCGCGTGGCTCTGCTCGTCGAGTACGCCGATGGTGTCGAGCGGGGCCGTCGGCTCGGCGACGACACCTTCCAGCAGGGTCAGATACTGGCCGGCGAGGCTCCGTACGTAGTCTTCGGTGAACTCGCCCTGGCGGTACCGCCACACCAGCCGCAGCGAGTCGTCGCCCGCGATGCTCTCGAGCTTCACCGCACACGGCTCGGCCTCGACGTCGTCCCAGGCCGGAGTGAAGGAGACGCCGTCGGCATGCTCGGTGCGTACCTCTTCCTTCGCCTCGAACGCGACCGCCCAGCCCGTCGGTTCGGTGGCGTACGAAGCCGGTACGCGCTCGGCGGCCTGCTCGGAGTCCGACCAGTCGCGCTGGACCTGGGCCAGCACACCGGCGAACGTGGTGGCCGCGTCCGGCCCGTCCGGACCGTCCCGCCCTGTGCGGATCGGCGTCCAGTGGGTGAAGTGGCCCGCACAGTCGCGCAGTTCGTCGTAAGGGCGTCCTGGCAGGGCGGCCGATACGGTGGCGTCCGACCGGTCCGTGATCCTGTGCAGGAGGGCAAACAGGCAGGCGAGCAGCACGACTTCAGTGGTGGTGCCGTACTGCTTCGCGCACGCCCGGACGGCCTGCGCCAGCACGGGCGGTACCGGGCGGTCGAGGCGTACGACGGCGGGGTCGTCAACTGCCCCCGGTGCCTGAGGGCGACGGAGGGGCAGGTCCAGCGAGGCGTCGTGGAGTGCGTCGACGTTGAGTTCGTGGTGATCGTCACCGTCGTGGGCGTCGTTCACCGCCTGAGCGGCGTCGAGTTGGTGCTGCCAGTGTGCGTACTGGATGTATTGCAGGGGTGCGGTATCCGGTGAACAGCCGTCGTACGCGCGGGCGAGCTCGGCCGCGAGGCGGCGCACGGTCAGGCTGTCGGCGGACAGCCCCGAGGTCGTGATCAGCAGGGCGTGGCGCTGATCGGAGAGCCTGACCAGCCGTGCGCGCAGGGGTGCGGCACCGTCGATGCCCGTCGGCCGAAGCCGCTCGGCCCGTACGGCGGCTTCCAGGTGCCCGGGGATCTCGCCGCCGGGAAGAGCCCGCAGATCCTGCGCCGACCACTCGACGCCCCCGTCGTCCGCACCGGCCTCCGCGCCAGGATCCGCGCCGCCCTTCGCGCTGCCCTCCGCGCCAAGCTCCGCGACGGCGGTATTCGCCCCCGGCACACGGCGGTACCGCGCCCGCAGAGCGCCATGCCGCCCGGTGACCGTACGCAGGGCGTCGGCCAGCCGCCGCGGGTCGACGGCGCCGTCGACGTACAGAAGTGCTTGGGCCCAGGAGGGGGAGGCGGAGCCGTACGCCTGCCAGATGCGCTGCTGCTGGAACGAGAGCCGGTAGCCCTCGACCCGGTTGGCCGCCCCGCCCCGCTTCCCGTCCTCGACGGCCTCCTGCCCCCTCATACGAACCCCCTCATACGAGTCCCCCCATGCGGATCCCCTTCATCCGGACCCCCTCATGCGAACGGCACCAAGTCGCCCATGGCCACCAGTAGTTCGCGTGGCCCTCGGAAGGGGTTTCGGGCATGCGCGACCAGGATGTTGTCGAGCACCAGGACGTCGCCCCTCTCCCAGGGGAAGCTGACCTCGAGCTCCGCGTACACCCGGCAGATCTCGGCCATCGCCTCGTCCGGGATCGCGGATCCGTCGCCGAAGTGGCAGTGCCGAGGCAGCGTGTCCGGCGTGTGCGTGGCCTCCAGGGCGGCCCGGGTCGCGGGGTCGAGGCAGGCCGGGTGCCAGTGCTGGGCCTGGTTGATCCAGGACCACACGCCGGTTCTCGGATGCCGGACGGCGGCCGGCCGTACCGCCTCGGTGCGCAGCCGGTCACCGTCCCAGGTGGCGCGCAACCCCTGCCGTTCGCAGCGCGCCTCGGCCTCTCGGCGGTCGTCGGTGCGCAGCACGTCACGCCAGTCGAGGCCGAGGCCCGTCCCGTAGTTCCGTACGTACATCACGCCCTTGGCGAGGAACTCGGCCCGCAAGTCCGCGTCGAGCTGCCGGAAGACCCGTCGGCTGTCGACGACCGGGGTCTCGCCTCCGGAGGCGGCGGGCCGCGCGCAGCAGAACATGATGCGCGAGGGACCCGCGTCGTTGAAGGAGTTCTCGGTGTGCCACAGCAGCTTCTCCTCCGCCGGGAAGAACACCGGGGAGGAGATGCTGCCGCTGAGCGAGGCACGGGGGTGCTCGCCGTTGTCGCGGTACACCTGGTCGATGAGCGCGTCGGCGAGGCGTTCCAGGTCATGGGTGGTGGTGACCGAGAAGCCGCGCAGCAGTACGGCGCCGTGCTCGTCGAGGGCTTCGTCCAGCCAGGCTCTTGCTTGTCCGGCCCAGGCCGCGACGTCGACGCCGGGGGCGGCCGGCCGGATGAGCAGGGGCGGTTCGCCCGGGGCGGCGAGCGGTGCGTGGCTGACGAGCGAGTCCGGGGTGAAGGCGACCTGGGCGGGCACGGCTTGCCGCAGACCCTCGGGGCCCGGCAGCCCCCCGCGCGGTGGATTCGTCACGCCGGTTCCTCCTGGTGCAGCGCGCGGCCGAGGCGGTCCGCGGCCAGCAGATACAGGGCTTCGACGTCCTGGCCGGTGATCGCGGAGAACTGATGGGCGGTCTCGAAGGCAGGGTGGCGCACGAGCTTCTCGCGGTAGTCGGGCAGTGCGGCGCCCGACTGGAGCATCTGGAGCCACTGGCGGGTGCCGGGGTAGGGGCTGTTGACGTTGAGGGCGACGCAGCCGTCGGGGATGCAGCCGTCCTGGTGCAGTTCGGCGATGAGGTCGAGGGTGAGCAGCCGCTGCTCGGTGGTCTCCCCGAGGCCGAACTGCAGGGACGTGCCGACCCGGACCCCGGCCTCGCGGCACCAGTGGGCCACGTTCCGGAAGCGCTCGGTCCAGTCGGTCTCGGAGACCAGCAGGAGCTGGCGGACCTTCTGGACGCGTGCGGCGTCGGGTTCGGCCGATTCGACGCCGAAGTACACATAGGTGCAGCCGGCTCCCGCCATGCGCAGCAGGAGGTCGCGGTCGACGTCGTTGACGGTGGTCTGGCAGCCCCATTCGAAGGTGCCGTGCTCGGCCCTGAGGTCTTCGAGGAGGGGCAGGAACTCGGTCAGCCAGCGCGGGTTCTGGGTGAAGGTGCTGTCGTCGAAGAACACCGCCTCGAAGCCCTGGTCGATGCGCAGCCGGATCTCTCCGATGACGTGCTGCGGGGACCGCTGGCGGATCTTCGGCTGCTCGTAGAGGAACGCGTCCGCGGACTCGTGGCAGAAGGAGCACGCGTATTTGCACCCCAGGCAGGCCATGATCTGTGCGGTCGGACGATGGGCGAAGACGGGGAAGCGGTTCTCGTGCGTCAGCCGGGTCACGTCGATGTACGGGAGCCGGTCGCCGTCGATCGGCACGCCGCTGAGCGGCATCGACTCGATGCGCCCCGCGTTCCGGTCGTACGTGAACAGGCTGCCCACGCCCGGGAGCCCGGCGAAGCGGTCCTGCTCGGCGATGATGCGCTTCTTGACGGTCTCGGCGTCGGCGGGCAGACACTCCGCCACCACCTTGAGCACCTCGGGCAGCGCGAACGCGGAGTCCCCCGCGAACACGACGTCCATGAGCTCTCGTTCGTCGGGGCGGGCGAACGTCTGCAGCGCGGTGAGCCTGCCGAGTTCCTCCGCGCCGATCCGGAAGTCGCCGTGGGTCTCCTGCCTGCGGCCGCTCATGCCGGCCACGCGGTGCGAGGCCGCCCGGTAGGCGTCCGGGTTGACGGCGTCCTCGTGCTGGCCGCCGAGCAGGACGATGGCCTGCGGGCACTCCTTCTTGACCGTGGCCGCGATGCGCAGGGCGAAGTGGTGGCCCTCGGAGAGGTTGCTGATGCCGACCACCATCGGGTGGTGCTCGCGCAGACAGGCGACGAGGTCCGCCTCGAAGGCGGGGGAGTAGGCAGGGGGGTTGAGGACGGCCACGACGTCGGGCACCCGTGGGCCGGGGAACTCGTCGATGCGCAGCATCCGGTCCAGGACACAGGTCGCGTAGAGCAGCGGAGTGGGCATGCCGGGGAACGCGCCGGTCGCGCCCTCCTCGATGTGCGGGGCGCTGACGAAGAGAACCGGGAAGTACTTGACGCGCCGTCGTTCCCCGTCCCGGCGCGGGTCTTCGGGCCCGGCTTCGGGTGGGCCGAGGCGGGCGTCGACCTCGTGTTCCACCGCGGCCTCGCGGTGCAGGGCCTCCTGCGAGACGGTGCGGGGATCCTCGCCGTCGCCGGGGCACCAGCGCCAGCGCTTCTCCTCGTCGTACAGCTCACGGTCTATTCGCTCGGACCGTGCCTGGCGCACGCGGTTCGCCAGGGCCTCCGGGACGGCGAGCGGTGTGGGGTCCATGAGCGTCACCCGTCCGTCAACCGGGCTGTGTACGCGGCGACTTCGGGGTCCGCGAGGAGGCGGGTCCGGTCCGTGGTGAACCGGGTGACCGTGCCGCGCGGGTCGGCGCCACTGGTGCCGATGCCACCGGTGGCGGACAGGACGGTCGTAGCGGGTGGTGTGTCCCGCGGTGGTGCCGCGTCCGTCCAGGCCGATGCGGCGAGGTAGGCGAGGTAGTGCGAGAACCGGTCGGAGAGCTGCTGTTGCACCGCGGGGGCGACGCCGAGGGCCCGGCAAGCGGCGGCCACCGCCGTCCCATAGGCCGCTTCGAGTGCCTCGGCGAGCGGCAGTACGTCCGCTCCGGTCGCGAGGGGCCCGTCGTCGCACGGCCGGGCCGCCGCGAGTGCGGTGTCGAGGTCCTGCGGGGAGAGCTGGGCGGCGAGGGTGTGCACGGCGGTGCGGTAGTCCTCGCCCAGGGTCCGGCTGTCGACCAGGACCGGGTCGAAGGTGATCAGGGCGGGCTCGCCGAGGCCCAACCTCCATAAGCGCGCGGCAAGTTCGCGTGCGAGGCCGCTCCCGGCGCAGTGTCCGAGCACGGCCCGCACCGGCTGGCCGCGCTCCTTGATCTCCTCCAGCCAGGGCGTCACGTACGCGTCCGCCCCGTGCCGCAGGAGTGCGGCGACCGTGCTGGGCCGCGGCACACCTTCCAGTACCTGCCGTCCGTCCAGTCGGGACGCCAGGTCGGCGAACCGGGCGTCTCCCCGTCCGGCGTCGAAGGCCACCGTGAGGATCAGGCCCGCGTCGCCGTCCCGCAGTACGTGCCATCGAGAAGAAGTCATGGTGCTCCCGTCTTTCCGGGGCCGCGGAAGGCTATACGTGGGCATCGGCCCAGAAGGTGCCGTACGCGTCGGCGGTGCCCGGGTCCGGCGCCGAACCGAAGTACGGGGTCTTGTCCATGGCCTGCGCGAACAGGTCGAGACCCTCCAGGAACACGTCGTACACCTGGTCCGGGGTGGCCTTGTCGGTGGCGAAGACGGGGGGCATGTCCTCGTGATACAGCCGGAAGTCGCGGTGGAGCAGCTTCATCCCGAAGCGCTCGGGGTGGTTGAACATGGCGCTTCCCGGATAGGGCACGAGGCCGAAGAGATACGTCGCCTGCAGCAGGTCCTCGGCGAGCAGTTCGCACACCCAGTCGATGCTGCGCCGCATGTCGTCGATGCTCTGGTCGGGAAAGCCGTTCACGGTGAAGGAGCAGGCGGCGAGCCCGGCGTCCCTGACCTGTTTGAGGGTTTCCCTGGTCGCGCTCAGCTTCATGTGATGTTTGTGCGTCTCATGGCTTTCCTGGGAGGCGGTCTCCAGTCCGATCTCCACCCACTGGCAGCCGCTGCTCTTCAGCTTGCGCAATATGCGGTCATCGGTCAGGCAATTCAGCCGGGTCTGACAGTCATAATTTATGTCACCTTCTTTTTCCAGGAGTTCGAGGAGCTCAAGGGTGCGATCCGGGTGCAGGGTGAAGGTTTCGTCACCCCAGTAGATGTTGTGACGGCCGCCGTAACGTGCCCGGTAGGCGCGGATCTCTTCGAGGACGCGGTCGAGCGGGAAATAGTCGGGACGCCTGCCGATGGTCTGGATGGTGCAGAAAGTGCACTGGTAGGGACACCCGAGCGCATAGACCTGGCGTAAATAGCGGATGTCTTCCCCGGTACTCGAAGGGAAAAGGTCCACCTTGGGAAAGGGGATGTCGGCCGGGTGCAGCTGGGGGTAGCGGTGTGCCGTCCGCACGGTGGTGCCGTCGGCCCGCCGGTGCACCAGATTGCCCACGCCGGCCACGTCGCCTCCGTCGGCGAGCGCGTCCAGGAGTGCGGGAAGGGCCTGCTCGCCGCGGTCGGCCACCACGTAGTCGACGCTCGGGTGGCCGGCCACCTCGTGGGCCAGCGGCGTGGCGACGACCCCGCCGAAGACGACGGTGGCCGCGGGGCTGATGCGCTTCACGGCGCCCGCGATCTCGTACGCGTAGCAGAGGTTGACCGTCATCGGGGAGAACAGGTAGACGTCCGCCGGGTGGGCGCGCACGGCCGCCTCCACGGCGTCCACGGCCAGCACGCCCGGCCGTGTGAACGTGTTCGGGTCGGTGTAGAGATCGACGACATCGATGTCGGTGTAGCCGTGCGCGACGAGCACTCCGCCGAGCCAGTGCATCCAGTGCGGAAGCTCCCACATGTTCTTCCGCATGTGGTCGAGACCGGGATGTGCCGCATGGTATTGAATGTCGAAGTTACGCCAGAAATCTTTGCGCTGCGCAATAGGAACGGTAGACATGGGCGTATGTACAAATGCGACCCGCAATTTCTCTCCAGGCAAGAGGGGGTTGGGGCTTCGCACAGACAATCCAATCGAAATCGAATTTCTAGCATGCATGACAGGCCACCGTCAAGAAGGCCTTCAACTAACCCTTGCCCAAGGCGACCTTGACGCCCTCTGGGGCGTGTGATCTACTGCCCGTCGGCAGCTCTGGATTGGGGGAACCCGTGCCGTCAGGGGAACTGTCCGAGGACCAGGATCAGGTACGGCCGACGGGTGCGGAGGGCGGTCCGCCCTCTTTATGGAGCAACCCCGCGTATCGCATTTTCTTAGGCGTTCAGACCCTTTCCGCGCTCGGCGACTCCTTCTCCTATGTCGCGTTGCCGCTGCTGGTGCTGCACAGCACGGGATCGGTCCTGCAAATGGGCCTCGTCACCGGGCTCACCGGTGTCGCGTCGATCCTGACCGGCCTGGTCGCCGGAGTCGTCGCCGACCGCTTCGACCGCAGACGGCTCCTGATGCTCGCCGACGGGGCGCGCTGTCTGCTCTACCTGCTGATCCCGCTTGCCTGGATCTCCTCGACGCCGATATGGCTGATCTACACCGTCGTCCCCATCGCGGGCTGCTTCTCGATGCTCTTCCAGGTCACCTATGTGACCGTGGTGCCGGCCATCGTCCAGCCGGACCAGATCACCAAGGCCAACGGGCACATGTACGCGACGTACGCGGTCGCCAGTGTCGCCGGGCCCGCGCTCGCCGGCTTCGTGGCCTCGTCCGCGGGTCCCGCCGCCGCGATCGGCATCGACTCCGCGACCTTCGCGGTCTCCGCGCTCGGTGTTCTGCTCGTCAAGTTCAACGGCAGGCCCAAGCCGACCAGTCCCGCCCAACGCGGCAACATCAGCGAGGAGTTCCTGGCCGGGGCGAAGTTCCTGTGGGCCCACCCGGTGCTCCGTCCGCTGACACTCCTGCTCTCGCTGATCACGTTCCTCATCTACGGCCTGACCGACCTCGTCATCTACCTGGTCAAGCATGAGCTGGACCACCCGGACACCACGGTCGGATACGTCCTGACCGCCGGGACCGTCGGCTCGTTCATCGCGTCTGCCGCGGTCGCCCGGGTGCGCAAACGACTCGGGTTCGGCGTGACCTGGATCAGCGCGTTCTCGCTCGCGGGCCTGTCGGTCGCCGGGATCGGCCTGTCCGGGAGCGTCCCGGTGATCGCCGTGCTGATGACGATCACCCTCATGTGCACCGGCATCGCAGGCATCTGTTCCATGTCGCTGCGTCAGGAGGTGACCCCCAGCCACCTGTTGGGGCGGGTCACGTCCTCCTTCTGGACCATCCACACGGCGCTGGGGCCGATCGGTGCCGCCATCACGACCGCGGCGGCCGCCGGAGCGGGCGTCACCACGGTCTGTCTCGTCATGGGCGTCGTCGTCCTGGCCGTCGCACTGACCGGAACGCTCACCGGAATCGCCAGGCCCCACGCCGTGGAGCCCGTGAACCCCGTTGACTCGGTGGACCGCCCGACAGGAGAGGCCGCATGAGCTTCGGCACACCCGCCACCCGGCCCCTCTCCGAGCACGCGCCCTCCGGGGCGGACGCGCTCTCCCCGGCCCAGGAAAGCTTCTGGTTCCTGGACCGCATGCACCCCGGCACCCCGCTCTACAACGCGTGCTCGGCGATCCGACTGACCGGACCGCTCGCCCCCGGCGCGGCAGCCGACGCCGTGAGCGACATCGTCCGCAGGCATGACGTCCTGCGCGCCCGCTTCCCGTCCGACGGCGGCGTCCCCCGCATGCGCGTCGAGCCCGAACTCCCCATGCCCATCGGGCTGATCGACCTGACCGGGCTGCCCCCACAGGCGCGCGCCGCCGAGGCCCACCGCCTCGCCGAGGAGCACGCCCGGCGCCCCTTCGACCTGGAGACCGGCCCGCTGATACGCACGGCGCTGCTGCGCTCGGCCGACGACGACCACACCTTGCTCCTGAACTGGCATCACATCATCTGCGACGGCTGGTCCCGGCAGATCTTCGTCGACGAATTCCTCGAACTCGTCGCCGCCCGCGCCGAGCGCCGCGCCCCCGACCTGGCCCCGCTGCCCGCCCAGTACGCGGATGTCGTCGCCCGGCGCCGCCACCAGGGCGCGGGCCATCCCGCGTACGAGACGGAACTGACCTACTGGCGCGAGCGGTTGGCCGACCTGCCCGACGTCCGACGGCTGCCCCCGGACCGCATGCCGCCCGAACGGCCCACCCCGCCAGCGGCCACCGCGCGTCGCGCACTCGACGCCGAACTGATGCCCCGCATCAAGGAGGTGGCCCGCGCCGAGCGGGTCACGCCGTTCATGGTGCTCCTCACCGGCTTCGTGATCGCGCTCTCGCGCCATCTGGACCAGGACGACGTGCTGGTCGGCACGCCGACCGCCCTGCGCGAGGACGTCGACGCCGACCTGCTGATCGGCCCCTTCCTCAACATGCTCGCCCTGCGCACCGACCTGTCCGGCGACCCGACCGTGCGCCAGGCCCTGGCCCGGGTGCGGCAGACCTGCCTGGGCGCGTACGAACACCAGACGGTCGCCTTCCAGGACATCGTCTCCGCCCTCGACACCGAACGCAGCGAGGGCGACAGCCAGTTCTTCGGCATCACCTTCCAGTACATCGGCACGCCCTCCACGACCACCGGGCCGGGCGGCCTGACCGCGCGCGCCGAGGAGGTGGACATCGGCGTCGCCAAGTTCGACCTGACCGTCGACGTCTTCGCCGAGGAGGGGCACACCGACGTACTCGCCCACTACGACAGTGAGCTCTACCGGGCCGAGACCGTCGACGCGCTGCTGCGGCTGTGGCAGTCCGTGCTCGACGACATGACCCGGGATCCGGAGCGGCCCATCGGCCTGACCGGTGGCCTCACCGCAGAGGACCGCGCGCTGATCGCCGAGGCCGCGACAGGGGCGCGGGTCGAGCCGCACGACGCCGGAGCTCCCGACGGACACCACGAACACGACGCACACCACGAACACGACGCACACGAGATACCCGACGTACCCGACGTACTCGACGTGTTCGAGCAGTGGGCCGCGAGCACGCCCGACGCTCCCGCCCTGGTGCACGGCGACACCCGGCTCAGCTACGGCGAGCTGGACCGCGCCGCCAACAGGCTGGCCCACCGGCTGCGCGGCGAGGGCGTCACGTCCGGCTCCCGCGTCGGCATCTACATGGAACGTTCCGCCGAGAGCGTCGTCGCGGTCCTCGCCGCGTGGAAGGCGGGCGCCGCCCACGTGCCGCTGGACCTCGACAGCCCCGCCCCGCGCCGCGCGATGATCGTCGCCGACGCCGGGGTGGACGTGGTGGTCACCCAGCGGGGGCTCGTCACCGACCTCGTCGGCGATCCCGTACGCAGCCTGGTCGCGGGGCCTGATGGCGCCGACCCCGCGCACTTCCCCGGCACCCGGCCCGAGCGCGCGCTGGGCCCCGACAGCCTCTGTTATGTCATGTATACGTCGGGTTCGACGGGGCGCCCGAAGGGCGTCATGGCCACCCACGGCTCCCTCCGGCGCATCCAGCTCGCGTGGGAGCACGCCTTCGCGCTGCGCGGGCGGATCCGCGGCCACCTGCAGATGGCCAACTTCAGCTTCGACGGCTACCTCGGCGAGCTCGTCCGCTGCATCGGATCCGGCGCGACCCTGGTCGTCTGCCCCCGCGAGACGCTGCTGCTGCCCGCCAGGCTGCTGCGCCTGATGCGCGACGAGGGCGTCGACGTGGCCGACTTCGTGCCCACGGTGCTGCGCACCCTGGCCGCGCACCTCGCCGAGAGCCACCAGGACCTGACCTTCCTCAAGCTGCTCATCGTCGGCTCCGACACCTTCCCCGCCGACGAGCTCGCGCGGATCCGCGGGCTGTGCGGACCGGACACGGAAGTCGTCAACTGCTACGGCCTGACCGAAGGCACCATCGACAGCACCTACTTCACCGTCGGCGCCGATGACCTGGACACCCGGTCCGTGCTCATCGGCCTCCCCCTGCCCGGCACCGAGGCCTATCTCCTCGACGACCGGATGCGACTGGTGCCGCCCGGCGTCCCCGGCACCCTCCATATCGCGGGACCCACGCTCAGCCGCGGCTACCTGGGCGCCCCTGGCCGCACCGCGGACGCCTTCGTGCCGCACCCCTTCGCCGACCGGCCCGGCGCGCGGATGTACCGAACCGGGGACCGCGGCCGCTACCGGCACGGGCCGCACGGCCTGCGCATCGAGTTCCTCGGCCGCCGCGACCAGCAGCTCAAGGTGCGCGGCTACCGCGTCGAACTCGGCGAGATCGAGGCAGCGTTCCGCCGCTCCCCGCACGTCCAGGACGCCGTCGTCCTCACCGAGAGGGAGCAGGACACGACGCGCGTCCACGCCTACCTCGTACCGAGCGCGGGGCAGGAGGGCGTGGACTGGCACGCCGTCGTGCGCGAGCATCTGCCGCTGTACATGCTCCCGGATCGCCTGGTGCTCCTGACCGCACTTCCGCTCACCCCGAACGGCAAGCTGGACCGCTCCGCGCTGCCGGGGTCCGGCGGCACCGAGGTCGCCCCGCCCGGCACGGCCCGCCCGGCCCGCACCCCGGTCGAGCACACCCTGCTCGACCTGTGGCGCACCGCGCTGCGCCGGACCGACATCGGCGTGCACGACGACTTCTTCAGCCATGGCGGTGACTCGCTGATGGTGATGCGCGTGATCGCGGCCGCCCACGACACCTGGGGCGTGGACATCACCGTACGGGCCTTCTTCCGGGCACCGACCGTGGCCCGCCTCGCGCCGCTGGTCGAGCAGTTGCTCGCCGAATCCGCCGCACGCGGCGGGACGGTCGAAAGAACCGGCGCGCCCGACCGGATCGTCCCGGTCGCCCGCCAACGCATCGCGTACGAGGAGGGTTGAGTGACGACTGAACCGCACGGCGGCGACCCGGCCCGATACCGGGTCGTCGTCAATCACGAGGAGCAGTACTCCGTCTGGCCCGAGCGGCAGCCGCGACCGGCCGGCTGGGAGGACGCCGGGCACGGCGGATCGCGCGAGGAGTGCCTGGCGTACATCGAGACCGTCTGGACCGACATGCGGCCCCTGAGCCTGCGCCGCCGGATCGAGCGGGAGGCCGCGGGATGACGCCGTACTACCAGGGATGCCTCCTCGGCGACGTGCGCGGCTTCGCGGGCTGGGCCGACGCGGCGGCGGAGCAGCAGGGTGACCTGCCGGACGACACCGTGGTGTACCTGCGCGACGACCTGGCCGTCGTACGGCACCCGGTCCAGGCCGACCAAGGGGTGCTGTGGGACGCGGCGACACCGCAGTGGCGTGCCTTCTGCACCGACGAGCTGCGGTTCGAGCCGCCCGCCGGACGGGCGTGACGGCCGTGGAGCTGCCGCACGTCATCGAGGCCCACGAGGGCGAGGAACTCCTCGACCGGATCGGCCGGGACCGCGCCGGGATACGGCAGCGGCTGCGCACGAACGGCGCGGTGCTGCTCCGCGGCTTCGCGGTCGGCGGCGTGGACGGCTTCGAGTCCGCCGTGGGGAAACTGTCCGGCGAGGCCCCGCTGCCCTACGAGGAACGCTCGTCGCCGCGCAGCACCATCAAGGGCCGGGTCTACACCTCCACCGACTACCCGCCGCACGAAGAGATCTTCTTCCACAACGAGAACTCCTACCGCCTGTCCTGGCCGATGAGCCTGTACTTCTACTGTGTCGAGCCCCCGGGCGCCCGGGGCGCCACCCCGCTCTCGGACACCCGCCGCGTGCTGCGCCTCCTCGACCCCGCCGTGCGCGAGGAGTTCGAGCGGCGCGGCTGGAAGGTGGTGCGCACCTTCGGCCCCGAGTTCGGGCTGAGCTGGCAGGAGGTCTACGACACCGAGGACCGGGCGCAGGTGGAGCGGTTCTGCGCGGCCAACGGCGTCACCGCCGAGTGGCGCGCGGACGGCAGGCTGCGCACGTCCTCGGTGCGCGAGGCCGTCCACCGGCACCCGGAGACGGGGGAGGAGGTGTGGTTCAACCATGCCGCGATCTTCCACCTCTCGACGCTGTCGCCGGAGAACCGGGAGGGCATGCTCGAACTGTTCGGCGAGGAGGATCTGCCCAACCAGAGCTACTACGGGGACGGCGCGGACATCCCCGACGACGTCATGGCGCACGTACGTGACTGCTACCGGTCGGCGGCCACCAGATTCGACTACCGGCGCGACGACGTCCTGGTCGTCGACAACATGCTCACCGCGCACGGCCGGGAACCCTTCACCCGCCCTCGAACGATCGCCGTCGCCATGGCCGAGGCGGTCGCGGCGGACGGGCGGAGGGGGGCGGCATGACGGGACGGGCCGTGTCCGCCCTGGTGAGCGACGCGTCGTACGCCCAGGCGAGGATGTACTTTCTCGATGAACTCGCCCATAAGTCAGGGGCGTTCACGGTCGCCCGTGTCCTCGACCTGACCGGCGATCTCGACCCGGCGGCCCTGGACGCGGCGGTCCGCGGTTGTGTGCGCAGGCACGAGAGCCTCCGCACCTGCTTCCGTGTCATCGACGGAGAGCTGCGGCAGATCGTCACCGACCAGGAGCCCACGCCGCGCGTCGTCGACCTGCGCTCCCTGCTCGGACGGGAGACCGGGGTGGACGAGCGGGAGCTGGTCGCCGACCTGGCCGGGCAGGAGGCCGCCGAACCCTTCGACCTGCGGCGTGTTCCCCTGCTGCGGACGACACTGATCCGGCTCACCGACCAGCGGGCTGTGCTCCTGCTGACGTTGCATCACATCATCGCTGACGCATGGTCGTTGGACGTTCTTCTGCGGGAGCTGTCGGCGCTCTACCGGGCCGCCGTTGCGGGCGTACCGGATGGCCTGCCCGAACTGCCTTTGCAGTACGCGGACTTCGCCGCCTGGCAGCAGCGGGCCGAAGCGGGTGGCGGCCACGACCGGCTCCTCGCCCACTGGCGCGAACGCGTCCGTGGACTGCCCGAGCTGACCCTGCCCACCGAGCATCCGCGCCCCGAGCGGCTCTCCCACCGTGGCCGGGAGCTCTCCGTCCCGCTCGACGACCACCTCGCGGAGCAACTGGGGTCCCTGTGCCGGGAGGAGGAGGCGAGCCTGTTCATGGTGCTGCTCGCCGGCTTCTATGTCGTCCTGCACCGCTACAGCGGTCGGTCCGACCTCGCCGTGGGCGGCACCACGTCCGGCCGGGCCCGCCCCGAGACCCAGGACGTCATCGGCTCCTTCGTGAACATGGTGGTGCTGCGGACCCTGGTGCGCGACGACCACACCCTGCGGGACGTGCTGCGCGCCACCGCGGAGACCTGCCACGACGCCTACGACCACCAAGAACTGCCCTTCGAGCGTCTGGTGGCCGCACACGGCGGTGCCCGGCGGGCCAACGTCCACCCGCTGTTCCAGATCGTGTTCCAGATGATCGTCCAGCCGGAGGACGACCTGTCCGTGCCGGGGCTGAACATCCGGATGCGCGAACCGGCCACCACCGTCTCCACCTTCGACCTGGTGTGCACCGTCACGAACACGAACGGCCGGTTGTCGGCGACGCTGGAGTACGCGACCGAACTGTGGGACGCGGAAACCGTCGCCGCCCTGGGCCATGCCTGGCAGTGTGCTCTGAGCGAGCTGGCCGCGCGGCCCGACCGCGCCGTGCGGGACACACCCCTGGCCGAGGAACACCCCTACGCCCCGGCCGCGTTGCCGGACGAGCTGCGCCGGGCGCCGGTCCTCTCGGACCTGCCCGCCGAGGCCGTGCTGACCGTCCGCGACGCCTTCGGCCACCCCGCGCCTCGGGGGGCGTTCGGTGAACTCTTCCGCCGCGATCGGCCAGGCGCTCCCGTGACGCCGACCGGAGTGACGGTACGTCCGGCCGGGGACGGCCGTCTCATGGCCGTGCCCGCGCAGGACGCTTTCCCGGGCCTCGCCCCGCCGGAGGCGGACGTCGTGCACTGCGCTCCGGTCGGCCCAGTGGAGCGTGAACTGGCTTGGCTTTGGGGCGAGTTGCTCGGCGTTACTGATGTCGGACGCAACGACAACTTCTTCGAGCGCGGCGGCCACTCGCTCCTCGCCACGGTGCTCATCACCCGGGTTCAGGAGCGCTACGGCACCGACGTGACCCTGGAGGCGTTCTTCCGGCTGCCCACCCCGGCGGGCCTTGCCGAGGCCATCGCCGCCTCGACGGACAGCGGCGACGGGCCCGGTGGCGGGGGAACGGGCGAACTCGGCGCGCTGGCCGCACTCGTGGACGCCCTGGAGCAAGGAGCCCCGGAGCAAGGAGCCTCGGAGCGCGGGGCCTTGGAGCAAGACGCCTTGGAGCGACAGGAGGGCCATGCCTGAAGCCGACCTCGCCGAGCGGATCCACAACCTCAGCGCGCGGCAGCGCACGGAACTGCTCCGGCAGCTGCGCGAACGCGGCATGAGCCCGCCGCTGAGCCTGTTCGCCGGAGCGGCCTCCGGTGACGCGCCGGTGTCCTCGGCGCAGCGGCGCATCCTCTTCCTGGGCGCACTGGAGCCCGAGAGCGCCGCCTACACCAGCGTGAACCCCTTCCGGCTCACCGGGCGCCTCGACCCAGCCGTCCTGCACCGCTGCCTGAACGAGATCACCGCCCGGCACGAGATCCTGCGCACCGTGTTCCCCTCGGTCGACGGCGTCCCCGTGCAGCGCGTCCGCGGCGCCACGTCCGTCCCGATGGCCGTCGTCGACCTGCGCGGACTCCCGCCCGCACGGCGCGCGGCCGAGGCGGACCGGCTCATCGCGGCCGAGCGCCGCATTCCCTTCGACCTGGCGGCCGCCCCGCCGGTGCGTTTCCGCCTGCTGCGGCTGTCCGCCGACGAGTCGGTGCTTCTGTCCGTGTTCCACCACGTCGCCGTCGACGGCTGGTCCCTCGCCGTCCTCGGCCGCGAACTGACCGCTCTGTACGAGGCGTTCGCCCTCGGCCTGCCCAGCCCGCTGCCGCCCTTGCCGGTGCAGTACGGCGGCTATGCCCGCTGGCAGTCGCTCCGTGAGGACGGCGACGACGCCCGGCGGCAACTGGCCTACTGGGAAGCGCATCTCAGCGGTGCCCCCGACCGGCTCGACCTGCCCACCGACCGGCCCCGGCCACCCGTGCAGAGCCACCGGGGCGCCACCCACCGGTTCGTGGTCGACCCGGATCTGACGGCTTCATTACGGGAGTTGGGCGTCCGGCACGGGGCCACCCTCCATATGACGCTGCTCGCCGCGCTCGCCACCGTGCTGTACCGCTACAGCGGCCAGGGCGACATGCTCATCGGCGGAGCCGTCGCCAACCGGCGGCAGAGCGAACTGCACGATCTGATGGGCTTCTTCGCCAACTCGGTGCTGTTCCGGGTGCGCCTCGACGACGACCCCACCTTCACGGACCACCTGGCCCGGGTACGCCGGACCTGCCTGGCGGCGCACGACCACCAGGACGTCCCGGTGGACCTGATCGCCCAGCGCCTGTTCCCCGAGCGCGACCTCGCGCGCAACCCGCTCTACCAGGTGAATTTCACCCTGCACAACACGCCCGCCGTCACCGGTCACCCTGCCGGTCTGACCGTGACGATGCTCGACACGGCGACCGAGTCCTCCGAGACCTGCCGCTTCGACCTCGATCTCAACATCCTCGAGACCGACGAGGGCCTGGACTGCCTGGTCGACTACGCCACCGACCTCTTCGACGCCGCCACCGTCGCCCGTATCTCGGAGTCCATCGGCGAACTGCTCCGTGCCGTCGCCGCCGACCCCGGCCGGCACCTCTCCGACCTGCCGGTGCTGCCCGCACACGAACTGCGGCGCATCGTCAGCGACTGGAACGACACCGGCACCGAGACGTGCGCGACCCCGCTGCACGAACTGGTGGCGGCGCAGGCTTCCCGCACCCCCGACGCCGTCGCGGTGCACCGGGCGGACCACACCATGGCGTACGGCGAACTGGACGGCGCGGCGAACCGGCTCGCCCACCATCTGCGGGACGCCGGTGCCGGGCCCGGCACCGTGGTGGCCGTACTGATGGACCACAGCCCCCTGACCGTGACCGCGCTGCTCGCGATCCTCAAGACCGGCGCCGCCTACGTGCCGCTGGACCGCACGCATCCCCCGTCCCGGACGAACGCGATGCTCGCCGACAGCCGGGCCGCCGTCCTGGTGGTCTCCGACGGTCTGCCCGCGGAGGTGGACCCCGCAGGCGCCCGAGTCGTCAGGCCGGACGACGAAGCCGAAGCCGACGCCATCGCGCGGCGGCCCTCGACCGCCCCGGATGTCCGGGTGTCGGCGGACGACCTGATCTACCTCATGTTCACCTCGGGCTCCACGGGCCGCCCCAAAGCGGCCCTCCTCACCCACCGCAACATCGTCAACTACCTGCTGTGGGCCAAGGACCACTACGCCGCGGCCACGGGAACGGGCGTACCCGTGCACTCGCCGCTCGCCTTCGACCTGACCGTGACGAGCATTTTCGCGCCCCTGCTCACCGGGCAGCGCGTGCTGCTCCCGGCGCCCGCGGCCGACGATGCCCCCGACGCCGCCCTGCGCGACCTGCTCGACGGTGCCGCCGACCTGAGCTTCGTCAAACTCACGCCCTCACACTTGAGGCTCCTCGAACAGGCCGCGGACGGGGCGCCCCTCGCCCTGCCCGCCCGGACGGTCATCCTCGGCGGGGAGGCCCTGCACGAGGACGCCCTGTCCGCCCTGCGCGCGGGTACCCCCACGGCCCGGATCATCAACGAGTACGGGCCCACGGAGACCGCCGTGGCCTGTGCCGCCTACGAGGCGGCAAGCAGCGCGCCGGAGGAGGGCGCGGGCCGAGTGCCGATCGGCCGACCGATCACCAATGTCCGCGTCCACGTCCTGGACGACGCGCTGCGCCCCGTGCCGGTCGGCGTAGCGGGCGAGGCGTGCGTCGGCGGCGCCGGAGTGGGCCAGGGCTACTGGCGGCGGCCCGGACTCACCGCCGACCGCTTCGTGCCCGACCCCTTCGGCACGGTCCCCGGCGCCAGGCTGTACCGCACCGGAGACCTGGTCAGGCTGCTGCCCGGCGGGGAGCTCGAGTACCTGGGCCGCCGGGACGAACAGGTCAAGGTGCGGGGCCACCGGCTCGAACCCGCCGAGGTCGAGGCCGCCGTGCGCAGCCATCCGGACGTACGGCAGTGCGCCGTCGAGGTGGTGAGCCGCGCACCGGGCGACGAGCGGATCGTCGCCTTCGTCTGCCTGCGGGACGGGTCGAGGAGCGACGGGGACGGATCGAAGATCGGTGGGGACTGGGACGGCGACCGCGTCGAGGAGTGGCGCAGGCTCTACGGGACCACCTACGAGGATCTGCCCGGGGAGCGCGACGTCTCCTTCAACCTCGCGGGCTGGCTCAGCAGTTACACCGGCCGCCCTCTGGACCCGGCCCACATGCGCGCGTGGCTGGACGGCACGCTGGAGCGCATCAGCGCCCTGCGCCCGCGCGATGTCCTGGAGATCGGCAGCGGCACCGGCATGATCCTGCTCAACATGGCCGCGGAGTGCCGGAGTTACCGGGCCACCGACCTCTCCGCCCCCGCCGTCGCCTACGTACAGGACGCGGTGGACGCCATGGGCCTCCCGCCCGGCCGGGTCGAGGTCCGCACGGCTCCCGCGCATCAGAGCATCACCCCGAAGGCGCCGGGTCCGGCGCCCGACACGGTGGTGCTCAACTCGGTGGTCCAGTACTTCCCTTCGGCGGACTACCTCCTCGACGTGCTCCGGCAGGCCGTCGACGCGGTGCCCGACGGCGGTCACGTCTTCCTCGGTGATCTGCGCAGCCTGCCGCTGCTCGACCTGTTCCACACGTCCGTCCAGGTGCACCGGGCCCCGGCGAACATGCGCATCGCCGAACTCCGCTCCAGGATCCGCCGCCAGAGTGCCCAGGACCCCGAACTGTGCGTGGATCCAAGCCTGTTCGTGAAACTCGCGGCACGCTGGCCCCGGGTCGCACGGGTTCGTGTGCTCCCCAAGCGTGGCCGTCACGACAACGAACTCAGCCACTACCGGTACGACGTCATCCTCACCGTCGGCCCCAAGGCGCCCAAGGCCGACGTGCCTGAGCCGGAGCCAGCCGCGACGCTTCTCGACTGGGCCGCATCGCCTCTCACCCCCGACGAGCTCCTGCGCCTCGTCGAGCGGGAGCGTCCCGGTCGCCTGCGCCTCACCGGCGTGCCCAACGCCCGGCTGAGCGCGGCGCTCTCCTTGGCAGAGCTCATCGAGGAGCGTGAGCCGTCCTCCTCCGTGGGTGAACTACGCGCCCGCGCAAGCGCCTTGCCCCCGCACGGCTGGTCGCCGGAGGACTGGTGGGCCCTGGCGGACCGGTGCGCGTACGAGGTGGAGCTGAGCTGGCTGGAGGGGCGGCCCGACGGCGCGTACGACGTCGTCCTGGTGCGCCGCGACCCGGGCGGCAGCTCCGAGCTGCTCCCGAGCGACTCCACACGCCGTGGCGGCATGCCCCAGGCCGAGCTGTTCGACGCACGGCGGTACACCAACGACCCGCACTGGCGCCGGGCCTGCGCGGTGACCATCCCGGACATCGACGCCCACGTACGGCGCTGGCTGCCCGAACCGCTGCTGCCGGCCCACTACGTCCCGCTGCCGGAGCTCCCCCTCACCTCGAACGGGAAGGCCGACCGCACCCAGCTGCGCCGTCTCGCGGCGGACCCGGCGGTCGTGGAGCGCGCCGTATGGGGAGCAGCCGCCCGGGAGCTCACCGGCACCGAACAGGTGGTCGCCGAGGTCTGGCGCGAGCTGCTCGACTGCGGGGACGTCACGCCCGACGACGACTTCTTCGGCCTCGGCGGGCACTCCCTGCTCACCCTCCAGGTCGTCTTCCGCCTGCGCAAACGCCTGGGCGTGGCCCTTCCGGCGCGCGCACCGTTCGACCACCGGACGCTCGCCCAGCTGGCCGCCCGCGTCGACGAGCTGCGGGAGCCGGAGCACGCCGAGCCGGAGTGCGGCGCCGCGCCGCCGCCGCTGACCGCCGTGCCCCGCGCCGCCGTGCTCCCGGCCTCGTGCGCCCAGGAACGTCTGTGGTTCATGGACCAGTTGAGCCCGGGGGACCCCCGCTACAACGTGCCGGTCTTCGACCGGATCATCGGCCCGCTCGACACCGGCGCGTTGACCCGGGCCCTCGACGCACTGGTCGCCCGGCACGAGGTCCTGCGGACCCTGATCACCGCGCCCGACGGCGAACCCCGGCAGGAGATCCGGCCGCCCGGGCCGGTGCCCCTGCCGCTGGTCGACCTCACCACCCTGCCCACGGCCGCCCGGGAAGCGGAACTGATCCGGCTCGTGCGGGCGGAGTACCACCGCCCCTTCGACCTGGCCGAGGGGCCGGTCCTGCGCACCCACCTCGTGCGCATGGCTCCGGAGGACCACGTCCTGTTGCTGTCGCTGCATCACATCGTGCACGACGGCTGGTCGTTGGGCCTCTTCAACGCCGACCTCGCCGCGTTCTACGAGGCCTTCGCCGAGGGACGCGAGCCCGACCCCGCCCCGCCACCGGTCCAGTACGCCGACTACGCCGTCTGGCAGCGACGCCTGCTCGACGAAGGACACCTGGACGCCCAGCTCGCCCACTGGAAGCGCAGGCTGGCCGGCGTCACGGACCTGCCCCCGCTGCCCACCGACCACCCGCGGCCCGTCCGGTCCACCGGCAGGGGCCGACTGCTCCCGGTGTCCATCCCGGCGCGGACCGTGGGCGAGATCCGCAGGCTGTGCCGCACGTCCGGGGCCACCCCGTTCGCCGTGCTGCTCACCGCGCTCGGCACGGCCCTGTGCGCACGCTCGGGCCAGCGCGAGGTGACCGTCGGCACCGATGTCGCGGGCCGTACCGTCGCCGAGACGCAGGAGATGCTCGGCTTCTTCGTCAACCAGCTCGCGCTGCGGATCGACCTGGACGGCGAACCGACCTGGCGGGAGCTTCTCGCGCGCGTCCACGGCACGGTGCTCGAAGCGCTCAGCCACCAGGACGTGCCCTACGAGCGGGTCGTCCAGGCGCTCAACCCGCCCCGCAGCCGCAGGCACAGCCCGCTGTTCCAGACCAAGCTCGTCCTGAACAACACACCGGGACGCTCCGGCCTCGAACTCCCGGGGCTGCGCATCACGCCCGTCCCGGTCGGCCTCGACACCACCAGGTCCGACCTGGCGCTCGTCCTCCAGGAGAGCCAGGACGTACGCGACGGGAACAGCCCCTCCGAGACGGCCGGGGAGATCACCGGCTTCCTGGAGTACAGCACCGAACTCTTCGAGGAGCCGACCGTCACCGGGCTGCTCGACGACTTCCTCCGTGCCCTCAAGGCCATGACCGACGACCCGGGATCTGGTGCCGCCTGATGAAGACGCTCTGGACGTATCTCCATGGGGCCCCTGTCCGCAGGCTGCGCATCGGCGCCGACGGCCATCACGTCGTCCTGGACGACCCCGACGGAGGCGCCCTCCTCCTCGATCTCACCGGAAGGCCGGTCGTCGGCTCACGCCTTCCGGCCGCCGCGGACCTGGTGACGACGGCCGGCGGGCGCCGCGGCACCGCCGACGGCGTCCGGCTGACGCTCACTCCCGACGGGATCGGCCTGGACGAGGCCGAGTTGGACGGCCCGGTCACCGCCATCGTCACCACACCGGACGGCTCCGTCGTCGTCGCGGGCACGGAGCGGGGCACGGTGTACGGGTTGCGTCCCCGGCTCGCCGAGGACGAGGCCCCGGCGAGCCCCGGCGACGCCCGTTCCGCGTTCGAGGAGGGCCGGGCGCTGGCCGCGGCGGGGGAGCACCGCGCGGCGATCGGCCTGCTCCAGCGGGCAGCCGAGGACGCCGGGCTGCGCTCGCGGGCGCTGTACCTGGCCGGTGAGTGCTTCCAGCACATGGGGGCGGAGTCGGCCGCGGCCATCGCCTACGAACAGGCGGCGCTGAGCGGCCCCGGCGATGACGACAAACGCCTGCTGTACGACAACGCGCGCGCTCTGCGGGATCAGGGCCGGCACACCGAAGCGGCCGATCGCCTTGAGACGCTGCTCGCCTGGGACGCCACGTACGAGGACGCCTGGAAGCTCCTTGAGGACTGCCGGGCGCGCGCAGCCTCGGCCACCCCGGGTGTGGACCCCTCCGGGACGGTCTCCTCGCCCCCCGAGGTGCGCGTCAGGGATCTGGAGGCGCGCGGGCTGCTGGGGAACTCCGACTCCCGGCTCGCCGCGTATGACGCCCTGTTCTACGTCCAGTTCGACCACACCGGCGTGCACGACAGCGCCAAGAAGCGGATGGAACTGGTCCAGCTGCTCACGGCCGTCGGGGACCTCTCCGCCGTGGCCACCTCGCTCGACGTCGGCAGCGGCACCTTGCGCTACCCCCAGGTACTCGACCGGTTCGGGGTGCGGTCGTACGGGATCGACCTCAGCGACGCGGGGATCCACTCCTGCGTGGACGAGCGGTGGGCGAGCCGGTTCGCCGTGGCGGACGGCACGGCGATGCCCTTCCGCGACGGCAGCTTCGACCTCGTCACCTGCATGATGGGCACGGTCAACCACCTGTCCGCCGCGCAGCGCGCGCGCTTCCTCGCCGAGTCGTTCCGGACGCTGCGGCCCGGCGGGCTCCTGGTGGTGAGCGCGTGGGATCCACAGTGCCGCTTCCAGACCTTCCTGTCCTTCTACTCACCCGCCGAAATGGCCCAGCTGCGCGGGCAGTTGACCGAACGGGTGCCACTGCGTGCGGAGTGCGCGGCTGCGGGGTTCGGCGAGGTGCGCACCACGCCGTTCTGCACGTTCCCCGACTGGCTGGTGACGGGGGCGGGCCCGGGGACGGACGCCGATCACCTGGCCCGGCTCGCGGATCTGGACCGGGACCGCGCCGCTCACGACCCGACGGCCCCCGGCCAGATGTTCCTGCTCAGCGCGCGGCGCTGACCTCCGTCCCGCCCAACGCGTCCGTAAGGGTGTCCGCGGTGAGGAAGCGGATGCTGCGCACGGTGATTCCCTCGCGTCGGCAGGCGGTGGCCAGTTTCATCGCCGTGATCGAATCCCCGCCCAGGTCGACGAAATTGTCGCTGCCCCGCACATCGCGCACACCGAGGATGCGCTCGCACAGGGCGAACACCCTGCGCATCGCCTCGTCGGGCTCGTCGGGCTCGTCGCTGGCGGGCCGTGCCCCCGCACGGCCCGCCTGCGCCTGGATCTCCTTCTCGAACAGGTCCTGGAGGAGCCGGCGGTCGAGCTTGCCGTGCCGGGTGAGCGGTAGTTCGCCGAGGGCCGAGAAGTGCTGGGGGATCATGTACGGCGGGAGCGAGGCCGCGAGGCCGTCCCGCAGGCGTGCCGGGAGGCCCGGGCCGTCCAGGACCACGAAGGCGGCAAGGACGTTCCGTGGCTCGCGGGCCTTCACCACCGCCGCCGCGCGTATGCCGTCCATCGCGCACAGCAGCGCCTCGACCTCGGCGGTCTCCACGCGATGGCCGCGGATCTTCACCTGTCCGTCGGCCCGGCCCACGACGACCGGACGGCCCTGTGCGTCCAGCCGCACCAGATCTCCCGTGCGGTAGACACGGCCGCCCCCGTCGGGCAGCGTGCCGAACGCGTCGGCCGTGGCGTCGGGAAGGTTGAGATAGCCGCGGGCGATGCCCGTCCCGCTGATGAGCAGTTCACCCATGCCCTCGGCCGCCTGCTCGGCATCGGTGCGGTCGACGGTCAGGCGGGTGCCTGGTATCGGGTGGCCGATCGGCAGCGGGTCGTCCGGCGCGTACTCCTCGGCACGGAACCCGGCGGCCTCGTCGAGGCGGAGGAAGCAGCGGCCCACCACGGTCTCCGTCGGCCCGTAGTGGTTGTAGACGACCGAGCCGGGAAAGAGCCGCCGCAGGGCCGTGAGATGCCGGGCGCGCAGCACCTCACCACCGACGACGAACTGGCGTGGCCCGCGCAGCCCCCGCCGGCCGGCGAGGCGGGCCGCGAGCATCTCGATGTGGGAGGGCGTCAGGCGCACCAGGTCGAGAGCGGGGTCCTGGATCGCCGTCGCGAGATCCTCGGCCTCCTGGTCCTGCGGGGCGAGGTGGAGGGTGCCGCCGGTGACGAGCGGCAGGAAGAAGCTCGTCAGGGAGAAGTCGAAGCTGAGCGGCGTGTGCAGGTACGCGTCCACCGGGCGTCCACCGGAGAATTCCGCCACCGTCCAGTGGACGTAGTTCGACAGCCCGGAGTGTTCCACCGCCACACCCTTGGGGTGTCCGGTGGAGCCGGAGGTGTACAGCACATAGGCGAGGCGTGAGGGGTCCGGTGCCTGCGGCTGCGGAGGGGTATGGGCAAGCCGCTCGGAATGGGTGCGGATCGGCACGGTCCGCAGCGCGGTGTCCGCCGGCAGATGCCGGTGCCGGGCATCGGCGACGGCGTATTCCATGGCTGTGTCGCGCACCATGAAGGCCAGCCGTTCCGGCGGGAGTCCGCCGCCGAGCGGAACGTACGCCCCGCCCGCCCGGAGGACGGCGAGTGTCCCGACGACGAGGCCGGGGGAGCGGTCCGCGAGCAGTCCGACCGTTCGTTCCGGACCGATTCCGCAGCGCAAGAGTTCCTCGGACAACCGAATGACCTCGGAGTGCAATTGCCCGTACGTCATCCGTACGTCGCCCTGGATGACGGCCGTCGATTCGGGCCGCTGTTCTGCCTGACCGGAAAACATGTCGTAGACAGAAGGAAGCGGATCGTCCGTGTGTGCTGCTTCCTGATGTCCCGTCACGGCCATGGACGACTCCGTTCGGAATTCCGGCACGGCGGCGCGCCCCGGTGAATCGAGTGACAGGCGAGGAACTGAGTGACAGCCGCAGAAATGCTAAAGGCGTGACCGCGGTCCTTCAACAGGGCCCAGATGTGCACTGTGCATGTAAAGTGCATGATGCACATATCGATTAGAATGTCTGCATGGACAAGCCCGGTCGCCGTATGGACAAGCCCGCAGGACGCACGGAGAAGCCCGTGCGAAAGGTCGAATTCGAGACGATGCTGCTCGGACGGCACTCGCATCTGTTCAATCCCCGCACCCGCTCGTCCGGCGGGCGCCTCGACCGCAGCGCGTACATCCTGCTCAGCCGCATCCAGATGGACGGACCCATGTCCATCGGCCAGCTCACCGAGGCCTTCGGCCTCGACGCCTCCACCCTGAACCGGCAGACCGCGGCCATGATGCGCGGCGGACTCGTCGAGCGCATCCCGGACCCCGACGGCGGCATGGCCCGCAAGTTCCGCATCTCCGCCGAGGGCACGCGGCAACTCGACGCCGACCGGGCCGAGTACACCCAGGGCCTGGAGAAGGTCATGGACAACTGGTCGGCGGAGGACGTGGCGACGTTCGCCGGCTTCCTGCAGCGCTTCAACAGCGACATCGAACGCCTGGAGGGGCACCCCTGGCCGCGCCCGTGAAGGGCCCTGGTCCGCACCGGGGGTAAATCTCGCCGGGTCGCCCGTGTTTCGCACGGGCGGCCGTGTGTCGCGCCGGGACGCCGCGTCGTCGACCTTGGATCAAGGTCCTTGATGACAGAGTTCGACGATCACCCGATGGAAGCGCCGTGCGGCGCTCCGTCACCGCCCACCTGCCGCCGCACCCCGAGAACCCGGAAGAGAACCGCACCACATGACCCTCCGCGTCCTGCTTGCCGACGACCAGGCCCTCCTCCGGGCGACCTTCCGCACCCTGATCGACTCCTGCGACGACATGGAGGTGGTCGCCGAGGCCACCGGCGGCGAGGAGGTCCACGGACTCACCCGGACCCACCGTCCCGACCTCGCCCTCATGGACATCCGCATGTCCGGCACGGACGGCCTGGCCGCCACCACCCGGATCTGTACCGACCCGGACCTCACCGCGACCCGCGTCCTCATCCTCACGACCGGCGAGACCGACGAGCACGTCGCCCGGGCCCTGCACGCCGGCGCGAGCGGATTCCTCGGCAAGGACGTCGGCGTCGACGAACTCCTCGGCGCGATCCGCATCGTGGCCGCGGGTGACGCGCTGCTCTCCCCGCCCGCCACGCGCGCCCTCATCACCCGCTTCCTCGCCACCCCCGACCCCGACGGCCACCTCGCGCCGCCCGAGAGCCTCGCCGCCCTCACTGAACGCGAGCGGGAAGTGATGACCCTGGTCGCCGAGGGAAAGGCCAACGACGAGATCGCCGACGCGCTCCTGACCAGCCCGGCCGCCGTGCGCACCCACGTCCAGTGCGCCATGACCAAACTCGACGCCCGCGACCGCGCCCAACTGGTCGTCATCGCCTACCAGTCGGGCCTCGTCCGCCCCACGCCGCCCCTCTGTTGAGTTCAGGGCCGCCCGGGCCCGTCCCTCACTTCTTGAGCCCGTCCATCGTCACCCGCGTGTCGGACGTGAGCATGTCCTCGACCTCCGCGGCGGTCGGCGGCTTCGTCTTGCCGTCCGAGCCGCCGTAGTAGCTCCAGCGCGTCTCGATGGTGAACCAGCCCTCGCGCACGGCGAGCGTCATGCCGTTGAGGTCGTCATTGCCCGAGCCGCTCCTGTCAGTCACCAGGTAGGCCTCGTCGCCGATGCCGCTCACGGCCTTGGTCTTGTAGGTGTACGTCTTCTGCGACTGGTCCTCGTAGGCCTTCTGTTCGGAGGCGAACTCGCCCTTCGGGTCGGTCGCCTTGTGCCAGCGGGCGGTCGAGTAGACGTAGATGCTGGAGTACGAGTCGGCGGCCGCCTCCGGGTCCTTGAGCTTGCGGCTGCAGTAGCTCATGTCGAACCCCTTCTGCCGCGAGCCGTAGTGGGTGGTCGAGGTGGTGTCCGTGTCGATCTCGTACTTCTTCTTGAAGCCGTCGAGCGGGGAGACGTCGCAGAGGTCCTTCGTGTACTGGTATCCGGCGAGGTCCGCCTTCGCGCCGTCGCCGCCGTCGGAGCCGAGGTTGCCGGTGGCGAAGAGCGCCCCCGCCCACAGGGCCGACGCGACCACGACGCCGCCGATGCCCCACACCCAGCCGGGCGTGGGCTTGCGCGGTCCGGCCGGGGGCGCGGGCGGTGCGGGCGGCTGCCCGTAGGGGCCTGGCTGCTGTCCGTACGGGCCCGGCGGCTGGCCGTAGGGCTGGGGCGCGCCCTGCGGCGGCACCGCGCCCGGGGGCTGCTGGTACGGATTCGGGGTCTGCTGGTACGGGTTGGGCTGATTCGGCTGGTTGGGCTGGGGGTTCGGTATCGACATGGCGGCAATGTACCGCTGGCCCGAGGGTGGCAGGACCCGGCCCGGCCCTGGTCGCCCCGGGGGCGACCGGCTCAAGTAAGGTCACCCTTAGCTATATGCACGCAGTGAACCCCTGGAGGCTCCCCCATGCCGCTCACCGCTCCTCCCGCCGGGGCGACCCGTCGGCCGCCCCGCATCCCGCGGCCGCGGCCCGTCGAGCGCGCTGCCAGCGCGTGGGTGGAACGGGCCGTGGAGCGAGGGGATTTCTGGGACGCCGTGCGGGACGCGGGCGGTGCGCCGGTCGTCGAGCCCGACCCCGCGGGCGACGACGGGCATCGGGTGGTCACCTTCCTGTGGCGCGGCACGGACGCGACCCGCGCCGTCCTCGTCATGCCGAACAAGATCGTCGACCCGCGTGACCTGGCCTCCAACCTCATGGAGCGGGTGCCGGGCACGGACATCTGGCACTGGTCGATCCGGATGCGTGCGGACTGGCGGGCGACCTACAGCCTGTGCGTGGACGAGGGTGACGGCCCGACGGCCGACGCCGAGTACTGGCCGTGGCTGCGGCAGCAGCAGCGCACCGACCCCCTCAACTCGCGCACTCTTGCCCGGCGTTGGGGCGGTACGCCGGTCTCGTACGTCGAGCTGCCGCAGGCGCCGGCGGGCGACGACTGGCAGCGTCGGGACGGCGTCGCGCGCGGCACCGTCAGCACCCACACCGTCCGCAGCGAACTGCTCGGCAACGAACGGCGGGTGCACCTGTACGAGCCGCCGGGCGGCGGCAGCGACCTGCCCGTCCTGGTGCTCATGGACGGTGAGATGTGGCAGCCGGGCCTGGATGTCGCCGCCCTCCTGGACAACCTCATCGCCGACGGCCGCATCCCGCCCCTGGCCGCTCTGCTGCCCGAATCCCTGAGCGCCGACCAGCGCTGGGCCGAGCTCGCCTGCAACGAACGGTTCGTCGGATTCCTGGAGACCGAGCTGCTGCCCTGGGCGGGCGAACGGCTGTCCCTCACCACCGATCCGGCGCGGACCGTCGTCGCGGGCCAGAGCCTCGGCGGCCTCACCGCCGCCTACGCCGCCGTGATCGCGCCGGGCCGGTTCGGCCGCGTCCTGGCCCAGTCGGGTTCCTTCTGGTGGCCGGACGGCCCCGACCTCGCCCGCTCCGAGTGGCTGAACGGGCGCATCGCCGAGAGCGAGAAGCTGCCCGTCCGGTTCTGGCTGTCGGCCGGTGAGCAGGAGTGGGTCGCGCTGCCCGCCATGCGCAGGCTGCGCGCCACCTTGCGGGAGAAGGGGTACGAGGACGCTGTGTACCGCGAGTTCAACGGCGGCCACGACTACCTGTGCTGGCGCACCGAGCTCGCGGACGGGCTCGTGGGGCTGCTCGGCGCGCGGTCCGCGGGGGAGTCAGCGGTGGAGACCGCCGCCGCATAGCCCGCGGGGACGGCCACGTCCCGCACCGTCCAGCCTCGCACGCCGACGGGCTCGACGCCCGTCCCCACCAGCAGCGACGCCGTGCCGCCACCGGCAAGGCCCTCCCCCGTCCCCTTGAGGCACGCCTCCTTGCGCGTCCAGCAGCGGGCGAAGGCCAGGGGTCGTTCCGTGGCGGGGAGGCCGGCCAGTTCGGCCTGCTCCCGGGGGTGCAGCGACCCGGCCGCGTCGGCCACCATGCTCACGGACGGCAGCCTCTCGACATCGACGCCGACCGGCCGGTCCGCGAAGGCGAGCAGGGCGAGGCCGTCCGTGTGGGACAGCGAGAAGTGCGGGCCCGCCCCTCCGGCGACGGCGGGGCGGCCGTGCGGAGCACCGCACAGCGGGCACGGCAGCCGCACCAGCTCCACCGCCGCCGGGCCGACGCCGAGGTACGCGCCGAGCCGCCTGCGCAGCGCGGTGTGCGCCGCCGCGTACAGCTCCTGGTCCGCGGGGCGCCGCAACGCCGCGGCCCGGCGCCGCTCCTCGGCGTCGAGGAGCGACACGTCGAGCGGGGCCGGGCGGACCAGGTGGAGTTCCGTCACTCGGGCGGGTCCTGGAGCCGGGCCATGCAGCGGCCGTACGTCTGCGGGCCGTACACCGAGGTCCAGCCCTCGGGCGCGGCGCGGAAGACCGGCCACAAGGAGTACTCGCCGAGCGCGTTCTCCAGGATCAGATGGGTCGGCTCGGCGTCCGCGCCGGCCGGGTCGAAGGGGCCGGGTGTCGTCGTCATGCGTGGTCCAGCTCCTTGAGGCGGGCGGCGAGGACGGCACAGACCTCGTCGAGGCGGCGCGGCTGGGTCAGCTCCGGGTGCAGGCAGTCCACGTCGTGGTTGCTGATCGAGCCGCCGACGTACGGCGCCCAGGCCTCCCTGGTCAGCCAGTCCTCGGCGCGCGGCGCGGCCGCCGTGAAGAACAGGGCGTCGCCGTCGAAGGGGCGGTGGTCGTGCTCGCGCATCAGGCGGGCGTTGTTGACCACGATGCCGAGGACCGCCGTCAGCGTCCGGTCGGGCAGGCCCGCAAGCGCGCTGCCCTCGCGCTGCAGCGTGGCAAGGACCTCCTCGCGGGTCATCTCGTCCGTCCGGTCGTAGCCGGCCATCCGCAGCAGCGCCGCCAGCGCGTCCTGCTCCTCCGGCACGGCGGCATCGCGCCACTGGTCGGAGGGGTAGGCATCGAGCAGTGCGAGCAACTCGACCTCCTCGCCCGCCTCTTGGAGCAGCACAGCCACCGTGTGCGCCAGGACACCGCCGACCGACCAGCCGATCAGCCGGTAGGGGCCGTGCGGGCGGACGGCCCGCAGTGCGTCGACGTACTCGGCAGCCATCTCCTCCATCGTGGAGGGGAGTTCGCCCTCGCCATGCAGGCCGCGCGCCTGGAGGCCGTACACCGGCTGTCCCGGGTCGAGCCGCGAGAGCAGCCCCGAGTAGCACCAGCTCATGCCGCCCGCCGGGTGGAACGCGAACAGCGGGGTGCGGTCGCCGCCCGCGCGCAGCGGGAGCAGCACGTCCAGGGAGCGGTCGGCCTCGCTGTGGTCCGCGTCCAGATGGGCGGCGAGCGCCGCCGGGGTCTGCGCCTGGAAGAGCGTGCCGATGGTGAGCTCGGCGCCGAGCGTGTCACGCACCCTGGCGACCAGGCGGGCCGCCAGGAGCGAGGTGCCGCCGAGGTCGAAGAACGCGTCGTCCACACCGAGAGGGGGCACGCCGAGGATCTCGGCGAACAGCCGGGTGAGCGTCTCCTCGCGGTGGCCGCCGGGCACCCGGCCGCCATCGCCCGAGCCCTCGAAGGAGGGGGCGGGCAGGGCACGCCGGTCCAGCTTGCCGTTCGGGCTGAGCGGGAAGTCGTCGAGGACGAGGATGGCGCCCGGCACCATGTAGTCGGGCAGCGTGCGGGCGAGCCGGGCGCGCAGTTCCTCCGGGTCGGGGGCGGCTCCGGAGTCGGACGTCACGTACCCGACGAGCCGCTGGTCGCCCGGCCGGTCCTCGCGGACCAGGACGCTGGCCGCACCCACCGTCGGGTCGGCGGCCAACTCGGCCTCGATCTCGCCCAGTTCGATGCGCAGTCCGCGCAGCTTCACCTGATGGTCGGTGCGGCCCAGGTACTCGATCTCGCCGTGCCCGGTCCAGCGGGCCAGGTCACCCGTGCGGTACATGCGGGTGCCGGGAGCGCCGTAGGGGTCGGCGACGAACCGGGACGCGGTCAGTTCGGGGCGGCGCAGGTACTCGCTCGCCAGCTGGGTGCCGGCCAGGTACAGCTCGCCCTGGATGCCGGGCGGGCATGGCTGGAGCGCCGCGTCCAGGACGTACAGGCGCGTGTTCCAGACGGGCTTGCCGATCGGCACCGGGCCCGCGGCGTCGATGGCGCACGGGTGGTACGTCACGTCGACGGCCGCCTCGGTCGGGCCGTACAGATTGTGCAGCGGTACGCCGTCCAGGACGCGCCCGAACTCCCGCACCGTCTCGCGCGGCAGCGCCTCGCCGCTGCAGAAGACGTGCCGCAGGCACGCACAGTCCGCGGCGGCCGGTTCGGACAGGAACACCTGGAGCATCGACGGCACGAAATGGCAGACGGTGACGCCCTGTTCGCGCATGACGCGCGCCAGGTACGCCGGGTCCTTGTGGCCGCCGGGCTCGGCGACGACGAGCGTCGCACCCACCCGCAACGCCCAGAAGAACTCCCACACCGACACGTCGAACCCGGACGGCGTCTTCTGCAACACCCGGTCACCGGGGGAGAGTTCGTACGTCGCCTGCATCCAGCGCAGCCGGTTGTCGATCGCCGAGTGCGGCACGACGACACCCTTGGGGCGGCCGGTCGAACCGGACGTGTAGATGACATAGGCGGGGTGGTGCGGTGTGAGCGCGCGCGGCGGGTCGTACGAGCCGTACGGCGTCGTGTCCAGGGTGTCCAGGGCGACCAGCGGCACACCCGAGGCGGGCACCCGGCCGGCACGGTCGGCGATCACGCAGGCCGGTCCCGCGTCGTCCAGCATGTACGCGAGGCGGTCCGCAGGATAGTCCGGGTCCAGCGGGAGATAGGCGCCGCCCGCCTTCAGCACGGCGAGGAGCGTGATCACCAGGTCCAGGGAACGGGGCACCGCGACCGCCGCGAGCGCGCCCGGACGGACGCCGGCCTCGATGAGATGGTGGGCCAGGCGGTTGGCGCGGGCGTTCAGCTCGAAGTAGGTGAGCTCCTGGTCGCCGAAGACCAGGGCGGTGGCGTCCGGGGTGCGGACCGCCTGGCCCTCGATCGGGCCGATCAGGGTGGTGGGTGGCACCGGGTGCGCGTTGGCGTTGAACTCCTCGACCACCAGGGTGAGTTCGGAGCGGCGGGCGATCGTGTGATCGGCCAGCGGGATGTGCGGGCCCGCCTCGGCGACGCGTTCCAGGAGCTCCATGAAGCGCGCCTGGTGGACGCCGAGTTCGTCCGGCTCGTACAGGGCGGGGTTGCCGTCGTAGTCGATGCGCAGGCCACTGCCGTCGGCGCGGTCGTAGACGTTGACCGTGAGGTCGTCGACCGGGCCCGCGGAGAGGTTGTGGGCGTCCGTGCGGGCGCCCGCGAAGGTCAGGCCATAGTCGAACGGCATGACGTTGATCAGCGGGCCGACCAGCGAGCGGCCCTCGCCGAGCAGGCCCAGGTCGCGGCGGATGTCCTCGTAGCGGAAGCGCTGGTGGCGGCGGGCGGCGCGGATGCCGAGCACCACCTGCCGGGTCAGCTCCGCGAAGGTCGCCTGCGGGGTCACCGTGAGCCGCAGCGGCAGCACGTTCATCACCATGCCGGGCACGCGAAGCGCCACCGAGCCCATGCGGCCCATCATCGGCAGGCCGAGCACCACCTCGGCGGAGCCGGTGGCCCGGGAGACGTACAGCGCCTGCGCGGCGACGAGCACCTCCGGCCAGGTCGCCCGCATCGAGGACGCCACTTCCCGCAGCCGTGAGGTCGCCTCGGGGGAGAGGTGGGCGCTGCGGCGGTGGAAGGAGCGGGACGGCAGCGCGGTGCGCCCCGCAAGATTGGGGGCGTCCGGGCGGTCGGCGAAGGCCCCGTCCCAGTACCTGCGGTCCGCCTCGAACGTCTCCGACGAGCGGTAGGCGGTGTCCTCGGCGACGAGGTCCTCAAGGCGCCCGAAGGGGCTCGCGCCCGGCTCATCGCCCGCGGCGAGCGCGGTGTAGATCTCCGCGGTGCGGCGGGCGAGCAGCGAGTAGCCGAAGCCGTCCATCACGATGTGGTGCACCCGCTGGTACCAGAGCCACCGCTCGTCGTCGACGCGGAACAGCGCGTGCGCGAAGAGCGGCCCCGCCGCCAGGTCGAACGGCGTGGCCAGGTCCTCGCGCATCCACGCCTGCGCGTCGGCGTCCGGATCGGCCGCGGCCCGCAGGTCGCGCACCTTCAGGGGCAGCGTCGGTTCGGCGACCTCCAACTGGTGCGGCCCTTCGGCCCCTTCGATGATCCGCACGCGCAGCGCGTCGGCCTCGGACACCACCTGACGCAGCGTCCGGGCGAACAGCGACGGGTCGATGGGACCGTGTATCTCCAGGCACTCGGCCGTGTTCTGGGCCGGGCTGCCGGGGTCGAGCGCCTGCGCGAACCACATGCCCGACTGGGCAGCGGTGAGCCTCATGCCGAGGCTCCCAGCATCGGCGCCCAGGCCTCGATGGCGGGCTGCTCGGCCAGGTCCACGAAGGTGGCGGTGATGTCGTGCTCGCGGCGCCAGCGCTCGATGAGCGACATGATGCGCACCGAGTCGAGGCCGTAGTCGACGAGGTTCTCGTCGAGGGGGATGTCGGCCGGGTCCTCGCCGAGCACATCGGCGACGTCGGCCCGTATGAGTTCCACGCTGAGCGCCATGTCAGATCCCCTTCAGAACCGTGTCGGTGGTGGTGACGACCGCGCACCGGCCGGCCGCGTACCGCAGCGCCATGTCGTGGTCCTCGCGGGAGAAGTCGGCCACGGCGTCCGCCACGACGAACGCCTGCACGTCACGCATCCACGCGTCGCAGGCCGTCATCAGGACGCCGATGTGCGCGTACACGCCGACGATGACGAGCTGGTCCCGGCCCGCCTCGCGCATGCGCTCCTGGAGGTCGGTGCGGACGTACGCGCTGTACTTCCACTTCGTGAGCACGGTGTCGCCGGGCTCCGGCGCGACCGGGCCCGCGATCGCCTTCGCGTGCTCGTCGTCGGGCAGCCCCGGGCCCCAGAAGTCCTGCTGGAGTCCGCGCTCGGCGGGCGACTGGCCGCCCGGCTGCGCCGAGTACATCACCGGGATGCCGGCCGCACGCGCCGCCTTCGCCAACACGCCTACGTTGGCCAGGAGTTCGGTCGTCGGCGAGGTGTCGGGGGTGTACGCGGTCAGGAAGTGGTTCTGCAGGTCGTGGACGAGCAGCACCGCCCGCCGCGGGTCGATGGTCCACGCGACCCGGTTGTCGGGCAGCTCGTCGGGCGAGGGCATCGGGTACGGCGTGACGGCGGGGAGCGCCATGGTGGGGGCCTTTCGGGAACTCAGGAAAGCGGGGTGGATCGGGGTGCGCCGGGCAGAGGTCGGCCGCCCGGAGCGGGCAGAGGTCAACTGCCCGGCGTGGCGGCGGTCGTCCGCTGGTCCTTCTTGCTGATCTTGCCGATGCCGGTCTGTGGGAAGGCGGTCACGAACTCGACCCGGTCGGGCACCTTGTACGCGGCGAGACCGCGCTCCCGGACGAACTTCTTGATGACGACGGGCTTCAGCGGTTCGGCGTCCGCGCGCAGGATCACGTACGCCAGGGTCCGCTCGCCGAGGTACTCGTCGGGGACGGCGACGACCGACACGTCATGCACGTGGGGGTGGGCGAGGATGATGTTCTCGACCTCCTCCGGTGCGATCTTCTCGCCGCCGCGGTTGATCTGGTCCTTCGCCCGGCCCTCCACCACCAGATGCCCGGTGGGGGTGCGGCTCACGATGTCGCCGGTGCGGTAGAAGCCGTCAGCGGTGAACGAGCGGGCGTTGTGGTCGGGCGCGCGCCAGTAGCCGCGGATGGTGTACGGGCCGCGGGTCAGCAGGTGGCCCGCCTCGCCGTCCGGCACCTCCTGGTCGAGGTCGTCGACGATGCGGATCTCGTCGGCCGGGGAGATCGGCCGGCCCTGCGTGGTGACGATGGTCTCCGCCGGGTCTTCCAGGCGCGTGTAGTTGACCAGGCCCTCGGCCATCCCGAAGACCTGCTGGAGGGTGCAGCCGAGCGCGGGGGCGACCCGGCGCGCGGCCGACTCGCTGAACTTCGCGCCGCCCACGAGGAGCACCTCCAGGCTGGAGATGTCGTATGGCGTGCTGCGTCCCGCGTCCGTCCACACCAGGGCGAGCGGCGGCACGAGACCGGTGATCGTCACCCGTTCCCGCTCGATGAGCGGGAACGCCGTGTCCGGGTCGGGCTGCGGGCACATCACGACACGGCCGCCCGCGTAGAACAGACCGAGCGAACCGGGGGACGACAGAGGGAAGTTGTGGGCCGCGGGCAGCGCCACGAGGTAGACGGAGTCCTCCGTCACCCCACAGATCTCGTTCGAGCCCCAGAGTGAGTACATGTAGTCGTCGTGGGTGCGGGGGATCAGCTTAGGCACGCCGGTGCTGCCGCCCGACAGCTGGAGGAAGGCGAGGTCGGACGGGGCGGGTCCGTCGATCTCGATCGGCTCGCGCGGCACGTCGGCGAGCGCGGTGTGCTCGCCCGGGTCGCCGACTACGAACACCTCGCGCAGCGTGGGCACTTCGGCGCGAACCTTGGACGCGAGGTCACGGTGGTCGAAGCCACCGGACCGGTCCGGGATGACGTAGGCGACGGCCTCGGTGAACTCGCAGAAGTAGTGGATCTCCGTCTCGCGGTGCGCGGGCAGCGCGAAGACCGGCAGGGCGCCGATCCGGAACAGCGCGAAGATCACCTCGAAGAACTCGGCGACGTTCGGCAGCTGGACGACGACCCGGTCACCCTTGCCGATGCCACGGGCCACGAACCCGGCGGCCAACTGGTCGGCACGCACATCGAGTTCGCCGTACGTCCAGTTCCGCTCCCCGTCGGTGATCGCGACCCGGGCGGGGTGGGCGTCGGCGCGCTCGCGGAGCATGCCGCCGAAGGTCTCACCGCGCCAGTAGCCGGCGGCGCGATACCGCTCGGCGAACACCTCGGGGATGGGCGGCGCGTCTCTGCGGCTGTCTGCCGTCGTCATCGGTCGACTCCCACCGCGTCCAGGAACGTACGGAACTTGGCGCCCGTCTCGGCGCGTTCGGCCTCCGGCGACGAGTCGGCCACGACGCCCGCGCCCGCGAACAGCCGAAGCCGTCCACCGCCGCCGCGCGTCTCCTCGGCCTCCGCGCAGCGGATCGTGACGACCCACTCGCCGTCGCCGCGCGCGTCGCTCCAGCCCACCATGCCGGTGTAGTGCCCGCGGCCGAAGGGTTCGAGCTCGCCGATCACGTCACGGGCGTGCCCGGTAGGGGTACCGCAGACAGCCGGAGTCGGGTGCAGGGCCGTCGCCAACTCCAGTGCGGAGGTGGCCGGTTCGGCCAGCTCGCCGGTGACCGTCGTCGACAGGTGCCACATGGTGGCGGTGCGGACCAGGGTGGGCCGCTCCGGCACGTCCAGGTCGGTGCAGAACGGGGCGAGCGCCTTGTGCACGGCGTCCACGACGACGGCGTGCTCGTGCAGGTCCTTCGCCGATTCGAGCAGTGCGGCGGCCCGGCGCACGTCCTCGGCGAGATCCGCCGAGCGGGGCGTCGAACCGGCCAGGGGGTTGGCGGTCAGGCGGTTGCCGTGCCGGGAGACGAGCAGCTCCGGGCTCGCTCCGAGCAGGGTGCGGCCCGCGCCCGACGGGACGGCGAAGGAGTAACCGAGCGGGTCGCGCCGGGCCAGGCGCTGGAGCATCGCGGGCAGGTCGAGCGGGCTGTCCGTGGACAGCTCCAGGGTGCGGGCGAGGACGACCTTGTCGAACTCGCCGTTCTTCATGCGCGCCACGGCGGCCTCGACCGACGCGGCGTACTCCTCGCCGGAGGGCACCTCCCGCACCCGCCAGCCGCCTGCCGTGGCGGGCGGCGGGGTGGGCAGCGCCACGAGCGGGTCGGTGCGCAGCGCGGGCGCCCAGCGCGCCGCTTCGGGCACGGCGAGCACGGCGGGCTCGGCCGGGTCGAACGGGATGGAGCCCACCACCACCGGGGCGTGGTTGCCCGCGCGCTGCTGCGCGTCGAGAGTGGCGGCGACCCGATCCGTCAACGGTCGCTCATCGTGCGGGACTTCGGAGGCCGTGCCGTGGGCGAGGAGGGTGCGGGTGGGCGACGCGAAGAACCGGGTGTCGCCGGGTCGGTAGGCGTCGAGCAGCGCGGTCGCGGCGCCGACGGCCCCGGGGGTGGTGGGGGCGGCGGCTGCGACCACGTCGTTGGGGGATGTCACGGATGACTCCTCGTCAAGTAGGGGAGGGCGGCGCGGCTTTCAGGCGCGCAGGGTGGCGCCGCCGTCCACGTACAGGTCGTGCAGGGTGATGTGCCGGGCCCGGTCGGAGACCAGGAAGGCGACCGCGTCGGCGATGTCGGAGGGGTCGGCGATCCGGCCGAGCGGAATGCCGACCCGGTACGAGTCCGGGTCACCGTCGATGACACGGGCCGCGGCCTGCTCGTGGTCGCCCGTCCACAGCTGCCGCTGCATGTCGGTGTGGGTGGAACCCGGCGACACGACGTTGCAGCGCACGCCGTCGCGGGCGACCTCGAGGCCGAGGCATTTGGTGAACATCGTGGCCGCGGCCTTGGACGCGGCGTACGCGGCCATCTGGGTGCGCGGCACCCCGGCGGCGTTCGAGCCGACCGTCACGATGGAGCCCCTGCCCCGCGCGCTCATACGGCGGGCCGCCGCGCGCGACGTGTGGAAGACGCCGTTCGTGTTGACGGCGAAGGTCTCCGCCCAGTCGGTGTCGGTGAGTTCGACGACCGGTGCGGGCCTGAGGATGCCCGCCACGTTCACCAGGATGTCCAACGGCCCCGCGGTGCGCTCGACTTCCTCGAACGCCGCGTCCACGGCCGCCGAGTCGGTGACGTCGAGGACCATGCCGGTGATCCGGCCGCCCGCTGTCCGCTCCTCGGCGTCCGTCTGCTTCTTGACGTCGGGGGACCGGTCGGCGGCCACGACCCGCGCGCCGCGCTCGGCGAGCGTGCGCGCCACGGCCTGTCCGATGCCGCGGCCCGCGCCGGTGACCAGGGCCACCCGTCCCGCGAGCTCCGGGCCGGTTGTGCCGGAGGTCACTTGCCCATCGCCTTCTCGACGTCCTCCAGGACGGAGACGGCGGCCTGCGCGCCACCCAGGCTGGTCCACTTCGAGCCGTCGATCTCGGTGGTGTGGTCCTTCTTGACGGCGTCGAGCTGCTTGTACGCGGCCTTGCCCTTCAGCTCCTTGAAGAGGTCGGCGTCCGGCCCCGCGGAGGCGAGGGTGCCGATGAACAGCCAGTCGGCGTCGATCTGCTTCAGGTCCTCGTCGCTGAGCGGCGTCGAGTGGCCCTCGCCCTTCTTGTTCTGGATGCCGGGCCGCTTGAAGCCGAGGTCCTTCAGGACGTCGGAGATGAACACGCCCTGCTGCATGACGGCGGTGCCCTTGGCGGAGTAGCGCGCCACGGAGACGCTCGCGCCCGCGTTGTCGCCGAGGTTCTTCTTCACGTCGGCGGCCTTGGTGTCGTAGTCCTTGAGGAACGCACTCGCCTCGTTGGACTTGCCCAGGACCTTGCCGGTGAGCTCCAGGGACTTCTTCCAGTCCTTGGTCCTGTCGATCGTGACGACCGTCGGGGCTATCGCCTTGAGCTGCTTGAGGACCTGCGGGTCGGCGAGCTGCCCGGCGAGGATGACGTCCGGCTTGGCCTGCAGGACCTTCTCCACGTCGGGACCGGTCACCGCGCCGACGACCGGGATGCCCTTGGCCTGGTCGGCCAGGTACTCGGGGGCACCCTTCTGGCCTCTGCCCGCGGAGAGGCCGACGGGCTTGACCTTCAGGGCGAGAGCGGAGTCCAGGTCCATCTCGCTCAGCGCGATGACCTTCTTGGGGTTGGCCGGAACCTTCACCTCCGCACCGGAGGCATCGGTGACGGTGACGGCCGCGGCGTTTTTGGCGTTGCTGCTCGAGCCGGAGTCGTCGGACGAGTCCGAACCGCAGGCGGAGAGGGTGAGCGCGGAGGCCAGAGTGAGGGCCGCGACCGCGGTCAGCCGGGTGCGCGGGGAGTGGTTCGAGGACATGTCCGTGTTCTCCATGCTTCAGAGTCCGGTGGTCAGGCCGGACATAAGGGTTGTCTCTGGCCGCGTCGGGGCATGACGAATCGCCCCTGAAGGAACAGGGAGTTCGCCGCCACCCCGACTCGGGGCTCCAGGTCAAGGTTAGGTTAGGCTAACTTCATGTTGGTTGCGCAAGGGGGGCCGGTCCCAACGTCCGGATCCAGACCTCCGATACCGGACTTGGCGAAGATGCATCGCCCCACGCTGTGGGCGGCTGCCGCCCTCGTTGTCCTGCTCCTGTCGCTCGGCCTCCTCTCGCTCCTGGTCGGGTCCGGGTCCACGCCGATGGGCCGCGCCTGGGACTTCCTCACCGGGGACCCGTCCGCGCGGGCCGACGCCCAGATACGGCTCGCCGTCATGGACGTTCGCCTCCCGCGTACGCTCGCCGGCGCCCTGGTCGGCGTCGCCCTCGGCGCGGCGGGCTGCCTCCTGCAGGCCGTCACCCGCAACCCGCTCGCCGAGACGGGCCTCCTCGGGGTCAACTCCGGGGCGGCGCTCGGCGTCGTGATCGGGCTCACCTACTTCGAAGTGACCTCGGCGTACGGCGTGTTGGTGTGGGCGCTCGTGGGCGGGATGGCCGCCAGCGCGGTGGTGCTGCTGCTCGCCGCGTCCGGCCGGTCCGCGGGCTCGCCGCTGCGGCTGGTCCTCGCCGGATCGGCGCTCGGAGCGACCTTCCACGGCATGACGTCGTACGTCCTGCTCGGCACGCAGTCGACCTTCGACACCTACCGCTACTGGACCATCGGTTCGCTGGCCGGCATCAAGACGTCCGAGACGTACCCCCTGATCCCGCTGATCGCGGCCGGGCTCCTGATCGCCTTCTGCTGCGTACGGCCGCTGTCCGCGCTCGCGCTCGGCGACGACAGCGCACGTTCCCTGGGGCATCACCCGGGGCGTATCCGGCTGATCGTGGCCGCGGCGGTGACACTCCTCGCGGGCTCGGCCGTCGCCCTCGCGGGCCCCATCGCCTTCCTCGGCCTCCTTGCCCCGTACGCCGCCCGAGCGGTCACAGGACCCCGGATGGCGGGCCAGTTGGTGCTCTCCGCGCTCGTCGCGGCGAACGTGATGATCGCCGCCGACCTGCTCGCCAGGATCGTGATCCGCCCCTGGGAGACCCCGGTCAGCGTGCTCCTCGCCTTCATCGGCGGCCCGTTGCTGATCTGGATCGCCCGGTCGCAGCGGATGTCCACGGCGGGGGTCGCCGCGTGAGTACCGAGCGCATACCCGAGGCCGGGCCCGGGGCATCGCCCGACATCCTCCCGCCCGACTCCACCGCCGTACGCGTCGGGACCTTCTCCTGGCTCTTCCCCTACCGCAGCGCCCTCGCCGCCGTCGGGCTCACGCTCCTCATCGGGGCCGTCGTCGCGCTGGCCACCTTCGCCAGCTCCACCGGCATGAGCTTCTCCGACAGCCTCTCCGGGCTCCTCGGAACGGGCGACTCCGCCACCGTCATGCTCGTCCAGGACTTCCGCCTGCCGCGGATCGCCGTCGGTCTGATGGTCGGTGCGGCGCTCGGCATCGCCGGGTGCCTGACCCAGACGCTCGCCGGGAACCGGCTCGCCACCCCCGACATCATCGGCGTCAACGAAGGCGCCACCGCCGCCGTCGTCGCCTCCGTCGTCGGCTCGTCCACCGGGATGATCGGCGACTGGTGGCTCGGGCCCCTCGGAGCCGCCGCCGCGGCCATGGTCGTCGTCGCCTGCGCGGGCGGCGCGGGCAGCGGCGGGTACCGCATCCTCGTCGTCGGCATCGGCGTCTCCACCGTCATCGGCGCCGTCACCGACCTCGTCATGTCCCGCGAGAACGACAACACCGCGGGCGGCGTCTTCCTCTGGACCGTGGGCTCGCTCAGCGGCCGGGACTGGAGCGTCGGCACGCCCCTGTCCCTGATCCTGCTCGTCCTGGTCCCGCTGTCCCTCGTCGCCGGGAGTCGCCTCCAACTCCTGCGCTTCGACGACGACATGGCGGCCACCCTCGGCGTCAACGTCCGCCGCGTCCGCGCCGTGACCCTCGCGCTGGCCGTCGCCCTGTCCGGCGTGGCCGTCGGCATCGGCGGCCCCATCGCGTTCGTCGCGCTCGCCGCACCCGTCGTCGCCACCCGGCTCAGCGGCCCCACCCGCGTCCCCGTCATCGGCTCGGCCCTGGTCGGCGCGGCCCTCGTGGGTGCCGCCGACGCGCTCGGCCGTGTCGTCGCCCCCGTGGAGATCCCCGTCGGCGTCATCACCAGCGTGCTTGGCGGACCCTTCCTCCTGTGGGTCCTCTTCGGCAAGAACTCCGAGCAGACCGGAAAGGCCTGACCCCGTGCAACTGACCGTCGAGGCACTCACCTCCGGCTACCCCGGCCACACGGCCGCCGTGGACGGCGTCGACCTGACCATCCCCAGCGGACAGGTCGCCGCCATCGTCGGCCCCAACGGCTGCGGAAAGTCGACGCTGCTCCGTTCCATCTCCCGGCTCCACAAGCCGAGTTCGGGCACGGTACGCGCCGGGGACGAGGACGTGTGGCAGCTCACCCAGCGCCGCGCCGCCCACCGCATCGCACTGCTCGCCCAGTCCCCGCAGGCCCCCGAAGCCGTCACCGTCGCCGGACTCGTCCGCTACGGACGCCACCCCCACCAGGGCCTGTTCCGCCAGTGGTCGCGCGAGGACGAGGCCGCCGTGCGCGCGGCCCTCGAAGCCACCGGGACCACGGACCTCGCCGCGCGCCGCCTCGACCATCTCTCCGGCGGTCAGCGCCAGCGGTGCTGGCTCGCGATGGTCCTCGCGCAGGAGACACCGATCGTGCTCCTCGACGAGCCGACCAGCGCCCTGGACCTCGGGCACGCCGTCGAAGTCCTCTCCCTGGTAAGGGAAGTGGCCGCCGCGGGCCGCACCGTCGTCATGGTCCTGCACGACCTCGCGAGCGCCGCCCGCTACGCCGACACCGTCATCGCCATGAACGCGGGCAAGGTCGTCGCGAACGGCCCGGCCCGCGAGGTGGTGACCGCCGAGCTGGTCAAGGAGCTGTACGGGATCGACGCGGACATCCTTGAGGCGCCGGGCGACGGCTCCCCGGTGGTCGTACCGACGTTGAAGGCGAAGGCGCCTACGAAAGCGCCGACCGGCTGACCGCGAAGTCCGCGGCCGTCCACGCGAGCCCCACGGCCCCGTCGATCAGGGCCTGTTCGGCCACCGGTGTGGCGGCCGCGGCGGCGAACTCCGGCTGGTGCGGGCCGCAGCCGCCCCCGCTGATGTCGAGCACGGGGTGGATGGACGGCACGATGTGCGAGACGTTGCCCATGTCCGTCGACGCGAAGGGCCCGCGCCGCTGCGGCTCGGGCCGCCCAAGGGCGCGCGCGTTCGCCTCCCACAGCGCGAGCAGAGCGGCATCGGACCGGAAGTCGAGATAGTCGGGCGCGGGCTGTTCGAGCTCCACCGAGCACCCGGCCGCGAGCGCCCCCGCCCGGAAGCAGTCCGCCACCCGCTCCCGCAGCTCGCGCAGTTCCTCCACCGAGGGAGTCCGCAGCGCGTACGCGGCACTCGCCCGCTCGGGAATGGCGTTGAGTGCCGTCCCGGCCTCAGTGGTGATCCCGTGCACCTTCCACTCCCCGGGGAACTGCTGCCGGAGCAGCCCGATGGCCACCTGCGCCACGGTCAGCGCGTCGGCCGCGTTCCGCCCGTCCTGCGGGTTGAGCGCGGCGTGCGCGGACTTCCCCGTGTACGTCACGGAGAGCGCCCCCATCGCGTACGAATGGAAGTCGGCCACCTCGAACGGGCACGGGTGCACCATCATCGCCGCGTCGACCCCCTTGAAGGCCCCGGCGTCGAGCAGCAGCGCCTTACCGGCACCGCTCTCCTCGGCGGGCGTACCCAACACCCGTACGGTGAGCCCCAGTTGATCGACGACCGGAGCGAGACCGAGGGCTGCCCCCACGCCCGCCGCCGCGATCAGATTGTGCCCGCAGGCATGCCCCATGCCGGGCAGCGCGTCGTACTCGCAGGCCAGCGCGACCGTCACGGGCCCCGACCCCAGGGTCGCCTCGAAGGCCGTGTCGAGCCCGTACGCCGGAGCCGTCACCGCGAAGCCGTGGCCGCGCAGCACGTCCGCGCACCACCCGGCGGCCTGCCGCTCCTCGAAGGCGATCTCCGGATGAGCGTGGATCCGCCGGCTGAGCCCGACGATCTCGCCGTGCACCTCGTCGATCCGAGCCCGGATCACGTCCTTGAGCCCATCGAGTCCATCGAGCCCATCCAGCCCGTCGCCTGCCACGCGCGTCCTCCTCGCCACTTCACCGACCACCGGCCACCGACCACCGGCCAAGGACGTCCGGCCACCGACATCCCGCCCGGCCAGCTTACGGTCGGCCGCGCCTCCGCTCAGACGGGCAGCAGACGTGCGATCAGCGCGCTGAGCTGCTGCGCGTTGCGGCACTCGTACATCTCCACGAGCTCCGCATAGGTGCCGGCCGCCGAGTCGCCGGTCTGCCACTGGGCGCGGCGCTCCGGGTTGAGCCAGTACACCTTGCGGGCGCGGGAGGCGAGGGTGCGCAGGGCGGGGACGTTCGGGTCGCTCATGTTCGTGCGGGCGTCGCCGAGCACGAAGACCGTGGAGCGCGGGGTGACCGCATCGGCGTAGCGCTCGGCGAACTCGCCCAGGGAGGTGCCGTAGTCGCTGCTGCCGTGGTAGCCGGTGACGGCCGCCCCCGAGATGATGCGGCTGCCCAGGCCCTCGGGGTCGGCCGTGCCGCGCGCGATGAGGTCGGTCACCTCGTCGACGCGGTTGACGAAGGCGAAGACCCGCACCTTGCTGAACTGGTCGTGCAGCGCCTGGACGAGCAGCATCGTGAAATTGGCGAAGCCCGCCACCGAACCGGACACATCGCACAGGAGGACCAGTTCGGGGCGCGCGGGGCGGCGCCGCCGCAGGACCGGGCGCATCGGGATGCCGCCCGTGGACAGCGAGCCGCGCAGCGTCCTGCGCAGGTCGATGTGGCCGCGTGCGGCACGGCGGCGGCGCGCGGCCAGGCGCGTCGCCAGTTTGCGGGCCAGCGGCTGGACCGTCCTGCGGAGCTCGTCGAGCTGGGCGCGGCCCGCGATGAGGAAGTCCACCCGGTCGGCGGTCGGGGCGATGGCCCGCCGCGCGATCTCGTCCGCGCCACGCCGCTCGGCGACCCGGCGGCGCGCCTCGGCACCCACAAGGCCCCGGAAGCCCTCGATACGGCGGCGGATCTCGTCGGCGGTGAGACGGTCGGCGAACTCGCCCTCGGCCGTTCCCTCGCGGATGCCCGCGAGGATGCGGGCCAGCAAGGTCTCCGGGCGGAGCCTGGACAGCGTCTGGTGCGACGACCAGCCGTCCGACCCGCCGTTCCCGCCGTTCTCGCCGGTCCCTCCGGAGCCCGGCCGTGTCCCGTACCCGCCCATGCCGTCGACCGCCTCGGCCGCCAACTGGGCAAGCAGTGCTTGGTCGTTGGCGGCGAGCGCGGCGGCAAGGCGCTCACGCAGGTCGTCCCTGTCGAACTCCCGGACCGAGCCGGGGCTTGAGCCGGAGCCGGAGCCGTCCAGCGCGCCCGGAGCGCCGATCCCTCGCGGAAAGTACAGGTCGAAGACGGGGTCGAACACCGGCCGCTGCCCCTCGCTGTGCAGCAGCGCGGCGGCGAGCCCCTCCCGTACCCGCTCCCGGTCGGTGAGGCCGAGCGCCTCGATCGCCTGCCCCGCGTCCACCGTCTCGCCCGTACCGATCCGGATGCCGTGCGAGCGCAGCGCCTGTACGAGCGCGGTGAGCCGTTCCGGGACCCCGGTGGCCCGCGCGGTCACACGGCGTCCAGGTCCAGCTTGGCCGCCGCCTTCAGCACGTCCTCCTGGTGCTTGAGGACGACGCCGAGCGTGTCGCGCACGACGTCCTCGTCGAGGGAGTCGGCGCCGAGCGCGAGGAGCGTACGGGCCCAGTCGATGGTCTCCGCCACCGACGGCACCTTGCGCAGGTCCATCGCACGCAGCGCGCCGACCACGCGGACGACCGACCGCGCGAGGGCCTCGTCGAGTCCTGGCACCTTCAGGCGCACGATGCGGCGCTCCAGCTCCTCGTCGGGGAAACCGATGTGGAGGAAGAGACAGCGGCGGCGCAGTGCCTCGGAGAGCTCTCGGCTCGCGTTCGACGTGAGAACGGTGAACGGGCGGCGCGTCGCGGTGATGGTGCCCAGCTCGGGGACCGTCACCTGGAAGTCGCTCAGGACCTCCAGGAGCAGCCCCTCCACCTCGACGTCCGCCTTGTCGGTCTCGTCGATCAGGAGCACCTTCGGCTCGCTGCCGCGGATGGCGGTGAGCAGCGGGCGCGGGAGCAGGAACTCCTCGCTGAAGATGTCCGTGCGCGTCTCGTCCCAGGACTCGTCGCGGCCCGCGGTGATGCGCAGGAGCTGCTTGGCGTGGTTCCACTCGTAGAGCGCGCGCGACTCGTCCACGCCCTCGTAGCACTGGAGCCGGACCAGGCGCGCGTCCGCGACCTCGGCGACGGCCTTGGCCAGCTCGGTCTTGCCGACACCGGCCGGGCCCTCCACGAGCAGCGGCTTGCCGAGCCGGTCGGCCAGGAAGACGGTGGTGGCGACGGCCGTCGAGGCCAGATAGCCCGTCTCGGCGAGCCGCGTGGCGACATCGTCCACGGATGTGAAGAGCAACGGGGCCTCCGGCTTGGCGGTGCGACGCGTACGCGCGTGCGGGTCGGGTCCACGGCGAGTACCGCCACTTGATCAGTCCTCCGGGCCGCTCCACAACGGGGGCGCCGCGTTTGCGTCGAACGTCACGTGACGGCGCCGGCACCCGCCGCGGGCTGCTGAGTCCAGTTCCGAGACCCACCGGGATCCGTGGCCCTTCTCGTATCCTTGCGGCATGAGGCGGACCTCCTTTGCCAACTGGCCCTGTTCCATCGCGCGCACCATGGACCTGCTGGGCGACTGGTGGACGCCGCTCGTGCTGCGCGAGGCGTTCTACGGGATCAAGAGGTTCGACGTCTTCCAGCAGGAGCTGGGCATCGCGCGCAACACCCTGACCGACCGGCTGCGCCGCCTGGTCGACGAGGGCCTCATGGAGAAGCGCGCCTATCAGAGCGAACCGGTGCGCTACGACTACGTGCTCACCGAGAAGGGCCGCGACTTCTTCGGTGTGCTCGCCGTGATGAACAGCTGGGGCAACCGCTGGCTGAGCGGCGACGAGGGAGCGCCGGTCGTCTTCGAGCACGACCGCTGCGGGCACGAGGCCGCGGCCGAGGTGGTCTGCGGCCACTGCAAGGAGCCGATGTCGGCCGCGGACACGCATCCGCGCCTCGGACCCGGCTACCCGGCACGCCTGGCCGAACGGCCGGACATCCGGGACCGCTTCAGCCGCTGAGCAGGCGCGGGACGGCCGTAGGACCCCTTCCTCCACTGCCGGGGCAGCGCTCTTGACGAGTGAGTCTATCTACGCAACTCTCGTGGTCAGTGACTACAGAGAGGCAAACCACGATGGAGTGGACAGGCGCGCGCTACGCGGACGGGCCGACGGCCGAGGTGCGCACACGGATCGCCGCGTCACCGGAGCGCGTGTGGGGGCTCGTCTCCGACATCGGCCTCATGCCCCGCCTGAGCACGGAACTGCGGTCGGTCGAGTGGCTGGACGGAACGCCCCGGCCCGCCGTCGGCGCGCGGTTCGTCGGCCGCAGCGAGCACGCGTCGTTCGGCGCGTGGGAGACCACGTCGTACGTCGTGGAGTGCGCGGCCCCGCGCGTGTTCGCCTGGGCGGTCGAGGACCCCGAACGTCCCAGCGCGGTCTGGCGGTTCAGCCTCGCGGCGGCGGACGACGGAGGAACCGAGCTGACCCAGTGGATGCGGATGGGGCCGGGCCGCTCGGGTCTTTCGTACGCGATCGACCGGATGCCGGAGAAGGAGCAGAAGATCGTGTACGTACGGATGCGGGAGTTCGAGCAGAACATGGCGGCCACGCTGGACGCGATCAAGAAACTGGCCGAGGGCGGCGCGTCCGGGGATGAGGGCGCCGCTTCCCGGGAGGCGGACGCGTGATGCGCACGTCGACGACCATCGAGGCGTCCGGGGCGAACTGGCGGGAGACCGTCGACTTCGTCACCGAGGCCGAGAAGCTGGGGATGGACATCTGCTGGGTCGCGGAGGCCTGGGGCTCCGAAGCGCCCTCCCCGCTCGGCTACTTGGCCGCCCGTACGGAAAGGATGCTGCTCGGTTCCGGCATCATCCAGCTCGCGACCCGGACCCCGGCGGCCATCGCCCGCGCGGCGATCACCCTCTCGAACATCTCCGAAGGCCGCTTCCTCCTCGGGCTCGGACCGTCGGGGCCGCAGGTGATCGAAGGCCTGCACGGAGTGCCGTTCGCGCGGCCGCTGACCCGGATGCGGGAGACCGTGGAGATCATCCGCCAGGCTGCGACGGGGGAGAAGATCTCTTACGCGGGGCGGGAGTTCACCCTCCCGCTGCCCGGCGGTGAGGCGAAGCCCATGCGCCTGTCCATGCGCGCCGAGCACGAACTGCCCATCTACCTCGCCACCCTCTCGCCCAAGATGCTGCGTCTGACCGGCGAGATCGCGGACGGCTGGCTGGGCACCAGCTTCGTCCCGGAGGGCGCGAAGGAGGCCTACTTCGACCACCTCGACGCGGGCCTTACCGCCTCCGGCCGCACCCGCGGCGACCTGAACATTTGCCAGGGCGCCGAAGTGGCCTTCGCCGACGACGAGGACGCCCTGCGCACGATGGTCGCGAGCCGCAAAAAGGAGCTCGCCTTCAGCCTGGGCGGCATGGGCTCCGCCACCACCAACTACTACAACAACGCCTACAGCAGACAGGGTTGGGCCGACATCGCGGCGGAGGTCCGCGCCTACTGGCAGTCCGGCGACCGCGACGCTGCCGCCGCCCTGATCACCGACGACATGGTCCTCGCCACCACCCTCATCGGCACCGAGGACATGGTCCGCGAACGGCTGAGGGTGTGGCGCGACGCGGGCGTGGACACGGTCCGCTTCTATCCGGCGGGCGAGAGCCTGGAGGCGCGGCTCGCGACCCTGGGGCGGGCGATCGAGTTGGTGCGGGAGGTGACCTGATGACCCGCACAGGGCCTGACCTGCCTGTTCGATGATCGTCAACTACCGGTCATGGAGGCCCTGTTGGCTCTCGGTACCCCTTGATCTAATGTGGTAGCCGCCTGAGGGGGGTAGCCGGATGAGTGGACGTTTCGAGCACACCCGGGACAGCGAACGGCCGGCTCCGGCCGGCAAGGGGGAGCGGGTCGCCGACTGGGCGGACGGTCGCCTCGGCATCAACACTCTGGCCAAGAGCCAGATGCGGAAGATCTTCCCCGACCACTGGTCCTTCATGTTCGGGGAGATCTGCCTCTACAGCTTTCTGATCCTGATCCTCACCGGCATCTATTTGACGCTCTTCTTCGAGCCGAGCGGCTCCGAAGTCATCTACGACGGTGTGTACACGCCGCTCAAGGGCATCCAGATGACCCGGGCGTTCGAGTCCACGGTCGACATCAGCATGGAAGTGCGCGGTGGTCTGCTGATCCGGCAGATCCACCACTGGGCCGCGGTCGTCTTCGTCGCCGCCATGCTCGTGCACATGATGCGGGTGTTCTTCACCGGTGCCTTCCGCAAGCCGCGCGAGGTCAACTGGCTGTTCGGCTGGACGCTGCTGTTTCTCGGGATCATCACCGGCCTCACCGGATACTCGCTCCCGGACGACCTGCTCTCGGGCACCGGCATCCGCTTCGCGCAGGGGGCGATCCTGTCCGTCCCGATCGTGGGGACGTATCTCTCCTTCTTCCTCTTCGGCGGAGAGTTCCCGGGGGACGCCATCATTCCGCGGCTCTTCAGCGTCCATGTGCTGCTGTTGCCGGGGATCATGCTGGGGCTCGTCGTCGCCCACCTGATCCTGGTCTTCTATCACAAGCACACCCAGTTCGCCGGGCCCGGAAAGACCGAGAAGAACGTGGTCGGGGCGCCCTTCATGCCCATCTACGTCGCCAAGGCGGGCGGCTTCTTCTTCCTCGTCTTCGGCGTCCTCGCGCTCATGGGCGCGATCGCCACCATCAACCCCGTGTGGGTGATCGGGCCCTACCGGCCGGATCTGGTCTCCACCGGCGCTCAACCCGACTGGTATCTGGGCTTCTCCGAAGGTCTGATCCGGGTGATGCCCAGCTGGGAGATCAACGCCTGGGGGCACACGCTCCAACTGGGCGTCTTCATCCCGTTCTCGCTCTTCCCGCTGATCCTGATGGCCATCGCCGTCTATCCGTTCATCGAGGCCTGGGTCACCGGCGACAAACGCGAGCACCACATCGCCGACCGGCCGCGCAACGCCCCGGTGCGCACCGGGCTCGGCGTGGCGTGGCTGACGCTGTTCGCCGTGCTGATGGTCGGCGGCGGCAACGACATCTGGGCGACGCACTTCCATCTGTCCATCAACGGGATCACGTGGTTCGTGCGGATCGCCTGCTTCGCCGGACCGGCGCTCGCCTTCTTCGTGACCCATCGATGGTGCATGGGGCTGCAGCTCCGCGACCGCGAGAAGGCGCTGCACGGCCGCGAGAGCGGCACGATCAAACGCCTCCCGCACGGCGAGTACGTCGAGGTCCATGTCCCCCTCTCACAGGGAGAGTTGTACAAACTGACGGCGCACGAGCAGCCCAAGCCCTTCGAGATCGGCCCGGCGGTCGACGCACACGGCGTGGCGCGCAAGGTCCCCCGGGGCGAGCGGCTGCGGGCCCGCCTGGGACGGGCCATGTACGGACCATCGGCACAGGTACCCAAGGCAACCCCCGAGGAGTACTTGCAGATCCAGCAGGGCGGCGGCGACGGACACCACTGACGGCAGCCGGTCCCGGCCCCGCGCGGTGAAGGAAGCTGATCGCGCCACGCGGGGCCGGCTCTGCGGTTAGCCTCACTGAGTGACACAAGTACGCGAGAAGAAACCGAAGTTGTACGCCATCAGCGATCTGCACGTCGCGTACGACGACAACCGGAAGTTCCTCGAGTCCCTGCGCCCGGAGACCGACGAGGACTGGCTGATCGTCGCGGGCGACACCGCCGAGCGCATGGCCGACGTCGAATGGGCGCTGCGCACCCTCACCGACCGTTTCGCCAAGGTGGTGTGGACACCGGGTAACCACGAACTGTGGACGCCGCGCGACGACCCGAACCAGCTGCGCGGCGAGGCCCGCTACCGCCATCTCGTCGACCTGTGCCGCTCCCTGGGCGCCGCGACCCCCGAGGACCCCTACCCGGTGTGGCGCGGCGCCGGCGGCCCGGTCACCGTGGCCCCGCTGTTCCTGCTCTACGACTACACGTTCCGCCCCGAAGGCACGTACGCGAAGAGGGACGCGCTGGAGGCGGCGCACACGGCGGGCGTCGTCTGCACCGACGAGGTGCTCCTGCACCCCGACCCCTACCTGGGCCGCGACGACTGGTGCCGCGCCCGCGTGGCGTTCACCGAGGAGATGCTCGCCCGGCGTGAGCCCGGCCTCCCCACGGTCCTGATCAACCACTGGCCGCTGGTGCGCGACCCCACCCGGATCCTGCACTACCCCGAGTTCGCCCTGTGGTGCGGCACCGAACTGACCGCCGACTGGCACGTGAAGTACGAGGCGGCGGCGGTCGTCTACGGCCACCTGCACATCCCCCGCACCACCTGGCACGACGGCGTCCGCTTCCAGGAGGTGTCGGTCGGCTACCCACGCGAATGGCACCGCGAACGACACCCTGACCCACGCCTCCACCAAATCCTGCCGGAACCCCGGGACGCCCGTTAGTCAGCCGGGAGCGGGACGTGCGGGAGCCGAGGCGGGCTGACCGGGCAGCCCGCCGCAGTCCGACAGCGGCCCCCTCAGCTCCGCCCCCGACCGAGTGTCTCCTCCATCTGGCGGTCGGCGGCCAGGCCGAACTCCCGCAGCCAGTCCGGGCGTACGGCGGCCATGCCGAAGCCTGACGGGGGCCGCAGTGGGCCGTGGGACAGGTGTTCCTCGCGGTAGCGGCGGCAGTCCCGGTGCCAGGTGTAGATGCCCGCCATCCAGTTCTCCAGCTCGCGCACATAGCCGTCGAGAATGTCCCGCGTCGATGGTGGCAGGTCGAAGTCGTCGTACAGCACCGGGAGTTCATGGGTCGCGATGTGCTGGAACTGGCTCAGGCGCGACCGCATCAGGTCGTCGATGATGCCGAGCGCTGTCGGATAGTCGCAGCCGAAGAAGTTCTGGACGACGAGGACGCCGTTGTGGACCTCGCCCTCGTACTCGATCTCCTTCTGGTACGAGAAGACGTCGTTCATCAGGGCCGAGTAGTCGACGGCCGCATTCTCCAGGTTCCGCACCGGGCCGCTCCGGTAGACCTCCGGCGGGACCTGCGGGCCGTGGCCCAGGCGGCACAGGCTCAGGGTGAGCGGGGCGCCGAAGGTCAGGCGGCGCATCTCGATGTAGTCGACGGGGTCGGGGATACGGTTCAGCGCCTGGTTGTCCAGCTCCCAGAGCCAGCTCTCCGTCATGACCTCGACGGCCGTGCGCAGCGTCCGGCGCGCCTCCGCGTCCATCGGGCCGGCGGTGCGTTCCCACAGGTCGGCGAGGCCCCGCTCCAGCGCGCTCGTCGCCGGCGGCATGTCGGCGAGGTCCAGCGGCATGAAGAGCGCGAGCCGTTCGTCGCAGAGCTTCGCGCCCGCCAGGTCGCGGCGCCTGCCGAACACCGCGGGGAAGTAGTCGTCGCCGTACGTCCCCCAGGTCAGCCACTGCGAGCCCAGGTCGAGGGCTTCGAGGTCCGCGTCCGGGTGCAGGCCCGCCGCGCAGAGCGGGAAGTCGTAGCCGTACAGCTTGTGCTCGTCCCAGATGTCCGAACCCGGCACACCGGCCTGCGGTTCCAGCATGCCCATCCGCGCCGCCCACTCCACGGCGCGCGGGCGCGAGGCCTCCAGGTACGGCGAGAGACGCGTCTCGAAGGGCAGATTGAAATCGGGCAGCCGGGACGGGCCCACCCGCTGGAAGGGCACGTGCGTATGGCCGCGCAGCCGCTCGGCACCCGTGGCGGCGATCAGCGCCTTGATCCCGGCGGCGGACGTTCCGGCACCGGCGGGCCCGGCGAGCGGTGAGCGCGCGGCGGCGCCGCCCTTGTTCATGTAGCGGCTGGAGACCATGTGCCACTCCTGCCCGCCGGACTGCCAGTCCTGGAGCCCCTTGGTGTACGCGAGGACGTCCGCGCACTCCTTCGGGGGCAGCCCGGTCCGCGCGAAGAGCGGCGCCAGCTCGGTCAGCGCCGTGTTCTCGAACTGCTGCATTCGCGAGGTCAGCAGATCGTTCACGGCGTCCGCCGCCTCCTGCGTGCCGCAGTCGAGGAACTTCTCCAGGACCAGGACACCGTTGGAGAGTTCCCCCTCGTCCTCGATCTCCCGCTGGTACGAGAAGAGGTCGTTGCGCAGGTGGACAGCGTCGGAGAACGTCTCCTTGAGGACGCGCAGCGGCCTGGAACCGGCGACGGCCGCAGGGACCTCCGCCCCTGTCGCGTACTCGATGAGCCCCGCCGACCAGGGCGCGCCGCCCACCTTGCGGCGCATCTCGATGTACTCGACGGGGTTGGCGATCCGTCCCTCGTTGATGTTCGAGAGCTCCCACAAGGACTCGTTGAGCAGATTCTGCGTGCTCTCGGCGAACCGCGCCCGCCAGTCACGCGACATGAACGGCACGGTCCGCGCCCACAGATCCGCCAGACCCGCCTCGACCGGATTCGTCGGTTCCGGCACGGGCGCGGAGAGGTCCATCGGCATGAAGGCGGGCAGCCGGCCCAGATACGCCCTGCCGCCCTCCCGGTCATGGGTCCGTTTGAAGAGTTCGAGGAAGTGGTCGTCGAAGAAGAACACCCACACATACCAGTCGGTGACCAGCGACAACGCGGGGCCGTCACAGTCGGGATGGGTGTACGCGCACAGGAGCGCGTAGTCGTGGGCGTCCAGGTCGCGCTGCTCCCACACGCCCGAACCCTCCAGCATCCCCATGTCACGTGCCCACTTCCTGGAGTGCTCCCGCGCCTCTTCCACATGGGGGTTGAGGCTCGCGGGATGCACCATGTAGAAGCTGGGCAGTTCAAAGGGCTGCGACATACGGCGTACTCCTCGCGGCGGCGGCTTACGGGCAGCGGTGCACTACCCGCGCGAGCACGGCCGATGCGGCGACCGCCGCAGCGTCACACCATTACGTGATCCGCCGCGTTCAAACATCAGCGAACCGGAGTCGGCTACAAGGGCGCGCGCCGCGCGGTCCGAGCCTCGGCCGGGCGGAAGGGTGAGGCAGAAACAAGGCCCCGTCAATACCCGTGCCACCCCCGGTATTTGACGTCCGACGCCCCCTTGTATAGGGCATCTTTCTCGATCTAGCCTGCTGGCGCTCAAGCGCTTTAGCTCGGTGGCTGCCAGCCGTCGGCGACTCCTCTCGCTCCTGGACAACGTTGCCAACGTGACGCGCCCGCACCCCCATCCCGAAGCCCGGAGGTTCCATGCCCCGCCCCACCCGCACGCTCAGACCGCGAACGGCGCTTCTCGCGCTGGCCGTCCTCGCCGTCCCGCCGGCGCCCGCCGCGGTCGCCGCGCCCGCGGCGGCCCAGGGGAAGGCCGCCCAGGAGGAAACCGTGGCCCGCACGCTCCCCGCCGTCTCCCCGACCCCGCAGCACATGGCCCGGGCGGGCGACGACCTACCGCTCGCGCGGCGCGCCGAACTCGTCGTCGGCGAGGCCACGGACGAGGCGGCCCGGAGCCGCGTCACCGAGACGCTGCGCGCCCACGGGGTGCGCGACATCGACGTACGCGCCAGGGCGTCGGGCCGTGCCCCGCTGACCGTCCTGCTCGGCCCGGCCACGCGCCCCGACATCGCGAAGGCGCTCGGCGGGACGAAGGTGCCGGAGCAGGCGGAGGGCTACGTGCTGCGGGCGAAGCACCGCACCGTCGCGCTCGGGGGCAAGGACGCGACCGGGCAGTTCTACGCGGCGCAGACCCTCGGCCAGCTCATGTCGAAGGGGCGGATAGCGGGGGCCGAGATCTCCGACTTCCCCGCCATGCCGCTGCGCGGCAGCATCGAAGGGTTCTACGGGCCGCCCTGGACCGGGGCCGAACGCCTGGACCAGATGGACTTCCTGGGCGACACCAAGGCCAACACCTATGTCTACGCGCCCAAGGACGACCCCTACCACCGGGAGAAGTGGCGCGAGCCGTACCCGGCGGACAAGCTCACCGAACTCGGCAAGTTGATCGACCGCGCGACGGCCAACCATGTGCGCTTCACGTTCGCGGTCTCGCCGGGCGGCTCCATCTGCTACTCGGACCCGGCCGACGTCACGGCGCTGACGGCGAAACTCCAGGCGATGTACGACCTCGGGGTGCGGTCCTTCTCGGTACCGCTGGACGACATCAGCTACACCAAGTGGAACTGCGACGCCGACAGGGCGAAGTTCGGCGAGCCGGGCCGCGGTCCCGCGGCCAAGGCGCAGGTGGGGCTGCTCAACACCATCCAGCGCGACTTCATCGCCAAGAGCGAGGGCGCCAATCCGCTGCAGATGGTGCCCACCGAGTACGGCGACCTCACGGACACCGCGTACAAGCAGACGATGCGGGCCGAGCTCGACGGTGCCGTCGAGGTGATGTGGACGGGCACGGACGTCGTCCCCCCGGAGATCACCAACGCCCAGGCGGAGAAGGCCGCCGAGCTCTTCGGGCGGAAGGTGTTCGTCTGGGACAACTATCCCGTCAACGACTTCGCGCGTACGGCGGGGCGGCTGCTGCTCGCGCCCTACGACAAGCGTGAGCCCGGTCTGTCCGGTCACCTGAGCGGCATCGTGTCCAACCCGATGAACCAGGAGGGAGCCAGCAAGCTCGCCGTCTTCACCATGAACGACTTCTCCTGGAACGACCGGGGGTACGAGCGGGCGCGGTCGGGGCGGCAGGCGGCGCTGTATCTCGCCGGGGGCGATGAGCGGGTCGCCGACGCCGTGCAGACATTCGTGGACCTCAACCATGCGGCGCCCACGTTCGGTGAGTCGAACTGGCAGCCGCAGTCCCCGGTTCTCGGACCGAAGCTGGACGCGTTCTGGAAGCGCTACGAGAGTGATCCCGCCGGGGCGGTACGAGGGCTGCGCCCCACGGCGCGGGAGATCGAGAAGGTCCCCGCGGTGCTGCGTTCCGGGGTGCCGGACCAGCAGTTCCTCCACGACGCGAAGCAGTGGCTCGACGCGACGGAGCTGTGGGGGTCCGCGATGCGGCACGGGCTCGCGGCGCTGACCGCCGCCCAGCAGGGGGACGATGCGGGGGCCGCGAAGGAGCGGGCCTCGATGGAGTCCCTCGCGGGACGGGCGCGGGCGATCTCGGTGGACCCGGCGGAGCATCATCAGCTGGGGCCGGTGAAGATCGCTGATCCCTACCTGGATGAGTTCGTCGCCGGCGTGGCGGACCGGACCTGACGTCGCCCGATGCTGTCCCGCCGCTTCGCGGCGGATCTCTCCTGCCCACCCACCCGTTTGCCCCGCAGTAAGGGGGTGAGCGGGTGGGCGGGGCGTGTGGTGCCGTGCGCCTTGCGTGCGTGGATCGATGACGATTGTGGTGACTGATACGTCAGTCAGAATCGCAATAGCAGGAGAACCCGGTAGTCAGCACTAACCCAGCGTGGGAAAGCCAGCCCCAGCAGATTGCGATCAGCGCAACGCCCGGGTAGCGTGACCGACCATGCAGCAAGACCCCGAGGTCGCGGACAGGGTCCGCAAGGTCATCGCCGACGCCGGCGCGACCCAGCGCGAATTCGCCCGGCGCATCGTGATGGACCCCTCCAAGCTCTCCCGCTCCCTCGGCGGCACCCGCCGCTTCACCGCCGCGGAGCTGGCCCGCATCGCCGACACCGGCGGCGTGGACGCGGGCTGGCTCCTGGGCACCCAGAGCGTGGCACCCCCGGCCCGCCGGGAACGCACGCCCGCCGCCCCGGAGGGCGGACGCCCCCTCCAGATCGTCCGCGAAACCGTGCGGCTCGTCGCCGAGCGCGGATTCCACGCCGTCCGCGTCGCGGACATCGCCGAGGCCTGCGCCACCAGCACCGCAGCCATCCACTACCACTTCCCCGGCCGCGACGACCTCCTGGAGGCCGCCGTCCGCTGGTGCATGGACGAGGACACCGCCCGCCGGGCGGCCCGTATCGCCGACGCGGCCGACGCCGCCGACGAGCTGCGCCAGCTGATCGAGCTCCAGATCCCGCGCACCCCGCAGCAGCGCTGGCAGTGGAGCGTCTGGCTGGACCTGTGGGCGGAGGCAGCTCGCTCCACCGCCGTGGGACGGCTGCACGCCGAGTACTACCGGCAGTGGCGCGCGACGGTCGCCGACGTCGTCCGGCGCGGCGTCGACCAGGGCGTGTTCCGCCTCGTCGACCCGCAGTCCGCCGCGCTCCGGCTCACCGCGCTGATCGACGGCCTCGCGACCCAGGTGCTCGCCTCCACCCCCGGCATCGACGGCACGACCCCCGACGACATGCACGAGGCGCTGCTCGTATACGTCGACGCGACGCTCGCCACGCCGCGCGAAGACACGCCACGCCACGCGTAGACACACCGCTCGCAGACGCGCCCAGTCATTGCACCACAGCACCAACACCCCATCCCCGAGGGAGAGTTCACCATGCCCGTGAATCAAGACGTCATCATCACCGCCGCCCTCACCGGCGCGGGCGACACCGTACGCAAGAGTCCCCACGTCCCGGTCACCCCCGAGCAGATAGCCACCTCCGCCGTGGAGGCCGCCGAGGCCGGTGCCGCCGTCGTGCACATCCACGTGCGCGACCCCGAGACCGGCGACCCCTCGCGCGACCCCCGCCTGTACCGCGAGGTCGTCGAGCGCATCAAGGAGACCGGCACCGACGTCGTCATCAACCTGACGGCGGGCATGGGCGGCGACCTCGTCATCGACCCGGTCCAGCCGCTGAAGGACCTCGGCGAGCTGCCCGGCACCGACCTCGTCGGCGGCCTGGACCGCCTCCCGCACGTCGAGGACCTGCTCCCCGACATCTGCACCCTGGACTGCGGCTCCCTCAACTTCGGTGACAACCTCTACATCTCCACCCCCGACATGCTCCGCCAGGGCGCCAAGCGCATCCAGGAGCTGGGCGTACGGCCCGAGTTGGAGATCTTCGACACCGGTCAGCTCTGGTTCGCCAAGCAGCTCCTCGCCGAAGGGCTGCTCGACAACCCCACCGTCTTCCAGCTCTGCATGGGCATCCCGTGGGGCGCCCCCGCCGACCCGGGCGTCCTCCAGGCCATGGTCAACATGCTCCCCGAGGGTGCCCAGTGGGCCAGCTTCGCGCTCGGCCGCATGCAGATGCCGTGGGTCGCCCAGTCCATCCTGCTCGGCGGCCAGGTCCGCGTCGGCCTTGAGGACAACCTCTACCTCGGCAAGGGCAACAAGGTCAGCAACGCCCAACTCGTCGAGCGCGCCGTGCAGATCACCGAGAACCTCGGCTCGCGCGTCGCCACCCCGGACGAGGCGCGCCAGAAGCTCGGCCTCAAGCCCCGCGCCTGATCGCTTCCCCCCCCCACGACGAGTAGGACCCCTCCATGAGTGACATCACCACACCCCCCGCCCCCTGCGCCCCCGAGGACGTACGCCGCATCGCCTGCGTCGGCGCCGGAGTCATCGGCGGCGGCTGGGTCGCCCACTACCTCGCCCGCGGTTACGACGTCACCGCCTGGGACCCGGCTCCCGACGCCGAGCAGAAGCTGCGCCGCCTGGTCGACGCCGCCTGGCCCGCGCTCACCCAGCTCGGCCTCGCCGAAGGCGCGTCCCCGGACCGCCTCCGCGTGACGCCGACCCTCGAAGGGGCCGTCGCCGACGCCCAGTTCGTGCAGGAGAGCGCCCCCGAGAAGCTGGAGCTCAAGCGCGACCTGCTGGCCCAGCTGGACGCCGCCGCGCCCGCCGGAGTCGTCATCGCGTCCTCGACCTCCGGCTATCCCATGACCGACATGCAGACGACGGCCGCCGATCCGGGCCGCCTCGTCGTGGGACACCCCTTCAACCCGCCCTACCTGATCCCGCTGGTCGAGGTGGTCGGCGGCGACAAGACGGCCCCGCACGCGGTGACGTGGACCTCCCGCTTCTACGAGGTCGCGGGCAAGTCCGTGATCACCATGGCGAGCGAGGTCCCCGGCTTCATAGCCAACCGCCTCCAGGAAGCCCTGTGGCGCGAGGCCCTGCACATGGTCGCCAACGGCGAGGCCACGGTGAAGGAGATCGACGACTCGATCACCGAAGGCCCCGGCCTGCGCTGGGCGTTCATGGGCCCCATGCTCACCTTCGCGCTCGCGGGCGGCGAGGGCGGCATGGCCCACATGCTCGACCACTTCGGCCCGTCCCTGAAGTCCCCGTGGACGCGCCTCGAAGCACCCGAGCTCGACAAGGAGCTGTACGACGCCGTGGTCGCCGGATGCGACGACGCGGCGGACGGCAGGACCATCGCCGACCTGGTCGCCGAGCGCGACCAGGGAGTCATCGACGTACTGCGGGCGACGGGACGCCTGCCGCAGCAGCGCACCCAGGAGGACACCAAGTGAGCGACTCCCTGCCTTCCGGGCCCCTGCCCATCGAGCCCCTGCCCCTCCTGCACCGGACGGTGCGGCCCGAGTGGATCGACTACAACGGTCACATGAGCGAGGCGTTCTACGTCCTCGTCTTCGGTTACGCCACCGACGCCATGATGATCGAGACGGGCCTGCACGCGGGATACCGCGAGTCGACCGGCTGCTCCCTCTACACGGTCGAGGCGCACATCCGCTATCTCGACGACGTGGCGGAGGGCGCCCACCTCGCCGTCCGCACCCGCATCCTGGGCGCGGACGCCAAGAAGGCGCGCTTCACCCACGAGCTGTACGTGGTCAAGGAGCCCGACGCGGAGATCGCCCCGGACGCGACCCCGGTGGCGACCACCGAACTCCTCGCCCTCCACGTCGACCAGAACGCGGGCAAGTCGGCGCCGTTCCCGGACGCGATCCGCGACCACCTGACGGCCCTCACGGAAGCACCCCAGGAGTGGGCGGGCCGATCCATCGGCGCGGTCCCGCGCCAGCAGTAGGGGCGTAACCGCTCGGCCGCGAGGCTGCTCAGGTGTCGCAGCCGACCCCGTCGCCGTCACGGTCGAGGTGAGGTCCATAACCGGGCTCACCACGGTGCACGGGCGCGGCTACGGCGACACGGGCCTCGCTGCAGTTCCCGTAGGAGACGCTGCCGCCCCCGCCGGAGCCGCTGCCACCCGAGCCGGGATCGGCAGCCTCCGGCCGGGCGGTGACGTATCCGTGATCGCTCTTCCGGCTCTCTTCCGGCTAGCGTTCCAGTTCCTTGTGGGCCGTTTCCGGGAGCTTGAGATAGACCGCCGATGACACGAGGCAGAGCACGGCCACGTACCAAGGGAAGAGACCCGGGTTCCCTATCTCCTTGAACAAGGTGCCCATGTACGGGGCCGTGCCGCCGAACAGGGCGACGGTGAGGGAATAGGGGAAGCCGATGCCCGCGGCCCGTACCCGGGCGGGGAACACCTCCGCGTTCACGGCCGCCGAGATCGACGTGAAGCCGGTGAGCAGCACCATGCCCGCGCACTGCACCATCAGGAGCGAGGCGAACGAGCCGTTCAGGGACCGGAGCAGCGGCACGCTCAGGACGGCGAAGCCGAGGCCGAAGAAGAGCAGGAGCGGCCTGCGGCCGAAGCGGTCGGAGAGCAGTCCGCCCACCGGCTGGAGCAGTGCGAAGAACGCGAGCGAGAGGGTGCCGGACAGCAGTGCCTGGCTCTTGCTGATGTCGGTGTTCAGCTCGGCGTACGTCGGAAGGTACGACGTCCACGTGTAGTACGCGATGGTGCCGCCGGCGGTGATGCCGCAGATCAGCAGCGACTGGCGCGGATAGAGGCGCAGGGCGTCGAACAGGCCGGGGCGTTCGGCCTCGTCCTGGGGTGCCTGATGGGTCTCGTGCGCACCCTGCCTGATCCAGAAGCCGACCAGGCTGAGCACCGCGCCGACGACGAACGGCAGCCGCCAGCCCCAGCCGTCCATCTGCCCGTCGGAGAGCGTGGCGACGAGCAGCGCCGCGATACCGGACGCGGCGAGCTGCCCCGCGCTGGTCGACACGTACTGGAAGCTGGAGAAGAGACCGCGCCGTCCGGGACCGGCGGACTCGACGAGGAAAGTCGTCGACGCCGCGAACTCGCCGCCCACGGACAGACCTTGGAGCAGCCGCGCAAGGACGAGGACGACCGGCGCGAGCACCCCCACGGACGCGTACGTCGGCGTCAGGCCGACCAGCAGACTGCTGCCGCCCATCAGCAGGATCGTGACGGTCAGCGCCGCGCGCCGGCCACGCCGGTCGGCGACCGCGCCCATGAGAAGACCGCCGACGGGACGCATGAAGAACCCGACGGCGAAGACGGCGAACGTGGAGAGCAGCGGTACGAGGGAGTTGCCCGAACTCTTGGGGAAGACCTGGTCGGCGATGTAATTGGCGAGGAACGTGTAGGCGTACCAGTCGTACCACTCGACGGCGTTGCCCACCGACGCGGCGAGCAGTTGCCGGACGGGGCGGCGGGACCGGGTGGGGAGCGGGTCGGACACGGATGCGTGCCGGTATTGCTGTGTCATGATCGCGACCATCCCCCGCCCGGCCCACTCGCACACGTCCGGCTTGTACAGGGTGTGTTCAGAGTGGGTGCGCAGGTCAGCCCGTCGTCGGCCGGTACGCGTAGACGGACGTCGTCACCAGGCACGGCGCCGGCGGCACGACCTCGGCGCGCAGCGTGCGCCGCCCGGCGTCGTAGTCCACGCCCTCCGTCTCGAACGTGCCGCGGCAGATGCTCCGTTGCGGGGCGGCGAACAGGCTCGTGACCTTGCCCGTGACCTGCTTCCCGTCGAGCGCGCGCTCCAGGTCCACCTGGAGGACGGGCCGGTCCTCGGGCCACAGCTCCTTCGACGCGTCGTTCGACGCGCACACGAGCCGGGTGTCGGAGACGAAGTCGCAGCCCTGGATGTCACGGACCGGCTTGTCGAGCGAGATCTGACCGGCCTGGGGGAGCGCTCCGCCGGTGGGCGGCGTCGAGGAGTTGAGGAGCGGGGCGGGGAAGACCTGGAGCCGGTTCTGGTCGCCCCACTCGCCCGACACCAGCCACTGCTTGTCGGGCGAGACCGAGGCGAAGGAGTTGTTGAGCTTCTCGCCCGCGTCGAGCTGGTGCTCGTAGAGGTAGCGCTTGCCGCCGGGTGTCGTGACGGCGAACATCTTCGACTTCGCGTCGTCGCCGCCCTGGTAGGCGTCGAAGGTGTGGCCGTCGGCTATGTCCGGGTCGCCGACATGGGTCCAGCCCTTCACCCGCAGGTCGAGCGGGACCGAGGCGAGGCCCCGGTAGAGGAGACTGCCGTCGGCGCGGCTCGCCAGGCCCTGGCTTCCGGTGAGGGAGTTGACGGACGAGACGCCGGACTCCTGCCAGCCGCCGGGGGATCTCGGAGCGGTGTCGGCCGATGCGCCGGTGCCGGTGGTCACCGCCAGCGCGAGGGCGCCGAACAGGGCTGCGGATGCCTTCGCGGACGTCTTGAGGTGTGTCATCGGTGCGCTACCTCCGTGGGGGGTCGATCGCTGCCGGGCAATCGTACGTAACGTGACCTCTGTCGACGGGTGAGTTCTGACAGGTCGACAGATGTGCGTGTGCCGGTGGCCAGGTGTTCCGACGCCGGTCCGGCGGCTGTTCCGACAGAAGGTGGTTGAGACGTGAAGCTGGTCATTCTCGGTGGCGGCGGATTCCGCGTTCCGCTCGTGTACGGCGCGCTGCTCGGCGACCATGCCGAGGGCCGGGTCACGGAGGTCGTGCTGCACGACCTGGACGCGGGGCGGCTCGGCGCGGTCGCCCGTGTCCTCGCCGAACAGGCGGCCGGGGTCCCGGACGCCCCCGCCGTCACCGCCACCACCGACCTCGACGAGGCTCTGCGGGGCGCGGACTTCGTCTTCTCGGCGATCCGGGTGGGCGGTCTGGAGGGCCGGGCGGCCGACGAGCGGGTGGCGCTCGCGGAGGGCGTCCTGGGGCAGGAGACGGTCGGCGCGGGCGGCATCGCGTACGGCCTGCGGACCGTGCCCGTCGCCGTCGACATCGCACGGCGCGTACGGCGGCTCGCCCCGGACGCCTGGGTCATCAACTTCACCAACCCGGCGGGCCTGGTCACCGAGGCGATGTCCCGGCACATCGGCGACCGCGTCATCGGCATCTGTGACTCACCGGTGGGCCTGGGCCGCCGAGTGGCACGCATGCTGGGCGGCAACCCCGACGAGGCGTTCATCGACTACGTCGGGCTCAACCACCTGGGCTGGCTGCGGGGCCTGCGGATCGCGGGACGCGACGAACTGCCGAGGCTGCTGGGCGACGCACAGCTCCTTGGCTCGTTCGAGGAGGGCCGGCTGTTCGGCGCGGAGTGGCTCCAGTCGCTTGGCGCCATCCCGAACGAGTACCTGCACTACTACTACTTCAACCGCGAGGCGGTCCGCGCCTACCAGGAGGCCGAGCAGACGCGGGGAGCGTTCCTGCGGGGACAACAGGCACGGTTCTACGAGCAGTTGAGCCGGGATGAGGAAGTCTCATCGGCGCTGAAGGCCTGGGACGCCACGCGTGCCGAGCGCGAGGCCACGTACATGGCCGAGAACAGGGAGGCCGCGGGGGTCGGTGAGCGCGAGGCCGAGGACCTCGAATCCGGGGGATACGAGAAGGTCGCCCTCGCCCTGATGCGGGCGATCGCGCGCGACGAGCGGACGACGCTGATCCTCAACGTCCGCAACCGCACGACCCTTTCGGCCCTGGACGCCGACGCGGTGATCGAGGTCCCGTGCTCCGTCGACGCCAACGGCGCGCACCCCATGGCCGTGGACCCGCTGCCCGGCCATGCGACAGGGCTGGTGTGTGCGGTGAAGGCGGTGGAGCGAGAGATCCTGTCGGCGGCGGAGAGCGGCTCACGCGCCACGGCGGTGAAGGCGTTCGCGCTGCATCCGCTGGTGGATTCCGTGGAAGTGGCGCGACGGCTGGTGGAGGGATACCGGGAGGTGCATCCGGGCCTGGCGTACTTGGGCTGACCGGGCACCACGCACAGGCCGACGAGCCAGAATCCCCGGCCGGAATCCTCAGACGAGCCGGAATCCCCAGACCGGCCGGATTCCTCAGACCGGCCGGATTCCTCAGACGAGCCAGATTCCTCAGACCAGACAGAACTCATTGCCCTCGGGGTCGGCCATCTCCACATGATCCGGCCTTCCCTGCATCTCATGCTCCCGAACGACCGTGGCCCCCGCGGCGGTCAACTTCTCGACCGCCGCGACGACCCGCGGCCACCGGACCTCCCAGGGGGTCGCACGGCCGCCGCCCACCTGCACGTCCAGGTGCAGCCGGTTCTTGGCCACCTTCGACTCCGGGACCTTGAGGAAGGAGAGGCTGGGCCCGGAACCGTCAGGGTCCGACAGATACGCGCCGTCGTCCCACTCCTCCTCGGGGACGCCATGGTGCGCGAACCACGCCCCCCAACTGTCGAAGCCGTCCGGCGGCGGCTTCTCCGCGTAACCCAGGGCGAGAGCCCAGAACTTGGCCAGCTCACCGGGCTCCGCACAGTCAATGGTGACGGTCCACTGGGTAGACATGACTCCTGCTCCACTTCTTCGCTCCGCCGGGCGGGATCGATGGACCGAGCGTGCCATGGGGGTCTGACATCGGGGCTGAGATGATCACCGGATGAGCCCCGTCATCTCCATCGGATCCGCCGCCGCCCGACCCTGCACACTGGTCGTGTGCCGAGGCTGCTGCTGCGGCAACTCGCGCAAGCACCCCGGTACCGACCACGCCTGGCAGCTCGCACGGATGCGGGCCGCCGCGGCGGAGTCGGCGGGGCGGTTCGCGGTGCGTACGAGTGAGTGCCTCGGGCCCTGCGGGCAGGCGAACATCATCGTCGTGCAGCCCTCCCGGGAAGGGCGCCGGCGAGGTGGCCGGGCCGTCTGGGTGGGCTTCGCCATGGACGACGATTCCATCGACGAGATACTCGAGTGGGCCGAGGCGGGCGGCCCGGGGATCGCGCCGCCGTCGGCAGCGCTCACCCTGCAGGTGGTCGATCCCCGGAAGTCCTGACCCGAGGGTCAGGCCGCCCCCTGCGAGCCTTCGAGGACCCTGTCGACGAAGCCGTGGAGGTTCGCCATGGTGCGCGCGTTCTGCTCCTCCAGGGTGAGGCTCTCCTCGAAGCGGCGGGCCAGGGCCGTGGTCTTCTTGCCCCGTACGTAGAGGGAGCAGGCGAGGTCGGCGCAGATGTAGATGCCGACCGAGTTGCCCTGCCGGCCCGCCGGGCCGGAGAGGGGTGCCACGAGCAGCGTGATGCCCGAGCCGGACTGCGGGGTCACGCAGATCGAGCAGATGCTGGACTTCAGGAGGCTCCTGCGGGCGCCTGTCGAGGCGCGCAGCGCGATGCCCACGTACTCGCCGTTCCGCTCCGTCACGATGTAGCCGCGGTCCGGGGCCTTCGGGTCTCGCCATCCGAGGAAGTCCAGGTCGGACCAGGGGGTCTCCGGGAAGCCCGCAGGGAGGGCGAGTCTGCGGGCTTCGCCCTTGGAGCAGTTGACGAAGGCCGCGCGAATCTCTTTCTCGCCGATAGGTTCCATGATCCGGAACCTACCAACGCCCCCGCCGACCCGTCCTCCCCTTTTCCCCGCCCCCGCTTGAACCTCTCCCACCCCCACCGGATCACCCCGAACAGGCCTTTCCCACCCACCCACCCGCTCACCCCGCATGCACCGCGCCCCGAACAAGCCTTTCCCACCCACCCACCCGATTGCCCCGCAGCCTTCCCCTCGGCGAACAAGTTTTTCCCGCCCATCCGCCCGATTGCCGGGAAGGGGCTGCATCGTGGATAGGGGGTGGGGCGGGCGGGGAACGTACGGCTAGGGGGGATGGGCAGCGATTGAGGCTAGGGAGGGGTGCCCGGCCCGCATGCACCTGCTGTCGGCGACGTGTGTGAGGGGACGTGGCGGTATGTCCGCCCGGAGCACGGTTCGCGGCGCTCCGGTGGCGGAGTAGCCCTGCGGTTAGGGGATGTTAGCGAGGACGGACATACCGGCGCGGCACCGTCCCCACACACGGAGCGGACCCGCTGCCCCGTACACACCTGCTGTCGGCGACGTGCGTCAGGGGACGTGGCGGTATGTCCGCCCGGAGCGCGGGTCCCAATACTCCGGAGCCGAAGTAGCCTCGCGGGCACCGGACGTTAGCGAGGATGGACATACCGGCGCGGCCCCGCACTCACGAGCGAACCGAACCCGTTGCCCGTACGCACCCGCTGTCGGTGACGCTCGCGTCCGCCCGGAGCGCGGCTCCCAATACCCCGGAGCCGAAGTAGCCCGCGGCCCCGGCACGGCACCGCACCCACACACCGAGCGAACCCGCTGTCGACAGCGCGCGTGAGGGGGGGGCAGACCAGCCGCACCCAAGACGCACCGCACCCCACCCCGCGAAACCTCAGCCCCCCGCGCCCCCCACCGGCACCCGAGCCGAGTAGAACCGTGTCGTCCGACGCAGCCGGAACCCCAGCGACTCGTACAGCCGGATGGCACCAACGTTCCGCGCAGCCGTGTGCAGGAACGGGGTCTCCCCGCGGGCGCGGATCCCGTCCGCCACCGCCAGGACCAGCCGCGTCGCAAGCCCCTCCCCCCGGACAGCCGGATCCGTGCAGACCGCGCTGATCTCCGTCCACCCGGGCGGGCGCAACCGCTCCCCGGCCATCGCCACGAGAGCACCCCCTCGGCGTATGCCGAGGTACGTGCCGAGCTCCACGGTTCGCGGCAAGAAGGGGCCGGGCTGTGTGCGCCGGACCAGATCCAGCATCTCCGGAACGTCAGCCGCCCCGAGCCGCACAGCCTCCGCGTCAGGCGCGGCGGCCACCCCGTCATCCACCAACTGCACGCCCGCGATGTCGAACGTGACCTCCCACCCCTCCGGCAACCCCACCCGCACCCCGGCCAGCGGAACGTCCGCGCCGGGCCCCGCAAGCGCGGCGAGATCCGCCCAGTCGTCCGCCTCCGGAGCATCGGGCAGCCCCAGCCACGGCGACACGTCCAGCGGATACCGGACCACGCGCCCCCGCCGCTCGGCGAACCGCGCGTGGGGCCCGTTCAACGCGGCGTAGGCGGGGTTGTCCAAGGGATGCGTCCCCCGTGGGGGCGCAGTACGGAGGCCGCCGCCCGGGGCATCGAGGCCGGACACCGGCGTAACGCCACTCACGCGCCCACCTCGATCACGACCTTGCCCCGCGTATGCCCACCCTCCACCGCACGGAGCGCCTCACCGGCCCGCTCCAGCGGATACGTCGCCGTCACCTGGGGCCGCAGCACCCCGTCGACGGCGAGCCGTGCCACCGTGTCAAGGACCTCACTGGTCCGCGCCCGCGCGACCGCCGCCCCGCCCAGCTCGGCGACCGTCTCCTTGGCCGCGGCCGTGATCAGCTTCCCCCGCGGGTCGGGGAGCAGGGACGCCACCGTCACGAGATCCTCGCCGCCCACCAGGTCGAAGACCGCGTCTACGCGGCCGTCCGGCGCAGCCGCCCGCACCCGGTCCGCCAGGGCGGGCCCCGGCGGCACATGCACCGCGCCCAGGGACTCGACGAAAGCCTTCTTGCCCTCGCTTGCCGTGCCCACCACACGAACGCCGAGGTGCCGCGCCAACTGTGCCGCGGCCACGCCCACCCCGCCGCCTACTCCGGTGATCAGCAGCGTCGCCCCGGCGGGCAGATCCAGCTGACGCAACCCGTCGTACGCCGTCGCCACCGCGACCGGCAGCGCGGCGGCTTCCGCGAAGCTCAGGCCCGCCGGCTTGTGCGCGGCGAGAGAGGCGGGGAGAAGGGTGTACTCGGCGTAACCACCGGTGTCCGGATTGCCGAACACCGCATCGCCCACGGCAAAGCCCACGACGTCCGACCCGACCGCTTCGATCACGCCCGCGACTTCACTGCCCAGCACCTCAGGGAACTCGGCGGGCGGCGACCCGGGCCTCCGCTTTCCCGCGCGCAGCTTCCAGTCGACCGGGTTGACCCCCGCAGCCCGCACCGCGACCAGGAGCTGCCCCGGACCGGGCTCCGGTGGGTCCTGGTCGACGAAGGTCTCCACTTCAGGGCCGCCGAACCGGGTGAATACGTACGCCTTGGACATGTGCTCCCTCGCTTCGAGCTGTGAACCGTGAGCTGTGAACCGTGAGCCGTGAACCCGCACCGCCAATCGACGCGGGCCTCACCTAGGACGACCGCCATGATCGCCCCGCTATTCCCCGTGCGCCGCAGCGTTCACGAGGTCGCAACGAGAGCCCCACGGCCGACGGCGCCAGCCCTCTGTCCCACCCACCCTCATAAAACTGAACGACCTCCAAAGTTTTGCCGACGCGAGCCTTGACCTTAAGTGTTCAACCAATCAAGACTCAGGCCCCGTAACACCGCACTGGCGCGGATGACGCATTCAGCTCTTGGCGTCGTCGACCCAGTTCGGCATGCCCAGAGCCGCGTTCGGAGGCCATTTCGCCATGCCTGCCACCACACGTCGTGAACTCATGAAGCAACTGGGCGGCACCGCAGCCGCCTTCGCCTTCCTCGCCGCCGCCGGTGCCACCCCCGCCGCAGCCACCCAAAGCGCCGGCACCGGCACCGGCACCGGCACCGGCACCGGCACAGGCGCCGGAACCGCCACCCCGGGCGCGGCCGCCGCCACGCGCCGCGTCCGGGGGCTCATCGCCCGCCTCACCCTCGACGAGAAGATCAGCCTCGTGCACGGCGCGACCGACCCCCGAAGACTGGGTCAGGCCGGATACCTGCCGGGCGTCGAACGTCTGGGCATACCGGAGCTGCGCCTGACCGACGGTCCCGCGGGCGTGAACGTCACCAAGTCCGCCACCGGCCTCCCGCCGGTCGCGACACTCGGCTCCTCCTTCAACCTCGAACTCGCCCGCGAGTACGGCGAGGTCATGGGCCGCGAGGGCCGCACCCTCGACATGGACGTCCTGCTCGCCCCGCAGATCGAGCTCTCCCGCACGCCCTTCTTCAGCCGCAACAAGGACCAGTCGGGCGAGGACCCCTACCTCAACGGCCTGATCGGCGCCGCCCAGGTCGAGGGCGTCCAGGCGCAGGGCATGCTCGCCCAGGCCAAGCACTTCCTCGCCAACAACCAGCGCCTGCACGAGTTCGACCGCGAGAAGCCGGAGAATTCGTACGACTTCGTCGTCGATGACCGCACCCTGCACGAGCTGTATCTGCCCGCCTTCGAGGCTGTTGTCCGCGCCGGGGTCGCCTCGGTCATGTCGGCGTACAACCACCTCAACGGCGAGTGGAACTCCGAGCAGAGCACCACCCTCACCGACATCCTCCGCGGCGAACTCGGCTTCAAGGGCTTCGTCACCTCGGACTGGGGCGCCACCCACTCCACGGCCGCGCTCGAAGCGGGCCAGGACATGCAGATGTGGGACGGCTCGTTCTACGGCGAGCCGCTGAAGAAGGCCATCAAGGACGGCTCCATTCCCGAGGCCGCCCTGGACGCCGCCGTCTCCCGCATCCTCGGCCGGTACGACGCCTTCGGCATGCTCGACGGCAGCCGTGTTCCCGCCCGGAAGGAGATCGACGTCAGGGCGGGCGCCCGTGTCGCACGCGAAGTCGCCACGCAGGGCGCGGTGTTGCTCGCCAACGACGGCGGCCTTCCGCTGTCGCACGCCGCCCTGCGCAACCTCGCACTCATCGGTCCGACCGCGGGCCAGGTGGCCACCTCGGTCTCCGGCGAGCGCGCGTACGGCTTCGAGGAACGCCTGATCAGCCCGCTCGACGCGCTGCGCCGCACCACCAAGCAGAGGATCGCCTACGAGGTCGGCGTCGACCTCACCGGCACCGCCGTCCCCGCATCCGCGTTCCCCAAGGGCCTGACGCGCACAGGCGGTGGCACGGGCGCGACGACGGACAAGACCGTCGACTTCGTAGGCGACAAAGCGCTCCCCGTCGGCACGACCGCCAAGTGGACCGGCACCTTCGTGCCGCCCACCACCGGCGAGTACGCGCTCAAGATCCAGGGCTGGGGCGCGGCCGTCTCGCTGAGCCTCGACGGCAAGGAGCTGACGACCGCGGCGGGCGCCCGCGACAGCTTCGCGCGCAAGTGGTCCTCGATCGTCCCGACCACGGACGGTCTCGACAACGGTCAGGCCGAGCCCGTCCAGCTCACCGGCGGCCAGTCCTACCAGGTCGTCGTCAAGGCCACCGGCTGGGCCACGACCATCGCCGAACGCGGCCCGGTCCAGGTGCGGTTCGGCTGGGTGACACCGGAGCAGCGCACCGCCTCCATCGCCGAGGCGGCGCGGCTGGCCCGGCGCGTCCACACCCCGGTCGTCTTCGCCTTCAACGGCTCCGGCGGGTCGGTGGGCGGTGGCGGCGACTTCACCACGCTGACGCTCCCCGCCCACCAGGACGAGCTGATCACGGCCGTGGCCAGGGCCAACCCGCGTACGGTCGTCGTCCTCACCGCCGGCTGCCCCGCGACGATGCCCTGGCGCCGCGAGGTCGGCACGATCCTGCACACCGGCTACGTCGGCCAGGAGGGCGGCTGGTCCACCGCCGACCTCCTCACCGGCCGCGCCAACCCGGGCGGCAAAGCCACGGTGACCTGGCCGAAGAAGGACACGGACCACCCCACCCTGGACCCGGCCCACCCCGAGCGCTACTACGGCGTCGACGGCACGGTCACGTACAGCGAGGGCATCTTCACCGGCTACCGCGGCTTCGACAAGGCGGGCATCGAGCCCCTCTTCCCCTTCGGACACGGCCTGTCCTACACGGAGTTCGGCTACCGCGACCTCTCCGTGCGCAGGGCGGGCGAAGGCTACGAGGTGTCGTTCACGGTGACCAACCGGGGACGCCGCGCGGGCGCCGAGGTCCCGCAGGTGTACGTGGGCCCGCCGCGCGGTGCCGGCGTCGAGATGGCAGTGAAGACACTGGCCGCCTTCGACCGCGTCGAGCTGCGCGCGGGGGAGTCGCGCCGGGTCAGGGTGCGGGTCGCCGAACGGCAGCTGTCGTACTGGGACACGGACCGCGGCCACTGGGTACGCCCGGAGGGGCGGCGCGCGGTGTACGTCGGGTCGTCGTCACGCGACATCCGGCTGACGGGGACGGCGCGCTAGGGCGGCGGCCGGGGGAGACCCACGTCACTTCCGCGCATGTCACAGCACGCGGGGCCCAACCGTCCATGAGGTGTAACCAGCGGCAACCACACAGGAGCGCACCATGGAAGCTCGGCTGAACATCATGGCAAGCCCGGTCGCGGCCAAGGCGATGAAGCACATCGTCGCCGCCGCCACCTCACTCACGGAGTCGACGCTGCCTGCCGCGACGCGTGAACTGGTGATGCTCCGCGCCAGCCAGATCAACGGTTGCGCCGGGTGCATCGACATGCACACCAAGGACGCAACGCACGCCGGGGAGTCCCAGGTGCGCCTGCACCTGGTGGCCGCCTGGCGCGAGGCCAAGGTGTTCACCGAGGCCGAGCGCGCCGCCCTGGAACTGGCGGAGGAGGGCACCCGGATCGCGGACGCGGCAGGTGGCGTCCCGGACGAGGTGTGGGCGAACGCGGCCAAGCACTACGACGAGGACCAGCTCGCCGCCCTGGTGACCGTGATCGCCGTGATCAACGCCTTCAACCGCGGCAACGTGATCACCCAGCAGCCCGCGGGTGACTACGAAGTCGGCCAGTACCACTGAGGTCAGTAGCACTGAGGCCAGTACCACTGAGGAGACGGTCTAGGGGAGCCGCTCCGCCTCGGCCGGCTCACCAAGTCCCTCACCGTCCATGGTGAGGGCTTGGGTGAGCCGGTCCAGGTGCGCACGGTACAACCCGACGAAATCCAGCCGCCCTTCGGCGATGGCCCACTGGACCTGGAGCCCGTCGGACACGGCGAGGATCTCGCGGGCGACGCACTCCACGGCGGTCTCTGGTCTCAACTGCCCCGCTTCGACCGCGCGTTGAAGTGCGGAGGCCAGGGAGTGCGCGACGCGTTCGTACCGCTCACTGAAGTAGGCGTGTGCCGGGTGCGAGGGATCGCCTGCCTCCGCCGACAGCTTGGTGTAGAGCTGGATGAGCCCGGGCTGGGTGAGGTTGTACGCGGCCAGCGCGAGGACCTCATGGAACAGCGCGCGCACGTCGGCACCCCCGGAGCCGGGACCGAGCCGTCCGAAGGTGCGGACCGTGCGCTCCTCGCGTGCTTCGAGCACCGCCATCAGGAGACGCTGCTTCGACCCGAAGTGGTGCGTGATGACGGTGGCGGAGGTGCCCGCTTCCGTGGCGATCTTCGCCAGGGAGGAGTTCAGATAGCCCGCCCTGGCGAAGAGCGCGAGAGCCGCGTCGATGATGGCCGCCCTGCGGGAGTCGGCGGCGGCGTACTGCCCTGTCGGGCGGTGGCGGGGGGTGTGCTGCTCCATGGGGGCAGATTACGTTCCCCCGGATCTTCCCCTGCCGTGCCGCCCCGGACCCCCTGCCCCCATACCTCAGCCCGGCGGCGGGTCAGCCCTTCAGCCCTCGGTACAACGCCCCCACCAGATGCACGCTCCGCAGATCCTCCCCGGAGGTCCCGCCGCCCATCTGGTTCATCACGTACGCGAACGAGACGCGGTTCTCGGGATCGGCGAACGCGTAGGACCCGCCCGCGCCCCCGTGCCCGAAGGCCCGCGGATTGGGGCCTGCCTGCCCGTACAGGTTCAGCATGTAGCCGAGCCCCCAGTCCCACTTCTCGCCCCACGCCGTGCCCGCCGCGAGCACCAGGTCCGGCTCGTCGGGCTCGCCCTGCCGTGTCCGGAGCCGCTCCAGTGTCCCGGGGCTCACCAACTCCCCGCCGCCCAGCGCCGCGTACACCGTCGCGAGGCCCCGGGCGGACGCATGCCCGTTGGCCGCGGGGATCTCGGCGGACCGATAGGCCGCGGTGTTCACGTTGCCGACGGGCAAATACTGCAGGGCGAGCGTGACGACCGCCATGGGATGGTCGTCGATCGACGTCACCGGGGGCGCGGGCGGGGGAGCGGAGCCGAGTGCGCTGCGCGGGCCGTCCGGCACGATCGGCCTTGCCATGTTCGCGCACCGGCCGTGCTCGCTCTCCGGGGTGCCCACGAAGACGTCCGCGCCCAGTGGCCCCGTCACCTCGCTGCGCAGGAACGTACCGAGCGAGACCCCCGTGATCCGCCGGACGACCTCTCCGACCAGATAGCCGAAGCTCAGCGCGTGGTACCCCTGGGCCGAACCCGGCTGCCACCACGGCGGCGCGGCGGCGAGCGCCCCGCACACCTTCTCCCAGTCGTAGAGGTCGTCCGACGTCATGGGCTCGCGCGGCGCGATCACCCCGGAGCGGTGGCTCAACAGCCAGCGCACCGGGATGTCCGCCTTGCCCTCCTGGGCGAACTCCGGCCAGTAGCGGGCGACCGGCGCGTCCAGGTCGAGCTCGCCCCGGTCGACCAGCAGATGCGCGCACAGCGCGGTCACCCCCTTGGTCGTGGAGTACACGTTCACCAGCGAGTCGCGCTCCCACGCGCGCGTGCCCGTCTTGTCCGCGTCACCGCCCCACAGGTCGACGACGAACTCGCCGTCCACGGTGGCCGCGACGGCCGCTCCGAGGTCGCCGCGCTCGGTGAAGTTCCGCTCGAACTCCTCGCGTACGCCCTCGAATCCCGGGGCGCAGGTGCCATGGATGTGTGCGGTCATGACTCTCCTCGATCGCTGGAAGCGCCGACCCGCCACATCCTCGCGCATGGTTGCCCACGGCACCTAGAGTGCGTCGGCGGAGGAGAAAAAGAAGAGGCAAGGAGGTGTTCGCACTCCTTGCCACTCTTAATTTATAGCGCAGTGGGGGGCTTGCGGCAAGGCCCCGGTCGTACCGCACAATCGCAGGCCTAAGCCCAGGACCTGCGAAAACGGGAGATTCATTAAGTGCCTGCGTTGCTGTCTGCGTTCGACCTTCCTGCCCACCTCGCCCCCAAGGCCGACCCGACGCTGATCGACCGGGACGAGAAGCACTTCGCGGCCATCGCACAGAGCCTCGAGCAGACCATCGCCGACGTGTCCGACCGCCTCGACGCCCAGCGCAGGGCGCCCGGCGGCATCGGCCGGGAGGCGATGGACCGGGACCTGGAGATCCACCGCCTGAGCGGTCGCCTGCGCGCGCTGAGCCGCTTCGGCCTCGACCTGTGCCTCGGACACATCGTGACCGCGGACGCCCCTGAGCCCGTCTACATCGGCAGGCTCGGCCTCACCGACAGCGAGGGGCGCCGGCTGCTGCTCGACTGGCGCGCCCCCGCGGCCGAGCCGTTCTTCGCGGCGACCCACGCCGACCCGATGGGCCTGGCGAGCCGCCGCAGGTACCGCTGGACCGACGGCCGGATCAGCGACTACTGGGACGAGGTGTTCACCGCCGACGGGCTCGAGGGGCACGCGGCCCTCGACGACCAGTCCGCCTTCATCGCCAGCCTGGGCAGCAACCGCTCGTCCCGGATGCGCGACGTGCTCGCCACCATCCAGTCCGACCAGGACGCCATCATCCGGGCGGGCTCACGCGGCGCTCTCGTCGTCGACGGCGGTCCCGGTACGGGCAAGACCGTCGTCGCCCTGCACCGTTCCGCCTACCTGCTCTACTCCGACCCCCGTCTCGGTCACAGCCGGGGCGGCGTGCTCTTCGTCGGCCCGCACCGGCCCTACCTGAACTACGTCGCCGACGTCCTGCCCAGCCTCGGCGAGGAGGGCGTGCAGACCTGCATCCTGCAGGACCTCGTCGCCGAGGGAGCCGCGGCGCGGGCCGAGGCCGACCCGGAGGTGGCGCGCCTCAAGTCGTCCGCCGACATGGTGAAGGCGGTCGAGAAGGCCGTCAGGTTCTACGAGGAGCCGCCCACCAAGGGGATGACGGTCTCGACCGACTGGGCCGACGTCCGGCTGAGCGCTGACGACTGGGCCGACGCGTTCGACGCGGCGGGACGCGGCACCCCGCACAACGAGGCGCGCGAGCAGATCTGGCAGGAGCTCGTCGCGATCCTCCTCGACAAGCTCGACGGTGACGTTCCCGGCGAGCTCTTCGAGAGGTCGCTGCGGCACGACGAAGAGCTGGTCACCACCCTGCACAAGGCGTGGCCGCTGCTGGAGGCGGCCGACCTCGTCGGAGACCTGTGGTCGAACTCCGCCTACCTGCGGATGTGCGCCCCCTGGCTCGGCGGGGACGAGGTACGCACGTTGATGCGCAAGGAGGCGCCCCAGGCCTGGACGCTGTCCGACCTGCCGCTCCTGGATGCGGCACGACAGCGGCTCGGGGACCCGGAGGCGGCCCTGCGCAAGCGCCGGCACGAGGCGATCCTCGCCGCCCAGCGCGAGCAGATGGCGCAGGTCGTCGACAACCTCATCGACGCCGCGTCGGCCTCCGGTGCCGACGGTGACGACGGCGAAGGCCTGGTGACGATGTTGCGCGGGCAGGATGCCCAGGTCAGCCTGGTCGATGCGTCCGAGCTGCCCTCCACCGACCCGGACCGGCTCGCGGGGCCGTTCGCGCACGTCGTGGTGGACGAGGCACAGGAGCTGACCGACGCGGAGTGGCAGATGCTGCTGCTGCGCTGCCCGTCCCGGAGCTTCACCATCGTCGGCGACCGCGCGCAGGCCCGGCACGGGTTCACGGAGTCGTGGCAGGAACGCCTCGAGCGGATCGGTCTCGACCGCGTCACGGTGGAGTCCCTGAGCATCAACTACCGGACGCCGGAAGAGGTCATGACGGAGGCCGAGCCGGTCATCCGGGCCGCGCTCCCCGACGCCAACGTGCCGACCTCCATCCGCAGCAGCGGCGTACCCGTCACGCACGGTGCGGTGGCGGACCTCGACGCGGTCCTGGACGGCTGGCTCGCCGCCCACGGCGACGGGATCGCCTGTGTCATCGGCGATCCCGCCTTCCGGGAGACGGACCGCGTGCGGTCACTGACCCCGGAGCTGTCGAAGGGGCTCGAGTTCGACCTGGTCGTCCTCGTCGACCCGGAGGACTTCGGCGAGGGCATCGAGGGAGCGGTCGACCGCTATGTCGCGATGACCCGCGCGACCCAGCGGCTCGTCATCCTCACGAGCCGCTGAGCCGCTGAGCCGCGGCCCTCGGGATCAGAGCCAGCTGCCGTAGCGCCGGATGTACCAGCCCTTCACCACCTGGGTGAGCGTGCAGTACGCGAGCAGCGTCCCGATCAGCCACGGGAAGTAGCTCATCGGCAGCGGCCGCATCGACAGGGCCGGTGCCAGCGGCGAGAACGGCAGCCAGAGACCGAAGGCCATCACCGCGCCCGTCATGAACAGCACAGGAAGTGACGCACGGGACTGGAGGAACGGGATCTTGCGTGTGCGGATCATGTGCACGATCAGCGTCTGCGACAGCAGGCCCTCCACGAACCAGCCCGTCTGGAAGAGGGTCTGCTGCGCGGGCGAGTTCGCCTGGAAGACGTACCACATCACCAGGAAGGTGGTGATGTCGAAGACCGAGCTGATCGGACCGATCCGGATCATGAACCGGCCGATGCCCTTGGCATCCCAGGTGCGCGGCTTGCGCAGGTACTCCTTGTCCATCCGGTCCCAGGGGATCGACAGCTGGCTGATGTCGTAGCAGAGGTTCTGCACCAGGAGGTGGATGGCGAGCATTGGCTGGAAGGGGAGGAACGCCGACGCGACCAGGACGGAGAAGACGTTCCCGAAGTTCGACGACGCCGTCATCTTGATGTACTTGATGGTGTTGCCGAAGGTCTGACGGCCCATCAACACGCCCTGCTCCAGGACCATCAGGTCCTTTTCGAGAAGGATGATGTCCGCGGATTCCTTGGCGATGTCGACGGCCGTGTCGACCGAGACACCCACATCGGCCTCGCGCAGCGCCGCCGCGTCGTTGATGCCGTCGCCGAGGAACCCGACGGTGTGCCCGTCGGCCTTCAGGGCCCGTACGATCCGCGCCTTCTGGACCGGGTTGACCTTCGCGAACACCGTGGTCGTACGGGCGAGCCGGCGCAGCTCGGCATCGTCGACCAGGTCGACGGTGGCGCCCGTGATGAGTTCGCTGACGTCGAGGCCGACGTCCGCGCAGACCCGCGCGGCGACCAGTTCGTTGTCGCCGGTGACGACCTTGACCGCGACGCCGTTCCCGGCGAGCGCGCGCAGGGCGTCACCGGCGTCCCGCTTCGGCGGGTCGAGGAACGCCAGGAACCCGACGAGGGTCAGGTCCGACTCGTCCGCCGCCGTGTAGGTGTCGCGATCGGCGGGCACGGTGCGCGTCGCGACCGCGAGGACGCGCAGGCCCTCACGGTTGTGGCGCTCGCTGATGTGCGTGACGTGGGCGCGCAGTTGGCCGGTGAGCTCGACGCGCTCGCCGTGGTCCATGATGTGGCCGCACCGCTCGATGACCTCCTCCACCGCGCCTTTGGTGACGATCGTGTGCTCGGCCGAAGGTCCGGACAGGTCGTCGCGGCGCAGCACGACGGACATCCGCCGCCGGGCGAAGTCGAAGGGGATCTCGTCGACCATCGTGAAGAGCCGGTCGACGACAACCTCCTCGGCCTCGTCGATGCGGTCCACCACCGCCTGGTCCATGAGATTGCGCAGGCCCGTCTGGAAGTGGGCGTTGAGGTAGGCGTATTCGAGCACCTCGCGGTCCTCGTGACCGTGGGCGTCGAGGTAGCGGTCGAGGACGATGCGGTCCTCGGTGAGCGTGCCCGTCTTGTCGGTGCACAGCACGTCCATCGCGCCCAGGTTCTGGATCGCGTTGAGCTGCTTGACGACGACCTTGTGCCGCGACATCGCGACCGCGCCGCGCGCCAGGTTCGCCGAGACCACCATCGGCAGCATCTCGGGGGTCAGTCCGACCGCCACGGAGATCGAGAAGAGCAGCGCCTGGTCCCAGTCGCCCTTGGTGAAGCCGTTGACCGCGAAGACGATCGGGACCATCACCAGCATGAAGCGGATGAGCAGGAAGCTGACCCGCCGTACGCCGAGGTCGAACGCGGTCTGCGGGCGGTCGCCGGCCAGGGCACCCGCCATCGAGCCGAAGTAGGTGTCCGCGCCCGTGGTGACGGCCACGCCGGTCGCCGTGCCCGAGGTCACCGACGTACCCATCAGGCAGAGGTTGTCGGCCTCGACGGGGTCGGTGGTCGCGCCCTGGCCGAGGTCAGGGATACGCGTATCCGACTTGGCCGCAGGCAACGACTCACCTGACAGGGCGGCCTGACCGACCATCAGGTCCTTGGCGGTGAGCAGCCGCAGATCGGCCGGGACCATGTCGCCCGCGGCCAGCTTCACCAGGTCGCCGGGGACGACCTGCTCCATCGGGATCTCTTCGGTGCCGGGGTGCTCGCTCCACCGGCGCAGGACCGTGCAGGAGGTGGTGACCAGAGCTTTCAGCGCCTGGGCCGAGCGGGTCGAGCGGAGCTCCTGCCAGAACCGCAGCAGGCCGCTGATCAGCACCATCGAGGTGAGGATCCAGACGCCGGGGTCGGCCGGGTCCTGCCAGTACATGACCGCGGCGAGCGCGACCAGTACGCCGATGAAGGGGTTGCGGAAGGACTTGGCGAGCTGCGCCGTCCAGTGCGGGACGCGCTCCTGGGTGACGACGTTCTCGCCGTACCGCTCCAGGCGTTCGAGCACCTGGTCCTGGCGCAGGCCGCGGGTGTCCGTGCCGAGGTCCCGCAGGACGTCGCGGGCGGGCTTGGCGCTCAACTCGGCCAGGTGCAGGCCGACTTCGCGGGTGCGGGCGTCCAGCTCGGCGGCCTTGCGCTCGCGGCGGCCGTCGCGGACGCGGGGGGTGGTGGGGGTGGGGTTGTCGCTGGGGTTCTCGCCCGGGGATGCCGGGCGTACCTGGGGAATCAGCTTGTTCATGGCAGACCTCCCTCCGTGCGGGGGCATGGCGAAGCAGGCCCGTGCACAGGGACGTGGATGTGAGGGGTGATGCCGTCGGCGGCGGCGGCGGGCACGGCGCATGGCCGCGGGTGCGTTACCGCGTGACGGAGGAGTGGGCCGGGCGGAACGCCTCGGCCGGGAAGCGGGATCGCTTCGGTGAGCAGAGCGGCTTCGGAGAGCGAGGCCGCTTCAGCGAGACGTGGCGCTGACGCAAGGACTTCCTTCGGGACTCATCCCGAACACCTCCTTGCGATCGCGGGACACGGAAGAACGCACCATCGAGCGGTGCAGGGCCAAGTCAGGCATGGCGGTACGGATATGTCAAATACGGGACTTAAGTCCTCATAAGGTCAGGTCTTGTGTCCCACCCACCAAGGGTTGGACTTCTCTTCACATCCAGGTCACGGCCCCTTCCCTGATCCTTGCTCCCCTTGACACACTGCACCCGCTCACGTCCCCCACACCCCACAACACGAGGTCGAATCCACTCATGCCAGAACTCAATCGGCGCCGGTTCATGCAACTCGCCGGCGGCACCGCAGCATTCGCGACGCTCTCGCAGAGCATCGCCCGCGCCGCCGCTCTGCCCGCCCAGCGCCGCTCCGGTTCCATCGAGGACGTCGAGCACGTCATCGTCCTGATGCAGGAGAACCGTTCCTTCGACCACTACTTCGGCACGATGAAGGGCGTACGCGGCTTCGGCGATCCGCGCCCGGTGACCCTGCCGAGCGGTAAACCCGTCTGGAACCAGTCGGGCGGCGGCAAAGAGGTGCTGCCCTTCCATCCGGACGCCGAGGACCTCGGCATGCAGTTCATCGCGGGCCTCGACCACGACTGGGCGGGCGGCCACAGCGCCTTCAGCAACGGCAAGTACGACAACTGGATCGCCGCCAAGTCCGAGCGGACGATGGCGTACCTGACGCGCGACGACATCCCGTTCCACTACGCCCTCGCCGACGCGTTCACCGTCTGCGACGACTACCACTGTTCGTTCATGGGGGCCACCGACCCCAACCGCTACTACATGCTGTCCGGCCACGTCGGCAACGACGGCAAGGGCGGCGGCCCGGTCCTCGGCAACCAGGAGGCGGGTTACGACTGGACGACGTACGCCGAGCGCCTGGAGCAGGCCGGGATCTCCTGGAAGGTCTACCAGGACATCGGCGACGGCCTGGACAAGGCCGGGCACTGGGGCTGGATAGACGATGCCTACCGCGGGAACTACGGCGACAACTCGCTGCTCTACTTCAACAAGTACCGCAACGCCAAGCCGGGCGACCCGCTCTACGACAAGGCGCGCACCGGCACGAACGCGAAGGCGGGCGACGGCTACTTCGACATCCTGAAGGCCGACGTGAAGGCCGACAGGCTCCCGCAGGTGTCCTACATCGCCGCGCCCGAGGCGTTCTGCGAGCACCCCAACTGGCCGGTGAACTTCGGCGCCTGGTACATCGCGCAGGTCCTGGACGCGCTCACCTCCAACCCCGCGGTGTGGGCGAAGACGGCGCTGTTCATCACGTACGACGAGAACGACGGCTACTTCGACCACATCGTCCCGCCGTACGTCCCCAAGGACGCCAACCAGGGCAAGTCCACCGTCGACACGGCCCTCGACTTCTTCCCGGGCAACGCGTCCTACGCGGCCGGACACTACGGCCTCGGCCAGCGCGTCCCTATGGTCGTCGTCTCGCCGTGGAGCACCGGCGGCTTCGTGAACTCCGAGGTCTTCGACCACACGTCGATCATCCGGTTCATGGAGAAGCGTTTCGGCGTGCGTGAGCCCAACATCTCGCCGTGGCGGCGCGCCATCTGCGGTGACCTCACCTCCGCCTTCGACTTCGGCGGCAAGGACACCGAGCCCGCGCAGCTGCCGGACACCGGCGCCTACGAGCCGCCGGACAAGGAGCGTCACCCCGACTACGTGCCGAAGGCGCCCGCGAAGGCGAACCTGCCCAAGCAGGAGTCCGGCTCCCGGCCCGCGCGCCCGCTGCCGTACGCGCCGCTGGTGGACGGGTCAGGGACGCCCGCCGACGGCAAGTTCACGCTCACGTTCAGCGGTGGCGACGCGGCGGGTGTCTGCTTCCACGTCCGTTCCAACAACCGCACGGACGGGCCCTGGACGTACACCACGGAGGCCGGCAAGAAGATCGCCGACACCTGGAACACGGCGTACTCGAACGGCGCGTACGACCTGTCGGTGTTCGGGCCGAACGGCTTCCTGCGCGTCTTCAAGGGCCCCGGCAAGACCGCGGGCCCCGAGGTGACCGCCCGCCACGACAAGGCGACCGGCAACCTCAAGCTGACCCTGCGGAACGCGGGCAGCGCCGACGTGAACCTCAGCGTCTCCAACCGCTACGGCGGCGCCGCCCAGACGTTCAAGGTGAAGGCGGGCGGCACGGTCGAGCACACCGTCGACCTGCGGGCGAGCAAGCGCTGGTACGACGTGACGGTGAAGTCCGACGCGGACGGCACCTTCTCGCGGCGCTTCGCGGGGCACGTGGAGAACGGCCGGGCGGGAGTCAGCGACCCGGCCATCATCTCGGCCTGACGGAACCGGCGACCCCGTCCTGTCAGGACACTCATAGGCGCCGCCGCCGGGACGTACCTCCGGCGGCGGCACCGGCACCGACAGGCGGCAGTGTGCCGGGGCGGGAAGCCGGTTTGGTGAGTCCCGCGTCACTGGGGGCGCAAGGGACTGGCGGAGGGCCCGGCGCATCGGGATAGTGTGCCCGGGTGACAACGCATTCGAACACTCCTGCAGGCTGGTATCCGGACCCCCAGGGCGCGCCCCAGCTGCTGCGCTGGTGGGACGGTTCCCAGTGGACCCAGCACACCAACTCGGACCAGCAGGCCGGCGGCCAGGCCGCGCAGGCCCAACAGGTCCCGCAGCAGGTCGCGCAGCAGGCCCAACCGGCCCAGCCGCAGCCGGCCCACCAGCAGGCGCAGGCCGCGTACGGCCAGCCGCAGGCTCAGCCCGGTCAGCAGCAGGGGCAGTTCGCGCAGCAGGCCCCGCAGCAGGGCCAGTTCGCTCAGCAGGCCCAGCAGCAGGCTCCGCAGCAGGGTCACTACGGGCATCCCCAGCAGGCGGCCCCGCAGGCCGACCCGGCCAAGGTGCAGCGCCAGGTCCAGCAGCAGGCGGGCGTCGTGCCCACCTCCCAGGGCGGCGGCACGCTCTTCACCGAGCCGGTCCTCGTGGTGAACCAGAAGGCCAAGCTCATCGAGCTGACGAACGAGTACAGCGTCATGGACCAGGCGGGCAACACGCTCGGCTCGGTCGTCCAGGTCGGACAGAGCACGCTGAAGAAGGTCGCGCGCTTCGTCTCCAGCATCGACCAGTTCATGACGCACAAGCTCGAGATCCGCGACGCGTACGGGCAGCCGGTGCTCCACCTGACCCGCCCGCGCAAGTTCATGAAGTCGCGGGTCATCGTCGAGCGCGCCGACGGCCAGCCGATCGGTGAGATCGTCCAGCAGAACATGATCGGGAAGATCAACTTCGCGATCATGGTGAACGGCCAGCAGGCCGGCGCCATCAAGGCCGAGAACTGGCGTGCCTGGAACTTCTCGATCGTCGACCACGCGGACAACGAGGTCGCCCGGATCACGAAGACCTGGGAAGGCCTCGCCAAGACGATGTTCACGACCGCGGACAACTACGTCCTGCAGATCCACTACCAGCTGCCCGAGCCGCTCCTGAGCCTTGTCGTGGCGACGGCCCTGACGGTCGACACCGCACTGAAGCAGGACTCGCGCGGCTTCGGGTGAGGTTGTTCCTCGCACGGCTCGCAAGGCTGGGATGAAAGGCATCGGGCGCACCCTGAACCAGGGTGCGCCCGATGCCGTTCGTCGCGCCTCAAGGGCGCGACAGATGCAGGCCGGCGCGTTCGTTCTGTCCTGGGACGGATGACAGGAAGTCCTCCGCGGACAGCGAGGAGAGCGACGGCGGCGGGGACAGCGCGGACAGCGCGGACAGCTCCGAAGGTGTCTCCGGGGCCGGCTCGTGCTCGTCCCGCGGCGACCGGGTCAGGACCACCACGCCGTACGCCGCGATCGCCGCACCCCCGGCCGCCAGGACCAGCCCGCCCACGCCGCCCTGCAGCCGCTCGCCGAGCAGTGTCAGGCCGATGGCCGCGGCGGCCACCGGGTTGGCCAGGGTGACGACGGCCAGCGGTGCGCCGAGGCCCCCGCGGTACGCGGTCTGGGACAGGAACAGGCCGCCCACGGCGAACGCGGCGACGAGCAGCGCCACGACGATCACCTGCGGGCTGAGCAGCGGACCCGAACGGTCCGTCGCGGCGACCGTCACGGTCTGGGTGAGCGCGGACGCGACGCCCGAAGCGAACCCGGAAGCGGTCGCGTGACGCAGCCCCGGCCGCGTACCCGGACGGGAGAGGACACCGATGACGGCCATCGTGGCGCCCGCCACGGCCACCGCCTCCGTGAGGGTCAGCGTGTCGTCGGGCGCGGGGCCGGAAGCGGTGAGCAGCAGGGCGCCGAGGCCGATGAGCGTGAGCCCCGTGCCGCGCCACTCCGGAGCGGTGACGCGCCGCCCCGCGAGGCGCGCACCCAGCGGCACCGCGGCGACCAGCGTGAGCGCGCCGAGCGGCTGGACCAGGGTGAGCGGGCCGTACTTCAGGGCCGCCACGTGCAGCAGCGCCGCGCACGCGTTGAGCCCGACGGACGACCACCAGGCGCCGCTGCCGAGCAGCCGCAGGAAGCCGGTGCCGGTGCCCGTGATGCGGGCGGCGAGGCGCTCCTGGGCCACGGCGGCGGAGGCGTACGCGGCGGCCGAGACGAGCGAGAGCGCGACGGCGAGGAGGGTGGCGTTCATCGCCGGCCCCCGGTCGTGGCCAGCTCACGTACGGGCACGCGGCGTCGCACGACGAGCGAGCGCGCGGGAGCGGGCAGCTTGATCACGGCGAGCGCGATGCCGAGCAGCGCGGTCACCACGAGCGCGTCGAGCCAGTAGTGGTTGGCGGTCCCGACCACCACGAGCAGGGTGATCAGCGGATGCAGCAGCCACAGCCACCGCCACCGCGACGAGGTCGCGACGATGAGACCGACGGCGAGCATCAGCGCCCACCCGAAGTGCAGGGACGGCATCGCGGCGAACTGGTTCGCCATCGTGTCGGTCTGCGGGGTGGAGCCGTAGACCGTCGGCCCGTACACCTGCCCGGTGTCCACGAGCCCGGTCGCCGCCAGCATCCTGGGCGGCGCCAGCGGGAAGGTCAGGTGCAGCACGAGGGCCGCCGCGGTGAGCGCGGCGAGCACCCGGCGGCTCCATACGTAGTGCCGGGGCCGACGCAGGTAGAGCCAGACCAGGAACAGTGCGGTGGCCGGGAAGTGCACGGTCGCGTAGTAGGTGTTCGCGATGTGCACCAGGGTGTCGCTGCCGAGCAGCGCGTCCTGGACGGCACCCTCGCCCGGCAGGTGCAGGGTGCGTTCGGCGTCCCACACGTGGTGGGCGTTGCGGAAGGCCTCACCGGTGTGGCCGTTGGCCAGCTGCCTGCCGAATTTGTAGACGAGAAAGAGTCCTGCGACGAGGAGGAGCTCGCGGACGAGGGGCGGTCGGGCAGATGTGTCCGGCTCCCGGACGGTTATGTCCGGTTCCCTTTCGGCAGGCTCGGTTAAGGATTCCATCCCCCGGCCCCTTTACGTGATGACTGGGTGGTGCGGGTAGTGAGTGAGGAAGCGTTCCGCTCCGTCGTGGAGCACCGCACTCAGCGATACGTCAGTGTACCGATACGCCAGTGTACCGATACGCAGCCGTACCGGTACACTGGCGTATCGATAGGGTCGGTCGAAGCCGCCCCACCGAGGAGAAGAGTCATGACGTCGCCGGACCGGGCACCAGACGCAGCGACAGCCGACCCCGTGGGCTCGTCGCGCCGCTCCAAGATCACGCCCGAGCGTGAGCAGGAGTTCTATGAGGCTGTCCTGGACCAGCTCCGCGAGTGCGGGTACGACTCCGTGACCATGGAGGGCGTGGCCGCGACCACCCGGTGCAGCAAGTCGACGCTCTACCGGCAGTGGAAGACGAAGCCCCAGTTCGTGGCCGCCGCGCTGCGCGCCAACCGCTGTGTGCGGTTCGCGGGCATCGACACCGGCACGCTTGCCGGTGATCTGCGCCTGGCGGCGCGGGCCGCGGGGGAGTGGTCGACCCAGGACAGCATGCTGGTCCAGGCGCTGAGCCATGCGGTCCTTCAGGACGAGGATCTGCGCAGTGCGCTGCGCGAGGCGCTGGTCGAGCCCGAGACGAAGGCCCTGGACGAGCTGATCAAGCGCGGGGTGGCCCGGGGTGAGATCGCCGCGGACCATCCGGCCACGCGGTTCATCACGGCACAGCTCATGGGCGTGGTCCGGGCCCGGCCCGTCCTCGAGGGCAAGCACGCGGACGAGGAGTACTTGTCCGACTTCGTGGAGGCGTGTGTGCTTCCCGCACTGGGTCTGACCCGACCCACCTGATCGTGGACCGGGGCCCGGTGGATGACGGGCCCCGATCTGCCTGAGCCGCGCCGCACCGTGGGGACGGGGGCGACGTGGCTGCCTTTGGCCGGGCGGCCCGGAATCCTCGTGATTCCGGCCCGCCCGGCTCCGGCGTTTCCGGCCGCGGTCGTGGCCGCGGTCTCAGCTACGTCCTCAGTTGCTTTTCTGGCTGCTTTCCCGGCTCCGTCAGGCTTCCTGGCCGTTGCCGCCCCCGCCGCCCGACGCGGCCTTGATCCCCTTGGTGATCTCGTCCATCACGGACAGCTTCGGGGACTTGTCGTTGACGTCGATGCCGAAGCGGACGATGACGAGCTTGGACTTCAGGGTGGGGGAGGGGAAGGCCAGCGACTGGACATAGCCGTCGTCGCTCTTCTCGGTCACGGCCTTCCAGCGCACGAGGTAGCCCTTCTGGCCTGCCACGGTGACCGCCTTGGACTCCAGCTCCTTGTGCGAGGTGATCTTGCCGTAGGTCTTGCCGCCGAACGACTCCTTGGCATTGACGGAGATGTCCGCCTTGGCGGCCGCTTCCGCCGTCTTGGCGTCGATCTCGAAGCCCTCGGCGAGCCCCGCGTAAGCGCCGCCGCGGCTGCAGGTCTTGGAGGTCTCCCTGGGGCACGGATAGGGGTCCGTGGTCACCGAGGCTCCACCGGTCTTGCCGGTCGCGCCGGTCCAGCCGTCCGGCACCGGGAGGCTGACACCGCTGAGGGGATCGGTGGCGAACCCCTCCTCCGACGGGGGCGCCGAGCCGCCGCCGGGGGGCTGGGACTGTTCGGGGTCCTGTGGGTCCTGGGGGTCCTGTGGGTCCTGGGGTGCGCCGGGCTTCGAGGGGGCGGAGGACGACGGGTTCTTGGCGGCGCTGTCGCTGTCCCCGTTGTCGTCGTCGGCGGTCAGGAAGTAGACGCCGCCGCCTATCCCGGCCAGGACCACCAGCGCCACGCCCACGGCTATGCCTGTGCGAAGGCCGCGCCGAGGGGCGGTGGGCTGTCCCGGATGGGAGGGATAGCCCGGGTATGCGCCGGGTGCGCCCGTCGGGGCGGCGGGCGGATAGGCCGGGGGAGACGTCGGAGCCGCCGGAGCGGAACCGCCCCACTCGGCGGCGGCTCCCACCGCGCGCACCTGGTCCGTCCATACGTTCCCGTCCCACCAGCGTTCGGTACGGGGGCCGTCAGTTGTCTGGCCGGGGTCGGGGTACCAGCCGGGAGGGGTTACCTGGGTCATGGGCGCCAGGGTATGAGCATTCGGTGAAAGTGGGATGAGAGGGGGCCTTTACGGTGGTCACCGTTCGGCCGCCGGACTTGTACTTCTACTTGCCCGAGGGCGAGGCGAGTTCACCGCCCCTGCCTGTCCACCACCAGTCGCACCGGGCCACCGCCCTCAGGGGCCGGCACCCGCACCCCGGCCCGCCCCGGAGTGATCGACCCCAGCACGCTGGCATGGCGGGCGCCCGTGCTCTCCGGCACCGTCCCCGGCAGTCCGTGCGCCGTCAGGAAACCGAGGACGGCGAAGGCGTACGCCTCCTTCGCCGCGGACGGCAGCCCGAGCTCGTCGGAGGTGCGCACCGGGATCCCGCTCCCCAACTCGGCCCGCAGGAACGCCATCAGCGTCGGATTGCGTGTGCCGCCGCCGGAGACGATGACCTCGGAGGCGTGCACGGACCTGATGGCGTCGGCGACCGTGCGGGCGGTCAGGCGGGTGAGCGTGGCGACGACGTCCTGCGGGGCGAGCGCCTCGTACCCGGCGAGCGCCGCCCGTAGATAGGGCAGATGGAAGAGCTCCTTGCCGGTGGTCTTCGGGGCGGGGCGCGCGTAGTACGGCTCGCCGAGCAGGACCCCGAGCAGCCCCTCGTCGACCGTGCCGCGCGCGGCCATCTCGCCGTCGACGTCGCACGTGAGCCGCTCCCGCGTCAGCTCTCGCACCGCGGCGTCGATGAGCGCGTTCGCGGGGCCGGTGTCGAAGGCGGTGCCGTCCGCGGCGGTGATGTTGGCGATGCCGCCGAGGTTCAGCGCGGCGGGTGCGCCCGGCCTGCCGCGCAGCCACATCCGGTCGACGATGCTGACCAGGGGAGCGCCCTGGCCGCCCGCCGCGATGTCGCGTGGGCGGAAGTCGGAGACCACCGGAAGCCCCGTCGCCTCGGCGATCCAGGCGGGCTGGCCGATCTGCAGCGTGCCGTGCACCTGGCCGTCCTCCACCCAGTGGTAGACCGTCTGCCCGTGCGAGGCGACCAACTCGGCCCGCCCGTCGCACAGTTCACGGTCCGCCTCGCCGGCCGCCGTGGCGAAGGCCTGGCCGATACGGGTGTCCAGGCGGCAGACGTCCGCCAGCGTGGTGGCTGCGGGCGGCAGCGCGCCGCCGAGTGCCGTCCGCAGCTCCTCGTCGTACCCACGGGTGATCAGACCCAGCGGGGAGAGCAGCAGACGGTCGCCGTCGATCGTCAGGTCGGCCGCCGCGGCGTCGATGGCGTCGTACGAAGTTCCCGACATCAGCCCGATTACGCGCACGTGCTGCCCCTTTCACTCTCCTCACCGGCGTGTTTGATCATTGCAGCGATGAAGGGGCGCGCGCACTCGCACGTACGATCCAGTTCAGGCCATCGACGCGGAGAGGGGGGCGACTTGTCCATGTGCGCAACGGGATCGCCCGGTCCGCGCCGAGGGACGCGACGCACGAACCTCACCCGAACCGATGGCGCCTGGAACGGTCTGCTCCTGGAGGTGGGCGGACGGCCGCGGCCCGGCCTGTGCCTGTGGACCGCCGGGAACCGTCTGCTCCTCACACAAGCCACGCAAGGGGCCGCTGCGATTCCGCTGCTGCTGGCCTTGGTGGACCCTCACCGTGACGGAGTCGACTTCTGCCGGACGGGGCGCTACCGCCCCCTCGTCCCACCCGTGCGCGCACACATGGCCCTTGCCTACGACGGCTCCCCGCAGCGCTGGGCCCATCACTTCGCGACCCTGCTCGCCGGTTCGCCCGACAGCCCCTTGCACGAAGGGCGTTGGGTGCTGTCGCCGGACCCTCTGCTGCGCCGGTGGAAGCATGGGGGCGTGCGCGACGGGGAGTACTGGCGCTCGCTGCTCATCGAGGGTGACCCCGACGGGTACATCGACTGGTACGTCCACAGCGGCTCGTGGGAGATCTTTCCGCTGCGGGCCATGCCCCAGGCCGACGACCCCCGGGTCAAGGCGTACCGCAAGCAGGCGAGGGACGGCACGCTGCCGCCCGTCCTGCTCTGGTGGGTGAGCGGCCTCGACTGCCATCTGGTCCTGGACGGTCACGCCCGGCTGGCCGCGGCGATCGCCGAATCCGTGGAACCGGCCGTCCTGGAACTGCGCAGGACCGTCCCCCAGGACGAAGTGGCCTCCGGCACGGAGCGGGCCGTGGAGACGTACGAGGCGGAGCTGGCGCGGTTCACGGAACTGCGCGCCGCACAGGGCACGCGGGTCCCCGACGGCGCCGAGTTCGCGGGACCGGCCCTGGCCCGCCGCCTCCACGACCTGCGCACGGGGCTCCGCCCTACGTGGGCCTGGCCGCTCCCGGGCGGTGTCGAGGAATGGCGCAGGATCGCCCGAGAGCAGGTGGGCGAGGGGGGATGGGAGTACGTGTGAGGTGCTGCGAAGCACGACGCACTGGTGGCGAAGCTCCCTGTCAGCGCAGGGAGAGGACGCAGAATTCGTTGCCCTCCGGGTCGGCGAGGCACTTCCACGGAACGTCGCCCTGGCCGACGTCGGCGTCGGTGGCACCCAGGGACCGCAGGCGAGCCACCTCCACCGCCTGGTCGTCGTCGGGGTACGGGGCGACGTCGAGATGGGCCCGGCTCACCGCGGTCCTCGTGCCGGACGTGCGCAGGAACTCCAGGTACGGTCCGACCCCCTTGGACGAACGCAGCCGCGCGTGATCGTCGGTCACCTCGTGCAGGGTCCAGTCCATCGCCTCGTCCCAGAACCGTGCCATGGCGCGCGGGTCGGCGCAGTCGACGACGAGTGCGGCGACCGGTCCGGTGTCCCGGTAGATCTCCCTGGGCTCCAGCACGCAGAAGACGTTGCCTTCCGGGTCGGCCATGACCGTCCACGGGACGTCGCCCTGACCTACGTCGGCGGGCGTCGCGCCGAGTTCCTTCAGGCGTGCGACCAGCTCCGCCTGATGGGCCTCGGAGGTGGTGGCGAGGTCGATGTGCACGCGGTAGTCCACGGTCTCGGGGTCCGGGACGGTGACGACATCGACGCAGATGGCGGAGGGGTCCGGCAAGGTGACACCCTCGGGTTCGACGTTGGTCACGCCGGGGCCTTCGCTGGAAATGCCCCAGCCGAGCGCCTCCGCCCAGAACCGGCCGAGCGCCGAGTCGTCCCGGGCCTTGTAGTTCACGTTAACGAGTCGCAGTGCCATGCCGCCGATCATAAGCGCAGGTGAGCGAGGCGCAGTCGGTCCCCGAACGAACGCGCGGCGGGCGCTTCGTCGGTGAACTGCGGCCTGTGGGAAGCGTGTTGGCGCGATCAGTCCACCTTCCTGTCCCCGGACAGCACCAGCCGTCGGCACTCCCCGGGGTCGCGCCACGCGCCGCGCAGGGCCCGGGCCTTCGTCAGCCACAGCGACAGGTCGTACTCCGCGGTGTAACCGATGGCCCCGTGGAGCTGCAGTGCCGCCCGCGCGGCGCCGTACGCGGCTTCGCTCGTCGCTGCCTTCGCGGCCGCCACGTCTGCCGTGTTCAGGGTCAACGCCGCCCCGAACAGCAGGGGGCGGGCGAACTCAAGGCCTATCAGGACATCGGCGAGCCGGTGCTTGACCGCCTGGAAACCGCCGATCGGCGTGCCGAACTGGGTGCGCTGCTTCACGTACGCGACCGTCTTGTCGAGCAGCGCGAGCCCGACCCCCAAGGCCTGCGCGGCCGTCGCGAGCGACGCCCAGTCCGCCGCGTACCGGGAAGCCTCCCTCACCGGCGCACCCGAGGCGAGGAGTTCACCGGGCCGCAGCCGTGCGAGACGACGCACCGGGTCCAGCGACCGCTCCACGCGCGCGTGCCCGGAGGCAAGGCGCAGCTCGCCGTCCGTGACGGTCAGCCGTAGCGCCGCCGCGTCCGCGTCCAGCGCGAACGGCCCCCCTTCGGGGAGGACGAGGGTCGTGACGGCCTCCCCGGAGGCCAGGTTCGGAAGGATCCGTTTGGCCGGGGCGGCGTCGCCCAGCTCGGCGAGCCGGGAGAGGAGCGCGCCCGCCGCCACCGTCTCGACCACCGGTCCCGGCACCGCGTGCCGCCCCAACTCCACGAAGGCGACCACCATGTCGACCGGGAGCAGCCCCACCCCCTCGTACTCCTCGGGAACGGCCAGGGCGAACACGCCCGCGTCCGCGAGACGCCCCCACAGCGCGCGCCCGGGTGCGTGGTCGCCGGCCGCCCACGCCCTCGCGGTCGCCGGGGTGTCCGCCGCCGTCAGCATCGCGTCCAGTGAGCGCGCGAACTCGCGCTGCTCGTCGTCGAGGAGGAACCTCATCAGCGGCGTCCCTTCGGCAGTCCGAGCAGCCGCTCGGCGATGATGTCGCGCTGGATCTCATTGGTGCCCGCGTAGATCGGCCCGGCGAGCGAGAAGACGTACCCCTCGGCCCATTCGCCGCCGTCCGCCAACTCGCCCTCCGCACCCAGGAGATCGAGCGCGGTCTCGTGCAGCGCGATGTCGTACTCGGACCAGAAGACCTTGTTCAGGCTCGATTCCGCGCCGATCGTCTCGCCCGCCGCGAAGCGCGACGCGTTGGCCCAGGTGAACAGCTGATAGGCGCGGGCCCCGATCACCGCGTCGGCGACCCGGTCGCGCAGCGCGGTGTCCGCGGAATCGCCGTGCGCGCGCCACTGCCGCACCAGACGGTCGGCCGAGGCGACGAAGCGGCCGGGGGAACGCAGCGTCAGACCGCGTTCGTTGCCGGTCGTCGACATGGCGATCCGCCAGCCCTGGCCCGGCTCGCCGATCACGTCCTCGTCCGGCACGAAGACGTCGTCGAGGAAGAGCTCGGCGAATGCGGGCTTGCCGTCGAGGCGCCCGATGGGGCGGACGGTCACGCCGTCCGCGTCGAGCGGGAACATCAGGTACGTCAGGCCGTGGTGCGGCTTGGCGCTGCCGGTCCCGCCGCTCTCGTACGGTTCGCTGCGGAACAGGCCGAACGCGCGGTCGGCGAACGCGGCCCGTGACGACCAGGTCTTCTGCCCGCTGATCAGCCAGCCCCTTGACGTGCGGCGAGCGGTGGAGCGCAGGGACGCGAGGTCCGAGCCCGACTCCGGCTCGGACCAGGCCTGGGCCCAGATCACCTCCCCGCTCGCCATCGGCGGCAGCACCCGTGCGCGCTGCTCGTCGGTGCCGAAGTCGAAGAGGGTCGGCGCGAGGAGGTTGATGCCGTTCTGGGAGACCCGGCCGGGGCCGCCAGCCGCGAAGTATTCCTCCTCGAACATCAGCCATTTGACGATGTCGACGCCCTGCCCGCCGTACTCCTCGGGCCAGGAGACGACCGACCAGCGGTCGGCCGCGAGCTCGCCCTCCCAGGCGCGGTGGGCAGCGAACCCCTCCCGCGTCTCCAGCGAGGGCAGCGGCTCGGCGGGCACATGGCCGGCGAGCCAGTCACGCGCCCGCCGCCTGAACTCCCCTTCCCCGGCGGTGAAGTCGAGGTCCATCAGTGGCCCACCCTCTTCGGTCGGTTCTTCCCCGGTCTTCCCCGGCACTCTTCCCTAACAAGTGTTTGGTAGATTACCCTGAGGTCGAGTCAGCCGTCGAGAGCGAGTCGAGAGACAGCCGAGAACCAAGGGAGGCCGAGCATGGACGCGCCCACTTACGTGCCGGGGCACGGTCTGCTCGCGGGCCGCACCGCCGTCATCACCGCCGCCGCCGGAGCGGGGATCGGCGGCGCCACCGCCCGCCGCTTCCTGGAGGAGGGCGCGCGCATCGTCATAGGCGACGCCCACCCGCGCCGCACGAAGGAGACGGTGGAGGCCCTGGCCGGGGAGTTCGGCGCCGACCGCGTCGACGGCATGCCGTGCGACGTGACGGACGAAGCCCATGTGCAGGCTCTCTACGACCTGGCGGAACAGCGCCACGGCGGCTTGGACGTCGTCGTGAACAACGCGGGACTCGGTGGCACCGCCGAGCTCACCGAGATGACCGACGAGCAGTGGGACAGAGTCATCGACGTGACACTGAACGGCACGTTCCGCTCGACCAGGGCCGCCCTGCGCCGCATGCGGGCCGCCGACCGTGGCGGCGTGATCGTGAACAACGCCTCGGTGCTCGGCTGGCGCGCCCAGGCCGGACAGGCGCACTATGCCGCGGCGAAGGCGGGCGTCATGGCCCTCACCCGCTGCGCCGCCGTCGAGGCCGCGCCCCACGGCATACGGATCAACGCGGTGTCACCCAGTCTCGCCATGCACCCGCACCTCGCGAAGGTCACCTCGCCGGAGCTGCTCGAAGAGCTCACCGCGCGCGAGGCGTTCGGGCGCCATGCCGAGCCGTGGGAGATAGCCAACGTCATCGTCTTCCTGGCCAGCGAGTACTCCTCGTACATGACGGGGGAGACGGTCTCGGTCAGCAACCAGCACGCCTAGGCGGAGAATGACCGTGTGTCGAAACCGAAGCAGAGCAGCACCAGCACCAGCACGCGTACCAGCAGGAAGAAGGCACCCGCCAAGAAGACTCCTGCCAAGAAGGCCGCGGTGAGTCCCTCGCCCGAGCGCCGCGGTGAACTCCTCGCGATCGCGGCCGACGTCTTCGCCGAGCAGGGGTACAACGCGACCACGGTCCGCAAGATCGCGGACGCCGCCGGCATGCTCGCCGGCAGCCTCTACTACCACTTCGACTCCAAGGAGTCGATGCTCGAAGAGATCCTCTCGACGTTCCTCACCGAGCTGTGGGACGGGTACGACACCGTGCTCCAGTCGCAGCTCGGCCCCCGCGAGACCCTCGAAGCACTCGTCACCGAGTCCTTCCGGGAGATCGACCGGCACCGTTCCGCCGTCGCCATCTACCAGAAAGAAGCCAAGCAGCTGGTCGCACAGACGCGCTTCGGGTACCTGGCCGACTCGCAGCAGCGCTTCGAGAAGACCTGGCTGACGACGCTGGAGCGCGGAGTCGCGGAGCACGTCTTCCGGGACGACCTGGACATCCGGCTCGCCTACCGCTTCGTGCGCGACACCGTCTGGGTCGCCGCGTCCTGGTATCGCCCCGGCGGCGGCCACAGCCCCGAGGAGATCGCCCGCCAGTACCTGTCGATGGTCCTGGACGGCATCGCCGTACGCACATAGGGAGCGCGTCGTCACCCCGGCGACCGCACCGACCGACGAGTACGAGGAGTACGCAGTCATGGCCGAGGCCTACATCGTCGAAGCGGTCCGCACCCCTGTCGGCAGGCGCAAGGGCGGTCTCTCGGCCGTCCACCCCGCCGACCTGGGAGCCCATGTCCTGAAGGCACTCGTCGAGCGCAGCGGAATCGACCCGGCCGCCGTCGAGGACGTCGTGTTCGGCTGCCTGGACACGGTCGGCCCGCAGGCCGGGGACATCGCCCGCACTTCCTGGCTGGCGGCAGGGCTGCCCGAAGAGGTGCCCGGCGTGACGATCGACCGGCAGTGCGGATCCTCGCAGCAGGCCGTGCACTTCGCGGCCCAGGGGGTCCTCTCCGGCACCCAGGACCTCGTCGTCGCCGGCGGCACGCAGAACATGTCGATGATCCCCATCGCCTTCGCCTCCCGGCAGGCCGCCGAACCGCTCGGCCTCACCGACGGCCCGTACGCGGGCAGCGAGGGCTGGCGCGCCCGTTACGGCGACCGCCCCGTCAACCAGTTCCACGGCGCCCAGCTCATCGCCGAGAAGTGGGGCATCTCCCGCCGCGACATGGAGGAGTTCGCGCTCCGCTCGCACCAGCGGGCCGTCCGCGCCATCGACGAGGGCCGCTTCGACCGCGAACTCACCGCCTGTGCGGACGTGACCACCGACGAGGGGCCGCGCCGCGACACGACCCTGGAGAAGATGGCGGGCCTCAGGCCCGTCCTGGACGACGGAACCATCACCGCCGCATGCTCCTCACAGGTCTCGGACGGCGCCGCCGCCCTGCTCGTCGCGAGCGAACGGGCCGTGCGGGAACACGGGTTGACGCCCCGCGCCCGAATCCACCACCTCTCCGTGCGCGGCGAGGACCCGATCCGGATGCTGTCCGCACCGATCCCCGCCACCGCGTACGCCCTCAAGAAGACCGGCATGAGCATCGGCGACATCGACCTCGTCGAGATCAACGAAGCCTTCGCGCCGGTCGTCCTCGCCTGGCTGAAGGAGACCGGCGCGGACCCGGAGAAGGTCAACGTCAACGGCGGTGCGATAGCCCTCGGTCACCCTCTCGGCGCGACGGGTGTCAAACTCATGACGACGCTTCTGCACGAACTGGAGCGCACAGGCGGCCGGTTCGGCCTCCAGACCATGTGCGAGGGCGGCGGTCAGGCGAACGTGACCATCATCGAGCGCCTCTGACGGCGTTCAGCCGGGGACCCGACCTTCACCCCTTGCGGGAGTTGCTGGCCGGACCCCGCACCGTGAGGCCTTCTCCCCAGCTAGTCTCGATGTCTGTACGTCGATTGAGCGACCTCGGGAGGTAGCGCGATGACGCAGGGACGCCCCGGAGGTGGCACCTGGGCCCCGCTGTGGGAGCGCGACGCGGAACTCGCGGCGGCCACGAAGGCCGTCGACGAACTGCGCTCGGACTCGACCACGGCGGGCGGGCTGCTCGTCTTCCAGGGCGAGGCGGGCATCGGCAAGACGGCGCTCCTCGCCGAGGTGCGCCGTATGGCGGAGGGGCGGGCCACGGTGTGGTCGGCGCGGGGTGGCGAGACCGTCACCTCCGTACCCTTCAACGTCGTACGCCAGTTGCTCCAGCCGGCTCTCGTCAGTCTCTCCCCGGAGCTGGCCCGCGACTATCTGGGCGACTGGTACGAGATCGCGGGCCCCGCGCTCGGCATAGCCGAGCCGGCCGGCGTCCAGGCCGACCCGCAGGGCGTGTGCGACGGACTGGTCGAAGCGGTCAAACGCCTCTCGGGGCTGCACTGGCCGCTGGTCCTGCTCATCGACGACGCGCACTGGGCCGACCAGGAGACCCTGCACTGGCTGGCCGCGTTCGCCCAGCGCCTCGACGAACTGCCCGTCCTCGTGGTGGTCGCCCACCGGCCTGACGACGCCACCGGCGAAAGTGCCCGCCATCTCGCGGCGGTCGGCGCGGCGGCCCGCCCCCTGCCCGCGCTGCGCGCCCTCACCCCGGACGCGGCGGCCGGCCTCACCCGGGCCACCCTCGGCGAGCACGCGGACGCCCCGTTCTGCCGCGAGGTGTGGGCGGTCACCGGCGGCAACCCGTACGAATCCGTGGAACTGCTCGCCAAGGTGCAGGACAGCGAGATCGAGCCGGTGGAGGCCTCCGCCGCCGAACTGCGCGCCCTGAACCGCTCGGCGCGTGGCCGCGGTCTCGTCGCCCGTCTCGAAGGACTCGGCACGGATGTCACGCGGTTCGCGTGGGCCGCGGCGATCCTGGGCACCGCCATCCCGCTCGACCTCGCCGCCTCGCTCGCCGGGCTGACCCGCGAGGCGGCCGAGCGGTGCGCGGAGCGGCTGCGCACCGCGCGCATCCTGCTCGGTGCCGACGAGGGCCTGGAATTCGTCCACCCGCTGATCGCGAGCACGGTCTACCGCTCCATCCCGGCCGCCACCCGCACCGCGTTCCACGGCCAGGCCGCCCAGGTCGTCACGAGGTCGGGCCGAGGTGCGGCGGCCGCCTCACGGCACCTCCTCGAAGTGCATCCCGACGACGACCCCGAGCTGGTCAAGCAGTTGCGCGAAGCGGCGGCCGAGCACCTCGCGGTCGGCGCGCCCGACGCGGCACGCCGCTGTCTGGAGCGGGCGCTGCAGGAACCGCCGTTGCCCGAGACCCACGCGCGCGTGCTCTACGAACTGGGCTGCGCCACCCTCCTCACCTCGCCCGCCAAGACCATCGGCCACCTGCGTGAGGCGCTCCACACCTCGGGGCTCGACCGCAAGCTGCGCGTGGACGCCGTGTGCCGTCTCTCCCAGGCCCTGGTGCACAACGACCAGTTGGAGGAGGCCCTGCGCGTCGTGGACGCCGAGGCCGAGCGTCTCGACCCCGGACCCGACCGGATGCGTCTGGAGGGGGTCCACTACATGTGGGAGGGCATCCACGCGCGTGAGCATGACGCGACGGGCCGTTCGCGCCGCCTCGCCGCGCTCGCCGGACCGCTGCCGGGACGCGACAACTCCGAGCGCGCCCTGCTGATCCTGCGCGCCTTCGACGCCATGACACGCGGCGAGAACGCGGAGGAGATCGTCGAGCTCTGCGACCGCTCCCTCGTCAACGGCCGCCTCGCGCCCGGGCTCGGCTGGACCGACACGGAGTGGGGCTTCGAGCTCCTGACGATGCTGGGCGGCGCCTACATCTTCACCGACCGGCTCGACCGTGCCGAGAGCGTGTTCGCCGAGGGAGTCCGCGCGTACGAGGCCGCGGGCTGGAGCGGCGGTCATCTGGCCGTCGCCAAGGCCTGGTTGGGCCTGGTGTACCGCAGGCGGGGACGTCTCGCCGAGGCGGAGGCCTCGCTTCGGGAGAGTCTTCGTCTCACCGACCGTGTCGGCAGCGGCCTCCCGATGCACTGGGACGCCGCGTGCAAGCTCATCGACACGCTGCTCGCGCGCGGCAAGACCGACGAGGCCCAGGAGGCCGCCGAGCGCTACGGCATCGCGCCGCCCTACCCCTCCACGATCCTCCTGCCCGACATCCACTCCGTGCGGGGCCGCCTGCTGATCGCCACGGGGCGCCGGCCCGAGGGCATCAGCGAGCTGGAGGAGGCGGCGAAGACGGCCGCCGAACGCGGCTGCTACAACACGGTCGTCAACCCCTGGGCGTACGACCTCGCCCGCGCACTCGCCGATGAGGATCCGGGGCGCGCCGCCCAGCTGGTCGCCGACGGAAGGATCCAGGCGGAGCTCTTCGGCACGGAGACCGCGATCGGCGAGGCGCTGCGGTGCGAGGCGTCCCTGGAGACCGGCCGACGTGCGATCGAGCTGTACGCACGAGCCGTCGCCTGCCTGGAGGCGTCACCGTGCGCCTATGAACACGCGGTCGCACGGGTCGAGTACGGGATCGCGGCGGGCTCCGCGAGCGAACTGTCCCGAGGCCTCGCGCTCGCCGAATCCTGCGGGGCAACGGGCCTGGTCACCAAGGCGCGGGCTTCCCTGGAGGTGGCGAGAGTCTGAGCAGTGGGCCCCTGTTGGGGTCTGACGCGCGTGCCGGCGCGCGGCCCGGGGCATCCCGTGTGGACCCAGGCATCCTGTGTGCTGCACGGCGTCCGGCTGCTCCTCCGCAGGGCCTTCGCTCAAGCTGTGGCAGGGGCATGAGTGGCTGTCAGGCCGCGGATGCCGTCAGGCCTCGGACGACATGGCACGGGGCTGCCGGTGCGGCGTCCGAGGACCGGGGCCTGCCTCGGAGGCAGCCCCCGCCGCAGGTCGCTGCTCCACCCCGTGGGGGCCGCTGCTCAGCCCAGCCGTGCCACCACCTCCGCCGCCTCCAGCATCACCCCCGTGATCAGTTCCTCGCACGACGGCAGATCCTCGATGACTCCCGCCACCTGACCGGAAGCCATCACACCCGCCTCCGGCAGCCCGTCCACCATCGCCGACTTCAACATCATCGGCGTGTTCGCGGCGAGCAGGATCTGGCTCCACGTCATCCCCTTGCCGTGCCGCATCGCAAGACCGTCCCGGACCATCTCGCCCCACCCCATGCCGGACATCCTCCGGAACGCCGCCGCGTGCCGCACGGCCCGTGCGAGGGACGAGGCCCGGCCCGACTTCTCCAGCGACGCGACGAGCTCCGTCCGCAGCATCCGGTGGGGGAGACCGTCGACCCGTGTGGTCACGGTGATGTCCTTGACCGACGCGGCGAGATAGCGGGCCTTGACCGCGTCCGGCACCGTCGAGTCCGACGTCAGCAGGAAGCGCGTGCCCATCGCGACCCCCGCCGCGCCATAGGCGAGCGCGGCGACGAGTCCGCGGCCGTCGAAGAAGCCGCCCGCCGCGATCACCGGAATGTCCACGGCGTCCACGACCTGCGGCAACAGCACGGTCGTGGCGACCTCGCCGGTGTGCCCGCCGCCCTCACCGCCCTGCACGACGACCGCGTCCGCACCCCACGCCGCGACCTTCTCGGCATGCCGCCGCGCGCCGATGGACGGGATGACGACCACCCCGGCGTCCTTCAGCTCCGCGATCAGCTCCTTCGAGGGGGCCAGCGCGAAGGACGCCACCCGGACGCCCTCGTCGACGATGACCCGCACCCGGTCCCGCGCGTCGCCCGCGTCGGCGCGGAGGTTGACCCCGAACGGCTCGTCCGTACGGGACTTGACCTCCCGCACGGCGGAGCGCAGCTGGCCGACGGTCATCGTCGCGGAGGCCAGGATGCCGAGGGCGCCCGCCCTCGCCGTCGCGGAGACCAGACGCGGGCCCGCCACCCAGCCCATGCCGGTCTGCACGATCGGGTACCGGACACCGACCAGCTTGGTCAGGGCCGTCTCCATGCCGGCCGGGGGCGGCGTCACGAACGCACCTCGCGGTCGCGCAGACCGCGCGGGTCCACCACGTCCCGGATCAGCCGCAGTTCCTCCGTGGTCGGCTCGCGGGTGCAGGGCACGTCGTCCACCGTCGCGAGCGTGAAGCCGGTCGACTCACGCACCTGCTCGACCGTCACACCCGGATGAACGGACACCAGGCGCATCGCGTGGTCCGCCGCCCCGAAGTCGAGGACGCCGAGGTCCGAGACGACCCGGCGCAGATCGTGGAAGCGGGTCGCGGAGGGCCCTGCCGCCGCCGCGCTGTCGTAACCCACACCGCTGATCATGTCGACCTTCTCGACGAAGACGCGCATCGAGTGGCGTGGGATCCAGTAACTCACCGGATTGTTGAGGGTGTTGACCGGAGCTCCGCGCACCCCGAGCAGCTGGCGCTTGGGCCGCTCCCAGTCGCCGATACAGGAAATGTTCTGGTTCCCGAAGCGGTCGATCTGGCTGGCGCCCATCATCACATGACGCCTGCCGCCCATGACCATCGTCAGGTGCTTGCGGTACGGCAGCCAGCCCTCCGTCACCGCCGACGGCGCCCCCACGGCGGGCACATCACCGATCAGCAGCGCCTCCCCGTCCGTGAGCAGCAGGTCCGGCGAGAACGTCAGCTTGGCGAGGCGGGCGGCGATCGCGGGGACCGTACCCATCGGTGACGCGAGGATCTCGCCTGCGTCCCGCCAGGCCTCGGCGCACGCGATCACGCAGTACTCGGCGCGGGTGACGGTGGTCGTCCCGGTCGCGCCGGCCGCAGCCCTCGGGTCGGCCCGCGTCATCGCTGCTCCTTGTGCCAGGTCTGGACGGCTGCTTGATACTCCTGCTCGGTGCCGGTGAGGAAGCGGTCCTCGAATTCCTTCCAGGCATCCTGGTCGCCTGCCGCGGCCACGTACGCCTTCTGGAAGGGTTCGTCGCGGTCGTAGTCCGGCACGCAGGACGTGAAGTGCGCGCCCTTGGGTGTCTCGGTCACGCCCGTCACCGCGTGCCGGGAGATCAGCATCGTCTGCGGCGCCGCCCGCTCGGTGAGCTGGCCCGACTCGACGATCCGCTCGCACGACACGTACGCCGTGTCGGCCGCCTCGCAGAACAAGTCGTCGAAGTACGGGTCGGGGCCCAGATACTGGGCGTTGCCCAGGCGGTCGGCGCGGTTCAGGTGCACCAGCGCCGCGTCCATCCGCAGGGCGGGCACGGCGACCAGCTCCTCCCGGTCCTCGTACGGCGAAGTGACCGTACGCAGATGGGGGTTGACCCGCAGGACGTCCGAACCGAGGCCCGCGCGGATCGGCAGGAACGGAAGGCGCTGGGCGCCGGCGGTCAGGCCCTGCATGAACATCGCCTCGTCCAGCTCGACGAGTTCGAACGCGCCACGCTCGCGTGCCGCGCGGAAGTGCGGCTCCAGGGGGATCGAGTCGAGGGTCGTGAACGCCGTGACCAGCTTGCGGATCTTGCCGGCCGCGGCGAGCAGTCCGACGTCCGGGCCGCCGTACGACACGACGGTGAGGTCGGTGATCCCGGACCGCAGCAGGGCCCGCACCAGTGCCATGGGCTTGCGGCGCGACCCCCAGCCGCCGATGCCGAGTGTCATCCCGCTCCGCAACCGTCCCACGATCGCGTCGGGTGTCATGATCTTGTCCGTCATGCCCCGCCCTCCTTCTTGCTTCATGCCCTGCCCTCCTCCTTCTTCGCGGAGCCCGATCCGAAGCCCTCGCGGACGCGGTCGGCCAGGCCACTCAGGTTCGCCTCGAAGGTGAAGCCCTGCTCGAAGCGGTAGCTGCGGTGGACGTCCACCGGGTCGATGCCGTTGATCGCGGCCTTGGCGAACCGCAGCAGCGTGCCGTCCTTCCGCGCGATCTCACGCGCCAACTCCATTGCCGCGTCGCGCAGTTCCTCGCGGGGCACGACCCGCCACACGGAGCCGTGCGTGTGCAGCTCCGCCGCCGTGGCTGTGCGCGAGGTGTAGTACAGGGCGCGCATCAGGTGCTGCGGCACCAGGCGGGCGAGATGCGTCGCCGCGCCCAGCGCGCCCCGGTCCAGCTCGGGCAGGCCGAACGTCGCGTCCTCGCTCGCCACGATCGCGTCCGCGTTGCCCACCAGGCCGATGCCGCCGCCCAGGCAGAAGCCGTGCACCGCGGCCACGACCGGCACCTCGCATTCGTACACCGCCGAGAACGCTTCATAGCAGCCGCGGTTGGCGCCTATCAGGGCGCCGTGGCCGCTGTCGCGCTGCATCTCCTTGATGTCCACGCCCGCGTTGAAACCGCGACCCTCGGCGGCAAGGACGACACAGCGCGTCCCGGGGTCGCGGCCCGCCGCGCGCACCGCGGCCGCCAGGTCGAACCACCCCTGCACGGGAAGGGCGTTGACGGGCGGGAAGTCGACGGTGACGACGGCCACGCCCTTGTCCGGGGTGGAGGTGGAGACAGACATCAGAGGATCCGCTACCTTTCAACCAGGCCCTTCAACCAAACATTTGTTAGTTGGAAAGGTAGCAGCGATGACTGACACTCGACAGGTGGTCGTCGTCACCGGCGGCACCCGAGGCGTCGGCGCCGGTATCGCCCGCAGCTTCCTCGCCGCCGGTGCGCGGGTCGTCGTCTGCGCCCGCAGGCCGCCGGACCGGCCGGTCGAAGCGGCGGGCGAGGCCGCCGAGTTCCGCCCCCTCGATCTGCGCGACGCGGAGGCGGCGCACGCGTTCTTCGCCGATGTGGCCGCCGATCACGGCCGGTTGGACGCCCTGGTGAACAACGCGGGCGGCACACCCTTCGGCCTGCTCGCCGAGTCCGCCCCGGCCCGCCAGGCCAAGATCGTCGAACTGAACCTGCTGGCACCGCTGTACGCGTCCCTGGCGGCGTACGAGGTGATGCGCGGCCAGGAGGACGGCGCGGGCAGCATCACCATGATCGGCAGCGTGAGCGGCTCCCGGCCCTCACCCGGCACCGGCGCCTATGGGGCGGCCAAGGCGGGCCTGGAGAACCTCGCGCGCACGATGGCCGTCGAATGGGCCCCGAAGGTGCGCGTGAACACCGTCGTGCTCGGCCTGGCCCGCACCGAGAGCGCCCATCTGCACTACGGCGACGAGGACGGCATCGCGGCGGTCGCCCGCACCGTCCCGCTCGGCCGCCTTGCCGATCCGTCGGAGGTCGGGGACGCGTGCGTGTTCCTCGCATCCGACGGCGCCCGCTACATCAGCGGCGCCGCACTGCACCTGCACGGGGGCGGCGAACGCCCCGCGTTCCTGGACGCCGCGTCCGTCAACCACTGAACGTATCCGAGGAGTTCCGTATGACCTCAACCAACAAGCCGGGCACGGGAATCTGCGCGGGCCGCGTCGTGATCGTCACGGGCGCGGGCCGTGGCCTCGGCCGTGCGCACGCGCGCGCGTACGCCGCCGAGGGCGCCAAGGTCGTCGTCAACGACCTCGGGGTGGGGCCCGACGGCTCCGGAGCGTCCGGCGGACCCGCGCACGACGTCGTCGAGGAAATCCGCGCGGCGGGAGGCGAGGCCGTCGCGCACGGCGGTGACATCGCCACGTCCGAGGGCGCCGCATCCCTCGTGCGGGCCGCGCTCGACACCTACGGATCCCTCGACACCCTCGTCAACAACGCGGGCTTCCTTCGGGACCGGATGCTGGTCAACCTTGAGGAGGACGACTGGGACGCGGTGATGCGCGTCCATCTGAAGGGGCACTTCCTGCCGCTGAAGCACGCGGCCGCCTACTGGCGCGGCGAGGCCAAGGCGGGGCGCGCGCGGCACGCGTGCGTAATCAACACCAGCTCCGGAGCAGGCCTGTTGGGCAGCGTGGGCCAGGGGAACTACAGCGCCGCCAAGGCCGGGATCCTCGGGCTCACCATGGTCGCCTCCGCCGAATTCGCCTCCTACGGAGTGCGGGTCAACGCCATGGCGCCCGCCGCGCGGACACGCATGACGGAGCAGACCTTCTCGGACGCCATGGCCGCGCCCGAGGACGGCGGCTTCGACGCGATGGCTCCGGAGAACGTGTCACCCGTCGTGGTGTGGCTCGGCTCCGAGGCGTCCGCCGGTGTCACGGGCCGTGTCTTCGAGGCCGAGGCGGGGCGCATCACCGTCATGGAGGGCTGGCGGCCGGGTCCGACGGCCGACAAGGGGGCCCGCTGGACCCCGGCCGAGGCGGGCGAGACGGCACTCAAGCTGCTCGCCGACGCGCAGGTGCCGCAGCCGGTGTACGGGGCGCGGTAGCCGGCACGAGTCGCCGGGAGCCGCCGGACGGGTTGGGCCCGAGCCCGGCCGGCGCGTGAGCGGCCGTCAGGCATCCGACGCCACCCGTACCGGTTCCGCGCCCCGTGCTGTGCCGCGCCGCCCAGTTCGTACGTGACGCGATTGCGCGGGCGGAGTGGTGCCGACGGGGCGGGGTGGTGGGGGTCCCGCCCGGCACAAGGTCAGTGCACGTGCGGTCCGCCGGTGAGCTGTGGCTTTCCGCGCGGCACGAGGACGAACGTGGCGGCCGCGCTGACCGCCGCGGTCACGGCGCACACCGTGAACGCGGCCGTGAAGCCGCCTTCGGTACCGCCGTCGATCCCCGCGGCGGCGACCGTCGAGACCACGGCTACGCCGATCGAACCGCCCACCTCGTGGAAGGTGTTGACCACACCGGACGCGACGCCCGCCTCCTCGTGCGCGATGAAGCCCAGCGCGGTGGTGGTGGCCGCCACGAACACCGAACCGAGTCCCAGGGCGGCGAGGGACATGCCCGGGGCGACACCCGTCCACGCGTTGCCGCCGGGTCCGGCGGTGGTGAGCAGAGCGGTACCGAGCCCCGCCAGCGTGAGCCCCACTGCCGCCGTGGGACGCGCACCCCACAGGCCCACGAACCGCGCGCCGAGGTGGGCGCCGAGCCCGGTGGCCACGGCCACCGGCAGGAACAGCACCCCGGTCCGCAGGGCGCTGTAGCCGCGTACCTCCTGGAGGAAGACCGACCCCAGGAAGAACAGCGAGATCAGCAACGCCGTCGCGACCAGCATCAGACAGGAGCCCGCGACCACCGGGCGGCGCCGCAGGACCGCCAGGTCGATCAGCGGCGCGCGCTGTGCCCGCTCGACGGCGGCGAACGCTCCATAGGCCACCGCGGCGGCGGCCACCGGCACCAGCGTCCGAGGGCCCGACCAGCCCGTGTCGCCCGCGGCGACGAGGCCGTAGATGAGCGAGCCGGTGCCGGCGGTGACGAGCAGTGCGCCGGGGATGTCGAGGCGGGCGGGCCGAGGCGCGCGGGCGGGGACGACAGCGGGCAGGGCGAGCAGCAGGACCGCGCCGATGGGCACGTTGACGTAGAAGATCCACTCCCAGCCGGGGCCGTCGGTCAGGCCGCCGCCGAGCAGTACGCCGATCGCGGCGCCCGCACCGCCGATCGCCGACCACACGCCGAGCGCGCGATGCCGGTCGCGGCCGTGGAAGGTCGTGGTGACGATCGCGAGGGCGGCGGGGGAGAGCAGTGCGGCTCCGACACCTTGCGCGGTCCGGCCCGCGAGGAGGGCCTCCGGGCCTGACGCGAGGCCGGTCAGCAGGGAGGCAGCCGTGAACAGGGCCAGGCCCGCGAGCAGGGTGCGGCGCGCCCCGAGCACGTCGGCGAGCCGCCCGCCGAGCAGCATCAGGCCACCAAAACAGAGCGTGTACGTCGTGACGACCCAGGTCAGCGCGGTGCGGCCGAGGTCGAGATCGGCGGCCATGCTCGGCAGCGCGACGTTCACGACCGTCACGTCGAGCACCAGCATGAACTGGGCGACGCAGAGGAGTGCGAGCGCCGCCCATGGGCGTGAGCAGGCGGGAGGCGCGGCTGTGTGGGGTGCGGTCGCCGGGGCCGGGTGGGGATGCGTCATGGCGGGTCCTTGGAGGGAGAGGAGAGGAGAGAGAAGGGGTGGAGGAAAGCAGGCGCGGCCGACGCATCTGAACTGTACTGGCTAGTTCATATGAACTCAACTGTTCAGTTCAGTTCGCTGGTAAAGTGCGGCGCATGCGGAATGAGGGAAGCGGCCGGGCAAGGAGCGAGGGCCCCACGGGCCCGCGCGCGGAACGCAAGCGCGAGGCGATCGTCCTGGCGGCCCGCTCGCTGTTCCTGCGCGAGGGGTTCGGCGTCGGCATGGACGCCATCGCGGCCGAGGCGGGCGTGTCCAAGGTGACCGTCTACAACCACTTCGGCAACAAGGAGGCCCTGTTCGTCGCGGTGATCGCGGGCGCACTCGACGAACCCCTCGACGCATCGTCGTCGGTCGCCGCGCTCGACGGACTCACCGAGGCGGACGACCTGCGCGAGGCGTTCCTGAACGTGGCCCGTGCCTGGGTCGACGTCGTCCGCACCGACCAGGAGATGAACGCGCTGCGCCACCTCGTCGCCCGGGAGATCCACCGCTTTCCGTCACTCGGCGAGGCATGGGGAGAGCGTGGCCCGGAGAGCCACCACCCCGCGATCGCGGGCGCGTTGCGCGAACTCGCCGACCGGGGGCGGCTCACCGTCCCCGACATGGAGGCGGCGGTCATCCAGCTCTACTCCCTGCTGGTCTTCCCGCACCTGGTCTTCGGCTCGTACGGGACCGACATCAGCGACGACCTGACGGACCGTCTGATCGTCGCCGGCGTCGACATGTTCCTGGGGTTCTACGCCTCCGCATAGCGACACGGTGGCGATATAGCGGCACAGCGGCGATGCGCCCGTATTGCGCCACCCGAAACCCCACCGAAACCACCTCACCGCGCAGCCCACCTACAATCCGGCCCATGGCGCGGATCCTGCCCTTCCAGCCCAGGCGGCTTCCCACCGGTGACGAGAGCGAGGGCGACGAGAACGGTTGTGCCCTGCGGTTCCGCACCGTGCACGGTTACCGGCGCGCGTACCGCGTCGCGGGTGAGGGACCGGCGATCCTGCTGATCCACGGCATCGGCGACTCGTCGGCGACCTGGGCCCCGCTGATCCCCCGGCTGGCCCGTACCCACACGGTCATCGCCCCTGACCTGCTCGGTCACGGTGCGTCCCAGAAGCCGCGGGCCGACTACTCGGTGGCCGCGTACGCCAACGGAGTCCGGGACCTGCTCGGCGTACTCGGCATCGAGCGGGTCACCCTCGTCGGGCACTCGTTCGGCGGCGGGGTCGCGATGCAGTTCGCCTACCAGTTCCCCGAGCGCGTCGACCGGCTCGTCCTGGTGAGCACGGGAGGCGTCGGCCCGCAGGTCACCCCCGTGCTGCGGGGTGTCTCGCTGCCGGGCGCCGCACTGCTGCTCTCCCTGCTCGGGCTGCCCGGTGCCGGTCTGCCGGTGCGGGCGGTCGTCGCGCTGCTGCGGCTGCTCGACACCGGCCTCGGGCAGGACGCGCCCGAACTGATGGGCCTGGTCGAGGCGTTGCCGGACGTATGGGCGCGGGCCGCGTTCATCCGCACGCTGCGGTCCGTCGTCGACTGGCGCGGCCAAGTGGTCACGATGCTGGACCGCTGCTACCTCGCCCAGGGCATGCCCACGCTCCTCGTCTGGGGCGACAGGGACGGCGTCCTTCCGGTCGACCACGCGTACACCGCGCACGAGGCGATGCCCCACAGCCGCCTCGAGATCTTCGAGGGCGCCGGGCACTTCCCCTTTCACGCCGATCCCGTGCGCTTCCTCTCGCTCGTCGAGGAGTTCATCGCGGCGACGGAACCGGCCAATTGGAGCATCGAGCAGTGGTGGCGCCTGCTGCGGGCAGGGCGGCCGGGCGACGAGGCGTTCGTCGACGCGATGGAGCGGCGCTACCGCGAGGCGAGCGAGCGAAGCGCCACGTAGGCGCCGGGTAGGTGCTGGTGCTACGCGGTCGCTACGACCGGCCCGCCCGCCAGACCGTCATGTCCGCGGTCAGGAAGCTGAACCCGCCCTGCGGCAGCGCGGTCGACTTCACCTGGACCACCAGCAGGGCGATGTCCCCGGAGGGATTCTTCACGCAGATCTCGCTCCCGGCCGCCACCGCGGCCAGCGGGAGGTCGTGGCTGTCGGCGCCCTTGAGGACGCTCCGGCACGAATCGAGGGTGGCACCCGGCTTGCTGTACAGCAGCGTGATCAGGCTCTTGTCGCTCTCCAGCGAGCAGTTCTCCTCGCCGCAGACGAAGCGGAGGTCGCCCTTGCGGTCCTTGCGGTCCACCGGCTCCTTGAGGCTCACGGAGTTCTTCTCGTCGAACCATTCCTGGGGGTACGCGATGGGGCGCGGCGGGGTGGACGCGTCCGAGGAGGACTTCGAGGAGGGGTTCGACGCGTCGTCCGACCGGCCGCTCTTGTCACCGGCCGCCGGGTTCTCATCGGTCCTGGAGGCGTCACCGGCCGCCGAATCCGCCCCTGACCCGGACGTGGACCCCGATGTGGACCCCGAGCCGGACCCGGACGTGGCACCCGGCGACCGTCCCCTCGCCTCCGACCCGGACTTCGAGGACGTGTCCCCGTTGCGGAGCAGGTCCGTCGCGTCCATGACCGCCCACGTCAGGCCCATCACCAGCAGGGCGCTCCCCGTCACGATGCCCGTGATGAGCGCGTTGCGTCTTCGGCGGGACCGCCGCTCGTCCGGCCCCGTCGGCCGGGTCGTCGCCTGCGGCGGCGCGAACAACGACTGCGGAGGCATCGACCGAGAGGACAGGGCCTGGGAGGGCAGTGGGTGCGAGGGCAGTGGGTACGAGGGCGGCACCGGCAGCGTGTGCACCGGGGTCGGGTGCGGCACCGGCGCCGGAACCCGGACCTCCGGTCCCATGACGTCCCGCCAGACGGCAAGGCCCGTGCCGGGGTCGGTGTCCCGGCCAAGCCGCTGGCGGCACCACTCGACGATGTCCGCAGGGGTGGCCCGCTCCGCCGGGTCGGCGGCCAGGCACTTGGCGAACAGCGGCCGGAGCTGCTCGGGCAGCAGGGAGAGATCCGGCTCCGAGTGCACGATGCGGTACAGCACGCCGACCGAGGGGCCGTCCCCGTACAGCGGCTCGCCCAGTGCCGCGAACGCCGCTGTCTGGCCGAGCGCGAAGACGTCGGTGGCCGCCGTGACCTCCCCCGCGGACGCCTGCTCAGGAGCCATGAACTGGGGAGTACCGGCGGCGGAGCCCGTGGCCGTGTACGCGGAAGTGGCGCTGGAGGTCAGCGAGATGCCGAAGTCGATCACGCGCGGTCCGTCGGCGGCGAGGAGCACGTTCGACGGCTTCAGGTCCCGGTGCACGATGCCGGCGCCGTGGATGGCCTGCAGCGCCTCGGCGATCCCCGCCACCAGCCACAGCACCGCAGGGACCGGCAGCGGTCCGCGCCGGGCGACCGCCTCCGTCAGCGAGGGGCCCGGCACGTACAGCGTGGCCAGCCAGGGCGGCACGCCGTCCGCGTCGGCGTCGATCAGCTCGGCCGTGTAGGCGCCCCTCACCCGCTGGGCCGCCTTTATCTCCCGCCCGAACCGCCGCCGGAAGGCCGGGTCGTCGGCCAGCTCCGGCCGCACCACCTTGATCGCGACCGGCCGGCCGCCCTGCGTGTGCGACAGATAGACCCGGCCCATGCCCCCGGCGCCGATCCGGGCCGCGAGACGATAGCCGGCCACCACGGGCGGATCATCAGCCTGTAGCGGCTGGAACACCTCAGCAGCGTCGTTCATCGCCTCTTGCCCCCCAGTTCCCCTGAACCCCTGAATCCCCTGATCCCCCTGATCAGCAGCAGCTTAAAGGGTCGGCCCCGGACCGCTGCCCCGCTATTCCTCGGCGAGGACCCGCTGTGCCACCGCGAACGCCGAATTGGCGGCGGGCACCCCGCAATAGACCGCGCTCTGGAGCAGCACCGCGCCGATCTCCTCCGGAGTGAGCCCGATGCGGCGGGCCGCCCTGACATGCATGGCCAGCTCGTCGTAGTGCCCGTGCGCGACCAGCGCGGTCATGGTGATCATGCTGCGTTCGCGGTGCGCGAGAGTGGGGTCGCTCCAGATCTCGCCCCAGGCGTAGCGGGAGATGAAGTCCTGGAAGCGGGCCGTGAAGGGCGTGGTGTTCCCCTGCGCGCGGTCCACATGGGGGTCGCCGAGTACCGCGCGGCGCACGGCCATTCCGCTCGCTGCGGCACCCGTCAGGTGCGTGCGCAGCGCGGCCGTCACGGCATCGGGCCGTTCCGCGGGCGCCAGATGCGAGGCGCCCGCCAGCTCCGTGAGCGAGGCGCCGGGCACCGCGTCGGCGATCTCCCGTGCGTGGGCGGGCGGCGTCGCCGGGTCCTCGCGGCCCGCGACGACGAGCGTGGGAGCGGTGATCGTGGCCAGCGACTCCCTGATGTCGTACGCCGCCAGTGCGTCGCAGCAGGCCGCGTACGCGCCGGGGTCGGTGTTCCGGTGGTCGTCCACCAGGCCCGGCACGGTGAACCCGGGGGTGAACCAGCGGTCCGGCGCGCTCTCCGCGAGCGCGGCCAGGCCTTCGCGGCGCACGAGTGCCGCACGCTCCTCCCAGCGGGCGCTGCCGCCGAAGTGCGCCGACGAGCAGATCACGGCGAGGCTCTCGACCCGCTCGGGGCGGTGCGCGGCCAGGTGCAGGCCGATCGCGCCGCCGAGGGAGACACCCGCGTACGCGAAGCGGTCGATGCCCAGCGAATCGGCGAGCGCGAGAGCCAGGCCGGCCAGGTCGGCGACGGTCGCGCCCGCGCCGATCAGGTCGGCGGGGGACTTGCCGTGGCCGGGGAGGTCCCAGCGTACGACCCGGTGGGTAGTGGAGAGTTCGGGCGCCACGGCGTCCCACAGAGCGGTGGAGGTGCCGACGGAGGAGCCGAGAAGGAGGGGCGGCGCGGTCGGGGCGCCCTCGGTGGTGTGGTGCGGCAGCTTGCCGGTCATCGTCGCTCCAGGGCTCGGTCCGTGAGGGCTCCGGCGGAGCCGGTGTAACGGGCGGGGTCGGTGAGTTCGGTGAGGTCAACGGCCGACAGCTCGGGCTCTTCGGCGAGGACCTCCAGGAGGGTCCTGCCCTGGTCGCGGGTGCGGCGGGCCGCCGAGGTGAGGAGCTCCTTCGCGCGGGCCCGTCCCAGGAGAGGCGTCAGCTCCGTGGTGAGACGTTCGGAGACGATCAACCCGTGCGTGAGGCCGAGGTGTTCGCGCATCGCCTCCGGATGGACCTGGAGGTTCTCGGTGAGTTCCGCCGCGTGGGCGCTCGCGCCGCCGACCGTGCGGAGGAGGTCGCGCAGGGATTCCCACTCCGCGTGCCAGGCGCCTGCGGGGCGTTCGTCCTCGGCGGCCATCGACGCGTGGAGCGTCGCGGCCAGGCCGGGGGCGCGACGCGCGGCGGCCACGACAAGGGTGGAGCGCACGGGGTTCGCCTTGTGAGGCATGGCGGAGGAACCTCCGCCCGCCCCCTCCGAGAGTTCGGCGATCTCCGTACGGGCGAGGGTGAGGATGTCCACGGCCGCCTTGCCCAGGGCTCCGGCGGTGAAGGCGAGAACTCCGGCGAGGTCGGCGACCGGGGTACGGAGGGTGTGCCAGGGGAGGGCGGGAGCGGCCAGTTGGAGCTGACGGGAGTAGGCCGGGACGAGAGCTTCCCCGATGCCGGCATCCGCGGGGAGCGCCCCAGCGGCCGAGCTGTCTGCGTACGCCCCGAAAGCAGCCAATGTGCCTGCCGCGCCGCCCAGTTGGGCCGGGAGTGCGTCACGCGACGCCCGCACCCTGTCCCGCGCGTCGAGGGTCAGCGCGCGCCAGCCCGCCGCTTTGAGACCGAACGTCGTCGGGACCGCGTGCTGGGTCAGGGTGCGGCCCGGCAGCACCGTGTCCCGGTGTTCCGCCGCGAGGCGGGCGAGTGCTGCTTCCGTGCGGGTCAGGTCCGCCAGGATCAGGTCCAGCGTGCGCCGCGCGACCAGCATCATCGCCGTGTCCAGGATGTCCTGGCTGGTCGCCCCGCGATGGACGTACGGCGCGGCCTCCGCGGGTACCGCCGCCGTCAGGTCCGCGACCAGCGGGATCACCGGATTGCCGCCGGACCGCGCGCGGAGCGCGACATCGCGTACGTCGAAACGGTCGGCGCGGGCCGCGGCGGTGACGGCCGTCGCCGCCTCCGCGGGGGCCAGGCCCACCTCGGCCTGGGCTCGCGTCAGCGCCGCCTCCGCGTCAAGCATCGCCTGCAGGAAGGCCGTGTCGCCCGTCGCGGACTCGGCCGGTGAGCCCGCGCGCCCGGGCGCGAGCAGGCCGACGTCGGCACCTTCAAGCCCCACTGGACCCACCGGACTCGCTGAACTCATGGAACTCGCTGGACTCAGGGAACTCACGGGAACTCCAGGAACACCGTTTCGCCCTCACCCTGAAGGCGGATGTCGAAACGGTACGTGTGGCTCGCCTCGGGGCGGGCGATCAGCGTCGTACGCCGCGCCGGGTCGAGGGAGCCGAGGAGCGGGTCGCCGGGCTCGTCGACCAGATAGGCGCGCGTGTAGAGGTGGTGGAGCAGACCGCGCGCGAAGACCGCGACCGCGATGTACGAGACGCCGCCCGGCGGGAGCGTACGGACCGTCCAGTGGCCGTCCGCGTCGGTCGGCACCCGGCCGAACCCGGTGAACGCGACGCCGTCACGGCCGATGACCCCACCCGAGACCGGGTCGTGCCGCAGCGATCCGCCCGCGCCCGTGCGGGAGCCGTCGGGCGCGGGCTGCCAGGTCTCGATGAGCGCGTCGGGGACGGGACTTCCCGCGCCGTCGTACACGTACCCGTGCAGGGTGACCGTGTCCGGGTGGCCGGCCGGCGCGACCTCGCCGCCCCGCGGGAAGGGCAGCGCGTAGCCGTAGAAGGGGCCGACGGTCTGGGAGGGGGTCGGGGCGTACGACATCAGTGGTGGTCGCCTTCCTCGAAGAGCGTCGCGGAGGGGCCGTCGAGGACGATGTCCCAGCGGTAGCCGAGCGACCACTCGGGGGCGGAGAGATCGTGGTCGTAGACGGAGACCAGGCGCTGTCGCGCCGACTCGTCGGTGACCGAGCGCAGGACCGGGTCGTAGGGGAAGAGCGGGTCGCCCGGGAAGTACATCTGCGTCACCAGGCGCTGCGCGAACGCCGTGCCGAAGAGCGAGAAGTGGATGTGGGCGGGACGCCAGGCGTTGACGTGGTTGCGCCACGGGTACGCGCCCGGCTTGATCGTCGTGAAGGAGTACGCTCCCTCGTCGTCGGTCAGGCAGCGGCCGAAGCCGGTGAAGTTCGGGTCGAGCGGCGCCGGGTGCTGGTCGAGCTGGTGGGCGTACCGGCCGGACGCGTTGGCCTGCCACAGTTCGACCAACTGGCCGCGCACCGGGCGCCCTTCGCGGTCCAGGACGCGGCCGGACACGGTGATCCGCTCGCCGAGCGGCTCGCCCAGGTGCTGCCGCGTCAGATCGCGGTCGAGCGCCGTGATGTCGGTGACGCCGAACGCGGGACCGCTCAGCTCCACGGCCTCCGGGTCACGCAGCGGGATCAGCGGCTGCTTGGGGTGGCGGAGATGGCTGCTGCGGTACGGGGGGTAGTCGCGGGGCGGGTGGTCGGAGGGCGCCGCCGCGGCCTGCGCCTTGGCGACCTCCGTGTCTATCTCCTGCTGGCTCAGCCCGTCGGGCAGGGGTTCGGTGAGGGTCATGTCTCTCGGCTCCGTGAGTCTCCGTGAGTACGGCTGCTGGTGAGGGGCGAGGTGAGGGGTGACGGTCCCGGCGGCACGCGCCCCGGCGTCGACGACGTGGACATCACGCGGGCTCACGACCGGTTCCTTCGGCGAGGACGTCCGGAGCGGCGGAGCCGACGGCTTCGGGGATGTGGACCTTGGCCGCCGTCTTGGCGGTGAGCTCGCCGGGGGTGACACCGGGCGCCAACTCCACCAGTTCCAGGCCGGTTTCGGTGATGTCCAGGACGCCGAGGTCAGTGATGATCCGGTTCACGCAGGCCCGGCCGGTCAGCGGCAGCGCGCACTCCTCCAGGATCTTGGGGGAGCCGTCCTTGGCGGTGTGCGTCATCGCCACGATCACCGTGCGCGCACCGTGCACCAGGTCCATCGCGCCGCCGATCCCCGTGATCATCTTGCCGGGGATCGCCCAGTTGGCCAGGTCTCCGCGCGCGGAGACCTGCATGGCGCCGAGCACCGCGACGTCGATGTGACCGCCGCGGATCATCCCGAACGACAGCGCCGAGTCGAAGTAGGAGGCCCCGGGGCGGACGGTGACCGTCTCCTTGCCCGCGTTGATCAGATCCGGGTCCACCTCGTCGTCCGTGGGGTACGGGCCGATGCCGAGGATGCCGTTCTCGGACTCCAGGACCACCTCGACACCATCGGGGAGGTAGTTGGGGATCAGCGTGGGCAGCCCGATGCCCAGGTTCACGTACTGCCCGTCGCGCAGCTCGCGCGCGGCGCGGGCCGCCATCTGCTCTCGGGTCCAGGCCATCAGCCGTTCACCGTCCCTCGTGCCTCGGGCGCGGAGACCGTGCGCCGTTCGATGCCCTTGTCCGCCGCCTGCTCCGGGGTCAGTTCGACGACCCGCTGGACGTAGATCCCCGGCAGATGCACCGCGTCGGGGTCGATCTCGCCCGGCTCGACCAGTTCCTCCACCTCGGCGATCGTGACCCGTCCGGCCATCGCGGCCAGCGGGTTGAAGTTGCGGGTGGACTTGCTGAACACGAGGTTCCCGTGCCGGTCGCCCTTCGCGGCCCGCACCAGCGCGTAGTCGGTGCGGATGCCGCGCTCCAGGACGTACTCCTGGCCGTCGAACTCCCGGACCTCCTTGGCGGGCGAGGCGAGCGCCACCCCGCCCGAGCCGTCGTAGCGCCACGGCAGTCCGCCGTCGGCGACCTGCGTGCCCACCCCGGCCGGCGTATAGAAGGCGGGAATGCCGCAGCCTCCCGCACGCAGCCGCTCGGCGAGCGTGCCCTGCGGGATCATCTCCACCTCCAGCTCGCCGCCCAGGTACTGGCGGGCGAACTCCTTGTTGGCGCCGATGTACGACCCGGTCACCCGGGCGATCCGGCCCGCCGAGAGCAGGACGGCAAGGCCCGACTCCATCGCCCCGCAGTTGTTGGACACCACCCGCAGGCCCGACACACCGGCCTCGTACAGCGCCCCGATCAGCACGCCGGGCACACCGCTCAGCCCGAACCCGCCCACCGCGAGGGACGAGCCGTCCGCCACGTCGGCCACCGCGTCGGCGGCCGAGGCCACCACCTTGTCCATCCGTCGAGCCCCATCTCTTCCAGGCCTTCGATGCCCCATCCATTAATCAGGGCACTGACTAATTCCATGAGATTGCACGTACGCTGCCACTCGTTCCCTAGGTCGTCAAGGGCGAGTACTGTTCAGTGCACCTACAGAAAACGCCAGACGCCAGACCCAAGACACCAGATCCAAGGCAGTGGAGGAACTCATGGCCGCGGTGGACCTGACCACCCACCCCGGGCACCTGGCCCGGCGTCTGCAGCAGGCGCACTATCTGCTGTGGAACACGATGGTCTCCGAGGAGATCACCTCGCCGCAGTTCGCCGTCCTGAACGCGCTCGTCGCCGAGCCCGGTCTCGACCAGCGGACCGTCGGCGAGCGGGTCGGCCTCGACCGGTCCACCATCGCCGAGGTCATCAGCCGTCTCATCCGCCGCGAGCTGCTCGACAAGGTGCGCGACCCGCAGGACGGCCGCCGGTATCTGCTGCACCTCACCGACGAGGGCAGGCGCACGCACCGCAAGCTGACCGTGCGGACGGCCCGGATGAACCAGGTGTTCCTCGGGCCGCTCTCCGCGGACGAACAGAGCACGTTCTTCGACCTGATCCAGCGGGTCTCGGACGCTGCGGAGGGCCTGCGCAATCCCGTCGAGCCCGTCGCCGCCCACCGGGGCTGAGTCACGCCTTCGCGAACACCACCCACACCTGCCCCTTCGCGAACGGCAGTTGCTCGCCGCCGTCCGCCGTCGTGAACTCCGTGCCGTCCTGCGGGGAGGTCCGCTCCCAGCGTGCGTCGTAGGCACGGCCGTCCCGCAGGACGCTCGCCTTGCCCGAGCCGATGGTCTCGGTGAACGGCGTGTTGTTGCCCGAGCGGTCGTGGAACCGGGACTCGCGCACCTTCACGTACTGCACGACGACCGTCGACGCACCCAGCGTCTTGCCGTCGGACGTACGGGCCCGCGCGCCGTCCATGGAAACCAGCCAGCGCTTCTGCTCGGGGGCCCAGGTGAAGGTGAACCGCGCCGCCGGGAAGCGCACGGTGCGCTCCCGTTCCGGAGTGCCGCCCTTGGGGCGCGGGCCGAAGCGGAAGCCCGTGCTCTGCAGGCCTCCGGCGCCCGGATCGGCGTCGAGCGCCTTCGGTCGTACGAAGAGGTTGTGCGGGGCCGGTTTGCCGCTGCCACGGAAGTACGCGTTGCCCGGCGCCTTCCCTGGAGACAGCGGTCGCAGGGGAGCGGTCGAGATCAGCGGGAGGAGCTTGGACTGCGCCCCGGAGAACGCGAGAGCCGGGTCGTCGAACTGCCGCAGCAGCTCCAGATCCGTCTCCCGCGCGCTGCGCACCGGGCCGATGACCGGCGGCAACCGGCCCGCGTACACCGCCATCAAGCGGCTCAGGCCCGCCTCGACCTGCTCCGCGTACACGACATCGGCCGCGTCGAGCCCTGTCTGCGGACGCGCCGGGCCCACGTTGTCGATCTTCACGGCGAGTACGCGGCCGCCGCTGCCCCCAGGCACGTTCCCGTCGCCTCCGTCGGTCTTGCTCAGCGTGCAGCCGGGCGCCAGGGCCAGGGCGGCGACGGCCGCCACCGCCGCCACCGTCATGCGTCGTGTCCGTGTACGCGTTCCCATACGGACTTCTTACCCCGTACGCCCCTGCTCTCCCGTGATCTAGCGCCCCTCTCCTGCCTTCTCCCGTCCTCTCTCGCTCTCTCCCGTCCTCAGCCCAGATCGAGGGCGTTGCGCAGACCGAACCGGTAGCGCGTGCGGTCGTGGCGCTTGAGGGCCTCGATCGCTGGGGCGCGGAACAAGGAGGTCACCGTGCACGGCGCCGCATCCGAGCCGGCCCTCTCCAGGAGGGCGTTCACTGCCTGGCGCGCCGACGTGTTGGCGCCCTCCATCGTCGCGAGGTCGATCGGCACGGCCACGTAGTCGCCCGCCAGGTAGAGGTTGGGGATCTTCGTGGCGGCCGAGGGGCGGTTGTGGAGGGTGCCGACCGGGTGGATGAGCAGCTCGTCCTCGTTGGTCGGGTTCGGCGTCCCCAGACCGCCGACGCCCGGATCCAGGAACCAGGAGTGCAGCTTGCCATCGCTCAGGACCACCTTGCCGGTGTCGTTGAGCGCGGCCTTGAGCTGCGCCCACACCTCCTTGGCGACCTCGTCGCGCGTGCACTGCTTGGCGGTCTTGCCGTAGAGCATCCCCGGCTTGTCCCACTCGGAGATGTCCACGGAGAGGCACTCGACCGCGACGCCGTCCCCGTAGTCGGCGGGGAAGTCACGGTCCGGCCAGTGGCCCGCCTGTGCGATGCCGGTGAGCGACCAGGGTGAGTCGATGCAGTTGAAGTGGCCCTTCACCACCGGCGGACGTTCCGTCAGATAGAACTGAATGCCCGTCATCCAGTCCGTCTGCAGCTTGTCGCAGCGCGCCAACTGCGGATCTGCGGCCTTGAGTTCGGAGCTCCACGTGCTGCGTGCGTGCTCCACCGGCATGGCCTGGACGTAGTGGTCGGCGGTGACGTCACGTCGTACGCCGTCGGGATCCTCGATGACGGCCTTCGTGATGCGCCCGTCCGCGAAGCCCAGCTGCCGAACGCTCCAGCCGATCCGGAACTCCACGCCCAGCGACTTCAGATGAGTCACCCACGGGTCGATCCACGCCTCGTTCGTCGGCGCGTCGAGCAGCCGGTCCGGCGGGCCGTCCGCGCCCTGGCCGAGCAGGTTGAAGACGAAGGCCTCGCCGAGCGTGCCGACGGTGCGGGTGCTCGCCACCTCGGCCTTGGTCGCCACGATGTTGCGGGTGACGCCGATCGCGAGGATGCGCTGGTAGTCCTTCGACATCTTCGCGGCGCGCACGAACTCCCACCAGGGCGTCGACTCCCAGGTGTCGTCGCGGCGCTCGTCGCAGCTCGTGAGGAAGACCAGGGCGCGGTTCACGAAGTACGCGACCTCGTGCAGGGGCAGGTTGAAGGCGGTGTCGAGGAGCGCGGTGAGCGCCCGCGCGATGTCGTCCAGGGTGAGCTTCTCGGGCCGGCTGCCCGGCCACGGGATCGGCATCCGGATGTCCTCGCGGCCGGTGCGCGCGAAGGACATCTCGCGCGGCGCCGCGAGGTTGTCCCAGACGCCGTTCGCGTTCCCGGGGAAGGGGATGCGGCGCATCGTGTCCGGGAGGTTGTGGTAGATCCCCGGGATGAAGCGGAACCCGTGCTCGCCGGGCAGCGGCCTGCGATTGCCCTTCGCGCTGTCCGGTACGTCCATGCTGCGGGCCTTGCCGCCGAGCGCCCTGCGTTCGTAGACCGTGACGGCGAAGCCCCGCTCGGCCAGCTCATGGGCAGCGGTCAGGCCCGCGACGCCGCCGCCGAGCACGGCCACGGAGATCTTCGCCGGATCCGCCCGCGGGGCACGGTCACCGGCCGCCGCGGGCAGCGTCGCCGCCCCCAGCGCGGCCACGCCGCCCGCCGCTGCCGCCCCCGCCACGAACGTCCGTCTCGTACTGCCCGCAGCTCCCGAGTACCCCATGGCCCGGCCCCCTTACCGTAAGTAACTCCCGTATCCGGCGGGCGATATTACGGTCGGCCCCCGTGACGTGGAAGCGGCGCGAGGTCGCGGGCGTGAACATTGGCGTGAATGAGATCCCGGTGGCCGAGGGGCGGGATGATGCGGGGGTGTGGCGGCGCGGGACGGGGCGTTGTGACGTACGTATGGCCGGAGTGCGAAGGCTGCGTTTCCGGAAAGCCGGGGGAGGTGAGATGGCTTGACCCTCTCTTGATGCCGTGGCTAGTTTCTACGCCATGCGAATATCCCGGCGGTTCAAGCAGCGGCGCGCTGTTGATCTGATGCGCGTCGCCACCGCTCTGTGTAGCTGACCTTCGGAACGCACGCGTTTTGGTGCTCATTTCAGTCTCACGTTTCCGTGAAGGTCGCACTCCGGGAAGAAGTCGTAGGTCACATGCCCACACATAAACGGGCGGCGCTCGGCGCTGCCCTCCTCGCCCCGCTGCTCCTGGCCGGATGCGTCGACAATGCCGCGTCCACCACGACCGTCGACGCCAAGCAGGTCTCCGCCAAGATCCCGGAGAAAGTGGAACCGGACACCACCCTCACCATCGGGACGCCGGAAACTCAGGTTGCCCTGAAACTCTCCGGGCAGCTCGACAAGCTTCCCTTCAAGGTGAAATGGGCCAACATCAGCGGTGGCCCGCAGTGCTCCGAGGCATTCCGCGCGCATTCCCTCGACGTGTGCTCCGCCGCGGAAATACCGTCCATCCACGCCCATTGGACGGGACTCGACACGAAGTTGGTCGCCGCCAAATTCCGCAAGGACCCGCTGAAGCACCCCACGTACGAAATCGGCATCGCGCCCGGCGCGGACATCGATACCTTGAAGGACCTGCGCGGAAAGAAGATCGCCTACAGTCCGGGACAGGCCCAGGGCGCCCTCGTCCTGCGCATCCTCGCCAAGGCGGGGCTCACCAAGGACGACGTGCAGCTCGTCGAACTGCCCAGCACCGGCGACGTCTACCCGTCCGCGCTCGGCAACGGCCAGGTCGACGCGGCGCCGATCGGCGGGGTCAACATCAAGCGCTATCCGGCGAAGTACGGCAAGGACGGCGCGAAGACGATCCGCCACGGGCTGCGGGACGACCCGGGACATCTGTGGGTGCCGACGGAGTCGGTGAAGGACCCCAAGAAGGCCGCGGCCATCCGGGAGTTCGTGAAGGCCTGGGCGCGCGCCGCCGATTGGGCCGACAAGCACCCCGACGAGTGGATCGCCGGCTACTACGTCAAGGACCAGGGCCTGACCCGCGAGGACGGCGAGTACCTGGTCAAGGGCGTCGGCCACCCCGACATTCCGGCCGACTGGGACTCCGCCGTCGCGCGGCAGCAGAAGACCGTCGATCTGCTGGCGAAGGAGACCGGCAAGAAGAGCTTCGACGCGGAGGTCCTCTTCGACCGGCGCTACGAGTCGGTCGCCGCGGACGCCGTCAAGGCGGGCGCCGATGCCGCCAACTCCGGTGCGGGGGAGGAATCATGAGTGCTGGAGCGCCCACCCTGACCAAAGCCAACACATCCACCGCCCGTACCCGTCCCGTGACCTCGGCGCGCCGCCGGCCGCGCCGCCGCAGGCTCGGCCCCGGCAGGCCCGTCCCGTACGGCTGGGCGATCGGCCCCCTGCTGCTGCTCGCGCTCTGGTCAGTGGGGTCGGCCGTGGGGTTCATCGACGCCCGTAACCTCTCCGCGCCCTGGACCGTGGTGAGTACCGCCGGTGACCTGATCGCCGAGGGGCGGCTCCAGTCGAACCTCGCCACATCCGCCGAACGCGCCCTGCTCGGGCTGCTCTTCGGCACCGCGGCCGGGCTCGTTCTCGCGATCGCCGCCGGGCTCAGCAGGATCGGCGAGGGCATCATCGATGGACCCGTGCAGATCAAGCGGGCCATCCCGTCGCTCGCGCTGATCCCGTTGCTCATCCTCTGGTTTGGCATCGGCGAGTCGATGAAGGTCATCACCATCGCGCTCGGCGTGTTCGTGCCCGTCTACATCCACACCCACAACGGGCTGCGGACGATCGACGGCCGCTACGCCGAACTCGCCGAGACGGTAGGGCTCTCACGGGCCGGGTTCGTGCGGCATGTGGTCCTGCCGGGAGCGCTGCCCGGCTTCCTGCTCGGCATGCGGTTCGCGGTCACCGCGGCGTGGCTCTCGCTCGTCGTGGTCGAGCAGGTCAACGCCACCAGCGGCATCGGCTACATGATGGAGCTCGCCCGCACCTACGGACAGACCGACATCATCATCGTCGGCCTCGTCGTGTACGGCCTCCTCGGTCTCGTCTCGGACGCACTCGTACGGCTCGTGGAGAGGAAGGCGCTGTCATGGCGACGCACACTGGCGGGCTGACGGGCGAGAGGGCGGCCGTCCGCATCGAGGGCCTGGTCCGCTCCTTCGCGGACCGGAAGATCCTCGACGGGCTCGAACTGCACATAGCCGCAGGCGAGTTCGTGGCGCTCCTCGGCCGCAGTGGTTCAGGCAAGTCCACACTTCTGCGGGCCCTGGCGGGGCTCGACCACGAGGTCGCGGGCAGCGGGGAGCTTTCGGCGCCCGGCGATGTCTCGGTGGTCTTCCAGGACGCACGGCTGCTTCCCTGGAAGCGGGTCCTGGACAACGTCGTACTGGGTCTGACGGGTGCCGGAGCACGGGATCGCGGTCACGCGGCGCTCGCCGAAGTGGGCCTCGCCGGCCGGGAGGACGCCTGGCCCGCGGACCTGTCCGGCGGTGAACAACAGCGGGTCTCGCTCGCCCGATCGCTGGTCCGTGAGCCCCAACTTCTGCTCGCTGACGAGCCGTTCGGTGCGCTGGACGCGCTCACGCGCATCCGGATGCACGCCCTGCTGCGCCGCCTCTGCGAGGCGCACCGCCCCGCCGTGCTCCTGGTCACCCATGACGTCGACGAGGCGATCGCCCTGGCCGACCGGGTGGTCGTCCTGGACGCGGGGCGCATCGCGGCCGACGTACGGGTGGACCTTCCCGCGCCCCGGGGCCAGGGAAGCCCGGAGTACGCGGCGCTGCGGGGAAGGCTGCTGCGGCAGCTGGGGGTCGACCTGTCCGGCGACGATCCCGTACTGGACGACCCGCCCGGCGGCGACCACGTGCGCGCCGATGGCGCCGGCCGTGCGGCGCAGGAGGAGGTGGCCGTCGCATGAGCCGCCGCGAGCTGCACCTCAACCTCTTCGTCTACCCCGGCGGGCATCACGAGGCCGCCTGGCGGCACCACGGCTCCGACCCCGAGCGGATCCTGGACATCGACTTCTACCAGGACCTCGCACGCCGGGCGGAGGCCGCCACGTTCGACGGGATCTTCTTCGCCGACGGGCCCGCCCTCGCCGACAACGTCCGTTACGCCAGCCGCTTCCGCCTGGAGCCCTTCACCTGGCTCTCGGCGATCGCCGCCGTCACGCGGCGCATCGGCCTCATCGCGACCGCGTCCACCACCTACAGCGAGCCGTACAACCTGGCCCGCCTCTTCGCCTCGCTCGACCATCTCAGCCGGGGGCGTGCGGGCTGGAACATCGTCACCACCGGAGCCCCGCAGGCGGCTCTCAACTTCGGCCTCGACGCGCACCCGGTGCACGCCGAACGGTACGACCGGGCAAGGGAGTTCCTCGACGTCGTCACCAAGCTCTGGGACAGCTGGGAGGACGACGCGCTCGTCGCCGACCAGAAGACGGGGCTCTTCGCCGACACCGACCGCATCCACGCCATCGACCACGAAGGGCCGCACCTCAAGGTGCGCGGCCCGCTCAACACCCCGCGCACACCGCAGGGCCGCCCCGTCTACGTACAGGCGGGCTCCTCGGAGGACGGCCGTGCCTTCGCCGCGCGGTACGCGGAGGCCGTGTTCACCGCGCACCAGACCCTCGGCAACGGCCAGGACTTCTACGCGGACCTCAAGAAGCGGGCCGCGGGGCTCGGGCGCGACCCCGACAAGGTGCTCGTCCTTCCCGGCATCAGCCCCTTCATCGGCTCGACGGAGGCCGAGGCCCGCGCCCTGCACGACGAGTACAACGAACTCACCCAGCCCGAGTACTCGTTGCAGCTCCTGCACCGCATGCTCGGTCTGCGGCTGACCGCCGAGCAGTTGGACGGTCCCGTGCCCCGCGAGCTCATCGAGACCGGCGGGGAGCGCGGCAACGGCAGCCGATTCCAGGTGATCCTCGACATCATCGACCGCGAACAGCCCACCGTGCGCGCCCTGTTGCACCGCCTTGCCGGAGCTCGCGGTCACCGGGTCATCGCGGGCACGCCCGAGCAGGTGGCCGACCAGATCCAGGAGTGGTTCGAGCAGGGGGCCGCCGACGGATTCAACGTCATGCCACCAGGCCTGCCCGGCGGCTTCGACGCCTTCGCCGACCAGGTCGTGCCGATCCTGCGCGCCCGCGGCCTCTTCCGCACCGAGTACACGGGCACGACCCTGCGCGACCACTACGGGCTCTCCCGCCCGGAGAGCCAGTACGCGAGCCGGTCGGCCGAGAGGCGCGCCGGTTAGCGCAGCACGTCCGCCAGGTCGTACCGGACCGGCTCCTCCAGCTGGGCGAACGTACAGCTGTCAGGGGTGCGGTCCGGTCGCCAGGTGCGGAACCGCGCGGTGTGCCTGAAGCGCTGCCCGTTCTCCATGTGGTCGTACGCGACCTCGCAGACGCGCTCGGGGCGCAGCGGCACCCAGGACAGGTCCTTCTTGCCCGACCAGCGGCTCGGCGCGCCCGGCATCCGGGACGTCTCGTGCGCGGCCTCGTCCGCCCAGGCTGCCCAGGGGTGGCCCGCGGCCGACTTCATCAGCAGCGGCTCCAGCTCGTCGACCAGCTCCGCGCGCCGCTGCATGGAGAAGGCGGCGCAGACGCCGACGTGCTGCAGGGTGCCCTCGTCGTCGTGCAGGCCGAGGAGGAGCGAGCCGATGATGGGGCCGCTCTTGTGGAAGCGGTAGCCGGCGACCACGCAGTCCGCCGTGCGCTCGTGCTTGATCTTGAACATGAGGCGTTCGTTCTGCCGGTAGCGCAGGTCGAGCGGCTTGGCGATGATGCCGTCCAGGCCCGCGCCCTCGTACTGCTCGAACCACTCCTGGGCCAGCTCCCGGTCCGTGGTCGCGGGCGCGAGGTGGACGGGCGCCGTCACGCCCTCCAGGGCCTCGGTCAGCCGGGTGCGGCGGTCGGTGAGGGGCGTGTCGACGAGGGGCTCGTCGTCCAGGGCGAGCAGGTCGAAGGCCACGAAGGAGGCCGGGGTCCGCTCGGCGAGCGTGCGCACCCGGGACGCGGCGGGGTGGATGCGCTCCGTGAGCGCGTCGAAGTCGAGCCGGCCGTCCCGGGCGATCACGATCTCGCCGTCCAGGACACAGCGGGCGGGCAGGCGGTCAAGCAGGGCCGCGGCCAGTTCCGGGAAGTAGCGGGTCAGCGGCTTGCCGGTACGGCTGCCGATCTCCAGGTCGTCGCCGTCCCGGAAGACGATCGCGCGGAAGCCGTCCCACTTGGCCTCGTACTGCATGCCCGGCGGGATCCTCGCCACGGGTTTGGCGAGCATGGGCTTGACGGGGGGCATCACCGGCAGATCCATGACTCGATTCTGTGCCCATACGTCAGTCTTCGCCCGGTATGCGGCTCTCGTCCGTTGCGCCTAGCGTGGCCGCATGGGTGGTAAAGCGGTCGAGCTGGACGCGGGCGGGCGCACGGTGCGGCTCTCCAGCCCGGACAAGGTCGTCTTCCCGGAGCGGGGCTTCACCAAGCTGGACGTGGCCCAGTACTTCCTCGCGGTCGGCGACGGGATCGTGCGCGCCCTGCGGGACCGCCCCACGACACTCCAGCGCTTCCCGGACGGGGTCGCGGGCGAGTTCTTCTACCAGAAGCGCATCCCCAAGAACCACCCCGACTGGATCCCCACGGCCACCATCGCCTTCCCCAGCGGGCGCACGGCCGACGAGATGTGCCCCACGGAGATCGCCGCGGTCATCTGGGCCGCCCAGTTCAACACGCTGACCTTCCACCCCTGGCCGGTACGGCGCGAGGACACCGACCACCCCGACGAACTCCGCATCGACCTGGACCCGCAGCCCGGCACGGACTACGCCGACGCGGTGCGCGCCGCGCACGAGCTGCGCGCCGTCCTGGACGAGTACGGCCTCCAGGGCTGGCCCAAGACGTCCGGCGGACGCGGCATGCACGTCTTCGTGCCGATCGAACCGCGGTGGGACTTCACCGGCGTACGACGGGCCGCGATCGCCTGCGGACGCGAACTGGCCCGGCGCATGCCGGACGCGGTCACGACCGCGTGGTGGAAGGAGGAGCGGGGCGAGCGGATCTTCGTCGACTACAACCAGACCGCCCGCGACCGCACGATCGCCTCCGCCTACTCCGTCCGGCCCCGGCCGCACGCCCCCGTGTCGGCGCCGCTGCGCTGGGACGAGGTCGACGACGCGGTGCCGGAGGACTTCGACATCGGCACCATGCCGGAGCGGTACGCCCAGGTCGGCGACGTGCACGCGGACATGGAGAAGCACGCCTTCTCCCTGGAGGCCCTCCTCGAACTCGCCGAGCGCGACGAGCGGGACCACGGCCTCGGCAACCTGCCCTACCCGCCCGAGTACCCCAAGATGCCGGGCGAGCCGAAGCGCGTGCAGCCGAGCCGGGCGAAGCACGAGGACTAGCCCGCGCCACGCCCCGGGCGCGGAGAGGCACTCAGAGGCGAGACGAGGCGAGGCGAAGAGCGGCGAGGCTACGGCTCCAGCGCGGCCACCAGGCGTCGACAGTCGCGCAGCAGGGCCTCGTCACTCGCGACGTCATAGCGCATGTTGCCCTGGGCCCCGGAGTTGTTGTGCCGCCGCGGGGACGCCAGCTCACGCTGGAGCAGCGGGAGGGCGGGAGCCGCCGCCGACCCCATCTCGAGGAGGCACGCGGCCGTCTCCGGGCGGGAGTCCGGGGCCGCCGTCCACTGGTCGATGAGCACCGGCAGGACTTCCGAGACGTCCGCCCGTATGTGCCACAGGGCGATCGCCGTCTCCGTCGTCCGGTTCGCGCCGTCCGTCATCAGCTCGCGCAGGCGGGGGACGAGCGGCGCCGCCTCGGGCCCCAGCCTGCCCGCGATACGCACCGCCCGGGAACGGGTGAACCACCTGTCCGACCCGAGGACGTCGCGCAGCACGGGCAGCACGTCATCCGACGCGCCGGTCACCGACCACAGGGCGTCCGCGGCGTCCAGCCGGAGCAGGTCGCCCTGGGACGCGTCGGACGCCACCTCCCGCAGTCGCGGCGCCGCTTCCGCCGCCGCGCTGCCGTACCGCCCGACGGCCGTGCACGCGGGCCCGCAGTGGTCGCCGTACAGAGCGGCCGTGAGCAGGGGCAGCGACGCGGCGGGCGCGCACGTCCCCAGCGCGCTGATGAGGCGCGACCGGTGGTACCCGTTTGCGATCTGGCCCGGACCGGCGAGACGGCCGTGCAGGACCGGTGCGAGCCGGGCCCCGGCCGCCGGGCCCATCGCCTCGACCCAGTGGTCCAAGTACTCCGGCACGCCCCCGCCGCTTCCCAGCACCGCCGCCAGATACGGCACCGCCCGTGCGTCCCCCTGGAGTGCCAGTGCCTTCAGGGCGCGACCGAACAGGGAATCCTCCCAGTCGGAGGGGTCCCAGTCGTCCTCCCACTCGGTGAGGCACACCTCCAGGACGTCCGCCACGACATGAGCGATCGGGTGCACACACGCCAGTTCGTTCAGCGCCGCCCGGGACAACCGCTCGTCGTGCTCGATCAGTTGCCGGGCGAGCAGAACCACCGCCAGGTCGTTCGGTGCGCGCCAGCCCGTCAGAAGAAGGCCGCTCTCGTGGACCGCGGCCATGCGCTGCCCCCAGTCCGGGGCGCGCAACTGCGCGTGGAGCAGGTCGAACCGCTCCTCCGTGCGGTCGTCCAGGGCGATGTGCAGATCCCTGAGCAGGTCGTCGGCCAGGTGCGCGTCGATGCCGGCCCGGTGAGCGGCCTCCAGGTCGCGCAGGTAGGACACCATCGTGTCCGTACGGGGCCGCTCGGCAGGGGCCTCCTGGGCGCCGGCCCCGTCCTCCTCGGCGGCGGACTCGTCCTCGTGCGCGACCCGCATCACCTCGACGGCGATGTCCACCGTCTCCTCGGGAAGCAAGTCCGGCGCGCATCGGGCTAGTTGCGCAAGGACGGTCAGCCGCAGCTCCGGATCCCCGCCGCCGGATGCGAGGATCTCGGCGAGGAGCCGTCCCGCATCGGGCCGCAGCTCCACGTGGCGGACACCGAGCACACCGACCGCCCGCGCCAGGGACCGTACGGCCTCGCCGTCCCGCTCCACCGGGAGGCGGGCGCGCAGGGCGGCGAACACGCGCGCGGGGTCGGCGTGCAGGTGGGCCAGGGCGCCCGGGGCCGCGGCGCGCAACTCCGGGTCAGGGTCGGTGAGATGGCCCAGGAAGACGTCGGCCCGCCCCCGGATCAGTGCCGCGGCGTCCACGAAGTTCGCCACCCAGGCCGCGTCCTCCTCCTCGTCCTCGAAGAGCCCGCCGACCTCCTCGGGATCGGGCACCTCCTCACCCGCGATGCTCCGCAACAGGCCGACGATCGCGCCCCGGTCCCGGACCGAGGCGTCCGCGACGAGGCCGAAGAGGAAGGGGACGCAGGCGAGCGTCGAGTCGTACACATCGCCCTGGTGGTGCACCGCCCCGTACATCCCGTCCAGTGCCTCGTCACGCTCGGCCGGGTCCGGAGAGGCGAGGCCGCGCAGCAGGTCCGGCACGTCCGACGCGTCGCCGTACGCGTGGTTCATCGACGCCCAGTCGACGTCCTCGATCCCGGTGAGCGTCGTTGTCGTCATGCCAGTTCCCCCGTGCCTCGATCCCGTAGATCTCATGGATCCCGTTGATCAGAAGCATGACGCACGCCACTGACAACGGCCCCCGCGCCCCAGGTCGGGGTGCGGGGGCCGAAGCCGGTCAGGGGAGCCGGTGACTACAGCTCCTTGATCCTGATGTCCCGGTACGAGATCACATCCGTGACCCCGTGCACCTGCACCCCGACATAGCCGGACGAGTAACGCCGCCCGTCCGTGCCCGGGTCGTCGCCACGCGGCGGCGTGAACTCTTGGCCGCCCGTGTTGTCGAACTCGTTGATCAGGACGCCGTTGCGGTAGACCGAGTAGTGCTGGTCCACCACCTTGATCTCGTAGTCGTTCCACGTGCCCTTCGGGGTGACTCCGGCGCCGCCGAGGCCCACCCGGTCGAAGCCGTAGATCGATCCCGTCTTGTACATGTCGCCGTCGGGCCGGTCGAGCATCTGCACCTCGTGCCCGTACTTGATGGCGACCCACTCCGGACGAGACTCCTCCGGGTGGTCGTGGACCTGCGGGAAGCGCACGAAGGCTCCGCCGTTGGCGTTGCCGTTGCCCGGCGCGTCGTCCCGCCACTGGAGCTTGAGCGAGAAATCGCCGTACTTGCGCTCCGGGAACCACAGCATGCCCATGCCCTCGACGGTGGTGCTGCTGGTGATCGAACCGTCCGGGTTCAGGCCGAACTTGCCGCCGCCGACCTGCTCCCACTTGTCCAGGGACGCCTGGGTGCCGTCGAAGATCTTGCGGTAGCCCTCGGTCTGGCCCGGCTTGCCGATGCCGGACTGCTTGGCGGCCTTATTGATCTTGTTGTACTCGCGCTGGTCGATCTCGCCGTTCTTCAGGAGCTTGTCCGTGACGCTCTTGACATGCTTCAGGAAGAGCGCGTGGGACGTCCACTCCTTCTCGTCCTCGATCATCTCGTTGATGCGGCACCGGTTGTTGGTGACGCGGTTCGGGATGCCCGTGTCGACCGTGCCGACGATGACCGTCAACCGCTCGTCGAACTCGGCGCAGTTGGGCGCCGGAACGCCGCCGCCCTCCTTGACCGTGAACGAGACGTCCTTGGCCGCCGAGGTGTTGCCGGCCTTGTCGCTCGCCCGGTAGGCCACCGTGTGGCGGCCCACTCGGTCGACGACGACCGGGGCGGCGTACGCGAGATACGGACCGCCGTCGAGCGAGTACTCGACCTTGTCGACACCGGAGTCGGCGTCGGTCGCGGTGACCGTCACCTTCGCCTTGCCGACGTACGCGCCGTCCGAGTTCTTGTCGCCCTCGACCTTCGCGGTGGTCTCCGGCGGCGTCTTGTCCTCGACGGGCGGCGTGACCACGGTGAACTCGACGGCCTTCTCGGCCGCCGGGTTCCCCGCCTTGTCGGACGCGCGGTAGCGGATCTTGTGCGCGCCCGCCGCGTGGACCATGACCGGCGCGGTGTACGCCGTCCAGGCGCCGCCGTCACCGACCGCGTACTCGATCTTGTTGACGCCGGAGCCGGTGTCGGACGCCGTCACGGTGACGGTCGCCATCCCGAGGTACTCGCCCTTGTCGTTCTTCTCGCCGGTCACCGTGGCCGACGTCTCCGGCGGCGTCTTGTCGTCGGTCGACGGCGGGACCACCGTGAAGTCGACGGCCTTCTCCGCCGCCACGTTGCCCGCCTTGTCGCTCGCTCGATAGCGGATCTTGTGGGTGCCGACCTGGTCGACCACCACGGGCGCCGTGTACGGCTGCCAGGCGCCGTCGGCCCCGACCGCGAACTCGGTCCTGTCGACGCCCGAACCCGCGTCCGTCGCCGTCACCGAGACGGTGGCGGAACCGACGTACGCGCCGTCGGCGTTGGTCTGCCCCTCGACCTTGGCCGCGGTCTCGGGAGCCGTGGTGTCCTCGCCGCCGCCCTCGGTCACCACGAGGATGCCCTGCATGGAGCCGTGGCCGGGGATCGTGCAGTGGTAGCGGTACCGGCCGGGCGTCAGGGTCACCTCGGCGGTGTGCTTGCCGCCCTGGTCGTCGTTCGGGTTGGCCAGGATGTTCAGAGGTACGTCGTTGTTGTACTCCGGGTCCGATACGTCGAACGTCAGCGTGTGCGGCATGCCAGTGTCGTTGCCGGTCGCGGTGCTGTTCTCGAAGACGATCGTCGTCGCGCCCGCGACCGCCGTGGCGGGCGCGGAGGCGTACTTGTCGATGCCGTTGTTCGCGGTCCAGGTCAGCGTCTGGGCGGCCGCGGCACCGGGGTTGTCGGGCTGGCTCGCGGCCGTCGACGTCAGGCCGAGCACCATCAGGAGCGACGCGAGAAGCGCCGTCCAGAGTCTTCGCTTGCGTACGACTGGCATCATCCGGCCTTCCTTGCCAGGTCCTTGGCGGCCGGTGTGGCCTCGCCGCCCGAGTAAGTGACGCGCCACAGCGCCGACTTGGAGTCCGAAGTGAAGAAGCCGCGCCCGTAGTCGAGGACGTAGAGCGAGCCGTCGGGGGCGAACTTCCAGTCCATGAGATTCTTGATGCCGTCGTTGCCGATCGGGATGATCTTCTTCAGGGACTCGGCGTGCACGGGCAGGCCGCCGCTGCCGACCGTCTTCGGGTCGGTCAGGACCGCGTGCCGGGGCTGGTCGGCGTCGTAGAAGTCACCGACGAACCACTTGCCGTCCCAGTACGAAGGCCACTTGTCCGCACTGGTGCTGGCGGCGTCGAAGCGGTACACCGGGCCGTTCATCGTGGCCTGGCCGCCGCCCTTGAGCCACGGCAGGAGAATCCTCTGCTCCGCCGTCTTGTAGCTCGGGATGCCGTTCGCGTCGCGCGGGTAGTCGACGCCGCCGCCCTGCGGCGAGTACCAGATGTTGTTCGGCTCGGCCGGCGGGATGTTCACCAGGCCGTCGTTGTTGGGTGACTCGTTCTTGAGCTTCTTGCAGTCGTACCAGCCCAGCGGCTTCGTCGGGTCCGGCAGATTGCGGTCGCGGTAGGGCTGGTTGTTGCCCATGCAGTACGGCCAGCCGCGGTTGGACGCGTGGGTGATCGCGGCGAACGTGTCGTACTTCGCCGGGCCCCAGGTGGTCGACGGTTCACCGGCGTCGGGGCCGACCCAGCCCGCGTAGAGGGTGTCGGTCTTCTTGTCGACGGAGATGCGCGCCGGGTTCCTGACGCCCATCACATAGATCTCGCCGCGCGTCTTGCCGCCGCCCTCGTCCGGCTCCTTGCCGGTGAAGAGGTTGCCGTCGGGGAGCGTGTACGTCCCGTCGGCCTCCGGGTGGATGCGCAGGATCTTGCCGTTCAGGTTGTTCGTGTTGCCCGCCGTGCGGCGGGCGTCGGCGAAGGAGACGCCCTTGAAGTTCGGCTGCGGGTTGTTGCCCGAGTAGCCGCTGCTGAAGCCCGAGGAGTTGTTGTCGCCGGTCGCGATGTAGAGGTTGTTCTTGGAGTCCCAGGCCATCCCGCCGCCCGCGTGGCAGCAACTGTGGATCTGCACGGGCCACTTGAGCAGGACCTTCTCGCTCGCCAGGTCCAGCTTGTTCGTGGCCTGATCGAGCGTGAAGCGCGATACGTAGCGCTCGGCCATGTGCGTCTCGCGGTTGATCTTCGAGTGGGGTGTGTAGTGCAGATACACCCAGCCGTTCTGCTCGAACTTCGGGTCCAGCTCGATGCCGAGCAGGCCCTCCTCAACCTTGATCAGCTCGTCGCCGCCGCCCTTGTTGCCGAAGATCGTGAGCGCTCCGGCGAGGGTCGACTTCTTGGTCTTCGGGTCGTAGACGTGGATCTCGCCCTTGCCCTTGCCGATGTCGGGGTTGTTCCAGTCGGTGATGACCGGCTGCGAGGAGTCCGCGCCACCGCGGCCGATGTAGAAGACACGTCCGTCGGGCGCGGTGACCAGGCCGTGCGGCTCGCCGATCTGGTCGTTCTGGCCCGGCTGGTTGGGCTGGGTCAGCCGCGACGCCTTGTAGTTGGCGGTGATCGTCGACTTGCAGTCGGCGCGCGCGATGCGGCTCGTCCAGAGCAGGGCGCCCCGCAGGTGCTGGCGGAAGTCGGTCTCGTCGTACGAGGCCGCCGTACCGCCCATACCGGTGTAGAAGGAGCGTCCGCCGTCGTAGTCACGGCACCAGGAGACCGGGTGGTCGGCGCCATTCTTGCTCTCGCCCGGCGCGTACGTCGACTCGCGCACGCGGGCCACGGTGTGGACCTCGCCGGTCGGGTTCTTGGTCCAGTTCAGCCACTGGTCGGGGCGCTTCCACTGAAGGGGCAGGTCCTTGGTGGCCGGATTCTCCCGGTCGCCGACCTCGACGGTGGCGCGCTGCACGTTCGTCGGGCTCGAATCGGCCGGGCGTGCGCCGATCAGGCCGGTGAACCAGGTCGAGTACGGCTCGGCGCGGGCCGCGTCATGGATGCCGACGAAGCCGCCGCCCGCCTCCATGTAGGCCTCGAGGCCCGCCTCCTGCTCGGGGTCGAGGATGTCGCCGCCGCCGGTCAGGAAGGCGACCGCGTTGAACTTGCCGAGCTTGGCCTCGTTCGTGAAGACCGCCGGGTCGTCGGTCGCCTCGATCTTGAACCGCTGGGCGGCCGGGCCGGATTGGCCGATCTTCTCGATGGCCTCGATGCCGGCGTTCACGACCGGCGACTCGTCGCCGCCCGCCGCCGATCCGTGGAAGACGAGCACCCGCACGTTCGCCTGGCCGGGCGGCGAGGGAAGGGACATCGTTGTCAACGGTGGTTCGGGATAAGGCCGCGCGGTGGCGGCCTGTGTGGAGAGCGCACCGGTGACCAGGGCCCCGGAGATCAGCGCGGCGGCCCAGGCACGGCGTGAGCGGGCCCGGTTCCGGTCGTGGCGGTTCGGTCTGCTTCTGGCTCTGCTCAACCCTCGTACAGCCAAGGGCTCTTGATGCGGTGTGAGCCGCATGAGTACACCCACCCCTCGTCGGTCACAGCAACAGGCGCGGATGAAGCTAGACCTCTTTTTGCCACGCGCCAATAGGTAACACCGGAATTCCGCGAACTTTGTCCTGCGTGTGGATAAACGAAGATCCCCCCGATACCGTGTGGCCGTCTCGGGGGCCACCTGCGCCCCGTCAGTCTCCGTACCGCAGTGGGGAGTTCGGCATGGACCGACGCAGCTTCAACCGGCGGATGCTCGTGGGCGGGGTGGCCGCGACGGCGGGGGTGACATCGTTGTCGCTGGCCGCCGCGCCCGAGGCGAGCACGGCCGAAGGGCCGAAGACCGCCCCCGCGGGCGGCGAGGTGCGCCGCATCAAGATGTACGCCGAGAGGCTGCCGGACGGGCAGATGGGCTACGGCCTGGAGAAGGGCAAGGCGTCCATCCCCGGCCCGCTCATCGAGCTGAACGAGGGCGACACCCTGCACATCGAGTTCGAGAACACGACGGACGTCGACGCCAGCCTGCACGTGCACGGCATGGACTACGAGATATCCAGCGACGGCACCCGGCACACCAAGAGCCACGTCGAGCCGGGCGGCAAGCGGACCTACACCTGGCGCACCCACGCGCCGGGCCGCCGCAAGGACGGCACCTGGCGCCCCGGGACCGCGGGCTACTGGCACTACCACGACCACGTCGTCGGCACCGACCACGGGACGGGCGGCGTGCGCAAGGGCCTCTACGGTGCGCTGATCGTGCGCCGCAAGGGCGACCTGCTGCCGGACAAGACCTTCACGATCGTCTTCAACGACATGACGATCAACAACAAGGCGGGCCACGATGCCCCCAACTTCGAGGCCACGGTGGGCGATCGGGTCGAGTTCGTCTCGATCACGCACGGCGAGTACTACCACACGTTCCACGTCCACGGTCACCGCTGGGCGGACAACCGCACGGGCCTGCTGACCGGCCCCGACGACCCGAGCCAGATCCTCGACGACAAGATCACCGGGCCGGGGGACTCCTTCGGCTTCCAGGTCATCGCGGGGGAGGGGGTGGGGGCGGGCGCCTGGATGTACCACTGCCATGTGCAGAGCCACTCCGACATGGGGATGGCGGGGCTCTTCCTGGTGAAGAAGGCCGACGGGACGATCCCGGACTACGAGCCGCATCACGCGGCGGGGGCGATGAAGGAACCCTCCGGAGACGCGAAGAAGTCCTCGGGGGACGCGAAGAAGTCGGCGGACTCCGGGGAATCCGGGGCGGGCCACCACGACCACGGCTAGAGGTCGCGCAGGGCCTCGATGAGGTCGCAGAGCAGCTCGGCCCGGTCGGCGGCGGTCAGGACCTCCACGTTCGGGCGGGCCGAGTCAGGGCTCGGGCTCGCCGGGCCCGCGGCGCCGGGCGCGTCCCGGTCGGCCCAGCCGGAGTCGCGCAGGGCTTCGAGACGTTCGATGAGCGTCTTGCGCACGGAGCGAGAGGGCAGGGTGAAACCGGAGCCCGTGGGCGCGTTCATCAGCCCGGCCAGCAACTGGCCGTGGACGTAAGGGGATTCGAGCTCGGCAAGGAAGCGGTCGTACGCGTCCGGGGCGCCGCGCCGCAGGGCGTCGGCGACGCTGTGCGCCCGGATCTCCGGGTCGGCGGCGTCCGCCTGGCGCTCCAGGGCAGCGGCGCCGACGCGCGCGTGACGGTCCTCGCCGTACTCCAGCCACCGCAGAGCGGTCGCGGCGTGACGGCGGACCGAGATCTCAGGGTCGTGCTCCAGGAGGCCGACGAGTCCCTCCACCGCCCGGCCCTCCGCGGGGGAGCCCGGCGCGATCGGGTCGAGGCCTTCGGCGGCGGAGGCGCGGACGCCGGGGTCGGGGTGGCGAAGACCCTCCAGGAAGAGGTCCAGGGGCGGGGGGTCCAGGGGGAGCATCGCGTGCAGGTTGCTGTAGCAGTCCAGGATCCGGCTCAGGAGGAAAGGGTCCGGGCCCGGCGATGCGGTCGGGCGGGCGCGGTCCCGGCCGGAGTTCGGTGGGGCGTTGTGCGCGGCGCCCGGTGCGGTATTCGGTGCGGTATCCGGTGAGGGTTCCTGAGCGGCGTTCGGGGCAGTGAGGAGGCGGTCGAGTGTCTCAAGCACCTGGTCACGCCGGACCGCCTCGCCGAAGAGCAGCTTGGCCAGAGCTTCCGTGCCGAGTGTCACCGACTCCGGCTTCTCGCTCGCGCAGAGCGCCAGTGCCTCGTCGGCGCGCAGGCCCGCACGCGCGCGGTCGGTCCACGACCCCACCTCCGGATTCCGCGGGAACGGGCCCAGGAGCGCCGCCCGTTCCGGGCTGCCCGGCGCGTGGGGCAGCGCCTTCTCCAGGGTGGCCCGCGCCTCGCCGCGGACCCGGTCCGCCTCCTCCGCGGGGAGCGGCCTGTTCCGGCGCAGCACGAGGGACGCCAGCAGGATCGCGAGGTCGAACGCCAACTCGCGTGCGAAGGCGTCCGGCCGGCCGAGGCCGGAAAGACCCTGCGCCGTCCAGCCTCTGTCCCGCAGGGTGGCGAGGCGGGCTCGCATGTCGTCGCGCAGGTCGGCGGGGACCTCCCGCGGGGCAGGGGCGCCGCCGAGCTCCGCCGTCAGCCCGGTCCAGGCCCGTATGAAGCCTTCGGGGTCGTCGAGATGCGCCGCGAAGATTCGTTCCGTACGTTCGCGGACCGGATCCTCGCGGCGCAGCGCGGCGGCGAAGCCGTCCACCACCGTCTCGTGGAACTCCTCCGTCCACGGCTCGCGCTCGACCGCCTGCGCCAGCTCACGCAGGGCCCACCGCGGATCGGCGCTCACCGCCGCGGTGTCCGCCGCCTTCCGCCGGACCTCCACGTCCGGGTCCCGCAGCCCGGCGGCCAGCCCCTCGTGCAGCTCCGCCTGCTTGCGCGCTCTCCGCTCCTTGAACATGCGGGACAGCCTAAGTTCTCCGCGTCACACGCCGAGCGCGCTGCTGGCGAGCGGGCTGCCCTGCCGACTCCGACGTTCCCCCGTCGAGCCGGGGCCCGTCATCGGTGCGGTCACTTCGTCGAGGGCGCCCACGTCGCATTCGTCGCAGGCGGCTCCGTGGCGGGGGTTGCCTCGTCCATCTCGGCTACGTCCATGTCGACGGCGCAGTCTTCCGGGATCTTCTCGCTGGAAGTCTCGCAGGCCGAGGGATCGGCATCCGGGGCGACTCTGTTCGCCTGGCGCCGGCTCTCCCCCTGCTCGTCCTTGGCCGAGGTGCCCGAAGACGGGCTGCCGTCCGAGGATGACGAGCAGGCCGCCGAGCCCATCACGGTGCACAGGATCAGAACGGCCGAAGCTGCGGCAGTACGAGTACGCACGAAAGTCCCCCCAATGCGGACGCGGAGTGTCCGGCCCACCAGTCGATCAACGATGCCACCTTGAGCCGTGCAGCTGGCGTGGGAAATGTGAAGAGATCGCATGTCCGCTTGACGCGTGCGCGACTAAATCTGGGGGTCGACCCGCGATCGGCTCGGTAACGACGGCGAGCTGGACCGGTCGCGATGCGCGATCGACTCGGCAGGTGTCCCGGCGCTCAGCCCGACCAGTAGTCCGGGGGTATACGGCCGAACCTCCCCGCGTCGTACGGCTTCATCGCGCCACGTCCGGGCCTCGGTCCGTGCGCGGTGAGGAGCCAGTGGGTCTGCCGAAGGCGTCCACGGTGCTGTGCGCGACAGGGCGGTCGTGGTGGCGACGGGGCAGCCGTACGTAAGGGGTGAGCGGTGTCTTCTGCGTGCTGGGAGGCGCGTGGGGCTGCGCGGACGGCTGAGTGCTTGGCTGACTGCCGTGCCGCGTGCGCTGCCGTGTGCCGTGTTCGGCGTCACCCTTTCTGGTCGTCATGTGGAGCTCGTGCAGGACAGGCCGATCCTCGCGCCATCCCTTTACCCAGAGGTCCACGTTGGGTGTACTCCTTGTACGCCTCATCCATGCGCCGCACCGGTACGTCCCCTGTGTGCATCCCTCCGTGAACTGCCATTCAAGGGAGTCGAGTTGAGCAAGGACAGCGTGTACGACTACGTCATCGTCGGTGCCGGTTCAGCGGGATGCGTCCTCGCCGCGCGGCTCTCCGAGGACCCCGCGGTGCGGGTGGCGCTCGTCGAGTCGGGGCCACGCGACCGGAAGCCTGAGATCCGCATCCCGGCGGCCTTCCCGAAGCTGTTCAAGACGCCCTACGACTGGGACTACTCCACCGCGAAGCAGTCCGCGCTCGACGGCCGCGAACTGTACTGGCCGCGCGGCCACGCGCTGGGCGGCTGCTCCTCGATGAACGCCATGATGTGGGTGCGTGGCCACCGGGACGACTACGACGCCTGGGGCGAGGCCGCGGGGCCCGAGTGGTCCTACGACGCGTTCGAACCGTACTTCCGGCGTGCTGAGCGGTGGACGGGCGGGTCCGGCAGGTCCGGCGGGTCCGGCAGCTCGTTCGGAAGTGACGGGCCGCTCTGGATCTCGCCGCCCCGCGCCGTCAACCCGACCACCGTCGCGTTCCTGGACGCCTGCCGCGAGGCGGGCCTGTGCGAGCTGACGGAATTGAACGGGCCCGACCACAGCGGCTTCGCGCTCACCCCGGTCAACCAGCGCCGCGGGCGCCGGTGGAGCGCGGCCGACGGCTATCTGAAACCGGCAAGGCGGCGCCGCAACCTGCACGTTCTGACCGAGTCGCGCGTCCGCAGGCTGGAGTTGGACGGCACGCGCGTGGCGGGAGTCATCGCCGACGGTGTCCCCGGAAAGCTGATCGCCCGCCGCGAGGTGATCCTCAGCGCGGGCACCATCGGCTCCCCGCAGCTCCTCCAGGCCTCCGGCATCGGCGACCCGGACGACCTCGCGAAGGTGGGCATCGAACCGCGCATCGAGTCCCGGGGCGTGGGCCGCCACCTCCAGGACCACCTCGCCTACGCGATCACCATGCGCTGCCCGGAGCCCGTCACGCTGACCGGCGCGGACTCCCTCGCCAACGTCGGCCGCTTCCTGCTGCGCGGCCGAGGCCCGCTCACGTCGAACGTCGGCGAGGCCGTCGCCTTCATCAAGACGAGGCCCGAACTCCAGGCCCCCGACATCGAGTTGGTCTACGCCCCCGTCCCCTTCGTCAACCACGGCCTGACCCCGCCCGTCGAACACGGCATCACGATCGGCGTGGTGCTGCTCCAGCCGGAGAGCGAGGGCCGGATCACGCCGAAGGGCCCGGGAGTCGGCACCCCGCCCTTCATCGACCCTGGCTATCTGACGGCGGACGCCGACATCCGCACGCTCGTCGCCGGGGTGCGCCGCGCGGAGGACATCCTCGCGGGGCGCGCCCTCGCTCCGTACACGTCGGGGCCGCTCGCGCCGCATCCGGGCACGGTCGACGACGCGACCCTCGCGCGGACGATCCGCGCGGCATCCGAGACGCTCTACCATCCGGTCGGCACCTGCCGGATGGGCAGCGACGACGCCTCGGTCACGGACCCGGCCCTGCGGGTGCGGGGCGTGACGGCGCTGCGGGTCGTGGACGCCTCGGTCATGCCGCGGATCACGCGCGGCCACACGCACGCCCCCACGGTGGCGATCGCGGAGAAGGCGGCCGAGCTGATCAGGGCGGACGCGCGGAGGTGACGCGGGCAGGGGGCAGCTCACCGTCCTGACCTCCGGTCGTATCCTGACCGGCGCACCAGCCAGCCGCCCCCGAGGAGCCCCACGTGACCGAGCCGCCGAGCGCCGCCCCGCGCCCCACACTGGAGGCCGTGGCCGCCCGAGCCGGAGTCTCCCGGGCCACGGTGTCCCGCGTCGTCAACGGCGACACGGGGGTACGCGAGGTGCTCGCCGAGAAGGTCAGACGTGCGGTCGACGAACTCGGTTACGTGCCGAACCGCGCCGCCCGCAGTCTGGTGACCCGCCGCCACGACGCGGTCGCCGTGGTGATCGCCGAACCGGAGACGCGGGTGTTCGCCGACCCGTTCTTCGCCCTGCAACTGCGCGGCATCAGCAAGGAGTTGACGTCGCACGACGTCCAGCTCGTGCTGCTGCTCACGGAGGGGCGGGACGATCACGAGCGGGTTGGCCGCTATCTGGCGGGTGGCCACGTGGACGGTGCCCTCGTCTTCTCCCTGCACATGGACGATCCGCTGCCCGGCATCATTCAGGGCGCGGGCGTTCCGACGGTGTTCGGCGGCCGTCCGGGGTGGCCGGACGGCACGGTGACATCCCCGTACGTCGACTGCGACAACCGCGGCGGGGCGCGGGACGCCGTCCGCCACCTGCTCTCGCTGGGCCGCACCCGCGTCGCGCACATCACTGGCGCGCTGGACCAGACGTCGGCGGTGGACCGCCTCGACGGGTTCCGGGACGTCCTGCCGGAGGCGGGGGAGAGGTTCGTCGCGCAGGGTGACTTCACCCCGGCGGGCGGCGAGCGCGCGATGCGCGAGCTCCTGGACCGCGTGCCCGACCTGGACGCCGTCTTCGCCGCCAACGACCTGACGGCGTCGGGCGCGCTCCGGGTGCTCCGGGAGCGGGGCAGGCGGGTGCCGGAGGACGTGGCGGTGGTGGGCTTCGACGACATGCTGGCGGTGGCCGAACAGGTGGACCCACCGCTGACCACGGTGCGCCAGGACATCGAGGAGATGGGCCGACTGATGGCCCGCATGCTGCTGGCGCGGGGCGAGCTGCCGACGGAGAGCGTGGTCCTGCCGACGGAGCTGGTGCGGAGAGGGTCGGCGTAAGGAGTCGGTCGGCGTAAGGGGTGGGTCGAAGTAGGGGGTCGGTCGGCGTAGGAGGGCGGTCGGCGTAGGAGGGCGATGCCCTACCGCCGCCCCCGGGCCGAGGGGCTCCCCCGTTCAGCCGCCCCGTCCCACGAACGGGTGCCCTCGTTCCCCCGCACGGCCCACCGGTGTTTTTGTCGCACCACCGCCGGGTGAGGCTCGCTTCAGCAGTTCCCTTCAACGGAGGTAACACCATGCGCAAGCGCGCGATCCTGGCAGCAGCGACCTTCGCCGCGGTCACCGTCATCGGCGGGGCCGGCTCCGCCGTCGCCGACCCCGACCCCGGCGCCTACGCCGAGGGCACGGCTACGAATTCGCCGGGCGTACTCAGCGGCAACCTCCTGCAGGTCCCCGTCGACATCCCCGTCAACGCGTGCGGCGACTCGATCAACGTCGTCGGTCTCCTCAACCCGGCATCGAACAACAACTGCCAGTAAGTCTGCGGACGGCACACCGCCCCGTCGCGACCAGCGCGCGACGGGGCGGCGTTCGTGGGAGGCACGGGAGGGGGAGGGCCGGGAGGGGGAGGACCGAGCCCGGACGTCAGGAGCCGACGGTCACCGTGAAGCGGCGCGGGTTCCCGTCGTGCGCCGCCCCGGACACGTCGGGCTCGCCGTCCGGCCGGACATCGTCGTACGGGAACGCGTACCCGATGGGCGAGTTCGCGTGCACCACGCGGGCCCAGTGGTTGGTCACGTCACCCTTGTAGTAATCCCCGGCGCCGGCCCCGTTCGGCTGCTCGGGGTGCGTCAGCATGATGCTCCGGTTGAACCCCGCCGCGAGCCGCGCGAGCAGGCCCTTCTTGTCGTCCGGGTCGCCGGGGTTGTTGGTGAAGGGCCCGTGGTTGCAGGTGAAGATGTCCTTCGACGTCGGCTTCGGGAAGGTGTGCCCGCCGTTGAACGTCAGCGTGTCGCCGCTGACCCGGCCCGTGAACACGCCCCGGCCGCCCTGCAGGTCGATCTTCAGGTCGGTGCTCCGGTACTTGTCCCACACCTGGTCGATGTAGCTGTTCCAGACGTCGCGGAACGGCATCTCGTTGGGGCGGTCGAAGTACGGGGCCATGAGATTCTGCGGCGAGATGACCCGGAGTACGTCCCCGCCGTCCCCGCGGATGACCAGATCGCCCCAGGGCTGCCCGTCCTTCTGGCCCTGGGCGACGAGGTCGGCGGCTATCTTGCCCACGGCGCCGTCCGGCAGAGGGGCCACGGTGTGCGTGGCGTCGCCCTCCAGGGTCAGGCCGATGGGGAGGGCCGTGACGAGGTCCACGTAGCTGATGTTGGCGTACAACTGCGAGCTGTTGAAGGTGAATTCGCAGAACGACCAGGTGCGCCCGTAGTTGGCGTCCTCCTTGGTCGCGAAGGCGGGCTCGACCAGCGAAGGGCCGGGGTTCAGGAAGAAGTCCAGCTTGTCGTCCCGTACGAAGTAGACGCGGGCTCCGTACATGTGAGGCAGGGTCAGGACCTTCGGTGCCGAACCCGCCGCGCCGAGCGGAATCGCGCAGTCGACGGGCAGCGGAGTCTGCGGGGCCGACGGCGAGTCGGGCCGGTAGACGCCCCCGTCGGGCTTGAGCAGGACCCAGCGGTCGGTGCCCTGCTCGTGTCCGGTGACGTAGGCCCGCACCTGGCCGGGCAACGACTTGTTCTGGAGGGCGAGTTCACAGGTCGCGGGGGCTGCCTTGGCCCCGGGGCTGAGCGCGCTTCCCCAGACGGGATAGGTGAGGGCTCCGGTGGCAGCGGCGGCAGTGGACAGGAACACGCGGCGCGAAATCACGGAAGGTCTCCCGGGATGTGTGTGGGGGATGCCAGGCGGCGGTGGGGTGTGTGTGGGGGGATGTCACGCGGCCGTGGGGGGTGTTGGCCGTGCGGTGCGACCACTGTCGCGTCGGCGAATTCGACCGTCAAGAGTTGTGACTGAGAGCGCTCTCAGAATCTTGTTTCCTTCACAAGGTGGCAGCGTGCGCGCACTGTCAGTGCCGGGTGGGAGACTCGGCAGGACGGAAGAGGATGCGACAAAGGAGTCGATCATGCTCAATACCCGATATGTCGTGGGTGCCCCGACGTGGGTGGACCTCGGCACCCCGGATCTGGAAGGCGCCCACGCCTTCTACCGCGCGCTCTTCGGCTGGGAGTTCCAGTCGGGCGGCACGGAATTCGGTGGATACGGCATGTATCAGGCGGACGGCAAGACCGTGGCGGGCGGCATGACCGTCACCGCCGACCAGGCGGCTCCGGCCTGGACGATCTACTTCAAGACGACGGACGCCGACGCGACGGCGAAGGCGGTCGAGCAGGCCGGCGGCAGCACGGTGTACGAGGCCATGGACGTCGGCGACCTCGGCCGCATGGCGGTCCTCAAGGACGCCCAAGGCGTCGGCTTCGCCGTGTGGCAGCCGGGCACGAACAAGGGTCTTGACCTGGTCGACGCCCCGAACAGCATGTGCTGGACCGAGCTCTGCACCCCGGACATCACGGCGGCCCAGGAGTTCTACGGCTCGGTGTTCGGCTGGGGCAGCACGACCCAGGCCTTCGAGGGCGGTTCGTACACGATGGTGCACCCCGCCGACGGCACCGCGAACGACATGTTCGGTGGCCTGTGGCCGCTGGCCGACGCCCCGGAGGAAGCCGAGGCCGGGCCGTACTGGACTCCGTACTTCCAGGTGACCGACATCGACGCGGTGCTCGCCAAGGCCGAGCCGTCCGGGGGCACGGTGCGGGTGCCGCGCATGGACCTCGCGGGCGTCGGCAGCTTCGCCAAGCTCGCCGATCCGTCCGGGGCGCGGTTCGCGCTGATGCAGCCGGAGACGCCGAGCAGCGGCTGAGGGCGGTGAGCGGCGGCTGAGGGCGGCGCGGGGAGGCCGAGGCAGCGACGGCCCCGGCCTCCTCCGTCCAGCATCTGAACGCACTCGCGACGTTTCGCCATGCCCCCCGCGGGCAAGCCGAAGGTGCCCCGAAACAGCGCATGTCATGGCGTTGATCGTTCGTTGATCCCCTGTTTCGCGCGCCCTGCCAGCATCGGTGGCATGCAGATCGACATGACAGCCGAGCCGGAACTCGCCTGGCAGGAGCAGGCCCTGTGCGCCCAGACAGGATCCGAGTTCTTCTTCCCCGAACCGGGCAGCTCGGTGCGCGAGGCCAAGTACATCTGCCAGCTCTGCGAGATGCGCCCCGCGTGTCTCGAGTACGCCCTGGCCCACGACGAGCGGTTCGGCGTCTGGGGCGGTCTCTCGGAGAAGGAGCGGCTCAGCCTCAGACGCACCTGAGCCCATAACGGGTACGCGACCGCGCACTTCAGGCGTGCGCGGTCGCACCCACCTCGGGCATGGCCCACCTCAGGCCGAACCGGCACGGGTAGACGTACCGCACCCGCGCGGGCGTGACGAGGTCGTGGAACGGGTTGCGGGTCAGATAGGAGCCACAGATAGGAGCCCGGGTCGTACGAGAAGTCCGGGTTGCCGTACGCGCCGTACTGCTCGGGAGGCGTGTCGAACACCGGGCCCCAGCCGGTGTTGGTCTCCACCCGCCCTTCGTCGGGCAGATGACGCAGCAACGTCAGGCGCCGGTCGGTGATCTGGCGGCCGTTGCGGTCGTGCCGCTGGAAGCCGCTCGGCCCCGCGGGCATGACGGCCGCGCACAGCCAGCCGTCGCGCGGGCGCCCGGTCGCGCTGCCCACGGTCAGCCGGGTCACGACGAGGTCCCGCTGCCGGGGGCCGATGGCCGTCCCGAAGGTCCGCTGCACGAACTCGGTGCCGTCGGCGGTGCGGAACGTCGTCAGAACCACCGGCAGATGAGGCGCCTCCATGCGCTGGCCGACCGCTCCGGCGTCGGTGAGCTGCGGAAGGCGGACGGCGCCGGTCGACGGCGAGGAGAAGAAGAAGGACAGGCAGTACTTGTCGTAGACCGGCTCGATCTCGCCCGCCTGACCGATCAGGGAGTCCTGGCGGTGATCCTCGACGCCCACCATGTGCCAGTAGCGGTACAGGGCGTTGGAGGCGAAGGCGGCCTCCCTGGATTCGTACGTTCCCGAGTCGAAGTCGTCGCGCCAGCGCCGGAAGGCGGCCTGCGCCCACCACGGCACGGGATGGGGCACCTGGGCCCGTGCCGCCCAGCCGCGCCACATGACCTCGTAGAACATCCATTCATGGGGCTGAGCCATGGGTTCCACTCCGTGCCCACCGTTGCACCGGGGCGGACGGTCGTAAATCCGTTCGGCACACGGGTCCTCGCGCGGTTACGATCCGGGATCACGGGCGGACCGGAGTCTCCTGGTCGGCACGTGTGCGGGGTCCTGTAGAGCAGAGGCAGACTCGCCGCTATGCCATGGCGGATACGCCGGTTCGAATCCGGTCGGGACCACGGTACGGGTGGGGCGGGACGGATGACTGAGAGCGGCGGGATCAGCGAGGCGGACCTCGCCGTGTTCCACGACGTGGTCGGCAGGCTCCGCGAGCTGCCGGTCGACGACCCGGTGCGGCTGCGGGCCGAGCAGGTCGCCGCGTCCTTCGCCCGGGACGGACGGCTGCGCAGGCGGAAGGCACGCGGGGCCGAACTCTCCGCCGCCGACGCGGCCGTGATGGCCGCCACCGCCACCGGGGCCGACGACCGCCGTGAGGATACGCCGCTGGTCGCCGAGGGGGCGGCAGGGGTCTTCGTGCGCCCCCGGCCCTGCTACGTCTGCAAGGCGTCGTATCGACAGGTCGACTCCTTCTACCACCGGCTCTGTCCCGACTGCGCCGCCGACAACCGTTCCCGGCGCGCGCTCGCCACCGACCTGAGCGGGCGCCGTGCGCTGCTCACCGGGGGCCGCGTGAAGATCGGCTTCCAGCTGGCCCTGATGATGCTGCGCGACGGCGTCGAGCTCCTGGTCACCAGCCGCTTCCCGCACGACACGGAGCGCCGCTTCCGCGCGGTGCCGGGCAGCGAGAAGTGGCTCGACCGGCTCACCGTGCTCGCCGTCGACCTCCGTGACCCGCGTCAAGTGCTCGGCCTGTGCGCGCAGTTGCGGCAGGAGGGGGAGCCGCTGGACATCCTCGTCAACAACGCGGCCCAGACGGTACGACGGCCGCCCGAGGCGTACGCGGCGCTCGCGGCGGGGGAGTGGCCGGAGCTGCCCGCAGGAGCGCGCGGCGCGCCCGGGTTCCGGCCGATGGGGGCGCGGGATGAGGGCGCCGCGCGGGGCGCGCTCGCCCTGGTCCTGCCTGAAGACGACGCTTTGCGCGAGTCCGAGCTCCTGCCCGAGTCCGAGCTCGTGCCCGAGCCCGACGTCCTGCGCGTCGCCGGCCTCCTGCCCGTCACCGACGAGGCGGGCCTGCTGCGCGACCCCTCGCCGGAGAACTCCTGGTCCGCCCGGCTCGGCGACCTCGACCCCGCCGAGGTCCTGGAGACCCAGCTGGTCAACGCCTTCGCCCCGGCGCTGCTCTGCGACCGGCTGCTGCCCCTCCTGCTCGCCTCGCCGCGCCCCCGCACGTACATCGTCAACGTCACGGCGGTCGAGGGCCGCTTCGCGGTGCGGAACAAGACGGCCGGGCATCCGCACACGAACATGGCCAAGGCCGCCCTGAACATGCTCACGCGCACGAGCGCGGCCGAACTCGCCGAGCGCGGTGTGCACATGTGTGCCGTCGACACCGGCTGGATCACCGATGAGAACCCGGCCCCGCGGAAGGACCGCATCGCCGGTAAGGGCTTCCGCACGCCCCTGGACGTGGTGGACGGCGCGGCCCGGATCTATGACCCCATCGTGCGGGGCGAGGCGGGCGCGCCGGTCTCCGGGGTCTTCCTCAAGGACTACCGGGAGGCCGAGTGGTGAACACCGCTGACGACACGAGAGAGTTCGCGGGTGTGCCCAGGGTCGCCCCACGCCCTGTCGCCGAACTGACCCCCCTCCTCTACTGGTTGCGGGGCGGACGTCCGGCGGGGGAGCGTCTCGACTTCGCGGCCGGGACGGTACTGCCGGACGGGCGGCTCGACCTGTGCAAGCAGTCGCTGGGAGCGGAGGGTGCCGCGCTGGTGGCCGATGCGCTGCGGGGATCCGCCGAACAGCGGCCCGCCGTACGCCACTTGCTGCTCGGCACGGACGGCTTGGGCGACGAGGGAGCGGCGCTCGCGGCGGCGGCCACGACCGGTGAGGCGGGCCCCACAGGCGTCGAGACGCTCTACCTGGGCTGCAACGGCATCACCGCCGGCGGCGCCTGCCGTATCGCGGACCAGCTGCGGGCCTCGCCGCAGGTCGTGACCGGCGTCTGGCTCAAACGCAATCCGCTGGGCCCGCAGGGAGGTGCCGCAGCCACCGAACTGATCGAATCCGTACGTACGTTGCGCACCCTCGACCTCGTCCAGACCGGACTCGACGCGGCCGGAACCGCGGCCCTCGCCGACGCACTGCTCGCCGCGGCCGACACCGGGCGGCGCGTCGAGCGGGTCTTCCTGGGCGGCAATCCGCTCGGCCCGGACGGCGCTGCCCCGCTGGGCGAACTGATCTCCCTGGGTGGAGTGCGTGAACTATACGTATCGGCAGCGCAGTTGGGTGACGGGGGTGCGTCGCTGCTCGCGCGGGCGCTGGAGCGTGCGCCACGCGGTGCGCTGGAACGCCTCGCCGTCGCCAGCAACGGCATCGGGCCGCGGGCCGCCGCCCGGCTGGTCGCGGCCGCCGTGTCCGCCGGGGTGGAGCTGCTCGACCTCGGCCGGGTGCGCGCCGCGGGGACGCTCGGCGCGGCGGACAACCACGTCGACGACGCGGCGGCCACGGCCATCGCCGAGAGCCTGGCCGCCGTCGAGCACCGCCTGGCGCACCTGGTGCTCAGCCACACCGGCCTGCGCAGCCGCGAGGCCCACCGGCTGCTGGACACCGCCGCCCGCGCACTCACGCCCACCCGCTTCGTCCTGGGCCAGGGCATCGCGGCGAGCATCAAGCGTCGCCTCGCGGCGTTCGCCGCGGAGATCGACGGACCGGCCGTCCCGGCGGATGTCGCAGCCGTGCGCAGCGTGCATCGCTGACGACGCCCGGCCGGGGACACCAATAGGGGAGGGCGCATCGAAAACTGACGAAGTTGAGCCTGCTCGGAGCAATTGCCGCAGTATGCAGCGCTGTTCTGGCGGCCCTCGCCTTCCTCGTCCACCGGAAGACTCACTCCTGAAAACCCGCGGAGGGTACGATCCGGCCAAGGGCGGGGCGTAGCGCAGGGGCTGTCGCGCCGGTCTCCAAAACCGGAACACGCTGGTTCGATTCCAGCCGCCCCGCCCCCTCTTCCCGCACCGCCCCCTTTTCCCGCCCTGCCCTCTTCAATTCGCTGTCCCCGGGCCGGTCCCGCCAGGCAGAATCCGCGCATGGCCCAGCCCGAGAAGACCGCCGCCCGCTATCTGCTCTCCGACCTCGACCCCCTGCCGTATCCGCGGCGGATGCGGGAGATCGCCGAGAGCGCCCGGGACTTCGCGGGACGCGGTGCGCTGCGGTCCGTTCTCGAGGAGCTGGAGAGCGGCGGCCCGTACGAGCGCCAGGTGGCCATCATGCTGGCCTGTGCCGGACGGGACGCCGAGTGGACCGGGGCGCGGCTCGCCGACCCCGACGCCTTCGTGCGGGGGCACGCGCTGCGGGTCGCGGAGAGCCATGGGGTGCCGGACACCGCGTTCGAGGCCGCGCTCGACGACGCTCCCGAGGCGGTGCGGCGCCAACTGCTTCGGGCGATCCTCGCCGGGCACCGCACCGCGCTCGCCGATCGCGTCGTCGACCCGCTGCGGCAGCAGTGGGGTGACACCGAGGCGGCCAGGCTGCTGCCCGGATGCTCGGGCCCCGTGGTGGAGCGGCTGCTGCCGGAGCTCTTCCACTCCGTACGGGGATGGCGGCCTTTGGCCAGGCGGCACGCGGGCGTCCTGCTCGATGTCGCGGCGCGCGAGCTCGAAGTGCTGCCCGAGGCGCTGCGGGACGCGTGGTGGCAGCGGTACGCGACGGGGATCGCGGCCGTCACGAAGGCGGAGCCGCTGCGGGTGCTCGACCTGCTGGACCGGTTCGCACCCAGCGCGTTCCCCGTGCGGCTCCGCCCCTGCCTGGGCGTCCTGGCCGACGCGGCGCCGGGGCGCGTGCTCACGATCCTCTCCGGGCCCTGGGGATGGCCGCTGCGCCGCAGCCGTGCCCTCACGGCGTCCGTGCTGCGCAAGCTCGCCCGCTCGGGCGCGCCCGAACTCCTCACGTACGCCCGCACCGTCGCCGAGGATCCCGACGCATCGGAAGGCCTCGCCCGGCTGATGCGCGCCCACGCGCCCGCGGACCGGGCGGCCGTCCATGCGCGGGCCGTCGAGGGGCGCGGCCCGGGATTCACCGGCGTCGACGACGTCATCCTCGGCGCACTGCCCCGCGGCGCCGTGGCCGAAGAGGCGCGGCGGATGGCGGAGCGGGCCAAGGAACAGGGCGCGGAGTGGAGTGCGGTGCTGCTCGCCGAGTCCTTCCTGCCCTGTGCCGAGGTGCGCGACCGGCTAGTGGCGGCGACCCGGCGGCCCTCCGCCGCCGACCGTGCCGAGGCGTGGCCCCTGCTCGTCCGCAATGCCGCCCGGTCCGGGGAGGGGGCCCACATCACCTCTGTACTCGCGGAGATGACCCGGCTCGCGAACGAGCAGGACCCCGTGCGGGCCGCGGCCCTGACCGCGCTCGCCGAGACCCGGCCCGCCCTCTTCGGGGCCGACGCCGAACCGTTCCTCGACCGGATCTCCGCGGACGCCGTCGCGGCCCGCGACTCCTCGTACGCCACCCGCGGCGGCCTCAGCCGGCTGGCCATCGCCGTGCTGCGCGAACACGCGGCCGGCGGACGGCCGGAGCTGGTGAACTGGGCGCTGCGCACCCTCGTCCGGATCTCCGGCAACACCGGCGGCGCCGACCTCGGACGCCTCGACCACACCCTGCGCCGCGGCCAGGAGCACGACGTCTTCGAGGCACTGCGACCCTGGATCGAGGCGGGCGCGGAGAAGGCCGACCACAGCCTCACCTTCGCGCTGGCCCGCGCGGTCGGACGGCGCGCCGCGGGCATGCCCGAACTCCAGGAACTCCTCTGGCAGGCCATCCGGTTCGGCAGCAACGCCACCATGTCGAGGGCGATCGACCTGTGGCTCGAACCGGCCGCGACCCGCGACGCGCGCGTCGCGAGGGTCCTCGCGCAGGAGCCGTCGACGGGCGTGCTGGCCCCGGTCCTCGACATCGTGTGCGGCCGCCGCACGGACCTGCTCGACCCGCTCCTGTCCGGTACGCCCCCGTACGGCAGGTTCCTGGTCAAGGGCGCGGCGTGGACCGTGCGGGCGGATGCCCGGCACATCCACCGCTGGCTCCCACGTCAGCAGACGGCGTACGCACGGCAGTTGGCGCGGACGGCGGGTGACGCGGGACTGCCGCAACGGGACCGGGCGCTGGCGATCGCGCGCGGCGCCCACGTCCCGGGCCCGGGGGAGGATCTCGTGCGCCGCTGGACCGGATCGCCCGACACGGTGCTCGCCGAGGCGGCTCTCGGCGCCCTCGCCCACATCTCCCGGCCCGGTGACGCGCTGCCCGAACTGCTCGCGCACGCGGGCGGCGAGCGGGCGCGGGTCGCGGTGTACGCGGCGACGCAGGCGTCACGTCATGTCGCGCCCTCCCGGCTCGCGGCGCTGCTCCGGGAGGTCCTGTGCAGGCCGGGCAAGAAGGTGACGAGCCGCAAGGAGGCGGCCCGGCTGGCCGCCGTGCGCCTTCCGGCGGCCGAGGCCGCGGCGCTGCTCGGCGACGCCTACGAGGCGCCGGACGCCCACCGCGACGTACGGGCGGCCTGTGTGGCCTTCGCGGCCGGACTGCTCGGCGAGGAACGGGTGTGGGGGCTCCTGAGCGATGCCGCTGGGCGTGAGGCGGTGCTGCGGGCGGCCGTGCTCCGGGTGCGGCCGCTCGACCTGGCGGAGGGGCATCGGGAGCGGTACGCACGCCTCGTACGCGAGACGGTCGGCACGCGGGACGACGACGTGGCGGGCGTCGCGCTCGACGCGCTCGCCCGATGGGCCCCGTGGTCACCGGACGCGGCTGCGGTCCTCGCGGACGCGGTCGCGGACCTCGACCGGCGGGCCACGTGGCAGGTGGCCGCGCGGGGTCTGGTGACGGCGGCGGCGACCGCGCCCCGCGGCACCGAGGCCCTGTGCGGGGCGCTCGCGGCCCTCGCGGGTTCCGATGTGCCCGCGTCGCCTGACCGGGACCTGCCCGCGCGGCGGCGGATCGAGTACGTGGCGCAGACGCTGGCGGAAGGGGGCGAGGCGTACCGGGCGCCCGGTCTGGCCGCGGGCGGTCTCCTCGCCGGGTACGCGGACTACGTGCCGCAGGCCGCGGAGATCCTGGTGGCGGCGGTGGACGTGGACGGGGAGCCCGAAGAGGTGGGCGAGGCGCTGCTGCGGCTGGCCCGGTTGCACGAGGGGCGACCGGCGCTGGCGATGCGGTCCGCGACGGCGCTCACGGAGCGGCTCGCGGACACGGAGTACACCGGCAGGGCGGCCGGCTGCCTGCTGCCGGTGACCCACCGCCTCGCGGATACGGGCGGCCACGCGAACGGGCTCTTCGCCCTGGCGGTGACCGACGCGCTGGGCGAGCGGACGAACTGGTCCGAGCCGTGGCGGGGCCTGCTGATGTCCTTGCGGGCCCACGCCGTCCCGGACGTCCGGGACGCGGCGCTGACGGTGTGCACGTCGTACGAGTGACCACGGGGTGGTCGGCCGGGTGGGCGGGAGAAGATCCGCCGCTGAAGCGGCGGATCACGGCTCGCCCACCCCGCGGGGGGTTACTTCCCCCGAGCCGCCATCCGCGCCTTGCGGGTGGCAAGCTTCTCGTCGAACTTGCTGGCCTCGGTGTCGAGCCCGTTCATGTACAGACCGAGCTCCTCCTGCGCCTTGAGACCATCGGGGCCGAGCCCGTCGATGTCCAAGACCTTCAGGTAGCGAAGGACGGGCTGGATCACGTCGTCGTGGTGGATGCGCATGTTGTAGATCTCGCCGATCGCCATCCGCGCGGCGGCCCGCTCGAAGCCGGGCATGCCGTGTCCGGGCATCCGGAAGTCGACCACGACGTCACGCACGGACTGCATGGTCAGATCCGGGGCGAGCTCGAAGGCCGCGCCCAGGAGGTTGCGGTAGAAGACCATGTGCAGGTTCTCGTCGGTGGCGATGCGCGCCAGCATCCGGTCGCAGACCGGGTCGCCCGACTGGTGGCCGGTGTTGCGGTGCGAGACGCGGGTCGCGAGCTCCTGGAAGGCCACGTACGCGACCGAGTGCAGCATCGAGTGCCGGTTGTCGGACTCGAACCCCTCGGCCATGTGCGCCATGCGGAACTGCTCGAGCTTGTCCGGGTCCACGGCGCGCGACGCCAGGAGGTAGTCGCGCATCACGATGCCGTGGCGGCCCTCCTCAGCGGTCCAGCGGTGCACCCAGGTGCCCCAGGCGCCGTCACGGCCGAAGAGGGAGGCGATCTCGTGGTGGTAGCTGGGGAGGTTGTCCTCGGTCAGCAGGTTGACGACAAGGGCGATCTTGCCGATGTCGGTCACCTTGGACTGCTCGGGCTCCCAGGCCTGGCCGTCCTCGAAGTAGCCGGGGAAGTTCCGGGCGTCGGAGAACGGCACGTACTCGTGCGGCATCCAGTCCTTCGCCACCTTCAGGTGGCGGTTGAGCTCCTTCTCGACCACTTCTTCCAGGGCGAACAGCAACCGGGCATCGGTCCAGTCGTCCGTGCTGCCGAGATGAGGAGAGGTGATCGTCACGGGGGCTCCAGGGGGGACGGGAGTTTTTTTGCGGATTACGTGCGTAGGGGTTACGCGGCAGCACGAGCGGGTGCTACCTACCTACGGTGTCGTAGGTTACGTTGCCGTAGGTTAAGCCCTCCGTAAAGTGGCTGAGTCGGCGGGGCCCAGAGGCCTCTCGTGTCCCACCCGCCCCAGGACTGGTCAGGCGTACAGCTCCCTGAGCCGCACTGAGAGGCATGTCACACAGCCCTCGAGCTTCTCGAACTCGCTGATATCCACCACGACCGGATCGAAACCGAGGTCCGCGAGCAGCTCGGCGCTCTTCGGGGCGCTCGCCGCGAGCAGCAGTTTCGAGCCACCGAGCAGCACCACGTGGGCCCCGGACTCCTCGGGCACCGGCAGGAAGCGCGGGAAGAGCGAGGGGGAGTCCACGAGCGGCGGGTGGCCGATGACCGTGCCGTCCGGCAGCGCCGTCACCGCCGACTTCAGATGCAGCACCTTGCTGACGGGGACGGCCACGACCCGCGCCCCCAGCGGCTCGAAGACGGCCCGCAGCTGCCGGATGCCGTCGGCGTTCGTACGCCCGCCACGGCCCACGTAGATCGTGTCGCCGACCTTGAGGATGTCTCCGCCGTCCAGCGTGCCCGGCTCCCACACCCAGTTCACGGAGGCGCCGAGCCGGGCCACGGCCTCCTCCACGGCGGCCGTCTCCGGCCGCCGCGACTCGGCGCCCGGCCGGGCGATCAGCGCGACGTTGCGGAAGACGACGACCGTGTCCTCGACGAAGACCGAGTCCGGGCAGTCGTCGGCGGGCTCCACCTCGACCGTCTCCCAGCCGTGCGCCCGCAGCGCCCCGGCGTACGCCACCCACTGATCGAAAGCGAGCGCCGTGTCGACCGGGGTCCGCTCGGCATGCGTGACCAGGCCTTCGGCGAGGCGCGGTCCTGGCCGGCGGATCAGCGCTTTCGTGCTGGGCACGGGATGTTCTCCGTAGGGGTGGAACGGCGGGGGGCGCTCCCCGCCCGGCGTGCGCCGGGCCGGGGTGCTGTCGCACATCATGCAGCGTGGGAGGGGTCCAGGCCCAGGTCTCGTCGCAGATGATCGGCGGTGAACGAGCCGTCCGCCTCGATCAGCTGTCCCGGCGTGCCCTCGAAGACGACCTGCCCGCCGTGCTTGCCGCCGTCGGGCCCGAGGTCGATCACCCAGTCCGCGTGCTTGACGACCTCCAGGTTGTGCTCGACGACCAGCACGGTGTTCCCGGCGTCGACGAGCCGGTCCAGGAGGCCGAGCAGACCCTCCACGTCGGCCATGTGCAGGCCGGTCGTCGGCTCGTCAAGGACGTACGTGGTGCCGGTGCGGTGCAGCTGGGTGGCGAGCTTGATCCGCTGGCGCTCGCCGCCCGACAGGGTGCTCAGGGGCTGCCCGAGCGTCAGGTAGGTGAGCCCCACGTCGTGCAGGGCCCGCAGCCGGCGCCGCATCGCCGTGTCGTCGACCGCGGCGAAGAAGCCGAGGGCGCGCTCGGCCGTCATGTCGAGCACATCGGCGATGGAGCTGCCGCCGACGGTCAGCCGGAGCACCTCGTCCTTGAAGCGGCGCCCCTCGCACGCCTCGCAGGTGGTCGTCACCGGATCCATGAAGGCGAGGTCGCTGTAGATGATCCCGCGGCCCTGGCAGCTCTCGCACGCGCCACTGGAGTTGAAGCTGAAGAGCCCCGCCTCCCGGCCGGTCTCCCGCGCGAAGAGCTTGCGCAGCGAATCCATGATCCCGAGGTACGTCGCCGGGGTGGAGCGGCCCGAGATGCCGATGCCCGACTGGTCCACGACAACGGCGTCCGGGTGCTCGGCGACGAACGCCCGCGACACCAGCGTGCTCTTGCCCGAGCCCGCGACGCCCGTCACCGCCGTGAGCACCCCCGTCGGCACGCGCACGCTGACGTCCTTGAGGTTGTGCAGGGCGGCGCCCTTGACCCACCGCCCGCCGATGGCCTCGCGCGGGCTCTCCTTGACGCCCGTCGAGCGCCGCAGATGCCGGCCCGTGAGCGTGTCGGCGTGCCGCAGCTCGTCCGGCGTGCCCTCGAAGACGACCAGACCGCCGCCCGTGCCCGCCGCCGGGCCCATGTCGACGACGTGGTCGGCGACGGCGATCACGTCAGGGTCGTGCTCGACGACGAGGACGGTGTTCCCCTTGTCGCGCAGGCGCAGCAGCAGGTCGTTGAGCCGCCCCACGTCACGCGGATGCAGGCCGACGCTCGGCTCGTCGAAGATGTACGTCATGCCGGTCAGGCTGGAGCCGAGGTGCCGCACCGTCTTCAGGCGCTGCCCCTCGCCGCCGGAGAGCGTGGACGTCTCGCGACCCAGGCTCAGGTAGCCGAGGCCGATCGCCTCGATCCGTTCGAGCGCCGCCACGGCCGCCGCCGCGATCGGGCCCGCCACCGGGTCGTCGATCCGCTCCAGGGCGGCGATGAGGTCGGTGACCTCCATGCGCGAGGCCTCGGCGATGTTCATGCCGCCGATCCGGGTGGCGAGCGCCGCCGCGTTGAGCCGCGCCCCGTCGCAGAGGTCGCACGCGCCCTCGATCAGGAAGCGCTGCACGAGGTCGCGGGTCTTCTGGGAGAGCGAGGACAGATCGCGGTTGAGGTAGAGCCGTTCGAAGCGGTCGGCGAGGCCTTCGTAGTCGATGTCCCGCGCGCCGCCGGTGTTGTCGACGCTGACCTTGCGGCCGTGCTTGCCGCCGCGCAGGAGGAACCCCCGCTCCCGCGCGTCGAATTGGCCCACCGGCTTGCGCGTGTCCAGGTCGGTGGTGTGGGTGTACGTCTGGCCCTGCCAGGTCCCCGCGGCGAACGGCGGGAAGAGGATCGCGCCGTCCGCCAGGGACTTGGCGGGGTCCAGGATGCGGTCGTAGTCGGGCCGCACGGTCCTGCCCAGGCCGTGGCATCGCGGACACATGCCCGCCGGGTCGTTGAACGAGTACGCGGTGGCCGGACCGGCACTCGGTGTGCCGTGCCGCGAGAACAGCACGCGCATCACCGCGTAGATGTCCGTCATCGTGCCCACCGTGGACCGGGAGTGGCCGCCGACCGGCCGCTGGTCGACGACGATCGCGGGCGAGAGATCCTCGATGCTCTCCGCATGCGGCCGCTCGTACTTCGGCAGCCGGTTGCGGACGAACCACGTGAAGGTCTCGTTCAGCTGACGCTGCGACTCGACCGCGATCGTGTCGAACACGACCGATGACTTCCCCGATCCCGATACGCCGGTGAAGACCGTGAGCCGGTCCTTCGGGATGCGCAGGCTCACCTCCTTGAGGTTGTTCTCACGGGCTCCTGTGATGGTGATGTACTGGTGCATACAGGCGAAGCTAGTCAAAATACCCGACAGCTTCTGTCGTGATTTCCTTCATTTCTCCGTCGAGAAGCAGCCAGCGTGTGATGCCGATCGACTCCAGGAACGCCACGTCGTGACTGGCCACGATCAGCGCTCCCTCGTACGACTCCAGGGCCGTGGCCAGCTGCTTCGCGCTCGCCATGTCGAGGTTGTTCGTCGGCTCGTCGAGCATCAGGAGCTGCGGCGCCGGTTCCGCGAGCAGCAGGGCGGCCAGTGCCGCCCGGAACCGCTCGCCGCCCGACAGGGTCGCCGCCCGCTGGTCGGCCCGTGCCCCCTTGAACAGGAAGCGGGCCAGGCGGGCCCGGATCCGGTTGTTGGTGGCGCCGGGGGCGTAGCGTGCCACGTTCTCGGCCACGGTCAGTTCTTCGTCGAGTACGTCGAGCCGCTGCGGCAGGAAGCGCAGCGGGACGTGCGCCAGTGCCTCTCCTTCCATGGCCGCCAGCTCTCCGGCGATGGTCCGCAGCAGTGTGGTCTTGCCCGCGCCGTTGCGGCCGACCAGCGCGACCCGCTCGGGTCCGCGCAGCTCGAACTCGCCCTGTACGCGCGCTCCGTAACGCAGGGACAGATTGCTCAGCGTGAGGACCGTGCGGCCCGGCGGGACCGCGGTGTGCGGCAGGTCGACACGGATCTCGTCGTCGTCCCGCACCGCCTCGACGGCATCGTCCAGGCGCTCCTTGGCCTCGCTGAGCTTCTCCTCGTGCATGATGCGGTGCTTGCCCGCGGACACCTGGGCCTGGCGCTTGCGCTCGCCCATGACGACCTTCGGCTCACGCTTGGTGTCCCACATCTTCTGGCCGTACCGCTTGCGGCGTGCCAACTTCACCTGAGCGTCGGCGAGTTCACGCTTCTGCTTCTTCAGGTCGGACTCGGCGACGCGCACCATGCGCTCCGCCGCCTCCTGCTCGGCGGCGAGGGCCTCCTCGTAGGCGGAGAAGTTTCCTCCGTACCACTTGAGCTCCCCGTCCCGCAGGTCGGCGATCTGGTCGACCAGATCGAGGAGTTCACGGTCGTGGCTGACCACGACCAGGACCCCGGACCAGGCGTCGACGGCCGCGTACAGGCGCCGACGGGCGTACAGGTCCAGGTTGTTGGTGGGTTCGTCGAGAAGGAGCACATCGGGCCGGCGCAGCAGCAGCGCGGCGAGACGCAGCAGCACGGACTCACCGCCCGACACCTCGCCGGTGGTGCGGTCCAGGCCGATGTGGCCGAGGCCGAGCTGGTCGAGGGTCGCCACGGCGCGCTCCTCCACGTCCCAGTCGTCACCGACCGCGGTGAAGTGCTCCTCGGCCACGTCACCCGCCTCAATCGCGTGCAGAGCAGCGCGAGTTGCCGCGATGCCGAGCACCTCGTCAACGCGCAGAGCGGTGTCGAGGGTGATGTTCTGTGGCAGATACCCGATGTCGCCCGCGACGCGGACGGCGCCCTCGCTCGGTGTGAGCTCACCGGCCAGAAGCTTCAACAGGGTTGATTTTCCTGACCCGTTGACACCGATGAGGCCGGTCCTGCCGGTCCCGAAGGCCGCCTGGAAACCGTCGAAGACGCCGGTCCCGTCCGGCCAGGTGAAGTCGAGCGACGTGCAGGTGATGGAGGTGGGGGAAGTAGACATGTGGTCCTCGCGGTTGCGTGAGATGAAGCGCGGTCAGGGGCAACGCGTTTCGGGACACCGCGGGGCGCGACAGCAGGACGGGAGCGACGTCGTCAGGGGGTGAGGGCAGAAAAAAGGGCCCTGCGCCGGGGGACGGCTCGTACGCCGAGGTCGCACGCTACGCACACGGCCGAGCCGTGTGACGCGGTGACACCAGACCTCAGACGAGCAACGTCCTACTCCTATCGGCGACAACAGAACCGTTATACACCGTAGGGTGCGGCCTGATCGGTGTCAACGGCTTATCGTGACCGCGAACAAGGAGGCCCCATGCCCTACGGCTCGCTCTCCCTGCCGAACCGGATCTTCCTGCTCGCCTGGGACACCGGCAAGGACCGGATCGCCGGCGCCCCTGACCTGCACTACGCGGTACGGGCCTGCGCGCTGGCGGAGCTGGCCCAGCGCGGACTCGTCTCGGACGTGGACGGCATCGTCACTCCGGTCTTCGGGGCACGCACCGGAGATCCGGGGCTCGACGTCGTCATCGAACTCATCGAGGAGTCGAGGCCCCGCAAGTGGCGCGGCTGGATCACCCACAAGTCCCGCCACACGATGGACGCGGTACGCGATCAGCTCGCGTCCGAGGGGTATCTGCGCACGGAGCGCACCCGGGTCCTGGGGATCTTCCCCTCCCGGCGCTACGAGCTGGAGCGCGCCGGATACGTCGAGGTCCTGCACGCCGAGGCGCTCGCGGTCCTGCGCGGTCCGGTGCCGGTCTCCGAGGTTCCCGCGGGCGACGCCGCCCTGGTGGTGTGCGCGGCGACGGGCAAGCTGCGCGGCGTCATCTCGGGCAAGGACCGCAGGCAGTACAAGGAGCGGCTCGAAGCGCTCACCGACCGCAGCGGGGCGCCGGGCCCCGAGCTCCCCGAGCTGATGCGGGCGCTGCGCAAGGCGCTGGCGTCGGCGGTGTCGTCCGCGGAGGCCGCCAGGTCGGGCGGCTGAGCCGCTCGCCGCAGCGGATCAGCAGGCGTCCCGCATCAGGTCGGCGAGGTCCTGGTCCAGGTCGAGGTGGAGATGCTCGTCGCCCGTGGGCACCAGGACCTGGGAGCGGTGCAGGAAGCGGCGCAGCTCGCCGGTGCGGATGTGCACGATCGCCGTGCCCTCGGGGGCGTGGAACTCCACGACGGTGCGGTCGAAGCCGTACGGGCGGACGCGGACGTCGCCGTCGCCCACCGTCTGCTCCATGCCCTGGGCGAGCAGCTCGCGAGCGAAGGTCCAGTAGACCTCGATGCCCTCGAGGGTCGCCGGGGCGGGGAAGCTCATCCGGACGGCGAACGGATCGCCCCGGTCGTAGTGCAGCGTCGCGGGAATGGTCGACATCCGCGGTGCGGCGGCGACGAGGCGGGCCTCTACGGCTTGCTCGATGCTGGTGGACAACGCCTGCTCCCTCACTGACAGCTGGACGACTCGGGTCGGCACTTGGATAGACGTCGGAATGACGGAATCCGTGCACGCGAACACGGAGTGACCTCGGTCACCGCACGCTCTTCACCGTCTTCACAGGAATCCCGGAAGGAATCCTGCGTTCCGGTGGTAACTTCGCCCGCCATGAAGTCTTTGGGGAAGACGAGGTGGGCGCGGTCCGTGGGCCGCGCGGTGTCGGTGGGACTGTGCGGGGCGGCTCTCGCCGCGACGGCGCTGTCCGTGCCGGGGTCCGCCCAGGCGGCGTCCGGGGAGCAGTCGTCCCCGCGGGGCGGGGGCGAGGACCTCGGCGGAGGCGGGGACCTCGCCCGGGGCGGGGACCTCGGCGGGGGCTGGGACCTCAAGGAGAGCGGCACCGACGCCCGCTTCCGCGGTCTCGCCGCCGTCAGCCGGAACACAGCCTGGGTGGCCGGGGCGAAAGGGACCGTGCTGCGTACGTCGGACGGCGGCGGGCACTGGCGGAACGTATCGCCGCCCGGAGCCGGAGAGCTGGAGTTCCGGGACATCGAGGCCTTCGACGGCCGCCGCGCCGTGGTCCTCGCCATCGGTGAGGGCGAGGCGTCGCGGGTCTTTCGCACGTCGGACGGCGGAGCGACCTGGACGGAGTCCTTCCGCAACACCGACCCGAAGGCCTTCTACGACTGCATGACGTTCTTCGACGGCCGCCACGGCCTGGCCATGAGCGACCCGGTGGACGGCAAGTACCGCATTCTGTCCACCGCCGACGGCGGCCGCTCCTGGAAGGTCCTGCCCAGCAAGGGCATGCCCGCCGCCCAGGAGGGGGAGTCGGGCTTCGCGGCGAGCGGCCAGTGTCTGGTGAGCTCCGGCTCCCGCGACGTGTGGCTGGCCACCGGGGGCGCGTCGCGCGCGCGTGTGCTGCACTCCACCGACCGCGGGCGCACCTGGCAGGCCACGGACGCGCCGATCCCGGCGGGCGACCCGGCGCGCGGTGTCTTCGGCCTCGCCTTCCGCGACCGTACGCACGGCATCGCGGTCGGCGGCGACTACCGCGCCGGCCAGCCGTCCCCGAAGGCCGCGGCCACCACCCGCGACGGCGGCCGCAGCTGGACCACGGCCACCGAGCCGCCGCCCGCCTACCGCTCCGGGGTGGCCTGGCTGCCCGGCAGCCGCCGTGGCGCGCTCGCGGTCGGGCCCACCGGTACGGACGTCACGTCGGACGGCGGCCGCAGCTGGCGGACGGTCGACCCGGGGTCGTACGACACAGTCGACTGCACTCGGGACCGGGCCTGCTGGGCGTCCGGCGAGAAGGGCCGGATCGCTCGCTGGGAGCGGGACTAGGGCAGCTGCTGCCGGTAGGGGGCGAGTGCCGGGGCCGTCTTCGTGGCGATGAACTCGGTGATGCGGTACTCGCACACCTCCGCGAGCACGAAGGGGTCGTTCGCCGCGATCTTCTCGATCGCCGCACGGTCGTCGGCCACGGCCAGGATCACACCGCCGTCGCGCGGGTTCTTGCGCCCGGAGGCGATGAAGACGCCCTGCGCGTACAGCTGGTCGAGCCAGGCGACGTGGGCCTCCAGCTCCTTGTCGACGGCGGACACGGGCGCGGTGTAGGTCAACTCGAGAACGAACATGATCGCGAGGCTACTGCGAATCCAGCCCGTCCGGCGGTCGAAGGGTGAGGGCCGCCTAGGCTTGCCCGCACGATGACAACGCACACGGTCACCTCCGAAACCCCCGCCGACTGGCCCACCGACGAACCGGCCGCCCGCGCGGTCCAGGACGGGCTCCGTGCCCGGGTCGTGCTCGACGAGGCGGGCCCCGAGCCAGGCACGGGACGTGTCACGGGTGTCGACGTCGCCTACGACGACGAGCGCGACCTGGTCGCCGCCGCGGTCGTCGTCCTGGACGCCGCGACGCTCGACGTCGTCGAGGAGGCCACCGCGGTGGGCCGCGTGGCCTTCCCGTACGTGCCGGGTCTGCTCGCCTTCCGTGAGATCCCCACCGTCCTCGCCGCCCTGGACGCGCTCGACGCGGCACCGGGCCTCGTCGTCTGCGACGGCTACGGCATCGCGCACCCCCGCAGGTTCGGCCTCGCGAGCCACCTCGGCGTCCTCACCGGCCTGCCCACGATCGGCGTCGCCAAGAACCCCTTCACGTTCACGTACGACGCTCCGGACGCGGCGCGGGGCAGCGCGGCCCCGCTCCTGGACGGAGACGAGGAGCTCGGCCGCGCCCTGCGCACCCGCGAGGGCGTCAAGCCGGTCTTCGTCTCCGTCGGCCATCGCGTGAGCCTGGACAATGCCTGCGCCCACACGCTCCGGCTGACGCCGCGCTACCGTCTTCCGGAGTCGACGCGCCGCGCGGACGCCCTGTGCCGCGCGGCCCTGCGCGAGGCGACCGGCGCGGCACCGGGCGAGGCGGCCGCTACCGCGACGCCGCCACCCGGAAGCTGAGCCCCGCCGCCGTCAGCCGCGCCGTCAGCGCGTCGCCCATCGCCACGGCGGTGGTCAGCTGCCCCGCCACGTCCGGCAGGTCGTCGTCGACGGCCAGGCACAGCGCCGCCTCGCCCAGCATCTTCGCCGTCTCGTCGTACCCCGGATCGCCGCCCGAGACCTCCGTGAACACCCGCTTGCCGCCGCCCTCGCCGACGAACCGTACGGAGAACCAGCTGTCCGCGCGCCGCTGCTCGCTCGGCCCCTCGCCCGGCTTCAGGCGCGACGACAACCAGCGCCGCGCGGGCGGCAGTTGGGCCGCGGCCACCAGACCGCTGACGGCCGCCGCGCCGCCCACCGCGAACGGCAGGGTCTTCACGGCCGCGTAGTGCCGGTAGCGGAAGTCGGGCCCGTAGCGCTCCAGGGCCCGCGCCGAGCGCTGCACCACCTGGGGGTCGATCGTCGGCAGGGGGAGGGCCCAGGCACCGACCTCGCCCGCGTACCGGGGAGCGCTCGGCGGCGCGTACGCCTTGCGGCCCACCAGGCGCGGCTCGTGCCGCCGCCGGTCGCGTGCGGCGGCCACCATCTGCGGCCCCCGGGCGAACTGGGCGAGCGCGGAGGCGAACGTACCCCCGGAGAACGTCGCGTTGCTGCGCACGAACCCGTCCACCCGCAGCGGCACACCCTCCGGGAGCTGGCGCACGGTGAAGTACGCGCCCAGGTCGTGCGGGACCGAGTCGAAGCCGCAGGAGTGCACGAGGCGCGCGCCGGTCTCCCGGGCGCGGGCGTCGTGCCGCACGTACGTGAGGTCGACGAACTCCGGCTCACCGGTGAGGTCCACGTAGTCCGTGCCCGCCTCGGCGCACGCGGCGACGAGTTCCTGGCCGTACTGGAGATAGGGCCCGACGGTCGTGGCCACCACGCGCGCGTGGCCCGCCATCTCCCGCAGGGTCACCGGGTCCGCCACGTCCGCGCGGACGAGGGGGAGCTCCGCGCAGGCCGGGTGGGCTTCGGCGAGCTTGTGCCGCAGCCGCTCCAGCTTCCCGGTGTCACGCCCCGCGATCGCCCAGCGCAGCCCTTCCGGGGCGTTCGCCGCGAGGTACTCCGCGGTGAGGACGCCCACGAAACCGGTGGCCCCGAAGAGCACGATGTCGTACGTGCGGTCCGCCGCACGCTCCTTGCCGTTGCCGTGCTGACTGGTCATGGCACCTCTCTGCCGTGCGCCCCGTGCCGATGTCGGTGGCCGAGGCTAGCGTGCGGAACAGGAGGGGTTACCAGGCGGTACCCCTGGACATTCCGCCGTCGAAGGGCCCGGCACCCCGGGTTCTCTCCCCACTTTTGTCTAAGCGCTTGCTTGCTAGGGTCTTGTGCGGAGTGGAACACGTTCTTAGCATCACTGGTGTTACATCAGTTGTGTCATAGCGCTGGGGGCTCAATGGCAGTGCCGGACAAGGGCGTTCACGGACCGCTCGCAGGAGTGCGCGTCGTCGAGCTGGCGGGCATCGGCCCGGGCCCGTTCGCGGCCATGCTGCTGGCCGACCTGGGCGCCGACGTCGTACGCGTCGATCGACCGGGCGGCGGCGGCCTCGCGATCAATCCCGAGTACGACGTCACCAACCGCAACAAACGCTCCGTGATCGTCGACCTCAAGGCGCCGGACGGCGCGGACCGCGTCCTCGACCTGGTCGACCGCGCAGATGTCCTCATCGAGGGCTACCGCCCCGGAGTCGCCGAGCGCCTCGGTGTCGGCCCCGACACCTGTCACGCCCGCAACCCCAGGCTCGTCTACGGACGGATGACCGGCTGGGGCCAGGAGGGGCCGCTCGCCCAACGCGCCGGGCACGACATCGCGTACATCGCGATCACCGGCACCCTCGGCATGATCGGCAACCCCGACGAGCCGCCCACCGTCCCCGCGAACCTCGTCGGCGACTACGCGGGCGGCTCGCTCTACCTCGTCGTCGGCATCCTCGCGGCGCTGCACCACGCGCGCGAGCACGGCACGGGCCAGGTCGTGGACGCCGCGATCGTCGACGGCACCGCCCACCTCACATCGATGATCCACGGCATGCTCGCGGCCGGCGGCTGGCAGGACCGGCGCGGCGCCAACCTCCTGGACGGCGGCTGCCCCTTCTACGGCAACTACGAGACCGCCGACGGCGGATACATGGCGGTCGGCGCGCTCGAGCAGCAGTTCTACGATGAGTTCATCGCACTGCTCGGCCTGACGGAGCAGGCGCCCGCGCGCAAGGACCTCGCCCGTTGGGGCGAGCTGCGCGAGGCGGTCGCCACCCGCTTCAAGGCCCGCACGCGTGCGCAGTGGACGGCCGTCTTCGAGGGCTCCGACGCGTGCGTCGCGCCCGTCCTCTCGCTGCGCGAGGCTCCGGACCACCCCCATCTCGCCGCCCGCGGCACCTTCGTCGACCACGGCGGCATCACGCAGCCCGCCCCCGCGCCCCGCTTCTCCTCGACCCCGACCCACGTCCGCGGCGGCCCCGCCCAGCCGGGCGCCGACACCGAGGCCGTGGCCCGCGACTGGGACGTACCGGCCCTCGTCCAGCAGTCCGCCACACCCACGAAGGAAGACAGCTGATGCAACTCTCCGCACCTCTCGCCTACGCGGGCGACCCGCGCCAGGCCGCCGACGACGTCGCGGCCCTGGAGTCCGCCGGTCTGGACGCCGTCTGGGTGGCGGAGGCGTACGGCTTCGACTCGCCCACCATCATGGGCTACCTGGCCGCGCGCACGGAGCGTATGAAGATCGGCGCCGCGATCCTCAACGTCTACTCGCGCACCCCGGCCCTCATCGCCCAGACGGCGGCCGGACTCGACGCGATCTCCGGCGGCCGGGCGATCATGGGGCTCGGCGCCTCGGGGCCGCAGGTCGTCGAGGGCTGGCACGGAAAGCCCTACGACAAGCCGCTGGCCCGCACCCGCGAGACCATCGAGCTGACCCGCCGCATCCTGCGCCGCGAGGTCATCGACCACCACGGCATCACGGACATGCCGCTGCCCAAGGAAAAGGGCGGCAAGCTGGGCAAGCCGCTGAAGATCCTCACCAAGCCGGTCCGCTCCGAAGTGCCCCTCTACGTGGCGTCCCTGGGCCCGGCCAACGTGCGCATGACCGCCGAGATCGCCGACGGCTGGCTCCCCACCCTGTTCATCCCGGAAAAGGCCCACCAGGTGTGGGGCGCCCCGCTCGCCGAGGGCAAGGAGAAGCGCGATCCGGCGCTCGGCCCGTTGCAGACGGTCGCGGGCGGCCTGCTCGCCATCGGTGACGACGCGGCGGCCGTACGGGATTTGGCCCGCCCCCAAATCGCCCTCTACGTAGGCGGCATGGGAGCGGTGGGGAAGAACTTCTACAACGACCTCGCGGTCGCGTACGGCTACGAGAAGGAAGCCAAGCTCATCCAGGAGCTGTATCTCTCCGGCAAGAAGAAGGAAGCCGAGGCAGCCGTCCCGGCCGAGTTCTGCGAGCTCATGTCGCTGTGCGGCCCGGAGAGCTACGTCCGCGAGCGCGTCGAGGCCTTCCGCGCGGCGGGCGTCGACATGCTCAACGTCATTCCCGTCGGCCCCGAGCCGGCCACATTGATCGAGACCGTCAAGGGCTGGCTCTAGGAGGCCGAACGTGAAGCGACAGATCTTCTCCGCCGAACACGAGGCGTTCCGCGAGACCGTCCGCACCTTCCTCGCCAAGGAGGTGCTGCCCCACTACGAGGAGTGGGAGAAGGACGGCATCGTCAGCCGTGACGCCTGGCTCGCAGCGGGCAAGCAGGGGCTGCTCGGGCTCGCCGTGCCCGAGGAGTTCGGCGGCGGCGGGAACACCGACTTCCGCTACAGCGCCGTCCTCGCCGAGGAGTTCACCCGCGCGGGCACGGCCGGGCTCGCGCTCGGCCTGCACAACGACATCATCGGCCCCTACCTCACCTCCCTGGCCACCGACGACCAGAAGCGGCGCTGGCTGCCCGGCTTCTGCTCCGGCGAGATCATCACGGCCATCGCGATGACGGAGCCCGGCGCGGGCTCCGACCTCCAGGGCATCCGCACCACCGCCACCGACCAGGGCGACCACTGGCTGCTCAACGGCTCCAAGACGTTCATCTCGAACGGCATCCTCGCCGACCTCGTGGTCGTCGTCGCCAAGACCTCCCCGGAGGGCGGCGCCAAGGGGCTGTCCCTCCTGGTCGTCGAGCGCGGCATGGACGGCTTCGAGCGGGGCCGCAACCTCGACAAGATCGGCCAGAAGTCCCAGGACACCGCCGAGCTGTTCTTCAACGACGTACGCGTCCCCAAGGAGAACCTCCTCGGCGACCTCGACGGCGCCTTCATCCACCTGATGACCAACCTCGCGCAGGAGCGCATGGGCATCGCCGTCGCGGGGATCGCCGCCGCCGAGCACCTCCTGGACATCACCACGACGTACGTCAAGGAGCGCGAGGCCTTCGGGCGCCCGCTCTCCAAGCTCCAGCACATCCGCTTCGAGATCGCCGAGATGGCCACCGAATGCGCCGTCACCCGTTCGTTCCTCGACCGCTGCATCGTCGATCACTCGAACGGGGAACTCGACGCCGTGCACGCGTCGATGGCCAAGTGGTGGGCCACCGAACTGCAGAAACGCGTCGCGGACCGCTGCCTGCAACTGCACGGCGGGTACGGCTACATGACCGAGTACCGCGTCGCCAAGGCCTTCACCGACGGCCGCATCCAGACGATCTACGGAGGTACGACCGAGATCATGAAGGAGATCATCGGCCGCTCCCTGCTCGCCTGAGCCTTCCCCACCCTCACCTGCACAGTTCTTTGCGAAAGGCTGCTGTCTTGACCACCGAAGCGTACGTATACGACGCGATCCGCACCCCGCGCGGACGCGGCAAGGCCAATGGCGCCCTGCACGGCACCAAGCCGATCGACCTCGTCGTCGGCCTGATCCACGAGATCCGGGCGCGGTTCCCCGCCCTGGACCCGGCGGCCGTCGACGACATCGTCCTCGGCGTCGTCGGCCCCGTCGGCGACCAGGGCTCCGACATCGCGCGGATCGCGGCCATCGCCGCGGGGCTCCCCGACACCGTCGCGGGCGTCCAGGAGAACCGCTTCTGTGCCTCGGGTCTCGAAGCGGTCAACATGGCCGCGATGAAGGTGCGCTCGGGCTGGGAGGACCTCGTCCTGGCGGGCGGCGTCGAGTCGATGTCGCGCGTCCCGATGGCCTCGGACGGCGGCGCCTGGTTCGCCGACCCGATGACCAACTACGAGACGGGCTTCGTGCCGCAGGGCATCGGCGCCGACCTCATCGCCACCGTCGAGGGCTACTCGCGGCGTGACGTCGACGAGTACGCCGCCCTGTCCCAGGAGCGCGCCGCGGCCGCCTGGAAGGACAACCGCTTCGAGAAGTCCGTCGTGCCGGTGAAGGACCGCAGCGGCCTGGTCGTCCTCGACCACGACGAGTACATGCGCCCCGGCACCACCGCCGACTCGCTCGCCAAGCTGAAGCCGTCCTTCAAGGACATCGGCGACCTCGGCGGCTTCGACGCCGTCGCGCTGCAGAAGTACCACTGGGTCGAGAAGATCGACCACGTCCACCACGCGGGCAACTCCTCCGGCATCGTGGACGGCGCCGCCCTGGTCGCCATCGGCACCAAGGAGGTCGGCGAGCGCTACGGTCTCACGCCGCGCGCCCGGATCGTCTCCGCGGCCGTCTCCGGCTCCGAGCCGACCATCATGCTCACCGGTCCCGCCCCTGCCGCGCGCAAGGCGCTCGCCAAGGCGGGTCTGACCATCGATGACATCGACCTCGTCGAGATCAACGAAGCGTTCGCGGCGGTCGTCCTCCGTTTCGTCAAGGACATGGGCCTGTCCCTGGACAAGGTCAACGTCAACGGCGGCGCGATCGCGTTGGGCCATCCCCTGGGTGCGACCGGGGCGATGATCCTGGGGACGCTGGTCGATGAGCTGGAGCGTCAGGACAAGCGGTACGGCCTGGCCACGTTGTGCGTCGGCGGAGGCATGGGCATCGCCACGATCGTGGAGCGGGTCTCTGGCTAAGCGCCGGTAGGGCTGTTGACCATCGCCGACTGCGGGCACGTCGTGGCTGGTCGCGCAGTTCCCCGCGCCCCTGAGAGGCGCACTTCGTGCGGCATCTCATCGGGGAAGGCTGCGCGCAGCGCATGCCTTCAGGGGCGCGGGGAACTGCGCGAGCAACCCACCACGACCCGCAGACGGCGACGGAGCACGGCAGCCCACCCCAGTAGCCGCTCACCCCGCCCCAAAGACTTCACGGAGACAAGACCATGACCGAAAGCACGACCATCCGCTGGGAACAGGACGACACCGGCGTCGTCACGCTCGTACTCGACGACCCCAACCAGTCCGCGAACACCATGAACCAGGCGTTCAAGGACTCCATCGCGGCGATCGCCGAACGCGCGGAGGCCGAGAAGGACTCCATCCGCGGCATCATCTACACCTCCGCCAAGAAGACCTTCTTCGCGGGCGGTGACCTCAAGGACATGATGCAGGCGGGCCCCGAGAACGCGCAGGACGCGTTCGAGGCGGGCGTCGCCATCAAGAGCTCCCTGCGCCGCATCGAGACCCTGGGCAAGCCGGTCGTCGCCGCCATCAACGGCGCGGCCCTGGGCGGCGGTTACGAGATCGCCCTGGCCAGCCACCACCGCGTCGCGCTCGACGCGCCCGGATCCAAGATCGGCCTGCCCGAGGTCACCCTCGGCCTGCTCCCGGCGGGCGGCGGCGTGACCCGCACCGTACGCCTGATGGGCATCGCGGACGCGCTCCTCAAGGTGCTCCTCCAGGGCACCCAGTACTCCCCGAAGCGCGCCCTGGAGAACGGCCTCGTCCACGAAGTGGTGGCCGACCGCGACGAGATGCTCGCCAAGGCCCGCGCCTTCATCGACGCCAACCCCGAGTCACAGCAGCCCTGGGACAAGCCCGGCTACCGCATCCCCGGAGGCACCCCGGCCAACCCGAAGTTCGCGGCGAACCTGCCCGCGTTCCCGGCCAACCTGAAGAAGCAGATCAACGGCGCCCCCTACCCGGCCCCGCGCAACATCCTCGCGGCGGCCGTCGAGGGCTCGCAGGTCGACTTCGAGACCGCGCTGACCATCGAGGCCCGGTACTTCACCGAGCTGGTCACCGGGCAGACCGCGAAGAACATGATCCAGGCGTTCTTCTTCGACCTCCAGGCCGTCAACTCCGGCGCCAACCGCCCCAAGGGCATCGAGGCCCGCCCGGTCCGCAAGGCCGCCGTCCTGGGCGCCGGGATGATGGGCGCGGGCATCGCCTACTCGTGCGCCCGCGCGGGCATCGAGGTCGTCCTGAAGGACGTCTCCGCCGAGGCCGCCGCCAAGGGCAAGGCCTACTCCGAGAAGCTGTGTGCCAAGGCGGTGCAGCGAGGGCGTACAACCCAGGAGAAGGCCGACGCGCTCCTCGCCCGCATCACGCCGACCGCCGATCCGCAGGATCTCGCGGGCTGCGACGCCGTGATCGAGGCGGTCTTCGAGGACACCTCGCTCAAGCACAAGGTGTTCCAGGAGATCCAGGACGTCATCGAACCGGACGCGCTGCTCTGCTCCAACACCTCGACGCTGCCGATCACCCAGCTCGCCGAGGGCGTCACGCGGCCCGTCGACTTCATCGGCCTGCACTTCTTCTCGCCCGTCGACAAGATGCCGCTCGTCGAGATCATCAAGGGCGAGCGGACCGGGGACGAGGCGCTCGCCCGCGCCTTCGACCTCGTCCGCCAGATCAACAAGACGCCGATCGTCGTGAACGACTCGCGTGGCTTCTTCACCTCGCGCGTCATCGGGCACTTCATCAACGAAGGCGTCGCGATGGTCGGCGAGGGCATCGAGCCCGCGTCGATCGAGCAGGCCGCGGCCCAGGCGGGCTACCCGGCGAAGGTCCTCTCCCTGATGGACGAGCTGACCCTCACCCTGCCGCGCAAGATCCGCAACGAGACCAAGCGCGCCGTCGAGGAGGCCGGCGGCACGTGGGCCGGGCACCCCTCGGACTCCGTCATCGACCGCATGGTCGACGAGTTCGAGCGCCCCGGCCGGAGCGGGGGAGCGGGCTTCTACGACTACGTGGACGGCAAGCGCGCGGGCCTGTGGCCGGGGCTGCGCGAGCACTTCACCAAGCCGGGCACGGAGATCCCGTTCAAGGACATGCAGGAGCGCATGCTCTTCTCCGAGTCGCTCGACACCGTGCGCCTGGTCGAGGAGGGCGTCCTGACGTCCGTCGCGGATGCCAACATCGGCTCCATCTTCGGCATCGGCTTCCCCGGCTGGACCGGTGGTGTGCTCCAGTACATCAACGGCTACGAAGGCGGCCTGCCCGGCTTCGTGGCCCGCGCGCGTGAGCTGGCCGACCGTTACGGGGAGCGGTTCACGCCGCCCGCGCTCCTTGTCGAAAAGGCCGACAAGGGCGAGAAGTTCAGCGACGCCTGACCCTCTTCACCTGCGGTTCCACCCCCTCGGGGGCGGAACCGCAGGTCTTCGCGCCCGCGTCGCCAAGGCGATCCTGCCGCCCGCCGACACCATGCCCGCCGCTCTGCGCACCGTCAGCACGGAACTGCACAGCCGCGCCAAGGCACCTTCCGTGTGCAAGGACCCGGGCGGCAGGTGCAAGAACGCCGTCGCCAACGGTCAGGTCGGCTACCGCAGCAACGGCAGGACCTGGGCGTTCTCGCCGAGGTCTGCGCACAGTGGCTGCGGCAGGCCTCGCAGGGCGAGACGCCGACCGCCACCGCGGCCAACGCCACGGTCTAGCAGACGGCGCAGCAACCGGACGGCGAGTGGCTCAGGTCTCCTTGAGCCACTCCCGCAGCTCCTCCTTGAGGGAGCGCTGGAACGCCGTCACCAGGGCCTGCACCACCATCGGCTGCATATGGGCCGACAGGGAGCGCATCGCCGCCACGTGCTCCGGGTCCGACTCCCGGTCCCGGTAGGGCCCCCACACCTCGTCGCGGAAGAGCCGGGAGAGCTCGACCGCGGCCGAGCGGGTGTGCTCCATCAGGACCGTGCGCGCCGCCAGGATGGTCTCGTGCGCGATGGGCACGTCGAGCAGTTCCACGCCCAGGCGCAGCAGCCCCGGATCCACGCGGTACGACCCCTGGTGCTCCGTCGGCGCGACGACCCCCATCGCCGAGAGCCGGTCCAGGTCCGCCCCGTTCAGCGCACGCCCCGCCCTGCGCTCCAGCTCGGCGTGGTCGGTTTCCTCGGCCGAGTCGGGAGCCCAGGAGGCCACCACCGCACGGTGGATGGCCAGATCGTGGGCGCTCAGATCAGGCGGCAGCTGTTCCAGGTACCGCTCGATCGCGGCCAGCGTCATGCCCTGGTGCTGCAGCTCCTCGATGAGCCCGAGCCGCGACAGATGCTCCTGGCCGTAGTGACCGACCCGGCGCGGGCCGATCACGGGTGGCGGCAGCAGACCCTTGGTGCTGTAGAAGCGGATCGTGCGGACGGTGACACCCGCGCGCGCGGCCAGCTCGTCGACCGTGAGCGTCGGCTCGGTCGGCTCGTCGGTGTCTGACGTCGTCGTCATCGTCATGGCAGCGCATCGCCTCCCCAGTTGTGCACCGATCAGGTGCAACAGTATTGCTGTCTCACCACTGTTGTGAAAGCGTCCGGCCCCGTCACTTGCTTCGTCGATGACGCCAGGAGGCGGTCATGACCACGATCCTGCGACTTCCCGGGGAACCCGCCGACATCACCCTCCCCGCCCTGCTGCTCCGCAACGCCGAGGACCATGGTGACCGCCCCGCGCTCTCCTGGCGCGCCACCCCCGAAGGGGAGTGGACGACCCTGACCTGGCGCGAAGCACGCCGCAAGGTCGCCGTCCTCGCCGCCGGGTACACGGCGCTCGGCGTACGGCGCGGCGAACACGTCCTCATGATGATGGGCAACCGCCCCGAACACTGGCTGAGCGATCTCGCCCTCGTGCACCTCGGCGCGGTCCCCGTCACCGTGTACGGCACGTCGGCCCCCGAGCAGATCGCGCACATCGTCCGGCACAGCCGCGCCCGCTTCGCGATCATCGAGGGCGCCCGCGAGCTGGAACGCTGGGAGCCGCTCCTGTCGGACCCCGACAGCCCGATCGAGCGCCTAGTGGTCGTCGAGGCGGCCGACGCGGGCCCGCACCGCACGTACGGCTCCCTGCACGCCACCGGTAGCCGGCTGTTCGACCCGGACACCTTCGAGAAGGCCTGGCGCGAGTCCCGGGCCGAGGACCCGCTGACCGTCGTCTACACCTCGGGTACCACCGGCGACCCCAAGGGCGTCCGCATCACGCACCGCAACGTCGTTCTCAACGGCGTCGCCCTGGACGCGGTCGTCGAGCTGCCCGACTTCGTGGAGCACATCAGCTACCTCCCGTTCGCACACGTCGCCGAGCGCATGCTGGGCATCTACCTGCCCGTGTTCCGCGTCTCGCACGTGTACCTGTGCGCGGATCCGGCGGCCGTCGCGGCGACCGCGCGCGAGCTGCGGCCCGCGCAGTTCTTCGGGGTCCCGCGCGTGTGGGAGAAGCTGGCCGCGTCCGTGAAGGCCGTGCTCGCGGGGCTGCCGCAGGAGCAGCGGGAGGCGATCGAGGCGGCGAACGAGACGGCACGCGCGCGTGTGGACTGCGTCGAGCGCGGTGAGGAACCGCCGGCCGGCCTGGAGGCGGCGTACCGGGAGGCCAAGGCGAAGACCATCGACCCGCTGCTCTCCCTGGCCGGCTTCGACCGCCTGGTGTGGACCGCGAGCGCGGCGGCCTCGATGCCCCTGGACGTCGTGCGCTTCTGGGCGGGCTTCGACATCGTGATCATGGACGCGTGGGGTCTCACGGAGACGACCGGCGTCGTCACCATCAACACCCCGGCCGCCTTCCGGCTCGGCTCGGTCGGCAAACCCCTGGACGGCCTGGAGATCCGCACCACCGACGACGGCGAGATCCTGGTGCGCGGCGCGACGGTCTTCGACGGCTATCTGCTGCCCGACGGCGGCGTCGATTCGGCCTGCGACGCGGACGGCTGGTTCGCCACCGGTGACGTCGGGCGGATCGACGAGGACGGCTTCCTCTGGCTCACCGACCGCAAGAAGGAACTGATCGTGACGTCGACGGGAAAGAACGTCTCGCCCGCACTCGTCGAGAACACCCTCAAGGAGCACCCCCTCATAGGCCAGGCCCTCGTCCACGGCGACGGCCGTTCCTACCTGGTCGCGCTGCTCGTCCTGGACGCCGAGATGGCCCCGGTGTGGGCGGCCTCCCGGGGGATCACGGGCGACCTGATGGCGAGCGAGGCCGTACAGGAAGAGGTCGCGCGCGCCGTCGAGGCGGCCAACGCACGCCTCAACCGCACCGAGCAGATCAAGCGCTACCGGCTCCTGGGGGAGGAGTGGGGCCCCGAGACCGGGGAGCTGACACCCTCACTGAAGCTGCGCCGCAGGGTCATCCGGGAGAAGTACGCGGACGCCATCAGCGCGCTGTACCCCCAGTGATTCACGAGCCCTACACCTGGTGATCATCGGGTGTACAGCCCCTGCCCACCATGTGAGAAGTTCCGCTATGTGACGTGCGCCACCGCATGTCCGGCGATCTCTGGGGGAAGGTGTCGCGTCGGTCCACGCACATCAGGGGTGTCGTGGACCGGAGCACATCCGGACACCGGAGTTTTCCGGGCACCAGAGAGTAGACCCCCCACGTGAGCAAGGAAGCCGTAGACACGGCCGCTGCGGACGCATCCCGCACAGATGCGTCCCAGGCCCCCGCGGACGCGGGCGACGCCGGTTACAGCAAGGACCTCAAGGCCCGCCACGTCAACATGATCGCGATCGGTGGCGCGATCGGAACTGGACTCTTTCTCGGTGCGGGCGGCCGCCTGCACTCCGCGGGCCCCGCGCTCGCCGTCGCGTACCTCGTGTGCGGCATATTCGCCTTCTTCGTCGTGCGCGCCCTCGGCGAGATGGTCATCTACCGGCCGTCGTCGGGTTCGTTCGTCTCGTACGCGCGTGAGTTCCTCGGCGAGAAGGGCGCCTACGTCGCCGGCTGGATGTACTTCCTCAACTGGTCGACCACCGGCATCGCCGACATCACCGCGATCGCGCTCTACACGCACTACTGGAGCTTCTTCACCGACATCCCCCAGTGGGTGCTCGCACTGATCGCCCTCGCCGTCGTCCTCGTGATCAACCTGATCTCGGTGAAGTACTTCGGCGAGATGGAGTTCTGGTTCGCGATCGTCAAGGTCGCGGCCCTGGTCGCCTTCATGCTCATCGGCATATTCCTGCTGGTCACCCAGCACGACGTCGACGGCCAGACGCCCGGCCTGAGTGTGATCACCGACAACGGCGGCTTCCTGCCGCACGGCCTGATGCCGGTCGTGATCGTCATGCAGGGTGTCGTCTTCGCGTACGCCTCGCTCGAACTGGTCGGCGTCGCGGCGGGCGAGACCGCCGAGCCGCAGAAGGTCGTCCCGCGCGCGGTGAACTCCATCATGTGGCGCGTGGGCCTCTTCTACGTCGGCTCGGTCATCCTCCTTGCGCTGCTGCTCCCGGGGTCGGTGTACTCGGCGGACCAGAGCCCGTTCGTGACGGTCCTCTCCAAGATCGGCGTCCCCGCGGCCGGTGACGTGATGAACCTGGTCGTCCTCACGGCGGCGATGTCCTCGCTGAACTCGGGCCTGTACTCCACGGGCCGCATCCTGCGCTCGATGGCGATGGCCGGTTCGGCGCCGAAGTTCACCGCGAAGATGAACAAGAGCCAGGTCCCCTACGGCGGCATCCTGCTCACCTCCGCGGTGTGCGTGCTCGGCGTCGGCCTGAACTTCCTCATGCCGAGCCAGGCCTTCGAGATCGTCCTGAACGTGGCGTCCCTCGGCATCATCAGCACCTGGGTGATCATCATGATCTGTCACCTGGCGTTCGTCCGCCGCGCCAAGGAAGGCGTGATCACCCGCCCGAGCTTCCGGCTCCCGGGCAGCCCGGTCACGGAGATCGTCACGATCGCCTTCCTGCTGGCCGTGCTCGGCCTGATGTGGAAGGACCCCGAGATCGGCCGCAAGACGCTCTACCTCATCCCGATCATCGGGGCGGCGCTTGCCGTGGGCTGGTACGCCATCCGCAAGAGGGTGGACCGCGAGGCGGCGGGCCTCACGAAGTAGCAGTTCAACGGCCACGGCCAGTGGCAGCGCCCACGGTGGCGTCACGTCGGACACCACACATGTCCGAGGTGGCGCCACCGCGCTGTTCGGGGGCGGCACGGCGGGGGAGTGGCGGGAATCACTCAACTGCCGTGCAGATGCGCGTTGTTGTGCACGGATGAGCGGGTAGATCGGCGGCATGCAGCTCATTCCCATGGAGATCGGTCCCCTCAACCCGGATGTCGAGAGTCTCGTGGTCGGAGCCGTCCTGTTCGGCCCCGTCTACTTCTTCGTCCGGCGCATGGTCCTGCGCGTCAATCGCGTACTCGACGAACGCGCCACGATCCTCGAAGGGGTCACCGGCGGACCGGCGGCGGAACTGCGCCGCGAGGCCGAGCGGATACGCGCCGAGCACGAGGCGACGCTGGCCGAGGCCCGGCACGAGGCCGCGCGGCTGCGCCAGGGGGCCCGCGAGGAAGGCGCAGCCCTGATCGCCGCCGCCCGGGTGGACGGCGTGCGGGAGCGCGATGAACTACTGGCCGACGGGAAGGCCGGGATCGAGTCCGAGCGGGCGTCGGCGGACATCGAACTGCGCCTCCACGTACCGGAGTTGGCCTCCGAGCTGGCGAGCAGGATCGTGGGGGAGCCGGTCGTCACGGCGACGGGTTCCGGCCGCTAGGGGGACACTTTCGCGTCCCGCCCGGCGCCGGACGGCCCACCGGTCTGGCGCCGCGCGTGCCGTCACGTCAGGCTCGCGGCATGGAACTCATGGTGCCGGTCAAGGACGGCGAGGTCTGGGCGGAGGACTCGGGAGGCCCAGGAGGCCCGGGTGGTCCTGGCGGTGATGCGCCGCCGTTGGTCCTGTTGCATCCGGGGGTCGCGGACTCGCGCGTCTGGGACCGGATCCTGCCGCGCCTGGCGAGGGGCCGCCGGGTCATCCGCTACGACGCGCGGGGATACGGCAGGTCTCCCGCCCCCACCGCGCCGTTCTCGCTTGTCGACGACCTCGTCGCGGTCCTCGACCACTTCGACGTCGCACGGGCGTTCCTCGCGGCTTCGAGCATGGGCGGCACCACGTCCATCGGCCTCGCGCTGAGCGACCCCGCCAGGGTGGCCGGGCTCGCCCTGCTGGTCCCCGGCATCACCGGCAACCCGGACTTCACCATGGCGGAGTTCACCGCGGAGGTGGGCCGGCTCGCGCAGGCGGGCGACATGGACGGCCTGGTGGCCCTGGTGAGGCGCACGTCGGCCGCCGCCGGAACCGGTGACGACCCCGTGGCGGAGGCGCTCATCAGGGCGGTGCTCCCGGCCTGGTTCGCCGTCCACCCCCACCAGGTGCCCGACCCGCCCGCCTTCGACCGGCTCGGCGAGCTCGACGTGCCGTGCGTCCTCGCCCTGGGGGAGCGCGACGCCCCCGAGGTGGTCCGCTGCAACGAGGAGATGGCGGCCCGTATCCCGGGCTGCCGGCTTGTGCGGCTGCGCGACAGCGACCACTTCCCGACGCTGCGCGAGCCGGACGCGGTCGTCGACATCATCCTGGAGTCGTACGCGGTCGCGCGGTAGTAAGTGCGGCAGTCGGTGCGGCAGGCAGTGCGGCAGTGAGGGTGGAGAAGCGCCGGCCGGTGCCGCTCCCGTCTTGGTGGCCCGGGTCGGGATGGCTGGGGTGCCGCCGCCCCTGCTGATCGCCGTGACCGTGGGCGTCGCATACTGGAACACAGACAGTCCGGGCACCGACCGGCGGGCCCGCCGACGTCTGGGAGCCGCGTGATGCCAAGCCGCCGCCGGACTCCCGAGGAGCCGCCACCCCCGCCTCCGCCCGACGGGATCCTATGGGACATCGCGGGCGACGTCCGCGCCCTGCTCGCCCTGCCCGCGGCGCTCACGATGCAGGTCGCGCACCCCGCGGTGGGCGCCGGCGTCGACACGTACTCCGCCTTCCGCACTGACCCCTGGGGGCGCGGCGAGCGCTCGCTGCGGTCGCTGCAGACCTGGGTGTACGGGGGCGAGAGCGCGGCCGAGGAGGGGCGCAGGCTGCGCGAACTGCACCAGCACATACGGGGCACGGACGCGCACGGCCGTGATTACCACGCGCTGACGCCCGCGTACTACGCGTGGGTGCACGCCACGGGGTTCCCCGTCTACCACCACGCTCAGAAGTACCTGGGCCGGCCCTTCACCGAGGCGCAGGAGCGGCAGCTGTACGCGGAGTGGCTTCAGGTCGGCCGGATCCTCGGCATCCACGACCGGGACATGCCGCAGACGATCGAGGAGTTCTGGCCGTACTACGCGAAGGTCCTGGCCGATGAGCTGGAGGAGACGGAGGTGGTGCGCGACCTGGTCGCCACGGATCGCCCGGTCCCGCCCCCGGACCGCGGCCCTTACCTGCTGAGGGTGACGCTGCGCGCCCTGTGGCCGCTGCTCCTGCCGCCCCTGGCCCGCTTCCGCCGCTTCATCACGATCGGCCTGATGCCGCCGGACGCGAGGGCGGCGATCGGCCTGCCGTGGACGGACGCCCAGGAGCGCCGCCTGTGCCGCCTCGGCCGGGTGATCCGCACGGTGGCCCCGCGCCTGCCGGAACGCCTCCGCTACTTGCCCCTGGCACGCAGGGCCAGGGCGCACAGGAGAATCACCGGCTCCGCCGAGCTCGTCCTCAATCGCCGGACGGACTGATGCCGCCACCCACCCGCCCTGCCCGGCGGGTGAGTGGGAAAGCATCCGTCGCGAAGCGGCGGTTCAGTGTCAGTGACCGTGCACACCGTTCGTCGCAGCGATCGACTTCCACGACTTCGGCGCAGCCGGGACCCCCGCGGCACGCGCGACCCCGGCACGGGCCGCGGCCGGAGCGGACGGCTTCGACGGCTGGTACAGCCACGCATCGAACAGCGCAGCGAGTGGCTTACCGGAAACCTTCTCCGCGTACTTCACGAAGTCCCCCACCTTCGCGTTCCCGTACGCATGCTCCTTCGGCCACCCCTTCAGGATCGCCGAGAAGGACTTCTCGCCGACCTTGTTGCGCAGCGCCTGCAGGGCCAGCGCCCCGCGGTCGTACACGGCGATGTCGAACTGGTTGTCCGGACCCGGGTCACCCGGCTTGACCTTCCAGAACGGGTCGTCGGCGGGGTGCTGCGCGTACACGTAGTCCGCCAGCTCCTGCGCCGTACCCTCGCCCTCCTTCTCCGACCACAGCCACTGGCTGTACCGCGCGAAGCCCTCGTTGATCCAGATGTCCTTCCAGCCGTCGACGGACACGCTGTCGCCGTACCACTGGTGGGCCAGCTCATGGACCACGACGGACACGTTGGAGCCGTTCGCGAACTGCCTCGGGCTGTAGAACGGCCGCGTCTGCGTCTCCAGGGCGAAACCGCTCGTCACGTTCGGGACGTACCCGCCCAGGGCGTTGAAGGGGTACTTGCCGAAGACGGTCTCCAGCCACTCCGTGACCTCGACCGACCGCTCGATGCTCGCCCGCGCGGCCCCCGCGTTGTCGCCGAGGTCCTTGCTGTAGGCGTTCAGGACGGGCAGGCCGTCCGCGGTCTTGTCCGTCGTGATGTCGAACTTGCCGACGGCGAGCGTCGTCAGATAGCTGGCCTGCGGCTTGTTCGAGCGCCAGTTGAAGCGCGTCCAGCCGAGCTTCGAACTCTGCGACTGCAGCACGCCGTTGGAGATGGCCTGCGAGCCGTCGGGCACGGACACCGAGACGTCGTACGTCGCCTTGTCCAGCGGGTGGTCGTTGGACGGGAACCACCAGGCGGCCGAATCCGGCTCCTGCGCGGCCACGCCGCCGTCCGGCGTGCGCGCCCACGCCGTGAAGCCGTTGATCTTCACCTCGGACGGCTTGCCCGCGTAACGGACGACGACGGTGATCGGCGTGCCCTTGGGCAGTCCGGCCGCCGGAGTGATCTCCAGCTCCTGCTCGCCGGACTTCTTGAAGGCGGCCTTCTTGCCGTTGACGCGTACCTCGCTGACCTTCAGGCCGAAGTCGAGGTTGAAGCGGGAGAGGTCCTGCGTCGTGGTGGCGTTGAGGGTCGCCGTGCCTTCGAGCAGATCGGTCTTCGGCTGGTACTTCAGCCGCAGGTCGTAGTGCGAGACGTCGTAGCCGCCGTTGCCGCTGGCCGGGTAATAGGGATCGCCGATACCCGGGGCCCCGGGCGTGAAGTCGGCGGCCGATGCCGGGATCGCCAGCAGCAGAGAGGCCGCGAGCGCGCCAGGGGCGATGAGTCTGCGGTGCACAAGAGCTCCAAGTCGTAGGGGCACTTCGGTAGGTGGCTCGACCTTATTGAGCCCTCTGGCCACGCGTCATGTCCACGGTCGCTGCTGTCACACGATCGCCATTCGGCCGACATGTGCCAAATCGCCCCATGAACCTGTCGTCGTCGCGTACTGCCCTCTGTCGCGCAGGAGTTGACCCGTGTACCTTCCGCGCCATGCCGATACGTGCGCGACGCACGCGCTTGATCTGGAGATCACTGCTGACGGCGGCCCTGGCCGCCCTGCTTGCCACGCTCGTGTCCCCGGGCGCCGCCCAAGGGGCGCCGAGCGCCCCGCGCGAGAGCAAGCCCGTCTACTCGTACGAGAGCGCGATCCGCGAATCCGTCTGGGTCGACACGAGGATCGACGGTGACGGCGACGGGAAGACCGACCGGGTCGCCGTCGACATCGTCCGGCCCCGCGAACCCGCCCAGCAGGGGCGGAAGATACCCGTGATCATGGACGCCAGCCCGTACTACTCCTGCTGCGGGCGCGGCAACGAGAGCCAGAAGAAGACCTACGACGCGGACGGCAACCCCGTCCAGTTCCCGCTCTACTACGACAACTACTTCGTGCCCCGCGGCTATGGATTCGTCGCCGTCGACCTCGCGGGGACGAACCGCTCCGACGGCTGCGTGGACGTCGGGGGCCGCTCCGACATCCAGTCCGCCAAGGCCGTCGTCGACTGGCTGAACGGCCGGGCCCGCGGCTACACCACCCGCACCGGGGGCAAGAACGCCGAGGCGTCCTGGACGAACGGCGCCACCGGCATGATCGGCAAGAGCTACGACGGGACCATCGCGCAGGGCGTGGCCGCCACCGGGGTGCGAGGTCTCAAGACCATTGTCCCGATCGGCGCGATCTCGTCCTGGTACGACTACTACTTCGCCAAGGGCGCCCCGCTCTACGACAGCGGCCCCGAGTGGCTGTCGGACTACGTGGAGAGCCCGGAGGCCAGGGCCCGCTGCGCCGCCGTACAGAAGCGACTTGTCGACGAAGCGCCCCGCACCGGGGACTGGACCCGGCTGTGGAGCGAGCGCGACTACACCCCGGACGCGGACAAGGTGAGGGCCAGCGTCTTCGCCGTACACGGCATGCAGGACCTCAACGTCCGCACGAAGCACTTCGGTCAGTGGTGGGACGCCCTCGCCGACGAGGGCGTGGACCGCAAGGTGTGGCTCAGCCAGACCGGTCACGTCGACCCGTTCGACTTCCGGCGCGGTGACTGGGTGCGCACCCTGCACCGCTGGTTCGACCACGAACTCCTCGGCTACGACAACGGCATCGACCGCGAGCCGATGGCCGACATCGAGCGTGCCCCCGGGCAGTGGACCACCGACCGCGTCTGGCCGCCGCGCGGCACCGACACGGTGAAACTCCGCCCAGGCAAGGGGACCGCACCCGGCGTCGGCACCCTCGGCACGCGCCCCGGCACCGGCAGTGAGACGTTCACCGACGACCCGAAGCTGAGCGAGACCGACTGGGCCGCCCGGGTCGACACCTCGACCCCGTCGAAGGCCGGCTTCATCAGCAGGCCGCTGGGCAGCGACCTGCGCCTGTCGGGCTCCTCCGAGGTGACCGTCACCGCCACCCCGACGACCCGCACCGCCCACCTCTCCGCGGTCCTCGTCGACCTCGGCCCCGCCACCATCCGCGACTACGCCGGCGCGGGCGAGGGCATCACCACGCTCCCCGAACGCACCTGCTGGGGTGCGAGCACCGCCGGTGACAGCTCCTGCTTCAAGGAGACGGCGCCGAAGACCGCCGACGTCGACTACACGGTGTTCAGCCGCGGCTGGGCCGACCTGGGCAACTGGGCCGACGACCACAAGGGCCGCCCCCTCACGCCGGGCAAGAAGCGCACGATCACCCTCGACCTGGCCGCGAGCGACCACGTCGTGCCGAAGGGCCACCGCCTCGCGCTGATCGTCGCGGGCACCGACAAGGACCTCATCGATCCCCCCGCCGACACTCCGACGCTCGCCATCGACCTGGCCCGTACATCGGCGAAGGTACCGCTGGTGGGCGGCGCCGAAGCGTTCAGGACCTCGTCCGGATCCGTCGCCCCGCGCGAATCCCGTCTCGACGGCGTGGCCCCGCCGCGTCCGTTCCGCCCCATCCCGGGAGGCAGCACTTCATGAGACCCCGCACCGGCCTCACGCCCCGCGTCCGCACCATGGTGCTCGCCTGCGCCACCGCCGCGCTCGCCGCGCCCCTCGTGACCGCGCCCGCGCAGGCGACGCCGACGCCACCCCGTACCGGATTCGAGGAGACCAACGGCGCACGCTGGACCAGTCAGCCCGAGGAACAGGACCTCCTCGCCGCCGTCGACAAGGCGACCGACCGGGTCTCTGTGTCCCGCATCGGCACCACCAAGCAGGACCGGCCCGTCCAACTGGTCCGCATCGGGGAACGCCCCACGAAGAACACGGTGTTGCTGATCTGCAGCCAGCACGGCGACGAACCGTCCGGCCGCGACGCCTGCCTGTCGACCATCCGCGACCTGGCGTACGCGAAGGACAAGAAGACCCGGAAGTTCCTCTCGCGCACCACGCTCCTCGTCGTCCCCACCGCCAACCCGGACGGCCGCGCCGCCGACACCCGCGGCAACTCCGACGGCGTCGACATCAACCGCGACCACCTCTCCCTGCAGACCGCGGAGGCCCGCGCCATGGCCGCCGTCATCCGCGACCGGCAGCCCGACTCGATCTACGACCTGCACGAGTACGGAGCGACCCCGAAGTACTACGACAAAGACCTGTTCGACCTGTGGCCGCGCAACCTGAACACCGACGAGGCGGTGCACAAGGAGGCGCAGACCCTCTCGCAGGCCTACGTCAGGCCCGCCGCCAACAAGGCGGGCCACACGACGGGGACGTACGGGATCTGGACCGACCCCGTGACCGGCGACCCGATCAAGCAGACGGCGGGCGACGGCCAGGAGCGCATCCTGCGCAACATGTCCGGCATCAAGCACGCGGCGGGCCTGCTCATCGAGAGCCGCGTCGACCCGCTCACCGATGCCGAGAAGAAGGACGAGGCGCTGAACAACCGGCGCCGCGTGAAGTCCCAACGCTCGGCGCTCGGCGGCCTGTTCGCCTACGCGGACGAGCGGCGCGGCCAGTTGGAGGCGGCCACCGGTGCGGCCCGCCTCGAAGGCTTCCGTGACCGAGGGCCCGTCTATGTCGGCGGTGCGGACAACGACCCCGCCGAGCCGTCCGAAGTGATCCAGGACCCGCCCTGCGGCTACCGGCTCGACGCCGCACAGTACGGCGACGTCAAGGATGAACTGGCCTTGCACGGAGTCAAGGTCAGGCCAGCGGGCAGGGGTGCCTACGTCCCCCTGCGGCAGTCGGCACGAAACCTCGTACCGTTGCTGCTCGACGAGCGTGCTCCCTATCACCTGCTGACGGGTAGGCCCGACACCGGCTGTTGAGCAGGTGAGAGGCGCGTCACATGTGGTAGGGGGTACGGAGAACATTGATCTGACGTATCCACTCTGTGAAAGGTGCCATTTGTGACGCAGGAACAGCAGAAAGCGGACAGTGGGGGAGGCCCGCCCGATTCGGGGGCGGGCCTGGCCGCCGAACGGGCCCCGCAGACCGACCGGATCGTGTTCGGTGTCACCGCCGTACTCACCCTGGCCTTCGTGGTCTGGGGCGCCGTGGCGACGGATTCGCTCGAGAAGACCTCGACGAAGATGCTCAACGGCCTGATCCACAACGGCGGCTGGGCCTTCATGCTGGCCGCGAGCGGCTTCGTCGTCTTCGCGCTCTGGCTCGCCGTCAGCCGGTACGGGAAGATCACCCTCGGCAAGGAGGGCGAGGAGCCGGAATTCCGCACCGTCTCCTGGGTCGCCATGATGTTCAGCGCCGGAATGGGCATCGGTCTGATGTTCTACGGCGTGAGCGAGCCGCTCGCCCACTTCACGACGCCCCCGCCGGGCACGGACCCCGCCGACTCCGCCGCGAAGATGGAAACGGCGATGGCCACGACCCTCTTCCACTGGACGCTCCACCCGTGGGCGATCTACGCGGTCGTGGGTCTTGCCATCGCGTACAGCACGTTCCGGCGTGAGCGCAGGCAGACCATCAGCGCCGTCTTCGAGCCGCTCATCGGCGCGAAGCACGCCCATGGCGCGTGGGGCAGGGTCATCGACATCATCGCCATCTTCGCCACGCTCTTCGGCTCGGCGGCTTCGCTGGGGCTCGGCGCGCTGCAGATCGGCAGTGGCTTCGAGGTGCTCGACTGGAGCAGCGATGTGCCCACCAGCCTGCTGGTGGCCATCATCGCCGTCCTGACCGTGGCGTTCGTGGCGTCCGCCATCTCCGGAGTGGAGAAGGGGGTGCAGTGGCTGTCGAACATCAACATGGTGCTCGCGTTCCTGCTCATCGTCTTCGTCTTCATCGTGGGTCCGACGGTGATCGTCCTCGACCTGCTCCCGACCTCGATCGGCGCCTACCTCGGGGATCTGCCCCAACTGGTCGGGCGCACGGAGGCGTCGAGCGGCAAGGGCGTCTCGGACTGGCTCGGCAGCTGGACGGTCTTCTACTGGGCCTGGTGGATCTCGTGGACGCCCTTCGTGGGCATGTTCATCGCGAGGATCAGCCGCGGCCGTACGATCCGCCAGTTCGTGGGCGGCGTCATCCTGGTGCCCAGCACCGTCAGCCTTCTCTGGTTCGCCGTGTTCGGCGGCACCGCGATGAAGGTGAAGGAGCGCGGCGGCCTCGCCGACGAGTCCACGCCCGAGGGGCAGCTCTTCGGTCTGCTGCACGAGTACCCGATCGCCACGGTGACGAGCCTGCTCGTCATGATCCTCGTGGGCATCTTCTTCGTCTCGGGCGCCGACGCGGCGTCGATCGTGATGGGCACGCTGTCGCAGAAGGGCGCGCTCGAACCCGGCAAGTTCGTGGTCGTGTTCTGGGGTGTCGTGACCGGAGCCGTGGCGGCGATCATGCTGCTCATCGGCGACGGATCGGGCAACGCCCTCCAGGGCCTGCAGAATCTGACGATCCTGGTGGCCGCGCCGTTCACCCTGGTGATGATCGGGATGTGCGTGGCGCTCATGCGGGACCTGCGCCAGGACCCGCTGATCGTGCGCGGCGAGCACGGCACGGAAGCCGTCGAGAAGGCCGTGATCGCGGGCCACGAGCAGTACGACGGTGACTTCGAGATCCGTATCGGCCCGAGCGACAACGGGGACGACGAGGGGGCGACCAAGGCCAAGTCGGTCTGAGTCCGCACCGCCCTCTTCCTTGTCGCACCACTCTCAGGAGGCGGCCCGCTTCGTCCGCGAAGCGCGCCGCCTCCTGCGTGCTTCCGCCCGTCCGTCCAGCCGGGCCGCGCCGTGTACGCCATCGACCATGCGTACGCCGTCCCGCGCCACCCGGGCCGCCAACTCCTCGTCCATGACCCGGAATTGGATCTATCGCCCTCGGCGAGCGCAGCGGAATGTGCCATGCCGTGCTCACATCACCCCCTAGATGGGGATACTCACACTATGTCTGCCGAGTACGCGACCTTCGGTCTGGCACCGGCCATGCGTGCCGGTGGGGTCCTCGCCAACGGTGACTACCAAGTCCACCGGGATTTCGTCGACTTCATCGTGAACGGGCGTCCGCTGCTGTTCCAGCTCTCCGACCTCGACGCCGTCTCCCCGCTCGCCTCCGACGTCCCACCCGCGATCTTCACCCACCATGTGCGCGGACTCCTCCTGGAGGCCGAGGCGCCCCTGCTCGACGGCCGGCACGTCATCTACGGCTGTCCCGAGTGCGAGGGCCTGGAGTGCGGGGCGGTCACGGCGGTCATCGAGCAGGCGCCGGACGGCACCGACACCTACGTATGGCGGGACTTCGCCTGGCAGACGGCCGAGCGGGCCGATCTGCAGCTCAACGGCTACCACGGCATAGGGCCCTTCCGCTTCCACGGCGCCGAATACCGCGAGGCGCTGCGGCAGTTGCTTGCGGACGGCGAACCCGCGGCGCGTCGCCGCAGGGTGCTCCTGATCGGCGCCCGCGTCGCCGTCCTCGCCAGGCTCGCGGCGGCGCTGCGCACGATCGGAGTCGGCGCCGAGATCGCGGCGGACGCGGCGGGCGTACCGCCGGACGAGCTGCGGACGTACGGGGCGGTGGCCTTCGGGCGGTCCGTCCCGGCGGCGACGCGCGAAGGGGTACGCGCGGCGTTCGAGGGGGCTGGGCTCCAGGTCGCGTACGTCGACGGCCTCGCCCCGATCATCCCGCTCCTGGTCGCCCAGATAGAACACGCCCTGGACCGCAGCCCGTTGGAGCTGCGCCGCCTGACGCGGCTCGCGGCGGCGGACGGCGCCGCGGGCGTCGACATCACCTCGACCTGCCGGGTCCAGCTCATCGCCTACCGCCTCGACCGACTCTCCCGCACCCAGACCCACCAGGTCTTCGACGGCGTCCTGGAGCCGGGAGAGCACCGGATCACCCTGGACGCGAAGGCGACAAAGGGCGAGTCGTTCGTGGTGGCACGAACGACGGACAGCGTGCTTACGGCGCCGATAGTGAGGTAGCGCAGGGCGGTAGGGGTGGCGAGGTGGGGCCCGGTAGTCGTTCGGGCAGGGAGGGGGGAGGGGGCCGCCTTCGAGGGGGCGCAGGTGGGCTTGCCTTGAGCAGGTGCCGCAGGGTGGAGATCCGTGGATGGCAACGGGGCGGCTCGGGTGGCGTGGCGCCCGCCGGTGGCGAGGGGCGTCAGGAGGGGCGTCAGGAGGAGCGTCAGGCAGGCCTGGGCGGGCGGGTTCGCTCGACGCGGGCGTTGGTCTGCCCCTGGCCTGGCCTGCTGCCGGGCGAGCCGGTCCGGGTCTCGCCTAAACTCGACCCCCTGATGACCGCAACCCTCGTCGCCAAGAACCTCGCCGCCGGCCACGGCGACCGCTCCCTCTTCTCCGCCCTCGAACTCGTCGTCGCCCCCGGTGACGTCATCGGCCTCGTGGGCGCCAACGGAGCGGGCAAGTCCACCCTCCTGCGCCTGCTCGCGGGCCTGGACACCCCGGAGACCGGCGAACTGCGCCTCTCCCCGCCCACCGCGGCCGTGGGCCACCTCCCGCAGGAGCCCGACCGCCGCCCCGGCGAGTCCATCCGCGCCTTCCTGGCCCGCCGCACCGGCGTCGAAGAGGCCCAGCGGACCATGGACGAGGCCACCCAGGGCCTGGTCGACGGAACCCCGGGCGCGGACGACGCGTACGCGACCAGCCTGGAGCGCTGGCTCGCGCTCGGCGGCGCCGACCTGGACGAGCGTGCGGAGGAGGTCGCCGCCTCGCTGGGCCTCGACGTCAGCCTCGACCAGCCCATGACCTCGCTCTCCGGCGGCCAGGCCGCCCGCGCGGGCCTCGCCTCGCTCCTCCTGTCCCGCTACGACGTGTTCCTCCTGGACGAGCCGACCAACGACCTCGACCTCGCGGGCCTCGAACGCCTGGAGAGCTTCGTACGCGGCCTGCGCGCCGGCACGGTGGTCGTCAGCCACGACCGCGAGTTCCTCACCCGCACCGTCACCAAGGTCCTGGAGCTCGACCTCGCCCAGCAGCAGATCAACCTCTACGGCGGTGGCTACGACGCCTATCTGGAGGAGCGCGACGTCGCGCGCCGGCACGCCCGCGACGAGTTCGAGGAGTATGCCGACAAGAAGTCCGCCCTGGAGGGCCGCGCCCAGATGCAGCGGGGCTGGATGGACAAGGGCGTCAAGAACGCCCGGCGCAAGGCGGGCGACAACGACAAGATCGGCAAGAACTTCCGCAGCGAATCCAGCGAGAAGCAGGCGGCGAAGGCCCGTCAGACGCAGCGCATGATCGAGCGGCTCGACGTCGTCGAGGAGCCCCGCAAGGAGTGGGAGCTGCAGATGGAGATCGCGTCGGCGCCGCGCTCCGGCAGCGTCGTCGCCACCCTCCGTGACGCCGAGGTGCACCGCGGCCACTTCACGCTCGGACCCGTGTCGCTGCAGATCGACTGGGCGGACCGGGTGGCGATCACCGGCGCGAACGGCTCGGGCAAGTCGACGCTGCTCGGCACCCTGCTGGGCCGCGTTCCCACGGACGCGGGCCACGCGGCCCTCGGCTCCGGGGTGCTCGTCGGCGAGGTGGACCAGGCCCGCGCGCTGTTCCACGGCCCGGAGTCGCTCCTGGACGCGTTCTGCGCGGCCGTGCCCGACACCGAACCGGCCGAAGTGCGCACGCTGCTCGCCAAGTTCGGCCTGAAGGCGGCGCACGTCCTGCGCCCCGCGGCCACCCTCTCGCCGGGCGAACGTACCCGCGCGGGCCTCGCGCTGCTCCAGGGCCGGGGCGTCAACCTCCTGGTCCTCGACGAGCCGACGAACCACCTCGACCTGCCGGCGATCGAGCAACTGGAGTCCGCCCTCGACGCCTACGAGGGCACGCTGCTCCTGGTCACGCACGACCGCAGGATGCTGGACGCGGTACGAGTGACGCGGCGCCTGGAAGTGACGGACGGCAAGGTAGCGGAACTTCCCGCTCCTTGAGGCTGCCGGGCAATCCGGTGGGTGGGCGGGAGACCCCCGGCCGTTAGGCCGGGAAAACCACCCACCCACCCGCAGACAAGTGCGTCAGCGCTTCTTCGGATCCAACAACCCGGCCCGCCGCAACGCATCAGCCATGGCGTCATTGGCAGGCGGCGGCCCTTGCCGCTGCTGCCGCTGACCCTGGCCACCGCCCTGGCGCTGGGGGCGCTGGCCCCCTTGCCCCCGCTGCTGCGGCGGACGCCCGCCGCGCTTCGGGCGCTCCTCGGTGGAGTCGGCCGCGGCCTCATCGTCCAGGCGCAGCGTCAGCGAGATCCGCTTGCGCGGAATGTCGACGTCCATCACCTTCACCTTGACGATGTCGCCCGGCTTCACCACGTCCCGCGGGTCCTTGACGAACGTCTTGGACATCGCGGAGACATGGACGAGCCCGTCCTGGTGGACACCGATGTCCACGAAGGCACCGAACGCCGCCACGTTCGTGACGACCCCTTCGAGCACCATCCCTGAGGCGAGGTCGGAGATCTTCTCGACGCCGTCCTTGAAGGTCGCCGTCTTGAACGCCGGACGCGGGTCGCGCCCCGGCTTTTCCAGCTCCTTCAAGATGTCGCTCACCGTGGGCAGACCGAAGGAGTCGTCCACGAACTCGTCCGCCCGCAGCGAGCGCAGCGTGGCCGTGTCGCCGATGAGCGAGGCGACCTCGCCGCCCGTCTTCTTCGCCATCTTGCGTACCACGGGATACGCCTCGGGGTGCACACTGGACGCGTCGAGCGGGTCGTCGCCGCCCCGGATGCGCAGGAAGCCCGCGCACTGCTCGTACGCCTTGGGGCCGAGCCGTGCCACGTCCTTGAGGCCCTTGCGGGAGGAGAAGGGGCCGTTCGTGTCGCGGTGCGACACGATGTTCTCGGCGAGGCCCGCGCCGATGCCGGAGACCCGGGCGAGCAGCGGGGCGGACGCCGTGTTCACGTCCACGCCGACGCCGTTCACACAGTCCTCGACGACCGCGTCCAGCGAGCGGGACAGCTTCAGCTCGGAGAGGTCGTGCTGGTACTGGCCGACGCCGATGGACTTCGGGTCGATCTTCACCAGCTCGGCGAGCGGGTCCTGCAGCCGTCTGGCGATGGACACGGCGCCGCGCAGCGACACGTCCATGTCGGGCAGCTCCTGCGAGGCGAACGCCGACGCGGAGTACACCGAGGCACCCGCCTCGGAGACCATCACCTTGGTGAGGTTCAACTCCGGGTGCTTCGTGATGAGTTCACCGGCGAGCTTGTCCGTCTCGCGGGACGCCGTGCCGTTCCCGATCGCGATCAGGTCGACCGCGTGCTCCTTGGCGAGCTTCGCGAGCGTGGCCAGGGACTGGTCCCACTTGTTCGCCGGGACGTGCGGGTTGATGACGTCCGTCGCGACGACCTTGCCGGTCGCGTCGACCACGGCGACCTTCACGCCCGTACGGAAACCGGGGTCGAGCCCCAGCGTCGCGCGCGTGCCCGCCGGTGCGGCGAGCAGCAGGTCGCGCAGGTTCGACGCGAAGACCCGCACGGCCTCGTCCTCGGCGCCCGTCCGCAGCCGAAGGCGCAGGTCGATGCCCAGGTGCACCAGGATGCGGGTCCGCCAGGACCAGCGCACGGTGTCCTGCAGCCACTTGTCCGCCGGGCGTCCGCGGTCCACGACGCCGAAGCGGTGCGCGACCATCCCCTCGTACGAAGAAGGCCCCTCCGTCGCCTCCTCCGGCTCCAGGACGAGGTCGAGCACGTCTTCCTTCTCGCCGCGCAGCATCGCCAGGACGCGGTGCGAGGGGAGCTCCTTGAAGGGCTCGGAGAAGTCGAAGTAGTCGGCGAACTTGGCGCCCGCCTCCTCCTTGCCGTCCCGGACCTTCGCGACGAGGCGCCCGCGCACCCACATGCGCTCGCGCAGCTCGCCGATCAGGTCGGCGTCCTCGGAGAACCGCTCGGCGAGGATCGAGCGCGCGCCGTCCAGGGCGGCCTGCGGATCGGCGACGCCCTTGTCGGCGTCCACGAAGGCCGATGCCGCGGCGACCGGATCCACCGACGGGTCGCCGAGCAGGCCGTCGGCCAGCGGCTCCAGGCCTGCCTCGCGGGCGATCTGCGCCTTCGTGCGCCGCTTCGGCTTGAACGGGAGGTAGATGTCCTCCAGGCGCGCCTTGGTGTCGGCGGCCCGGATCCGCGCCTCAAGATCGTCCGTGAGCTTGCCCTGCTCGCGGACCGATTCGAGGATCGCCGCGCGCCGCTCCTCGAGCTCCCGCAGATAACGCAGCCGCTCCTCGAGCGTGCGCAGCTGCGCGTCGTCGAGCATCTCGGTCGCTTCCTTGCGGTAGCGAGCGATGAAGGGCACCGTCGAGCCGCCGTCGAGCAGGTCGACGGCAGCCTTCACCTGCCGCTCCCGTACGCCGAGTTCTTCGGCGATCCTGCCTTCGATCGATGCTGGAGTGGACGTCTGCAGAGGTGCCACGTTTCCCGCCTTCTCACTGGGGTTGCGGGGCAATTGTGGCAGGTGGCACCGACAGCGGGGGGATCAGACCCGGCGTGCCCGCCCCGGGCGGCCTCCCGAACGGCGCCCCGTTCGCCGAGTGGAGTCGGAGGCACCGCCGAACAGCCGGGCAACGGCACGGAACGGCAGCGTCACCACGGTGGCGATGGCCGCGCCGATCTGACGCAGGACATCTGCGATCGCTCGGAACACGGGATTTCCCCTTTCGTCGCCGGTCCGGCGCATGACGCGCGGGACCGGAGACGAACGGGTACCTCGCACGGCGCCGTCCATGCCCGCGTGGTGGTGGCCGTGGGGCTACTCCTTGCCGAGCAGGTCCGCCGGGTACGCCCCCGCCTGGAGCGCCGCGCCCGCGAACACGGTCCCCAGCTCCGTCAGACGCTCGACGCCCGCCGCGCCCAGGTGCTCGTACGGTGCCCGGTCGAGGCGGTCCGTGGCCTCCTCGACGTCCTTGCGCAGCTCGACGCCCGCTTCCGTCAACTCGGACGCACCGTCGTGCAGTCCGCGGGCGCGGAGCCGCTCCACGGCGGCGTCCCAGTCCTCCTGGTTCCAGCCGCGCGTGGTGAAGTTCCACTTCGGCCGCATGCCCTTGCCGGTCGCCGTGTGGCTCACCAGTGCCTCCAGGCCGTCGAGTTCGGCGTGCTGGAGGGCCGTGAGGTGCCCGTCGCCCCGGTGCTCGCGCAGCAGCGTCGCGGCGTGCCAGAGCGCGAGGTGCGGCTGCTCGGGGACGGGCAGGTCCGCGTGGGCGGAGTACAGGGGGCGTGCGGAACGGGAGCAGGCCTCGGTGGCGCGCAGGGCGAGCTCGGCCGCCTCCGCCATCTCCGGGGACGCGAGGGCGTCCTCGCCGAGGAGGCGCCGAAGCGTCGTGTCGACGGCGCGCAGGCGGGCGGCGAGGACGTCCTCGGGGGACGCGGTGTCCCAGATGGCGGGCACGTGCTGGGCGACGGTCTCGTGTTTGTAGTTGTAGAAGGCCGCCGTGACCACTCCGGCGCCGACCCGGCCCATCGCCGCCGTGCGTGCGGCGAAGTTGACGGCCTTGGGGTGGGTGATCCCGATCTCGCCCAGCTCGCGGCCCGTGTCGGGTGAGAAGTAGTGCGTCGAGTGCAGCGAATTGAGCACGTTGTGACACCGGCGACCCGCGCGCGGGTGCAGTGCCGCGGCCTGGGCGGGGGGCTTGAGAGAAGTCATGACCGCACGCTACCGACTGGTTGGTATGGGGTGAAGCCCGGGGCGTCCGCACAGCCGGACCGCCCCTCTGCCGCCCCTCTGCCGCCCCCGGGTCGCCCCCGGGTCGCCCCCACGCCGCCTCCGCCGATGGCAGGAAAAGTGGGCCATTCGTCATTGCGGCCATCCCGCGCGAGGCCAAGGATCGGGGCATGGAGCAGCGAACTGTCCTGGTCGTCCTCTTCGACGGGGTCCAGAGCCTCGATGTCACGGGGCCTGTGGAGGTCTTCGCGGGCGCCGCCGCCTGCCGCGGCGGCGACGCTCCGGCGTACCGCATCGTCACCGCGTCCCTGGACGGCGCTCCCGTACGCACCTCAAGCGGCCTCACGCTCGTACCGGACTCCTCCCTGGCCGACGCCCCCGTGCCGCACACCCTGCTCACCCCGGGCGGCCTCGGCACCCGCGAGGCCGACCCCCGCCTGATCGACTGGCTGCGGACGAACGCCCCGCGGGCCCAGCGCCTGGTCTCGGTCTGCACCGGCGCCATCCTGTACGCGGAGGCGGGCCTCCTGGACGGCCGCCGTGCGACCACCCACTGGGCGTACTGCTCCAAGCTCGCCCGCGACCACCCCGCCATCGAGGTGGACCCCGATCCGATCTTCGTCCGCGACGGTCATGTCGCGACGTCCGCGGGCGTGACCGCGGGGATCGACCTGGCGCTGGCCCTCGTCGAGGAGGACCTGAGCCGGGACGAGGCCCTGACGGTCGCCCGCCATCTCGTCGTCTTCCTGCGGCGGCCGGGGAACCAGGCGCAGTTCAGCGCCCAGCTCGCCGTGCAGACGGCACAGCGCGAACCCCTGCGCGAGGTCCAGCAGTGGATCACCGAGCACCCCGACGAGGACCTCTGCGTCGAGTCGCTCGCCGCCCGTGCCCGGCTCTCGCCGCGGCACTTCGCCCGCACGTTCCAGACGGAGACGGGGATGACGCCGGGCAAGTACGTCGAACGCGTCCGCGTCGAGCATGCGCGCCGCCTCCTTGAGGACACCTCCCACGGCGTCGAGGAGGTCTCGCGCGCCTGTGGCTACGGCACCCCGGAGGCGATGCGCCGCGCCTTCGTCAAGACCCTCGGCGCGGCGCCCGCCGAGTACCGGCGGCGCTTCCACGCCCCTCTCGTTGCTCCTCCCGCCGTTCAGCCGGCACCCGCCCTCAACGGATAGGCACCCTCCATGCAGATCGCCATCGCCCTGTTCGAACGCTTCACCGCCCTGGACGCGGTCGGTCCGTACGAGACCCTCAGCCGCATGCCCGGCGCCGAGACCCTCTTCGTGGCGGAGCGCCCGGGCCCGGTGCGCAACGACAACGGCTCCCTCGCGCTCGTCGCCGACCGCGCTTTCACCGACGTGACCGAGCCCGATGTCGTGGTCGTCCCCGGCGGCCCCGGGCAGAGCGACCACATGGAGAACGCTGCGCTCCTGGGCTGGCTGCGGTCCGCCGACACCACCAGCACCTGGACGACGTCCGTGTGCACCGGATCCCTCCTGCTCGCCGCCGCCGGTCTGCTCAAGGGGCGCCGCGCCACCTCGCACTGGCTGGCACTCGCCGAGCTGGCGAGGTTCGGCGTGGAGGCGACGGACGAGCGGGTGGTGTTCGACGGCAAGTACGTCACCGCGGCCGGGGTCTCCTCCGGCATCGACATGGGGCTCGCCCTGATCGGCCGCATCGCGGGGGAGGGGCAGGCCCAGACCGTGCAGCTCCTCACCGAATACGACCCTCAGCCGCCCTACGACGCCGGATCCCCGCGGAAGGCGCCCGCGCACCTCGTCGAGAAGTTCCGCGCGGGGAGCCGCTTCAGCCAGTAACGCTGTCCCCGGGCGTGCCGCCCTCCGGCGTCCACGTGAAACGCGGCTCGCGGCGCTCCAGGAAGGCGGCGACCCCCTCGGCGGCGTCGCCGCCCGCACGCGTCTGTTCGCCCCAGTGGGCGTCCCGGTCCAGGCGGCCGTCGGCGTACTCCTTGGCCGCGGCCTGCGTCAGCTGTGAACGCGCGGCGAGGACGGCGGTGAACTCCGCGACCCGCTTGTCCAGTTCGTCCCCCGGCAGCACCTCGTCCACCAGACCGGTGCGCAGCGCACGCCCCGCGTCGATCAACTCGCCCGAGAACAAGAGGTACTTGGCGGTCGCGGGCCCCACAAGCGACACCAGGCGCCGGGTGGACGACGACGGATAGACGATGCCGAGCTTCGCCGGAGTGATCCCGAACAGGGCGCCCTCGTCCGCGAACCGCAGATCGCAGGCCGCCGCGAGCTGGCTTCCGCCGCCCACGCAGTATCCGCGCACCGCGGCGAGCGTCGGCTTGGGGAAGGCCGCGAGCGCCTCCTCGGCCCGCACCGCCAGATCCTGCGCCTGGCCGGGCGACTCCCGCAGCGAGGAGATGTCGGCCCCCGCGCAGAAGGTCCCGCCCTCGCCGGTCAGCACGACCGCTCGCACGGCCGGATCGGCGGCGAGCCCGGCGAGCAGCGGCGGCACCTGACGCCACATGTCCGCCGTCATGGCGTTGCGCTTCGCCGGATGGTCGATGACGACGGTGGCGACGCCGTGGGTGACGGCCTGCCTCAGCTGCGGCTCCATGCGCAGGATGCTATCCGCCCTACTCGAACGTACGATCAAGAAGGGGCGGCCCTGAGAACTCTGCGCGACGGGGGAAGCAGGACGGAGACGCTGATGGCCCGACCCAAGAGCGCCAAGACCACCAAGACCGCCCCGCCGGATGCCCAGGGCGCCAAGCAGCTCAGCCGCAGTCTCGGCTGGCTGGCCCTGCTGGGCGCGATCCTCGCGCTGGCGGGGATCGTCGGCCTCGTCTACACAGGCCTCGCCACCCTCACCTCCATGCTCCTCTTCGGCTGGCTGCTCCTGATCGGCGGCTGTGTCGGTCTGCTGCACGCGGTGCAGTCGCGCGGCACGAACTTCTTCTGGCTGGGCGTGGTCGTGGCCGCCCTGAACCTCGCCGCCGGTGTCGTGATCATCCGCAGGCCGGACGTGGCGGCGGAGGCGCTGACGATGTTCGCCGCGCTGCTCTTCCTGACCGGTGGTGTCTTCCGTCTGGTCGGCAGCCTGGTGGTGCGCGGCCCGCAGTTCGGCTGGACGCTCGTGCAGGGCGCCTTCGGGCTGCTTCTCGGCATCCTGGTGCTCGCCAACTGGCCCAGCAGCAGCCAGTACGTGATCGGCTGCTTCTTCTCGCTCGCGCTGCTCTTCGACGGCCTCGGCCTGCTTGCCGCGGGCCTCGGAGGGCGGCGGATCGTGAGCATGGTCGCGGAGGACCGGCAGCCGGGCGGGCCGGGCGGTCCAGACGGTCCGGACGGTCCGGACGGTGCGGACAACCCGTACAACCCGAAGAACGCTTGAAAGCGAACCGGCGAGGACAAGAAGCGCCATAAAACTGACCCGGTTTGGCGTCAGCGATCAAATTCCGTCGATAGTCGCTGACTTCTGGTCAGTCATACGGTCCGGACCAGGACATTCTCAACACTCGATGCGTGGTGACAATCGAGCGCAAGGGCGGCGACCCGACGATGGGCGACGACGGGAGGGGTCCCGGCCCATTCCCTCGGGAGGCCGGAAAGGTGCCGTACGAAGGCGTGTGGCGGTTCACCGCCGCCGCCGTGGACGCCTCGGTGCCCCAGGCCCGGCACGCCGTACGCGACCTGCTCGCCCGGCAGGGCGTGCCCGTATCGGACGACCTCGTGCAGGGTCTGCTCCTGATCGTCTCCGAACTGGTCACCAACGCGGTGCGGCACGCGGCCCTGCTCTCGCCGATGCTCGCGGTGGAGGTGGCGGTCGGCGCCGAGTGGGTGCGGGTCTCCGTGGAGGACGACCACCCCTACCGCCCGACCGCCCTGGTGGCCGACCACGGTCAGACCGGCGGCCGCGGCCTTCTCCTCGTCCGCGAGATCACGCAGGAGGCGGGCGGCGCCTGCGACGTCGAACACACCGCGAGCGGGGGCAAGGTCATCTGGGCGGCCCTGCCCCTGAAGCCCAACGGCACCGGTTAGAACGGGAGTCGGGTCACCAGCCGGCGGACGGCCCCGTCAGCTCCCGGATCGCGGGCCGCGCCGAGTCCAGGACGGTCATGAACCACGCGGAGAACGGCCCCTCGGCATGCCGCTCCGCCAGCTCACCGGCCGTCACGAACGCGGTCTCGCCGACCTCGGACGGGTCGGGCCGCAGCGGCGACTGGACCATCCCCACGAAGAGATGGTTGAACTCCTGCTCCACCAGGCCCGAGTCGGGGTCCGGGTGGTTGTAGCGCACCGTGCCGGCCTCCGCGAGCAGCGAGGGCGAGACGCCCAGCTCCTCGTACGTGCGGCGCGCGGCGGCCGCGAACGGCGCCTCGCCGGGGTACGGGTGGCCGCAGCAGGTGTTCGACCAGACGCCGGGGGAGTGGTACTTGCCCAGGGCGCGCTGCTGCAGCAACAGCCGCCCCTGCTCGTCGAAGAGGAAGACGGAGAACGCCCGGTGCAGCTGCCCGGGCGCCTGATGCGCGGAGAGTTTCTCCGCTGTGCCGATCGTCCTGCCGTCCTCGTCGACGAGTTCCAGCAAGATCGCTTCTCCGGTGCCGTTCGACGAGCTGTTCGCCGCGGTGGCAGGTGTGGTCGGCATACCCATCCTTCGCTTCGGTCTTCGAGCCTCAAGTCTGCCGCACGCGACCGCCCCTCCTGGCAAGGAACCACCGGAAGCCACCCTCACCGGTGTCGGCGCCGGCGTCAGTGGCAGAGCTTCGCCTCGTGCTCCGCGTGGCCCACTGGCTCCAGCTGGAAGGTGCAGTGCTCCACGTCGAAGTGGTCGCCCAGGCAGCCCTGCAGCTCGTGCAGCATCTTCTCGTGGCCGATCCCGTTGAGCGTCTCGGTGCTGACGACCACGTGCGCGGAGAGGACCGGCATCCCCGAGGTGATGGTCCAGGCGTGCAGGTCGTGGACGTCCTCGACGCCCGGCAGATCCAGTATGTGCGAGCGGACCTCGGCCATGTTCACGCCCTTCGGGGCGGACTCAAGGAGCACGTTCAGGGTCTCCCGGAGGAGCTTCACCGTACGCGGGACGATCATGAGGCCGATGACCAGCGAGGCGATCGGGTCCGCCGCCTGCCAGCCTGTGGTCAGGATGAGCACCGCCGCGACGATCACGGCCAGGGAGCCCAGCGCGTCGGCCATGACCTCCAGGAAGGCGCCGCGCACGTTCAGGCTGTCCTTCTGGCCGCGCATCAGGAGCGAGAGGGAGATGATGTTCGCCACCAGGCCGATGACACCGAAGACGATGGTCAGGCCGCCCTCGGTCTCGGCGGGCGTGATGAACCGCTGGATCGCCTCGTACAGGACGTAGCCGCCGACGCCTAGCAGTAGCAGGCAGTTGGCGAGTGCGGCGAGGATCTCGGCCCGGGCGTAGCCGAAGGTGCGGTTCTCCGTCGCCGGGCGGTTGGCGAACTGGATCGCGAGCAGTGCCATGCCGAGCCCCAGCGCGTCCGTCGCCATGTGCGTCGCGTCCGCGATGAGCGCGAGCGAATCCGCCATGAGGCCGCCGACGATCTCGACGACCATGACGGTGATCGTGATCGAGAGCGCGATGCGCAGCCGCCCTCGGTACGCCGCTGTCGCCGTCCCCCCGTGTGTGTGTCCGTGGTCGTGCCCAGCCCCCATGGAAGCCGCCTCCGTGTGGTCGGTATCGGTCTTCTGTCCCCTGGTCGCGCGTCTGCCGCGATCACAGTGAACTACGGGGTGGGGGTATCCGGCAACACGGCACTGAACACCGTTGTCATATGCTCTGACCTGCGGAAATGATCGCAGGTCAGAGCGTTGACGTCATCAGGGGCGGCGCGCCTCGGGGTGGTGGAGGCACCAGCCGGCCCACGCGGATTCGACCATCTCGCGTACCGTGCGCCGCGCCTTCCAGCCGAGCTTCTCGGCGGCCAGACCGGCGTCCGCGACGGCACGCGGGGCGTCGCCCTCGCGGCGCGGCTCGACGAGCGCCGGCCGGTGGTCACCGGAGATCTCACCGATGAGGGTGACGAGTTCGCGTACGGAAACTCCCTCGCCGCGGCCGATGTTCACCGTCAGGTCGCCCTCGGGGTGCGCCTCGACGCGGCGGGCCGCCGCGAGGTGGGCGTCGGCGAGGTCGGCCACGTGGATGTAGTCACGGACGCAGGTGCCGTCCGGCGTCGGGTGGTCGTCACCGAAGATTCGCGGCGACTCGTCGCGGGTGAGCCGGTCGAAGACCATCGGGACCACGTTGTAGACCCCGGTGTCCGCGAGCTCGGGGGCCGAGGCGCCCGCCACGTTGAAGTAGCGCAAGCACACGGTCGCGATGCCGTGCGCCCGGCCCGCGGCCCGCACCAGCCACTCCCCGGCGAGCTTCGTCTCGCCGTACGGGTTGATCGGCACGCAGGGGGTGTCCTCCGCCACCAGGGCCACGTCGGGCGGGTTGCCGTACACCGCGGCCGACGAGGAGAAGACGAACCGCTTGATGCCCGCATCGGCCACCGCTTCGAGCAGCGTCACCAGGCCGCCGACGTTCTCCCGGTAGTAGCGCAGCGGCTGCTCCACGGATTCGCCGACCTGCTTGCGTGCCGCGAGGTGCACCACACCCGTCACCTCGTGCTCGGCGAAGACCCGCCGCAGCAGATCACCGTCGAGCGATGAGCCCCTGATGAGCGGAATGTCCGCGGGAAGCCGCTCCGGCACACCGGCCGACACGTCGTCGAGGACGATCACCCGCTCCCCGGCACCGGCCATCGCCCGCGCCACATGTGCCCCGATATAACCCGCTCCACCTGTGATCATCCATGTCATGGGCGTCGACTTTATGTCGTTTGTGCCGGTCACATGAAGCGCGGTTTGTGGGTGCCGCCCCCGATCGACCATGATGATCGAGTTGGCGGAGGCCTCTGCAGGTTCTGCTTATGGGGCCGTAAACGGGCGGTGAACGCCCGCTTCCCATCATCCGATAGCCTCTGCCGACGTGCCGCCCGGCCGCTGCCGGCCAGGGGCGCCCCTCATCACGCACGTGCCCGGCGCGAGCCGCGCCGGCAATCAAGGAGTGAGTTCGTCTGTCGACCGCCATCCTGACCGGTCAGCCGGTCCCCGGGTCGCCGCTCGAAGGCGATCTGCGGTCCCTGGGATTTGACGTACGGGTCGCCTCCGACACGGCGGACACCGAGACGCTGCTCGCCGCCGTCCCGGCCGGACAGCGGGTCGCCGTCGTCGACGCGCGCTTCGTGGGCCACGTCCACGCCCTCCGCCTCGGCCTGACGGACCCGCGCTTCGCCGCGTCGGCCGTCCCCGGCGCCGTGACCGCGCAGCCCGAGGCCAGGGCGGACCTGACGCGTGCGCTGCGGTCCACCACGGGCTCGGGCAACGGCGGCGGCTCCGCCCTGACGGTGGAGGCGCTCGCGGACCACGTCTCCGAGACCCTGGCCGCCGAAGGCCGCGACGTCCACCGCCCCGACCTCGGCACCCTCGTCGCCACCGTGCCCAGCGATCCTCAGGCACGGAACGAGGCGCGGCAGGCCGTGGCCGCCGTGGACGACGAGGCCGTACGCCTGCGGACCGCGGTCAAGTCGCGGGACGGCTTCTTCACGACGTACTGCATCTCCCCTTACTCGCGTTACATCGCCCGCTGGTGCGCGCGCCGCGGCCTCACCCCGAACCAGGTCACGACGGCCTCGCTGCTCGTCGCCCTGATCGCGGCGGGCTGCGCGGCCACCGGCACCCGCCCCGGCTTCGTCGCGGCCGGCCTGCTGCTGCTCTTCTCCTTCGTCCTGGACTGCACGGACGGGCAGCTCGCCCGCTACTCCCTGCAGTACTCGACGCTGGGCGCCTGGCTGGACGCGACCTTCGACCGGGCCAAGGAGTACGCCTACTACGCGGGCCTCGCGCTCGGCGCGGCGAACGCCACCGGCGACGACGTATGGGCGCTCGCGCTCGGCGCGATGGTCCTGCAGACCTGCCGGCACGTCGTGGACTTCTCGTTCAACGAGGCGAATCACGACGCCACCGCCAACACCAGCCCCACCGCTGCCCTCTCCGACAAGCTCGACAGCGTCGGCTGGACGGTCTGGCTGCGCCGCATGATCGTGCTGCCGATCGGCGAGCGCTGGGCCCTGATCGCCGTGCTCACCGCGGTGACCACCCCGCGCATCACCCTGATCGTGCTGCTCATCGGCTGTGGACTCGCCGCCTGCTACACCACGGCCGGCCGTGTCCTGCGCTCGCTGACCCGCAAGGCCACCCGCACCGACCGCGCCGCCCAGGCACTCGCGGACCTCGCCGACACCGGCCCGCTCGCGACCGCCTTCGCCGCACTCAGGCTCCGCGGCCCGGCGCTGCCCGCGCCGCTGCTCGCCTTCGCCGGCGGCGCCGTGCTGGTCTGCGTGGCGGGACTCACGTCGTACGGCAGCCCGTGGGTGATCGTCGCCGCGGTGATCCACGTCGTCACTTCGGGCCTCGCCGTCGCCCGCCCCCTCAAGGGCGCCCTCGACTGGCTGGTCCCGCCGTTCTTCCGCGCGGCCGAGTACGGCACGATCCTGCTGCTCGCCGCCAACGCGGACGTGAACGGCGCCTTGCCCGCGGCTTTCGGACTGGTGTCCGCCGTCGCCTACCATCACTACGACACGGTGTACCGCATCCGCGGCGACGCAGGCGCGCCGCCGCACTGGCTGGTGCGGGCGATCGGCGGGCATGAGGGCAGGACGCTCGCGGTCGCTCTCGCCGCCGCTCTGCTCACCGACACAGATTTCACCGTCGCGCTCACGGCACTCGCCGTGGCCGTGGCACTCGTGGTGCTCGTCGAGAGCATCCGCTTCTGGGTGACCGCTCACAAACGTGGAGCACCCGCCGTACACGATGAAGGAGAACCCGCATGATCGGCCTCGTGCTGGCGGCCGGCGCCGGACGGCGTCTTCGCCCCTACACCGACACGCTCCCCAAGGCCCTGGTGCCGGTCGACGGTGACACCACCATCCTCGACCTGACCCTCGGCAACTTCGCGGAGATCGGTCTCACCGAGGTAGCGATCATCGTCGGCTACCGCAAGGAGGCCGTCTACGACCGCAAGGCGGCGCTCGAGGCGAAGTACGGCCTCAAGCTCACGCTGATCGACAACGACAAGGCCGAGGAGTGGAACAACGCCTACTCCCTCTGGTGCGGCCGTGACTCGATCAAGCACACCGTGATCCTCGCCAACGGCGACACGGTGCACCCGGTCTCCGTCGAGAAGACGCTGCTCGCCGCCCGCGGCGACGGCAAGAAGATCATCCTCGCCCTCGACACGGTGAAGAACCTCGCCGACGAGGAGATGAAGGTCATCGTGGACCCCGCCAAGGGCGTCCAGAAGATCACCAAGCTGATGGATCCGGCGACGGCCACCGGTGAGTACATCGGCGTCACCCTCATCGAGGGCGAAGCGGCCGACGAGCTCGCCGACGCGCTGAAGACCACCTTCGAGCGCGACCCCGACCTCTACTACGAGGACGGCTACCAGGAGCTCGTCAACCGCGGCTTCAAGATCGACGTGGAGCCGATCGGCGACGTCAAGTGGGTCGAGATCGACAACCACGACGACCTCGCCAAGGGCCGGGAGATCGCGTGCCAGTACTGACGAGGCTCATCCCCTCGCCGGTCGTCGTGGACATCCGGCCGGGGGCGCTCAACGACCTGGCCGGTGTCCTCGCGGACCAGCGGATCTGCTCGTCAACCGGCAAACTCGCCATCGCCATCAGCGGCGGCTCCGGCGCGGTGCTCCGGCAGCGGCTCGAACCGTCGCTGCCCAGCGCCGAGTGGTTCGAGGTCGGCGGCGGCACGCTCGATGACGCCATCAAGCTCGCCGACGCCATCAAGAAGGGCCGCTACGACGCGGTCGTGGGCCTCGGCGGCGGCAAGATCATCGACTGCGCCAAGTTCGCCGCCGCGCGGGTCGGCCTGCCGCTGGTCGCCGTCGCGACGAACCTGTCGCACGACGGTCTGTGCTCGCCGGTCGCCACGCTCGACAACGACGCGGGCCGCGGCTCGTACGGAGTCCCGAACCCCATCGCGGTCGTCATCGACCTCGATGTGATCCGTGAGGCTCCCGTACGGTTCGTGCGCTCCGGCATCGGCGACGCCCTGTCCAACATCTCCGCGATCGCGGACTGGGAGCTCGCCGCACGTGAGCGCGGCGAGGACATCGACGGCCTCGCGGCCGCGATGGCGCGCCAGGCCGGCGAGGCCGTCCTGCGCCACCCCGGTGGCGTGGGCGACGACGCCTTCCTGCAGGTCCTCGCCGAGGGTCTGGTCCTCACCGGCATCGCGATGTCCGTGTCGGGCGACTCCCGCCCGGCGTCCGGCGCCTGCCACGAGATCAACCACGCCTTCGACCTCCTCTTCCCCAAGCGCGCTGCCAGCCACGGCGAGCAGTGCGGCCTGGGCGCGGCCTTCGCGATGTTCCTGCGCGGGGCACGCGAGGAGTCGCTGTACATGGTGGAGGTCCTGCGCAGGCACGGCCTCCCCGTGACGCCGCAGGAGATCGGCTTCACCGTGGACGAGTTCGTCCAGGTCGTGGAGTACGCCCCGCAGACGCGCCCCGGGCGCTACACGATCCTCGAGCACCTCAATCTGAATTCCGACCAGATCAAGGACGCATACGCCGACTATGCCAAGGCCATCGGTAGCTGAACTCCGCCCCGTCGTTCACCCCGCAGGGGTGAAGGACCGGCGCAGCGGTGAGCACTGGGCGGGACGCCTGTACATGCGAGAGATCTCGCTGCGCTGCGACCGCTACCTGGTGAACACCAGGATCACGCCCAACCAGCTCACGTATCTGATGACCGTGGCAGGCGCCCTCGCCGCCCCGGCGCTTCTGGTGCCGGGGATCACGGGCGCCGTGCTCGGCGTGATCATGGTCCAGCTGTATCTCCTGCTCGACTGCGTCGACGGCGAGATCGCCCGCTGGCGCAAGCAGTACTCCATGGCCGGGGTCTACCTCGACCGTGTCGCCGCCTATCTGTGCGACGCCGCGGTCCTGGTCGGCTTCGGTCTGCGCGCCGCCGATCTGTGGGGCTCGGGCCGCATCGACTGGCTGTGGGCCTTCCTCGGCACGCTCGCCGCGCTCGGCGCCATCCTGATCAAGGCGGAGACCGACCTCGTCGGTGTCGCCCGTCACCAGCAGGGCCTGGCGCCGGTCAAGGAGTCGGCCTCCGAGCCGCGCTCCTCCGGCATGGCCCTGGCCCGCAAGGCCGCGGGCGCGCTGAAGTTCCACCGGCTCGTGCTCGGCATCGAGGCGTCCCTGCTCATCCTGGTCCTCGCGATCGTGGACCAGGTGCGTGGCGACCTGTTCTTCTCGCGGGTCGGTGTCGCCGTACTCGCCGGCATCGCACTCCTCCAGACCCTGCTGCACCTCGTGTCCATCCTCGCTTCCAGCAGGCTGAAGTGAGTGCGGCGGGGAGCCGGCCCCTGAAGGTCGGCGCGGTCATCATCACCATGGGCAACCGGCCGCAGGAGCTGCGTGCCCTCCTCGACTCGGTCGCCAAGCAGGACGGCGACCCGGTCGAGGTGGTGGTCGTCGGCAACGGCGCCCCCGTGCCGGACGTCCCCGAAGGCGTACGGACCGTCGAGCTGCCCGAGAACCTCGGCATCCCCGGCGGCCGCAACGTCGGCATCGAGGCCTTCGGCCCCGGCGGCACCGACGTCGACATCCTGCTGTTCCTGGACGACGACGGCCTCCTGGCCAACATGGACACGGCCCAGCTGTGCCGCGAGGCCTTCGCCGCCGACCCGAAGCTCGGCATCATCAGCTTCCGCATCGCCGACCCGGACACGGGGGAGACCCAGCGCCGCCACGTCCCGCGCCTGCGCGCGGCCGACCCGATGCGCTCATCCCGCGTGACGACCTTCCTCGGCGGCGCCAACGCCGTCCGTACGCAGGTCATGGCGGAGGTCGGCGGTCTGCCCGACGAGTTCTTCTACGCCCACGAGGAGACCGACCTCGCCTGGCGTGCCCTGAACGCGGGCTGGATGATCGACTACCGCGCCGACATGGTGCTCTTCCACCCGACCACCGCCCCCTCGCGGCACGCGGTCTACCACCGGATGGTCGCCCGCAACCGCGTCTGGCTCGCCCGCCGCAACCTGCCCGCGCTCCTGGTCCCGGTCTACCTCGGCGTGTGGATGCTCCTGACCCTGGCCAGGAAGCCTTCGGGCCCCGCGCTCAAGGCCTGGTTCGGCGGCTTCAAGGAGGGCTGGACGACGCCCTGCGGACCTCGCAAACCGATGAAGTGGCGTACGGTGTGGCGCCTGACCCGACTGGGCCGACCTCCTGTCATCTGACAAGCTCGGGTCTGAGAACATCTGGGCCATACCCCGGTCCCTGGCCCACGCCTACGCCCGACCGGCTGCGCATCTGAAGACGAAAGTTTCCACTCGTGAGTGAGACAACGCATGACGGCGGGGTCGCCGTGACCGCGCCCCCGTCGCCCGATGACGGGCTCTCCCGGGCCGATCTCGCCGCCAAGTACGGTCTGACCGTCAGCGGCGCACGGCCCGGACTTTTCGAGTACGTCCACCAGCTCTGGGGACGGCGCCACTTCATCCTCGCCTTCTCACAGGCGAAGCTGACCGCCCAGTACAGCCAGGCCAAGCTGGGCCAGCTGTGGCAGGTGGCGACGCCGCTCCTCAACGCGCTCGTCTACTTCCTGATCTTCGGGCTCATCCTTAAGGCCGACCGGGGCTTCGAGCGCGAGGTCTACATCCCGTTCCTGGTCACGGGCGTCTTCGTCTTCACTTTCACGCAGTCCTCGGTGATGGCGGGTGTCCGGGCGATCTCGGGCAACCTGGGCCTGGTGCGCGCGCTGCACTTCCCGCGGGCCTCGCTGCCGATCTCCTTCTCGCTGCAGCAGCTCCAGCAGCTGCTGTTCTCGATGATCGTGCTGTTCATCATCACGATCGGCTTCGGCAGTTATCCCAAACTGTCTTGGCTGCTGATCGTCCCGGTCCTCGCCCTGCAGTTCCTGTTCAACACGGGCCTGGCGATGATCATGGCGAGGCTGGGCAGCAAGACCCCCGACCTCGCGCAGCTGATGCCGTTCGTGATGCGTACGTGGATGTACGCCTCCGGCGTGATGTTCTCCATCCCGGTCATGCTCAAGGGCAAGCCCGAGTGGATCGCGGACATCCTGCAGTGGAACCCCGCAGCCATCTACATGGACCTGATGCGCTTCGCGCTGATCGACGGCTACGGCAGCGAGTACCTCCCGACGCACGTGTGGGCGGTCGCGGCGGGCTGGGCCGTGCTGGTCGCCGTCGGCGGCTTCGTGTACTTCTGGAAGGCTGAGGAGCGTTACGGCCGTGGCTGAAGAAGACAAGATCACCGACGAGATCTCCGACGTGACGAAGGGGCACATCCCCACCGTCATCGCCGACGAGCTGCACATCGTCTACCGCGTGAACGGCGCGAAGACGGGCAAGGGCAGTGCCACCTCCGCGCTGAGCCGCATCGTCAGGCGAGGCGAGGAGCGGGGCGTACGCAAGGTGCACGCCGTGCGCGGCGTCAGCTTCACCTCCTACCGGGGCGAGGCCATCGGCCTGATCGGCTCGAACGGCTCCGGCAAGTCGACCCTGCTGCGTGCCATCGCGGGCCTGCTGCCCGCGGAGAAGGGCAAGGTCTACACCGACGGCCAGCCCTCGCTGCTCGGCGTGAACGCGGCCCTGATGAATGACCTGACGGGCGAGCGCAACGTCATACTCGGCGGGCTCGCGATGGGCATGACACGCGAGCAGATCAGGGAGCGCTACCAGGACATCGTGGACTTCTCGGGCATCAACGAGAAGGGCGACTTCATCACCCTGCCGATGCGCACCTACTCGTCGGGCATGGCGGCCCGCCTGCGCTTCTCCATCGCGGCCGCCAAGGATCACGACGTACTGATGATCGACGAGGCGCTCGCCACGGGTGACCGGAAGTTCCAGAAGCGCTCCGAGGCCCGCATCCGCGAGCTCCGCAAGGAGGCCGGCACGGTCTTCCTGGTCAGCCACAACAACAAGTCCATCCGTGACACCTGTGACCGCGTGCTGTGGCTCGAACGCGGTGAGCTGCGCATGGACGGGCCGACCGACGAGGTCATCAAGGAGTACGAGAAGTTCACGGGCAAGTAGCTCGACCCGTACGTCTGAACGAGTCAGGGCCCCGTCGGAGTCAACCCGGCGGGGCTCTGCCGCGTCCTGAATCCCGACTGCCCCGTTGGTTGCCTCAAGTCCCTCTCGCCCAGGGAAGTTTGACGCCAATCGGTGTGTTGTTGTGATGCGCGGAACACCCCGACGATGCAGGCTGCGTTGTACAACGTAAGCTGTACCGGTGCTGATTCGCGGCAAGTGGGGCGATATCGCGCGGCGCCCCGGCTCATGACACGGCCCGCCTCGCGGAGGGCCGGGCGGCGTGTCCGAAATGGGATGTATTGGGTCGGCAGTGTAGAACGGGAGATGTGACGGCAATGGCTACGGATGATCTCCAGCTGCGCGACGCATCCGCCGTCCTCGCGAAGGCCGCGGACGAGAACTTCCCGGTGGCGCCCTTCTTCCTGCCCCGCGCCTGGCGCGACGACCTCATGGCCGTGTACGGCTATGCCCGCCTGGTGGACGACATCGGTGACGGCGATCTGCCCCCCGGCGGCGCCGACGCCCGCTACCTCGGCGTGGACCCCGGGGCCGCCGACGACCGGCTCGCCCTCCTGGACGCCTTCGAGGCCGACCTGCACCGGGTCTTCGACTCCACCCCGATGCACCCCTTGATGCGCGCGCTCCAGCCCACCGTGCGCCGCTGCGGCCTCACCCCCGAGCCCTTTCTCGGCCTGATCGAGGCGAACCGCCAGGACCAGCTCGTCGCCCGCTACGAGACGTACGACGACCTCCTCGCCTACTGCGAGCTGTCCGCGAACCCCGTGGGCCGGCTCGTCCTCGGCATCACCGGCACCGCCACGCCGGAGCGGATCCGCCGCTCGGACGCGGTGTGCACCGCCCTCCAGATCGTCGAGCACCTGCAGGATGTCGCCGAGGATCTGGGCCGCAACCGCATCTACCTGCCCGCCGAGGACATGAAGCGGTTCCATGTCCAGGAGCGGGATCTGGCCGCACCGACAGCAGGCGCGTCGGTGCGCGCACTGGTTGCATATGAAGCAGAACGCGCCCGCTGCCTCCTGAATGAAGGCACCCCCCTGGTGGGTAGCGTCCACGGCAGGCTGAAGGTGCTGCTTGCAGGTTTCGTGGCTGGGGGGAGGGCGGCGGTCTCCGCGATTGTCGCCGCCGGATACGACGTACTTCCTGGACCGCCCAAACCCACCAAGCCGCGCTTGCTGCGCGAGGTGGGGGCGGTTCTGCGAGGAGAGGGGTGAGCCGGACCGTGGAGTCAGGCCCGAACGTGTCCGCGCCGGTACTCGCCGCATACAGCTATTGCGAGGCAGTCACCGGGCAGCAGGCACGCAATTTCGCCTATGGCATCAGGCTGCTTCCGATGCCCAAGCGCCGCGCGATGTCGGCGCTCTACGCCCTTTCGCGGCGCGTGGACGACATCGGTGACGGCGCGCTCCCGCCGGACGTCAAGGCCGAGCGCCTCGACGACACCCGGGCCCTGCTCGCCCGGATCCGCGCCGGCAACGTGGACGAGGACGACACCGACCCCGTGGCGGTCGCGCTCGCGCACGCCGCGGACCACTTCTCCATCCCGCTCGGCGGGCTCGACGAACTCATCGACGGCGTCCTGATGGACGTCCGCGGCGAGACGTACGAGACGTGGGAGGACCTCAAGGTCTACTGCCGGTGTGTGGCGGGGGCCATCGGACGGCTCTCGCTGGGCGTGTTCGGCACGGAGCGGGGGGCGCTCAATGCCGAGCGCGCGCCGGAGTATGCCGACACGCTCGGCCTCGCGCTCCAACTCACCAACATCCTCCGTGACGTTCGCGAGGACGCGGAGGACGGCCGTACGTATCTGCCCGCCGACGACCTCGCCAAGTTCGGCTGCTCGGCCGGGTTCTCGGGCTCGCAGCCGCCCGCCGGGTCCGACTTCGCCGGGCTCGTGCACTTCGAGGTGCGCAGGGCGCGGGCGCTGTTCGCCGAGGGATACCGGCTGCTGCCCATGCTGGACCGGCGCAGCGGCGCCTGTGTCGCCGCCATGGCGGGCATCTACCGGCGTCTCCTCGACCGCATCGAGCGGGAGCCGGAGGCGGTCCTGCGGGGCCGTGTCTCGCTGCCGGGCCGCGAAAAGGCGTATGTCGCCGTGCGCGGTCTCTCCGGTCTCGATGCGCGCACCATCTCCCGACAGACCGTCAGGAGGCGTACGTGAGGGGCATCAGCGGCGAATGCGCTGAACGTAGGGCGACCTCCGGCAACCGGCGGGCAACCCTCCGCTCCGCCCCGGCGTCCCAGACTGCAACCGCCGAGGGGGAAAGCGCATGACGAACGACGACACGCGATCGGCCGCGGAGGCCGAAAGCGCCGCCGGCCGCGGGGCCGCGGTGGTGGTCGGCGGCGGGCTCGCCGGCATCACCGCGGCGCTGTCCCTCGCCGACGCGGGGCTGCGCGTGACGCTGCTCGAAGGGCGGCCGCGCCTCGGCGGGCTCGCCTTCTCCTTCAAGCGCGGCGAGCTGACCGTCGACAACGGCCAGCACGTCTATCTGCGCTGCTGCACCGCCTACCGCTGGTTCCTCGACCGCGTCGACGGAGCGGCCCTGGCGCCCCTGCAGGAACGTCTCGACGTGCCCGTGCTCGACGCGGACCGCAACCGGCTCGGCCGCCTTCGCCGCACCGCGCTGCCCGTGCCGCTGCACCTGGCGGCGAGCCTCGCCACGTATCCCCATCTCTCGCTCGCGGAGCGCGCCAACGTGGGACGTGCCGCGCTCGCCCTCAAGGGACTCGACCCGGCCGACCCCGAACTGGACGGCCAGGACTTCGGCAGCTGGCTGACCGCGCACGGTCAGTCGGCGCGCGCCGTCGAGGCCCTGTGGGACCTGGTCGGTGTGGCCACGCTGAACGCCGTCGCGGGGGACTCCTCGCTGGGGCTCGCCGCGATGGTCTTCAAGACCGGGCTGCTCTCGCAGCCGGGCGCCGCCGACATCGGCTGGGCCCATGTGCCCCTCGGTGATGTCCATGACACGCTCGCCCGCAAGGCGCTCGACTCCGCGGGCGTGCGAACCGAACTGAGGACACGAGTCACCTCCATCTCCCGTACGGACAACGGGGGTTGGAAGGTCGAAGTTCCCGGCGAGGAGTTCGAGGCCCAGACCGTCGTGCTCGCCGTGCCGCAGCACGAGACCCACGACCTGCTCCCGGACGGCGCCCTCGACGAGCCCGACCGGCTGCTCGACATCGACACCGCGCCGATCCTCAACATCCACGTCGTCTACGACCGCAAGGTGCTCAAACGCCCCTTCTTCGCGGCCATCGGCTCACCGGTGCAGTGGGTGTTCGACCGGACCGAGGCCTCCGGGCTCACCGAGGGGCAGTACGTGGCGCTGTCCCAGTCCGCCGCCCAGGACGAGATCGACGCGCCCGTCGCCGCGCTGCGCGAGCGCTATCTGCCGGAGCTGGAGCGGCTGCTGCCCGCCGCGCACGGCGCCGAAGTACGGGACTTCTTCGTGACACGGGAGCGCACCGCGACGTTCGCGCCGACTCCCGGTGTGGGCCGGCTGCGGCCCGGTGCTCGCACCAAGGCTCCCGGCCTGTACCTGGCCGGGGCGTGGACCGCCACGGGGTGGCCCGCGACCATGGAGAGCGCCGTCCGCAGTGGCATCAGTGCCGCCGGGGCCGCTCTCTCCACACTCGACCGCCCACGTGATCACCTCTTCGACGTCGAGGAGGCCGCGTGAAGCTAGACCTTCTGGGGTCAGGTCCCCAGGAATCCAGCATTGGAACAAGAGGAGAGACTGTGCCGACTGTGCCCTCGGCCGAACCGGCTGCCGACACGGTGGACGTGACCTCACTGCTCGAGCGCGGAAGGACGCTGGCCACCCCGGTGCTGCGGTCCGCCGTGGACCGCCTCGCGCCGCCCATGGACACCGTCGCCGCCTACCACTTCGGCTGGATCGACGCCGAGGGCAACCCGTCGGACGGCGACGGCGGCAAGGCCGTGCGCCCCGCGCTCGCCCTGCTCTCCGCGGAGGCCGCGGGTGCCGCGCCCGAGGTCGGCGTGCCGGGAGCGGTCGCCGTGGAACTGGTGCACAACTTCTCGTTGCTGCACGACGACCTGATGGACGGCGACGAGCAGCGCCGCCACCGTGACACGGTGTGGAAGGTGCACGGCCCGGCCCAGGCCATCCTCGTCGGCGACGCCCTCTTCGCGCTCGCCAACGAGATCCTCCTGGAGATCGGCACCGTCGAGGCGGGCCGCGCCACGCGCCGCCTGACCACCGCCACTCGTGCCCTGATCGACGGCCAGGCGCAGGACATCTCCTACGAGCACCGCGAGCGGGTCACCGTCGAGGAGTGCCTGGAGATGGAGGGCAACAAGACCGGCGCCCTGCTCGCCTGCGCGGTCTCCATCGGCGCGGTCCTCGGCGGCGCCGACGACCACACCGCCGACGTCCTGGAGAAGTACGGCTACCACCTCGGCCTCGCCTTCCAGGCCGTGGACGATCTGCTCGGCATCTGGGGCGACCCGGAGGCCACCGGCAAGCAGACCTGGAGCGACCTGCGCCAGCGCAAGAAGTCGCTGCCCGTCGTGGCCGCGCTCGCCGCGGGCGGGCCCGCCTCCGAACAGCTCGGCGAGCTGCTCGCGGCCGACGCCAAGAGCAATGACTTCGACAGCTTCTCCGAGGAGGAGTTCGCCGCGCGCGCCGCCCTGATCGAGCAGGCGGGCGGCCGTGAGTGGACCGCCGATGAGGCCCGGCGCCAGCACACCATCGCGATCGAGGCGCTCGACACCATCCAGATGCCGGACCGGGTGCGGGCTCAGCTCGTCGCGCTCGCCGACTTCGTCGTCGTACGAAAGAGATGATCGCTATCGAGCGCATATGCGGGCCCTCTGGGGGATAGCCCCCAGAGCCGCAGGCAGTCGCCGGCCGGCGCCCAGCGCGTCGGCCGACGGCGGACCCACAGCAGAGAAGACGACTGCACGAAGGGGAAGCCATGACAGCGACGACCGACGGAAGCACCGGAGCGGTGACGCCCCGCGCAACCTCGGCCAGCCAGCCACTCGACCAGGCCGGCACGACGGCATGGCCACGTGACGCCGCCGCGCGCGCAATACAACGCTCCACCGAATTCCTGCTCGGGCAGCAGGACGCCGAGGGCTGGTGGAAGGGCGACCTCGAGACGAACGTGACGATGGACGCCGAGGACCTGCTGCTCCGTCAGTTCCTGGGCATCCGCGACGAGAAGACCACGCGAGCCGCCGCGCTCTTCATCCGGGGCGAGCAGCGCGACGACGGCACGTGGGCCACCTTCTTCGGCGGCCCCGGCGAACTCTCCACCACCATCGAGGCGTACGTCGCGCTGCGTCTGGCGGGCGACGCCCCCGACGCCCCTCACATGGCGAAGGCCTCCGCCTGGATCCGCGACCAGGGCGGCATCGCCGCGAGCCGCGTCTTCACCCGCATCTGGCTCGCCCTGTTCGGCTGGTGGAAATGGGACGACCTCCCCGAACTCCCGCCGGAGCTCATCTACTTCCCCAAGTGGCTGCCCCTCAACATCTACGATTTCGGGTGCTGGGCCCGGCAGACGATCGTGCCGCTCACGGTCGTCTCCGCCAAGCGTCCCGTCAGGCCCGCGCCCTTCCCCCTCGACGAGCTGCACAGCGATGCGCGCGTGCCGAACCCCGGCAAGCCCCTTGCCTCCGTGGGAAGTTGGGACGGCGTCTTCCAGCGGCTCGACAAGGCGCTTCACCTCTACCGCAAGGTCGCCCCGCGCAAGGTGCGCAGGGCCGCGATGAACAGCGCCGCCCGCTGGATCATCGAACGCCAGGAGAACGACGGCTGCTGGGGCGGCATCCAGCCCCCCGCCGTCTACTCCGTGATCGCGCTGCACCTGCTCGGCTACGACCTGGAGCACCCGGTCCTCAAGGCGGGCCTCGCATCCCTCGACCGGTTCGCCGTCTGGCGCGAGGACGGCGCCCGGATGATCGAGGCGTGCCAGTCGCCGGTCTGGGACACCTGTCTGGCCACCATCGCACTCGCCGACGCGGGCGTGCCCGCCGACCATCCGCAGCTCATCAAGGCGGCGGACTGGATGCTCGCCGAAGAGATCGCGCGGCCCGGCGACTGGTCCGTACGCAGACCCCAACTCGCCCCGGGCGGCTGGGCGTTCGAGTTCCACAACGACAACTACCCCGACATCGACGACACCGCCGAGGTCATCCTCGCGCTGCGCCGGGTGGACCACCCGGACCGCGCGCGGATGGAGAACGCCATCAGCCGCGGGGTGCGCTGGACCCTGGGCATGCAGTCCAAGAACAACGCCTGGGCCGCCTTCGACGCCGACAACACAAGCCCGTTCCCCAACCGGCTGCCGTTCTGCGACTTCGGCGAGGTCATCGACCCGCCGTCGGCCGACGTCACCGGGCACGTCGTCGAGATGCTCGCCATCGAGGGCAAGGCACACGACCCGCGCACCCGGCGCGGCATCGAGTGGCTGCTCGCCGAACAGGAGCCGGACGGTTCCTGGCTCGGCCGCTGGGGCGTCAACTACGTATACGGGACGGGGTCCGTGGTGCCCGCGCTCACCGCGGCGGGCCTGCCGGGCTCGCACCCCGCGCTGCGCCGCGCCGTCGGCTGGCTGGAATCGGTGCAGAACGACGACGGCGGCTGGGGCGAGGACCTGCGCTCCTACCGCTACGAGGAATGGCGCGGCCAGGGCGTCTCCACCGCCTCGCAGACGGCCTGGGCACTGCTCGCGCTGCTCGCCGCCGGGGAGCGGGACTCCAAGGCCGTGGAGCGGGGCGTCGCCTGGCTCGCCGGGACCCAGCGGGACGACGGCTCCTGGGACGAGCCGTACTTCACCGGCACCGGCTTCCCCTGGGACTTCTCCATCAACTACCACCTCTACCGGCAGGTGTTCCCGCTCACCGCACTGGGCCGGTACGTCAACGGGGAGCCGTTCGCGGGCCTCTCCGCCAAGGGGGGCTGATGGGCCGGGCCCCGGCCGTGCCGGACCCCGCACCGCTGCTGATCGCCTGCGCGCTCGGCATCGAGCACCTCGCCCTGCGCACGGGCGACCACGGAGGTGCACACGGGCGTGTCACCCTGCTCCGTACGGGCATGGGCCCCAAGAACGCCGAGCGGGCCGTCACCGGCGCCCTCGGCAAGGAACCGCTGCGCCACGCCGCCGTCGTGGCCACCGGCTTCTGTGCCGGGCTCGCCCCCGGCATGCACCCCGGCGACCTGATCGTCGCCGATGAGACACGCGACGCACACGGTCGCACGACCTGCGTCGGAACCGATCTGCTGGTCAAGGAGCTGATGCGGGCCGTGCCCGGCCGCACCGTGCACACCGGCCCGCTCACCGGATCCGACCATGTCGTCCGCGGCCATGAGCGCACCGCCCTGCTCGCCACGGGCGCGATCGCGGTGGACATGGAGTCCGCCACGACGCTGCACAGCGCGCTGCGGGCGGGAGACCGGCCGGTTGCCGCCGTCCGGGTGGTCGTGGACGCCCCACAGCACGAACTCGTCCGCATCGGCACGGTGCGCGGTGGAATATCGGCTTTCCGTGTTCTTCGTGCCGTGCTTCCTGCATTTTTCGAATGGCACCGTTCTTCTTTGCTCCCTCGGAGGTGAGCCAGATGGCCATGCCGCTGCGCCAGACCGTCAAGGTCGCGACGTATCTCTTTGAACAGAAACTGCGCAAGCGGGAGAAGTTCCCGCTGATCGTGGAGTTGGAGCCGCTCTTCGCATGCAACCTCGCGTGCGAGGGATGCGGCAAGATCCAGCACCCCGCCGGGGTGCTCAAGCAGCGCATGCCGGTGGCCCAGGCCGTGGGTGCCGTGCTCGAATCCGGTGCGCCGATGGTGTCCATCGCCGGCGGCGAGCCGCTGATGCACCCTCACATGGACGAAATCGTCCGGCAGTTGGTGGCCAAGAAGAAATACGTCTTCCTGTGCACCAATGCGATGCTGCTGCGCAAGAAGCTGGAGAAGTTCACGCCTTCGCCGTACTTCGCGTTCGCCGTGCACATCGACGGAATGCGGGAGCGGCACGACGAATCCGTCGCGAAGGAAGGCGTGTTCGACGAGGCGGTGGCGGCCATCAAGGAGGCCAAGAAGCGCGGTTTCCGCGTCACCACCAACTCGACCTTCTTCAGCAACGACACCCCGCAGAACATCATCGAGGTCCTCAACTACCTCAACGATGAGCTGCAGGTCGACGAGATGATGCTGTCGCCCGCCTACGCCTACGAGAAGGCGCCGGACCAGGAGCACTTCCTGGGCGTCGAGCAGACCCGCGAACTCTTCAAGAAGGCCTTCGCGGGCGGCAACAGGCGGCGCTGGCGCCTGAACCACTCGCCGCTCTTCCTGGACTTCCTGGAGGGCAAGGCGGACTTCCCGTGCACCGCGTGGGCGATCCCGAACTACTCGCTCTTCGGCTGGCAGCGCCCCTGCTACCTGATGAGCGACGGGTACGTCCCCACGTACAAGGAGCTCATCGAGGAGACCGACTGGAGCAAGTACGGCCGCGGCAAGGACCCGCGGTGCGCCAACTGCATGGCGCACTGCGGCTACGAGCCGACCGCGGTCCTCGCCACCATGGGCTCCCTCAAGGAGTCCATCCGCGCCGCCCGTGAGACGGTCTCCGGAAACCGCGGGTGACGTCATGACCCCTGGAACGCCTGTGGCACTGGGCCTTCCTGAGCTGCCGGTCCGGCCGATCTCGGAGCGCCGCCTCTCGCGGCGCATCGAGGTCGGGCCGGTGGCCGTGGGGGGCGGTGCGCCGGTCTCGGTGCAGTCGATGACGACGACGCGTACGTCCGACATCGGGGGGACGCTGCAGCAGATCGCCGAACTCACGGCGTCCGGCTGCCAGATCGTGCGGGTGGCGTGTCCTACGCAGGACGACGCGGACGCCCTCGCGACGATCGCGCGGAAGTCGCAGATCCCGGTGATCGCCGACATCCACTTCCAGCCGAAGTACGTGTTCGCGGCGATCGACGCCGGGTGCGCGGCGGTGCGCGTGAACCCCGGCAACATCAAGCAGTTCGACGACAAGGTGCGCGAGATCGCCCGTGCGGCGAACGACGCGGGCACGCCGATCCGGATCGGCGTGAACGCTGGTTCGTTGGACGCGCGCCTCCTCAAGAAGTACGGGAAGGCCACCCCGGAAGCCCTCGTCGAGTCCGCGCTGTGGGAGGCGTCGCTCTTCGAGGAGCACGGCTTCAGGGACATCAAGATCTCGGTCAAGCACAACGACCCGGTGGTCATGGTCAACGCCTACCGGCAACTGGCCGCAGCCTGCGACTATCCGCTGCACCTCGGTGTGACGGAGGCGGGGCCCGCCTTCCAGGGCACGATCAAGTCGGCGGTGGCCTTCGGGGCGCTGCTGAGCGAGGGCATCGGTGACACCATCCGGGTCTCGCTGTCCGCGCCGCCCGCCGAGGAGGTCAAGGTCGGCATCCAGATCCTGGAGTCGCTCGGCCTGCGCGAACGCCGCCTGGAGATCGTCTCCTGCCCGTCCTGCGGGCGGGCCCAGGTGGACGTGTACAAGCTGGCCGACGAGGTGACGGCGGGCCTGGACGGCATGGAAGTGCCGCTGCGGGTGGCGGTCATGGGGTGCGTCGTGAACGGGCCGGGGGAGGCCCGTGAGGCGGATCTCGGCGTCGCGTCCGGCAACGGCAAGGGCCAGATCTTCGTGAAGGGCGAGGTCATCAAGACCGTCCCCGAGTCGAAGATCGTGGAGACCCTCATCGAAGAGGCGATGAAGATCGCCGCACAGATGCAGGACGACGGCGTCACCTCAGGGGTGCCCGACGTCACCGTGAGCTGAGTTCAACCAGACAGGGGGCCCGAGCATGACCATTCTGGAATCCATTCGCGGACCGCGTGACCTGAAGGCGCTGACCGAGGCCGAGCTCGACGAACTGGCCGAGGAGGTCCGGGAGTTCCTGGTGCACGCGGTCGCCAGGACCGGAGGTCACCTCGGGCCCAACCTGGGGGTGGTGGAACTCTCCATCGCCCTCCACCGGGTCTTCGAGTCGCCGCTCGACCGCATCGTGTGGGACACCGGCCACCAGAGCTACGTGCACAAACTCCTGACCGGCCGTCAGGACTTCTCCAAGCTGCGCGGCAAGGGCGGCCTCTCCGGCTACCCCTCGCGCGCGGAGTCCGAGCACGACATCGTCGAGAACAGCCACGCGTCGACCGCGCTCGGCTGGGCCGACGGCCTGGCCAAGGCGCGTCAGGTCCAGGGGGAGCGCGGCCATGTCGTCGCCGTCATCGGGGACGGCGCGCTCACCGGCGGCATGGCGTGGGAGGCGCTCAACAACATCGCGGCCGCGAAGGACCGGCCGCTGATCATCGTCGTCAACGACAACGAACGGTCGTACGCCCCCACCATCGGCGGCCTCGCCAACCACCTCGCCACCCTCCGTACGACCGACAGCTACGAACAGGTCCTGGCCTGGGGCAAGGACATACTCCAGCGCACACCCGTCGTCGGACACACGCTGTACGAGTCGCTGCACGGCGCCAAGAAGGGGTTCAAGGACGCCTTCGCGCCGCAGGGCATGTTCGAGGACCTGGGCCTGAAGTACGTCGGGCCGATCGACGGACATGACACGGGGGCCGTCGAGTCGGCACTGCGACGTGCGAAACGTTTCCACGGGCCCGTCATCGTCCACTGCCTCACCGAGAAGGGGCGCGGCTTCGAACCCGCGCTCGCCGACGAGGCCGACCGTTTTCATACGGTCGGCGTGATGGACCCGCTGACCTGCGAGCCGCTCGCACCCTCCAACGGCCCATCCTGGACCTCGGTGTTCGGCGACGAGATCGTGCGCGTCGGCCGGGAGCGGCCCGACGTCGTGGCGATCACGGCGGCGATGCTGCACCCGGTGGGCCTGACGAAGTTCGCGGCTGAGTTCCCCGGCCGGGTCTGGGACGTCGGCATCGCCGAACAGCACGCCACGGTGTCGGCGGCCGGGCTCGCGACCGGTGGCCTGCACCCCGTCGTCGCCGTCTACGCCACCTTCCTCAACCGGGCCTTCGACCAGCTCCTGATGGACGTCGCGCTGCACGAGTGCGGCGTCACCTTCGTCCTGGACCGGGCCGGCGTCACGGGCGTCGACGGAGCCTCGCACAACGGCATGTGGGACATGTCGATCCTCCAGGTCGTGCCGGGCCTGCGGATCGCGGCGCCACGCGACGCCGACCAACTCCGCCTCCAGCTGCGGGAGGCCGTCGCCGTGGACGACGCGCCGACGCTCCTGCGCTTCCCCAAGGAGTCGGTGGGACCGGCGATTCCCGCGGTGGACCGGATCGGCGGCATGGACGTGCTGAGCCAGGACGGTCAGGACGCCGACGCGGACGTCCTGTTGGTGGCCGTCGGCGTGATGGCGCCCGTCTGCCTCCAGGCGGCGGAGCTGCTGCGGGAGCGCGGCCTCAGCTGCACCGTGGTCGACCCGCGCTGGGTCAAGCCGGTCGACGCCGAGCTGCCCGTCCTCGCCGCACGGCACCGCGTGGTGGGGGTCGTCGAGGACAACAGCCGGGCGTCCGGGGTGGGCGCGGCCGTGGCCCTCGCCCTCGGTGACGCCGAAGTCGACGTCCCCATCAGGAGGTTCGGCATCCCCGAGCAGTTCCTCGCGCACGCCAAGCGGGCCGAGGTGCTCGCGGACCTCGGGCTCACCCCGGTCGAGATCGCGGGGCGGATCAGCGCCACACTGGCAGCCAAGGAGCACGGAGCATGACCAAGGAGTTCGACCTCGGCAGTCTCCTCGCCGAGCGGGGGGCCGAGCGCTACGAACTGCACGCCCGGCATCTGAACCACCAACTGCCGCGCATGCTGCACACCATCGGTTTCGACAAGGTCTACGAGCGGGCCGAGGGCGCGTACTTCTGGGACGCGGAGGGCAACGACTACCTCGACATGCTCGCGGGCTTCGGGGTGATGGGCCTGGGCCGCCACCACCCCGTCGTACGCAAGGCGCTGCACGACGTCCTGGACGCCTCGCTCGCCGATCTGACGCGCTTCGACTGCCAGCCGCTGCCGGGTCTCCTCGCCGAGAAGCTGCTGACCCACAGCCCGCACCTGGACCGGGTGTTCTTCGGCAACAGCGGCACCGAGGCCGTCGAGACCGCCCTGAAGTTCGCGCGGTACGCGACGGGCAGGCCCAGGGTGCTCTACTGCGCGCACGCCTTCCACGGGCTGACCACCGGCTCCCTGTCGGTGAACGGCGAATCCGGGTTCCGGGACGGGTTCGCGCCGCTGCTGCCCGACACCGCCGTCCCGCTCGGCGATCTGGACGCCCTGCGCAAGGAGCTGAAGAAGGGCGACGTGGCGGGGCTGATCGTCGAGCCCATCCAGGGCAAGGGCGTGCACGAGCCGCCGCCCGGCTATCTGCGCGCCGCCCAGGAGCTGCTCCACCAGCACAAGGCGCTGCTCATCGCCGACGAGGTGCAGACGGGCCTGGGCAGGACCGGCGACTTCTACGCCTACCAGCACGAGGAAGGCGTGGAGCCGGACCTGCTGTGCGTGGCCAAAGCGCTGTCCGGCGGCTATGTGCCGGTGGGCGCGACGCTCGGCAAGGACTGGATCTTCAAGAAGGTCTTCTCGTCCATGGACCGGGTGCTCGTGCACTCGGCGAGCTTCGGGTCCAACGCGCAGGCCATGGCGGCCGGGCTCGCGGTGCTCTCCGTCATGGAGGACGAGAAGACCGTCGAGAACGCGCGCGTCACCGGCGGACTCCTGAAGACGCGGCTCGGCGCGCTCGTGGACCGCTATGAGCTGCTGAGCGAGGTCCGCGGCCGTGGCCTGATGATCGGCATCGAGTTCGGCCGCCCCAAGTCCCTGAAGCTGCGCGGTCGTTGGACGATGCTGCAGGCCGCGCGCAAGGGGCTCTTCGCGCAGATGGTGGTCGTGCCGCTGCTGCAGAAGCACCGCATCCTCACCCAGGTCTCCGGTGATCATCTGGAGGTCATCAAGCTGATCCCGCCGCTGACCGTCGGGGAGAAGGAGGTCGACCGGTTCGTGGAGGCCTTCACCGCGGTGATGGACGAGGCGCACAGCGGCGGGGGGCTGATGTGGGACTTCGGCAAGACGCTGGTGAAGCAGGCGGTCGCGAACCGCTGAGGCGCCATGCGAGCCGTGAGGCGCCTTGCGACCCGTGAGGTGCCGTGTGATCAGTGTGGCGCCGCGCGAGGCTTTTGCCTCTGAGGCAAGAAAGTTGCCTCGGGGGCAAGAGCCTGGCTCAATCGAGGTATGAGCAACGCCGAGTCCGCACCGCTCGACCCAGAGGCAGCCGACGCCCTGCCCGCCGTCGCCCCGCAACTGCGTGAGCTGCGCCGACGTGCCTCGCTGACCCTGGAGACAGCGGCCCGCAACGCCGGACTCTCGCCCGCCCATCTCTCCCGGCTCGAGACCGGGCAGCGCCAGCCGTCCCTGCCCCTGCTGCTCGCACTCGCCCGCACCTACGGTACGACGGTCTCGGAACTGCTCGGCGAGACGCCCGCCGACCGGGACGCGATCGTCCGCGCCTCGGACATGGAACCGACCCGGGCGGGCGGCTGGACCTACTGGCCGGCGGGCGCGCAGGCCCGTGGCATGCAGGCACTGCGGGTGCACGTCCCGCAGGGGGCACAGGGTGACATCGTGCGCGTCCACCCCGGTGAGGAATGGCTGTACGTCCTCCAGGGGCACCTTCGGCTGCGGCTGGGCGACACCACGTACACGCTCGAACCGGGAGACAGCGCGCACTTCGACTCGCTCACCCCGCACCGGATCGCCGCCGCGGACCGCCTCGGCACCGACCTTCTCTTCGTCCACACCCTGCTGCAGAGTCCCGCCACCGCGCTGTGCCTCGGTGGGACCCCGCACAGCCCCACCCTGGGAGACCCGCGATGACGGAACCCGAAGCGCAGCAGCCCGAGCAGGCCGGTCAGCGGGGGCAGGCGGCGCCCGCCAAGAAGGCCATGTCCATGGAGGAGAAGTTCCCCCGCGGGCTCTGGGTCCGGCTGATCGTCTACGTCGCCGTGGGCCACCTCTTCGCGGCCTTCATCTACCTGCTGTTCACGCTGGGCGCCCAGAACCAGTAGCGGCGGGACCCGCCGGGCCGCTCAGTCCAGGAGGTGTTCGCGAAGGCGCTCACGGGTCTCCGGGCCCAGCTCCAGGCCCTCGGTGAGGTAGGTCTCCGTGTCGCCCCAGGTCTGCTCGATCGTCTCGAAGGCGGCGGCCAGATACTCGGCGCGGGCCTCGAAGAGCGGGCTGAGCAGCTGCATGACCTCGGGGGACATCGCGTTGGGGGAGCTGTTGCTGCGGTGCACCTTGTAGCGGCGGTGGGTGGCGTTCGACTCCAGGTAGTCCGCCTCGATGGCCTCGCGCTCGACGCCGACGGCGAGGAGCGTGACGGCTATCGAAAGGCCCGCGCGGTCCTTGCCCGCGGCGCAGTGCATCAGGGCGGGCACGCTGTCGGCGGCCAGCTCGTGAAGTATCCGGCTGTGCTCGGCGGTGCGGTCCTTGATGATCTCGCGATACGTGTCGATCATGCGCCCCCCGGCCTGCCCCTCGGAGAGGGCCGCGCGCAGCTGGTCCAGGTCGCCGTCGCGGACCATCACCCAGAACTCGGCGCCGTGGGCCGGGTCGGTCAGCGGCAGGTTCACGTTGCGGACGCCGGGCAGCTCGACGTCCGGACCCTCGAGACGCTGGTCGGCCGCGTTGCGGAAGTCGTAGATCGTGTGCAGACCCAGGGTGGAGAGGAACGCGGCGTCGGCCGCCGTGGCGTGCGCGAGGTGACCGCTGCGGAAGAGGCGGCCCTGCCGGACGCGGCGGCCGTCCACGGTCGGAAGTCCGCCCACATCACGGAAGTTGCGGACTCCGGACAGCTCCGGCTCCGCCGACGCGGTCGTCGTCAGCTCTGTCGGCGGGACTTGCTGCGTCACGGGGGCTCCTCCCGTCCGGCCGCCGGCGCGACTCGCCGGTGGGGGTGCGGATTCGACCATACGACATGGGTTCCTGAGGCAATCACCGCTGACGCATGAGCGTTGCCTCACAAGTGATCCCCCTTGATGATGTCCGTACACGCGCACCCGTCTCTGCGACTGTGGGGGATCGATGATCGAGGTCGGCGAAGACGGCCGTACGTGGCTGCTCTCGGGTCCCACCAGCAGTTATGCACTGCGGCTCACGGACGGCGACGAGCTGCTGCACCTGCACTGGGGGCCGCGCATCGCGCTCGCCGACGCCGAGGCGCTCGCGGCGGAGCCACTGCCCGCGGAGTGGTCGTTCGAGTCGCGGCTCGACGGGCACGAGGAGTATCCCGTCGAGGGCGGCCGGCGCTTCGTGCGCCCCGCGCTGTCCGTACGGGGCGCCGGAGTGCGCGGCAGCGAGTGGCGGTTCTCGGAGGCCGCGATCGAGCGCGACGAACTGCGGCTCCAATTCCACGATCCCGCAAACCAGTTGGGGATCACGCTCGTCTACCGGACGCGTGGGGACGTCATCGAGCGGTTCGCCGTCCTGTGCCACGAAGGACCGGCGGACGCGCCCGAACTCGAGCTGCTCCGCGCCGACTCCGCGACCTGGACGCTGCCCTCCCGCGCGCACTGGCGGCTCTCCCAGCTGCACGGGCGCTGGGCGGCCGAGTCACGGCTCGTGCGGTCGGAGATCACGTACGGCGAGAAGGTCATCGGCAGCCGTCGCGGGCACACCGGGCATCAGCACCTGCCCTGGGTCGCGCTCGACGCGGAAGGGGCGACCGAGGAGCACGGCGAGGTCTACAGCTGCGCGCTGGCCTGGTCGGGCTCCTGGCGGATCGCGGTGGGCCAACTGCCGGACGGGGCCGTGCAGATCACCGGCGGCCGAGGGCATGACGACGCCGGGCAGGAGCTGCTCGCCCCCGGCGCGCGGACGGTGACGCCGGTCTTCGCCGGGCTGTGGAGCGGGGGCGGCTTCGGCGGGGCGAGCCGGGCCTGGCACGCCTATCAGCGCGCGCACGTGATCCCGGACGCGGGCGAGCCGCGGCCCGTGCTCTACAACTCCTGGGAGGCCACCAAGTTCGACATCTCCGCGGACCAGCAGCGGGCGCTCGCCGGACGGGCCGCGGGCATGGGGGTCGAACTGTTCGTGGTGGACGACGCGTGGTTCGGGCAGCGCGTCAGTGACCGGGCCGGGCTCGGCGACTGGACGCCCAACCCGGACCGCTTCCCCGGCGGCCTCAAGCCGCTCGCCGACGACGTGCACGCGCTGGGCATGAGCTTCGGGATCTGGGTCGAACCGGAGATGGTCAACCCGGACAGCGATCTCTACCGCGCGCACCCCGACTGGGTGCAGCACCAACCCGGCCGCATCCGCACCGAGTTCCGCAACCAGCTCGTGCTCAACCTCGCCCGCGAGGACGTCCAGGAGTACCTGTGGGAGCAGCTCGACACGCTCCTCTCCAGTGCGCCGATCGACTACGTGAAGTGGGACTTCAACCGCAGCTTCACCGACGCGGGCTGGCCGGGTGAGCGCTACCCACAGGGCATCTGGAACGCCCATGTGCACGCCCTCTACGGTCTGTTGGACCGGCTGCGCGCCGCGCACCCCTCCGTCGCCTTCGAGTCCTGCTCGGGCGGCGGCGGCCGGATCGACCTCGGGATCCTCTCCCGGACCGACCAGGTGTGGACCTCCGACAACACCGATCCCCTGGACCGGCTGGCCATCCAGCACGGCTTCGGCCAGCTGCACCCGGCGCGGGTGATGGCCGCCTGGGTGACGGACAGTCCGAACACCCAGCTGAACGGCAGGGTCAGTACGCTGCGCTTCCGCTTCGTGAGCGCGATGGCGGGGGTGCTCGGCATCGGCGGCGACCTCATGGAGTGGAGCGCGGGCGAGCTCGCCGAAGCGGGCGACTGGGTGAAGCTCTACAAGGAGATCAGGCCCGCGGTGCAGCTCGGGGACCTCTACCGGCTGCGCCCGCCGTCGGAGCCGCTGAGCGCGGTGCAATACGTCCACGGCGACGAGACCGTGGTCCTCGCCTGGCTGCGGGCGCAGTCCTACGGGGAGGAGCCGCCCAGGGTGCGGCTGCGGGGACTCGACCCCACGGCGGCCTACGTCTGCCAGGAGACGGGCACGACCCACCTGGGCGCGGTGCTGCTGCACCACGGGCTGCGGACGGGGCTGCGCGGGGACCTGGACGCGGCGGTGTTCCGCTTTTGTCGCGCGTGAGTTCCGTGCGCAGGAGTGTCCGTCGCGTATGAGTGCCGCCGGGCCCCTCAGGTATTCCTGGCTTGGACGAATCTTGACCGGTGGCTTATCTCACCCCCCGTCAACCCCTCCCTACGGTGGCGTAGGTCACTTAGCGAGGTGAAAGATATGACGATGTGAGAGCAGAGTCGACATCCTTCATCCCTGACACATTCACCTCCTACGCAGCGGTCGGCGACAGCTTCACCGAAGGCGTGGGGGACCCCGGCCCTGACGGAACGTTCGTCGGCTGGGCCGACCGCCTTGCCGTGCTGCTCGACGACCGGCAGCCGGAGCACACGTTCCGGTACGCCAACCTGGCCGTGCGCGGCAAGCTGCTCGACCAGATCGTCGCCGGCCAGGTGCCCCTGGCCAAGGAGCTGGCCCCGGACTTCCTGACGTTCTGCGCGGGCGGCAACGACATCATCCGCCCCGGCACCGACCCGGACGAGGTCGCCGAGCGGTTCGAGCGAGCCGTCGCCGACCTCACCTCGTCGGTCGGCACTGTCATGGTGACCACGGGGTTCGACACCCGAGGAGTGCCGGTCCTCAAGCACCTGCGCGGCAAGATCGCCACGTACAACGGTCACGTCCGCGCGATCGCCGACCGTTACGGCTGCCCGGTCCTCGACCTGTGGTCCCTCAAGACCATCCAGGACCGCCGCGCCTGGGACGGCGACCGTCTGCACCTCTCCGCCGAGGGCCACACGCGCGTGGCGCTCCGCGCGGCCCAGGTGTTGGGCCTTGAGGTCCCCGCGGACCCGGACCAGCCGTGGCCCCCGGAGCCGCCGCGCGGCACGCTGGAGGTGCGGCGGGACGACATCAACTGGGCGCGCGAGTACCTGGTGCCGTGGTTCGGGCGGCGGCTGCGGGGGGAGTCGTCGGGGGACCACGTGGAGGCCAAGGGAAGCGTGGACCCGTACACCGTCAGGATGCACATCAAGTCCGCTTCCTGAAGACGGCGGCGCCCACGGAGAAAACCAGGTGCCTCCGTGGGAGGGGATGGCTACGGTAAGAGCGTCCAGGTGCGAAGGCGCGGGCTACTTCCACTCCTCATGGGGAGGTCGCGGGTTCGAGTCCCGTCGTCGACTTCGGGTCGGCGTAGCTCAGTCGGCAGAGCACCACGTCGCCTGCGTCGGCTTTGATCTCTGGACACCTGACGCGAGCCGTCTGCCCTCGGGGGAAACCGGGCAGGCGGCTTCGTCGCGTGCGGGGCCGGTCCGTCAGCCGGTCAGCCCGTCGGCGCTTCGACCGGAGCCAGGCCCAGTTCACGGTTCAGGGCCTCGTCCACCCAGGCCAGCATGCGGGAGCGGGGCAGCGTGCCCTCGTAGGCGGTCATCTGCACCGCGAGGCCGTCCAGCAGGGCCGTGAGGCGCAGGGCCGTGGTCCGGGGGTCGGGGCAGGCGAACTCGCCCGCCGTGACGCCCTCCGCGATGACCTCCGCCAGGGCCGCCTTCCACTGCTGGTCCAGGTCGCGCGTCACCGTGCGCAGGGTGGGCTCGCGCAGCGCGGCGGACCAGCCCTCGATCCACAGGCGCCAGCCCTTGGCCTGGCCGGTGGGCGCGTACCAGCGGACGGCCGCGCGCAGCCGGCGAAGCGCCGTGGTGCGGCGGCCCAGGAGGGCACGGAGATGGGCCAGGTCGGCCTCCGCGGCGTGCGTGAAGGCCGCTGCCACCAGCCTCTCCTTCGTGGAGAAGTGGTACAGGACCAGCGCGTTGCTCACCCCCAGCGCCGCGGCCACGTCCGCGATGCGCACGGCGGCCACACCGCGCACCTCGATCTGTTCGACGGTGGCGGCCAGCAGCTCCGCCCGCCGTTCCGCCACGCTCAACCGCACTCTCGCCACGCCGGGCAGCCTATCCACCTCCCGGCTACGCGTTCGCGTACCAGCCGAATCGCTCCCCGATCACCGGCAGACGGTCCGCCACCAGCGCGTGGGCGGCCGTACGCGGAGTGGTGCCGTCCGCCTCCGCGCGCCGCAGCATCGCGTCGACCAGGGCCCGCATCGAGCGGCGGGTGTGTGCGAAGGCCTCGTCCGCGTCGGGCCCGATGTCGCCGAAGAGCGTCCACCACCACCAGGCGTTGGTACCGGAGTTGACGACGACATCCGGCAGCACGGTGATGCCGCGCTCGGTCAGGAGGCGCTCCGCCTCGGGCAGCACGGGCATGTTGGCCGCCTCCGCTATCCAACGGGCCGTGATCCGCGCCTGGTTGGTCTGGTTGATCGTGTACGACACCGCCGCGGGGACCAGGATCTCCGCCTCCGTGGACAGCCAGGCCTCGCCCGGCAGCTCGCGGTCGCCGGGGCGCAGGGCCGCGCGGTCCACCGTGCCGTGCGCGTCGCGGGCGGCGAGCAGCGCCTCCACGTCGAGCCCCGCCGGGTTGGCGATCGTGCCCTTGATGTCGGCGACGGCCACCGTCGTCAGCCCCGCCCGGGTGAGGTAGCGGGCGGTGGCGCCGCCCATGGTGCCCAGGCCCTGCACGGCCACGCGTGTGCCGGCGTGCGCGTGGCCCGCGCGGTCGAGGGCGGCGAGGACCGCTTCGGCGACCCCGTGGCCGCCGACCAGCTCGTCCAGGCCGATCCCGTCGACCTCCACGGCGAACGCGTCCGCCAGGCGTGCGCGGGCCGTCGCCTCGTCGTCCAGGAGTGGGTAGACGGCCTGGACGGTGGAGATCAGGCCTGCTTCCGCCGCCGCCTCGTCGACCAGGTCCTGGGTCAGCCCCAGGTCCTCGCCCGTGGTCCACGAGCTCTCGATGTAGGGGCGCATCGCCCGCAGGTAGCGGACCAGGACGTCGTACGCCTCCGGGGCGCGCGGATCGCAGTCGATGCCGCCCTTGGCGCCGCCGAGCGGGATGTAGTGGGCGCTGGGGTCGTAGTGCAGGGCCTCCTTCATCGTCATCCCGCGGGCCAGCCCCGTGACCTCGTCGAGCGTGCAGCCGGGGCGCATCCGGAGACCGCCGCTGCAGATGCCGCGTACGAGACGGTCGATGACCAGGAAACCCCGGTGGCCGGTGATGTGGTCGGTCCAGGTGAGGGAGAGGAGGGGTGTGGGGGAGGGGGCTGCGGGCACTGTGGGTGCCGGGGGCGCTGTCGGCATGGAGCGGACTCCTACTGAATGGGGGATCAGTAGGAGTACATCACGCGCCGCCGTCCGCGTGGCCCGATGCGGGCCCCTCCGGACGACCGCTGTCGTAGGCGGTGCACATAATGGAGATCTGACCTATCCCTTCCAGGAGGTGCTGTGTCCCGTTCGCTGAGCTCTGGGCTCCGCTCGCTCAGGACCGCCGCCTTCGGCGCGGATCCGGCCGGCGAGCGGCTCGCGCGGATCCACGGATCGCCGAACTTCGCCGACGGGTCCTTCCAGAACCCCGAGGGGGCGCGGACCCGGCCCACCGGTTCGACGCTCGAGTTCGCGAAGATCTACTTCCGCAAGGAGGAGCGGATCCGGCGCGGCCCCACGGGCACCATCCCGGTGCACGCGACGACCCTCGCCGACATCGCCGAGCCACCGGCGAGCGGATTGCGGATCACCTGGATGGGGCACTCCAGCGTGCTCGCCGAGATCGACGGACAGCGGGTGCTCTTCGACCCGGTCTGGGGCGAGCGGTGCTCCCCCTTCTCCTGGGTCGGCCCCAAGCGGCTGCACCCCGTGCCGGTGCCGCTCGCGGCGCTCGGCCCGGTGGACGTCGTGGTGATCTCGCACGATCACTACGACCACCTGGACATGCCCACCATCCGTGCCCTGGCGGGCACGGACACGGTCTTCGCGGTGCCGCTGGGCGTCGGCGCCCACCTGGAGCGCTGGGGCGTCCCCGCCGACCGGCTGCGCGAGCTCGACTGGAACGAGGCGGCGAAGGTGGGGGGCCTGACCCTCACGGCGACGCCCGCGCGCCACTTCTGCGGCCGTGGCGTGCGCAACCAGCAGCACACGCTCTGGGCGTCCTGGGTCGTCGCGGGATCCGAGCACCGCATTTACCACAGTGGGGACACCGGCTATTTCGGCGGCTTCCAGGAGATCGGTGCCGAGCACGGACCGTTCGACGTCACGATGATCCAGATCGGGGCCTACAGCGAGTTCTGGCCCGACATCCACATGACGCCCGAGGAGGGGCTGCGCGCGCACCTGGACCTCCAGGGCGGGCGGCCCGGCGGTGTGATGCTGCCGATCCACTGGGGCACGTTCAACCTCGCGCCGCACCCGTGGGCCGCGCCCGGCGAGGGCACGATCGCCGCGGCGGGCGCCGTAGGGGCGAGGATCGCGCTGCCCCTGCCGGGTGAGCCGTTCGAGCCCGCGTCGGACTCCGCTCCGGCGGAGCCGTGGTGGCGCGGCGTGGCGATCGAGCCGGAGGACGGCTGGAGCCGCCCTGACGGCGGCACCGCGGGCACCGAGCCCGGCTCCCACTCCGCGGAGCTCCTGGAGGACACCGCCCGTGCCGAGCGCACGGAGGGCACCGGGGAGCCCGAGGCGGCGCGGATCGGCTGACGGAAACAGCAGGCCGGGGAGGTGCCGCGGGGTGTTCGTGGTGCCTCTCGGGAGACGGGACGGCCGCGTACGAGGCGTCGTCCCGTACCTGCCCTGATCGTGCCGCCCGGCAGCCGTGCCGCCCCGCAGAGGTCAGCCGGGCGCAGGCGCCAGAGCCGCCTGTTCCGAGCCCTGGCCGGCCGGAGCGACGAGCAAGGTGAACCAGACGGTCTTGCCGCTGATGGTGGGCCGGGTGCCCCAGGCGTCGGCGAGGGCCTCGACGAGGAGCAGGCCGCGGCCGTCCTCCTCGGTGCTCTCCGCGAGCCGGGCCCGCGGCCGCGGTGTGCTGTGGTCGGTGATCTCCACGCCCAGTTCGCGGACGCTGTGCCACACCCGCAGACCGATGGGCCCCCGCGCGTGGCGGAACGCGTTGGTCAGGAGTTCGGAGGCCAGCAGGAGCGCCGTGTCGGCCTGTGCCGTGAGCCCCCATTCCCGCAGCTTGGCCCGCAGGAACCGCCGCCCCGCCGGGACCGAGACCGCCTCGCTGGCAAAATGTGTCTCCGCGGTGTCCAGGGGTGCCGTGGGGAAGCTGACGAGCAGCAGGGTCACGTCGTCGGCGTACGCGTCGGTGTCCGGCAGCAGTGCGTGCAGGACGTGGTCGGCGGCGCTCTCCAGGCCACCGGCAGTGGCGAAGACGTCCTCCAGCTTGCTGGTCACCAGCTTCAGGCGGAGGTCGATGTCGCTGCTCGCCGTTTCCACCAGACCGTCGGTGTAGAGGGCCAGGGTCGTCCCGGCCCGCAGGGGAAGACGGACCTGCTGGTGAGGCACCCCGCCCACCCCGAGAGGGATGCCGGTCGGCACCGGCAGCTCGCGGACCGTCGCGTCCGGCTCGATGAGGAGCACCGGCAGATGACCGGCCGAGCACACCGTCACCTCGCCCTGGGCCGGGTCGGCCTGCAGATAGACGCAGGTGACGAACGGCTCGGGCAGATCACGCGTGAACGCGTCCAGCGTCTGCATCAGTTCGCACGGCGGGAGCCCCGCCAGGGCCAGGGCGCGGGCCGCGGAGCGCAGCTGGCCCATGACCACGGCGGCGTCCAGGCCCCGCCCCATCACGTCCCCGACGAAGACCCCGACCCGCCCGGCACCCAGGTCGATCAGGTCGAACCAGTCCCCGCCGACCCCCTGCCCCTGGGTCGAGGGCAGATACCGGCTGGCCGCGAGCGCGCCGGGGATCTGCTTGGCGTTCCCCATGAGGTTGAGGGCCAGCGCGATCTGCCGCTGCTGCGCGTGCAACTCGGTGAGCTCCGCTTCGGCTGTCTTGCGGGCGGTGATGTCGCGCATGATCGAGCAGGCGGCCGTGATGGCTCCGTCGCGGGTGCGGATCGGCCAGAGGGTAACGTCGACGTCCAGGACGCGACCGCCGCTGGCCGTCCGACGGGTTTCGTAGTGCTCGATCCGCACGCCGCGGGCGATCTGCTCCAGCAGGCCGGTCTCCTCGTCCTTGAGGTCGGGGGGCACGAGCATGCCGACATGGCTGCCGACGGCCTCTTCGGGCGTGTATCCGTACAGTCGCTGCGCTGCCGCGTTCCAGAAAGTGATCTGCCCGTCCAGGGTCTTCATGAGGATCGCGTCCTGTGAGGATTCGACCAGTTCCCGGAAGAACCCCGGCTGGCTTCCGGTGTCCCGCAGCCTTGGTACTGACATCACTGGTGCCTCGCTTCACCTGACGCATCCGCACCCGGACGGAGAGAGCCACATTCCCGCCTCCGCACACGTCCACGTCGTCCATCACCTCTCGTGATGACGGATATTGCAGCACGGCAGACGCGGCCCTCGGGGTTCCACCGGTATTTCACCGATTCGGATTCACAGTTGTCCTTTCCGTGCAAGTCCGGGCGGGCCGAGTGACACATTGGGGCGTTCGACCCGCTATCGCCTCTGTTATCGCCGCCCGCCGAATTCCCAGTCGTGGACCTCGACGTCGGCGTACCGCTCCGGCGTCAGGACGGCGCGTGCCGTGGCCGGGTCCGGGGCCATGACCAGTGCCGCCGTGCCCAGCCAGAGGGAGCCGTCGTCGGAGAGCAGCGGCCCGTACGCGATCAGTCCGTCCCTGCCGGGCGGCGGCACGTCGAGATCGGCGGCCTGTCCCGAGCCGAGGCCGATGACCAGGTACCGGTTTCCGCCGCTGGCGCCACCGGGGAAGTCCCACATGGTGCGGCCCAGCGTGTTGCGCCACCGCCGCACCAGCACGTCCCGGTACGCGCCCGCCTGGTAGTTGGGCTCGTCGAAGGCGAAGGCCCGGGCGGCGGCGGCATCCGGCAGGTCGACGATGTGCACGCTGCCGGTCGGCGTCTCGCCGTCGGCGGCGAAGGTCGGGCCCCGCGCTATCAACTCCTCGGCGTACTGATCCATGTAGGACCAGTGATCCTCCGTCAGCTTCTCGCGCAACGTGAGGGAGCCGGGCCGGTCGCGGTGGTAGCAGAAGAATTCCATGCCGCCGACTCTGGCCAATGGACGGCGGAGTCTCAACGGGATTAGGCAGTGCACAGCCGAGATTGCCGGAGCGGCGGCCGGGACCCCGACTTCGCCGGACGGAACAGACGTACGAAGGCGTATTCGGACGGTCGTGCGATGTGTCATACCAGAGCGGGACGCTGAGTGCCGGACTTTGTCAACTGCCTCCCGCACATGAAGCGTTGATGACTACCGTGAGTGTCCGCCGGTCGACGCAGGGATCATGGCAGCGGTCCTGCCCGAGCCCTCCCGACCGGCACGGCGATGCCGCGAAGCCACGCGTCGCGCGCCCGTCGGAGCCCGCTCCCTTACCGAGGACGCTGATGTCTCACCTCCGTGCACCGGCCGCCCGCGCAGACCGCCGTGAGGGCGGGCGCCACGGCAAGCCCGGGAGCCGACCCGCCACGGCGCTGCCCGAGGCCCGGATACGGCCGCAGCTCCTGCGCATCGCCGTACTGCCCGTCGTCGCGGTGATGCTCTGCGCCGGTGCCGCCGTGCTGTTCATCGTCCGATCGTCCCCCGGCCCGCTCGAACCCGCGCTGCTCCTCATCCTCGTCGCCGCCGGAGCCATCAGCCTGGCCAGCATCGTGATCGCGGCCGTCGCCGCCGACCGCACCGCGACCTCCGTACGCGAACGCGTCGGCACCCTGCGCCGCACCACCGCGCGCGGTCAGGCCGAGCTGCGCGAAGTCGTCGAGAAGCTGCGCCGCGGCGAAGGGCCGCCCGCCCGCAGGGCTCCCGCCCGAACCGCCCCGGACGGCGACGACTTCGGGCTGCTCGCCGCCGAGCTGTCCCGGGCCCAGGACGTCGCCGTCACCTCTGTCGTGCAGGCCTCACAGCTCTCCAGCCACGCGGGCAGCGAACAGAAGGTCGAGGTCTTCGTCAATCTGGCCCGGCGGCTGCAGTCCCTCGTGCACCGCGAGATCTCGATCCTCGACGAGCTGGAGAACGAGGTCGAGGACCCGGACCTGCTCAAGGGCCTCTTCCACGTCGACCACCTGGCCACCCGCATCCGCAGGCACGCCGAGAACCTCGCCGTGCTCGGCGGCGCCATCTCGCGCCGCCAGTGGAGCAATCCGGTCTCGATGACGGAGGTGCTCCGCTCGGCCATCGCGGAGGTCGAGCAGTACTCGCGCGTCAAGCTGGTGCCGCCGATCGCCGGCACCCTGCGCGGCCACGCCGTCGCCGACGTGATCCACCTCCTCGCCGAACTCGTCGAGAACGCCACGGTGTTCTCCGCCCCGCACACCCAGGTCCTGCTGCGCGCCAACCTGGTGACGGCCGGGCTCGCCGTCGAGGTCGAGGACCGTGGCCTCGGCATGCCGCTGACCGAGCAGAACAAGATGAACCACCTGCTCGCCGACCCGGACCAGGTCAACGTCGCGAGCCTCCTCCAGGACGGCCGGATCGGCCTCTACGTGGTCTCCGCGCTGGCCCGCAGGCACGGCATCGCGGTCCGCCTCCAGACCAACATCTACGGAGGCGTGCAGGCCGTACTGATCCTGCCGCAGGGTCTGCTGGGCACCGAGCCGCAGCACGAGCCCGACGCCGCCGGGCGCCCGCAGCGCGCCCCGGAAGCAGCGCCACCGGCCGCCCCCGGCGACGTACGGGAAACGGCGCACATGCCCGCCGCGGCCCCCCACCCGGAGCCCGTTGCCGTGACGCGGCAGCCGCAGCGTGACGTGCGGCCGAGCCCGCCGCCGCCCGCGCCGACAGCTCCCGTGGCGCAGGGCTCCGCGCCCGCCCCGCTGCCCGTACGGGGCAGAGAGGGCAGGCCGACACCGGCCGAGGCCGTGCCCGGGATCCGGCCCGGGGACCGGCAGGCCGCGGCCGAGAACGCCGGGACACCGCCGGTCCCGCTCAACGGCGACGCCGTGCGCGGCCGGGTGGGCAAACCCCAACTGCCCAAGCGGCGCGCCCAGGAACACATCGCGCCCCAACTGCGGGACGCGCCGGCGCCCCGCCCGGAGAGCGAACACCACATCGGTCACGACCCGGGGCTGATGGCCGCCTTCCAGCGCGGCATCGGACTCGCCGCCGCGCAGGAGATGCGGGACCCGGCCCCCGGACCCGACCTCGGCGTCCCTCGCGGGGGAGGCGACCAGGGTGGCTGAACCGCACCACCCCGCAAGCACCACGTCTGCCCCCGCAGACCCTCGTACCTCAAGGAGTCGATCCACCATGGCGAGCGATGCGCCGACCGCGCAGGTATCCGACCTCGACTGGCTGATGAGCGGCCTCGTACAGCGTGTGCCGCACACCCACAGCGCGGTCCTGCTCTCCTCCGACGGACTCGTGAAGTCGGTCCATGGCCTCGACCCGGACAGCGCCGACCACATGGCGGCCCTCGCCTCCGGGCTCTACTCACTGGGGCGCAGTGCCGGCATCCGGTTCGGGGACGGCGGTGACGTGCGCCAGGTCGTCGTGGAGCTCGACTCCACCCTCCTGTTCGTCTCCACGGCGGGCTCCGGCACCTGTCTGGCGGTGCTCGCCGGGCGGGACGCGGACGCGGCGGTCCTCGGCTACGAAATGACGATGCTGGTCAAGAGCGTGCGCCCCTACCTCCTCACCGCGCCCCGGCAACCCGCCGGTGAACCCGCCCCGATGAGGCATTGAGCGTGGCGGCCTCGCACGACGGGCCATGGCTCGACGAATCCGCCGGACGGCTCGTCCGGCCCTACACGGTCAGCGGCGGGCGGACCCGGCCGACCGCTCAACTGGACCTCCTGACCCAGGTGATGGCCACCGGAGGCCCGGTCATCGGCTACCTGGGGCCCGAACACACGGAGGCGCTCGGGCTCTGCGCGGCACCCACGTCGGTCGCGGAGATCGCGGCGCAGCTGAAGCTGCCCGCAGTGGTGACCAAGGTGCTGCTCTCCGATCTCGTCGACTGCGGGGCGCTCACCCTGAGAGCCCCGGACTTCTACCACAACCCCACTGACCGGTCCCTGTTGGAGGCAGTGCTCGATGGACTACGACGACAGCTCTGACCCCTTCCCCACCGCACTGAAGATCCTGATCGCGGGAGGTTTCGGGGTCGGCAAGACGACCTTCACGGGCGCGGTGAGCGAGATCGCGCCGCTGAGCACGGAGGAGCTCCTCACCACCGTCAGCGAGGGCACCGACGATCTGTCCGGCGTCGAGAACAAGACCACGACGACCGTGGCCATGGACTTCGGGCGCATCACCCTCGACCCGGAACACGTGCTCTACCTCTTCGGAACGCCCGGCCAGGAACGCTTCTGGTTCATGTGGGACGAACTCTCCGAAGGGGCGCTCGGCGCGGTGGTCCTCGCCGACACCCGCCGCCTGGAGGACTGCTTCGCGGCGGTGGACTTCTTCGAGCAGCGCGGCATGGGATTCATCGTCGCGATAAACGAATTCGACGGCGCCCACCGCTACGAACCCGAGGAGGTGCGTTCCGCCATCGACCTGGATCCGCAGGTGCCCGTCGTGCGGTGCGACGCGAGGATCTCCAGCTCGGGCATCGCCACCCTCCTCACCCTCGTCAAACACCTCCTCGCGCACGCCCCGGCCGCCCCGAGCTACGGAGCCCACACCTGATGTACGACTCGACCGCGCCCCTGCTGCTCACCCCCGTCGACACGGAGGCGCCCAGCCGGGTACGGAGGCTGCGCAGGCTCGGCATAGGACTGCGTCCGGAGCTCGCCTTCGACGCCTTCGCCGACCGGCTCGCCGAGGTCACGGGCGCGCCGTACTCCATGGTCAACTTCATCGACGAGAACCGGCAGTTCTTCGCCGGTCTGCACACCCCGGACCACTCGGGGGACGGCTCCGAACTGACCTCCACGGCGGCCGGCGAGCACGCGCCGTTCCGCTACATGGCGCGCGATCACGGGTACTGCCCGCATGTGATCGTGCGGCGCAAGGCCCTCGTCCTCGAGGACGTCTGCGACTATCCGCGGTTCGCGGGGAACCCGGTCGTCGACGAGATCGGCATCCGCTCCTACCTGGGCGCCCCGCTCATCGATCGGACGGGCATCGCGCTCGGTACCGTCTGCGTCGTCGACGTCGAGCCCCGGCCCTGGGGGAGGGCGGGTCTGGAGACGATCAAGGCGATGGCGGCGGAGCTGATCGAGCAGATCCACCGCCGGGAGGACGGCGGGATCTGACGCTCACACCGTCAGCAGGGTGCCGTCGGGGAAGCGGACACGGACCACGTCGTCCGCCACCGTGCACGCGATGGACTCCCGCAACGCCGCGGGCCGGACGGCATCCTGGGACAGGGCGACCAGCGTGACGTGGATGCCTGCTCCGCCCGGATGCCCCGAGAAGGTCAGGTAGGGCGTCGCCGAGTGCGGCCCGTAGGCGTTGGCGGCCACCTCGCGGGCGATGCCCGCCTCCTCGTCCCAGCCGTGCAGCGCGACGACGGCACTGGTCAGCCCGGCTTCCGTACGGGTGAGGGCCCAGCCGGGCCCCTGCTCGGCGTGCGGCTGCGCCTCGTCGGCGACCGCGTATCCGCCCTCGCGGACCGTCACGCCCGCCGGGGCCTGCACGCGGTGGACGCGGATCTCCCAGGGGCCGTGCAGCGCGCTCGTCGTCTCGACGGGGAAGTCGCCTTCGAAGCCAGGCAGTTGAGCGTCGTGACGGGAAGCGGCCACGCGTCCCTCGCAGCGCACCGGGTGGATCCGGCGGCGGCGGGACGCGGTGCCGTCCGGTGCGAGGAGCGCGAGGTGGTTGTCCACAGTGCGTTCCCACGCGCTCGGGGCGGTCTCGGGGGCGGTCGCCGTGGAGTAGCCGAACTTGGCGTAGTGCGGGTCGTCGGCCGCCGGGCCTTCGAGCGGGTTGTGGTCGCTGCCGTGGTTGACCAGACGGACGATGCCGTCGTGGCGCGTGCCGTGCAGGAGCCAGCCGGGCTGGGGGAGGGCCGTGTACTGGTCGGACTCCTCGACGGGGAGCGGGAGTTCGCGCTCCGTCCACACCGGGTGCCCGGCGGGCAGCAGCAGGCCGAGGAAACCCTTGCTCGCCCAGTACGGGGACGCCGGACCCGAGTAGGCCTGGGTGGCCGGCAGGAACGTCTCGTACCAGCCGAGGGGCAGCAGCCCCCGCTCGTCGGGGACGCCGCGCTCCACGAAGTGCCGTGCGGTGCCGGACGCGAGGCGCCGGGTGAGGCCGGGGGCCAGGGGAGTGCAGTCCGCGAGGGCGCCCATCCAGACCGGGGCGGTCGCCGCGAAGCGGTACGTCAGGGAGCGGCCCTGGTGGACGGGGGCGCCGTCGGCGCCGAAGAAGTGCGGGTAGGCGGTGAGGAACTGGGACAGGCGTTCGCGGTAGACCTTGGCGCGACCCTCGTCGTCCGGGCCCGCCATGCGCGCCCAGAGCAACGGGTACAGATGCATCGCCCAGCCGATGTAGTAGTCGAAGTTGCGTCCGTCGCCGTCGCTGTACCAGCCGTCTCCGCGGTACCAGTCCTCGATGCGGTCTAGCCCGCCGTCGATGTCCGCCTTGCTGTACGGGGCGCCGACGGACGCCAGGAACTGCTCCGACACCACTTGGAAGAGGCGCCAGTTGTTGTCCCACGTCCGGCCGCCGACGAACCCGGAGAACCAGTCGACGACCCGCTCCTGGACCCGGGTGTCGAGCTTGTCCCAGATCCAGGGGCGGGTCTCGTGCAGCCCGATCGCGATGGACGCCGCCTCCACCATCTGCTGCGAGCAGTCGCTGAGTTCGGGCCAGGCCTCGCCGCCCGCGGCATCGCGGTCCGTGCCCGTTGTCAGACCCTGCGCGTAGCGTTCGATGAGGTGGGGGTCGACCTCGCCGCCCGCTCCCGCGATCCGGAAGGAGGCGAGGAGGAATGACCGTGCGTAGCCTTCGAGCCCGTCCGACACGACCCCTGACCAGCTGCCGCGGCCGGGCAGCCGGTACTGCGCGAAGTTCGGCGTCGCGTAGGGGACGAGCGCGTCCAGCTGCCGGTCGGCGAGCGCCTCCCAGTGCGCGCGGGTCCAGCCCGTGAGCGGGGACAGGACCCGGTCGGTGGGCGGCAGGGCCAGGTGCGGTGCGGGCATGGTGGGTCGTTGCTCCTCGTGGCTGGGGGCCCGGTGGCGGGCGGCGGTCACCTCAGGTGCGCGGTGTGCGTATGGCCGCGCGAGCCCGCGACGCGGACGGTGACGACGGGGCGGCGGCCCGGGGTGACGGTGACCGTGTCATCGGCGCGGACCACCTTCCGTACGGGGGAGGGGAGTTCCAGGGTGACCGTCGTGCCGGTGCGGCCCGGGTCGGCCACCGCCAGCGTCATGCCGTCGCCGCCGCGTCGCACGATCACCGTGCAGGGGCCCGACGCAGTGATACCTGCCGCGCTGCCGGGTCCCCAGAAGTGCACGGCGACGAGGCCGTGGCGCCGGGCCTCGATCGCCTGGGCGGTGGCGTTGTTGGCGACGACGCGGACGGGCCGGGAGTGCGCCCAGAGGGCGGTGGAGGTGGCGCTCGCGCCGGGGAGGAGGACGTAGGCGTACGAGGACGTGGTGGGGGAGGTGCCGTGGTCGAGCCACAGGGTCAGATAGCGGCGGGTGACCGGGGTCGTGCTGCCTCCGGTGTCCGCGCCGGTGTTGATCGCCCGCCAGGTGCCGGTCCGCTCCTCGCGCAGGGCGTTGAGCTGGGTGCGGCCACGGCCATGGGGTGGCTGTGCGGGGTCGTCGGGGAAGACGTAGCCGCCGGTGCCGTCCAGGTGGGCCCAGCGGGCTCCGGCCAGGGGCGCCGTCCAGCCGGTGTGCGAGGGCTGCCGCCGTCCGTCGACGGTGAGGCGGGGCACGCCGTCCTCGTACAGGTTCCGGTTCTCGACGATGGTCTCGACGGTCCTGCCGTCGCTCGCGGTGATGTCCGTGCCCAGGGCGACGACCGCGTTGTCCAGGAAGAACCACGCCTTCCTGGCCCGCAGCGTGCTGCCGTCGGCGAGGAGTTCCATCGCGGCGGCGCCGAACCTGCCGTCGAGCACCGCGCCGCCCGCGACGGCGTTCTTCGGCCGGTAGGTCCCGGTCCCGCCGCCCGTGCCGATGTCGGTGCGCTTGCGGGTGTCGACGGTGGTGCCCGGCAGGCGGTACGGATCGACCGTCGCCCAGAAGCCGTCCCCGAACTGCCCCAGGTCGTCGCCGTCGTACAGATAGGCCATGCCGTCGCCGGTGTACCAGCCGTGCAGATTCTCGCCGTTGCCCGCCTCGTACGCGGCGATGCGCTGCGAGGAGAGCGAGAGCGTGAGCGCCCAGCCGGGGCGCCGGTGCACCACCCGGTCCATGTCCGCGAACGCGAAGTGCCCGGTGAGCCGGTCGGCGGCCGGTACGGAGTGGTCGCCGAGCACGGCCTTGGCGCGGGCGAGCGCGGGGACGCCCACCAGGCTCAGATAGGGGTGGGTCTTGTTGCGCGTCATCCACCCCTTGGCCAGCGCGCGCCAGCGTCCGGCGTACGCGGCGGGGGCGCCGTCGGCCAGTTGCAGGATGTTGGTGAGGGCGGCCGCGCCGTCCTTGTGGTCCGGCGCCTTCTCACGGGACGTCGCACGGCCGCGCACCGCGTCCATCATCAGCCCGTCGAAGACCACCGGCGAGAAGGTCCGGTCCACCGCCTCGTACAGCACGGACGTCTTCGGGTCGGTGACGGCCCATTCGGAGTCCGCGAGCAGCGCGATCAGCTGCCCCGCGCTGCCGAGCAGGACGCTGCCGTACGTCCCCGTGTACGCGACGGAGCCGTGCTGCACGAAGGACCCGTCCTCGTAGAAGCCGTCGCCCGAGGTGACGTACGTGAACAGGCTGTTCTTGCCCTTGTCCCGGACGTCCGAGAGGCCGTCGCGGGCCAGGGCGAGCGTGGCCGCGTCCCGCGCGAGCAGCCCGCGCAGCGCGACGATGACGGCCTTGTCGGCGCGGTTGGCGCCCGTCTCCGCCAGGGTGGGGGCGTTGGTGCGGCGGTCCGGGTCCGGGCAGAACTTCGCCACCGTGGAGACGTACGCCGTCAGGTCGGCGGCGGGGATCTTCGCCCGCAGGAGTACGCACGTGTCCATCAGGGCGCGGGGAGCGCCGATCTCCCAGAACCACCAGTTGCCGGATTCGGGGCGGGTGGTGTTGTAGCCCTCCGCGTGCAGGAAACGCAGGGCTTCGAGCAGGGTGTCCGCCGCTTCGGCGCTGCCGCTGAGGGAAGTGCCGGGCGTGGCCCAGGCCGTCGCGATCGTACGCAGACGGGTGTAGCTCTGGCCGAAGTTGCCCGGGTCCTTCGCGGGGGAGAGGTCGGCCCACAGGGCGCTGCGGCCCGCTGACCGGTCCAGGTCCCGCCACCAGCCCGAGGCCTGGTTGTCCAGGACCTTCAGGGCCGCCGCGAAGTCCGGGTCGGCGGGGTCGAAATCACCGCCGGTGAGCTGCGCCGCCGCACGGGCGAGCAGCGCGTCGTACGGGTCCGCCGCGTCCGCGTCGGCACCAACGTCCGCGTTGGCCGCTGCCCATGCCGTGCCGCCCGCGGTCACCGGCAGGAGCGCGGAGGCGGCACCCGCGGCGAGGAGGGTGCGGCGGCGGGGGCCGGTGGGGCCGGTTGGGTCGGGGAGGGGCGTGGGCATGCGGAACTCCCATGGGATGTCGGGGCATCGGGGTGCGGAACGCGGCGGGGCGTGGGAGGGAGGTGTGTGGGCGATTCCGCGTCAGCATGTAAGCGTTTGCTATGCGGGGGCAAGAGGGGTCGGCATCTTTCTATGTTCTTTCTGTTCATTCAGCCCCGGAGCTGGTCTTCCAGCTTGTTCTCGCGCGGCACGACCCAGGGTTAACCGGTTACCTACGGGGTGTTGACGGCGACAGTAAGCGATTACTACGTTGCGGCCCCATGGCTGAGAACAGGACACGAACCGCACGTACTCGCAGTACTCGCACCGTCCGTGCCGCGACGGCGACCGCAGCCGCGGCCGCCACCCTCGCGCTCGCCCTCCCCGCCCACGCGGTGCCCTTCGACCCGGCCCCGGGCTCGGACGGCGTCGGCGACCCGCTCTTCCCCACGCTCGGCAACGGCGGCTACGACGTCCGCCATTACGATCTCTCCTTCGACTTCACGCCGGTGACGTACGACTTCACCGGCACCATGAGGATCAAGGCGAGAGCGACCCAGGATCTGTCGTCCTTCAACCTCGACGTCGACTCGCTCGCCATCGACGCCGTCAAGGTCAACGGCAAGAAGGCGGCATGGGCGATCGGCCCCGGCCGGACCGGCCAGGAGCTCACCGTCACCCCGGCGGGCGGCCTGCGCGACAAGCGCGCCTTCGACGTCGAACTGACCTACCACGGCAACGGAAAGACCAAGCCGATCGGCCAGCCGGGCTGGCGCTACATGTCCGACGGCGGCTTCGCCTCCGCCGCCCAGGCCTCCCGCGCGGACACCTTCGCGCCGGTCAACGACCACCCGTCGGACAAGGCCACCTGGTCCTTCCACCTCGCCGCCCCCAACGGCTGGACCCCCGCCGCCAACGGCAACCTCACCGGCACCCGTGACGCCGACGCGGGCAAGAAGACCCGTGACGCCGACGCGGGCAAGAAGACCTGGGACTTCGCCCTCAAGTCACCGATGGCGCCCGAGCTGTTGGGGATCTCCGTCAACAAGCAGACCTACCTCTACGGACGCGGCCCGCACGGAGTGAAGCTGCGCCACCTCGTTCCTGAGGACCAGCAGGCGAAGTACAAGCCCATCGCCGAGGAGACCGGCGGGCAGCTCGCCTGGCTGGAGAGGACCCTCGGCGTGCGCTACCCGTTCGACACGTACGGGGTGCAGATCGTGCGGGACGGCTACGGCGACGCGCTGGAGAACCAGACCCTGTCGCTCTTCGGCCCTTCGTGGTTCGACCGGCCCACCTACTCGACCACCATGGTCCATGAGCTGACCCACCAGTGGTTCGGCGACTCCGTCACCCCCGCGACCTGGCAGGACGCCTGGATGAACGAAGGGCCCGCCGTCTACTACGCGGCCGTGTGGGCGGACCAGAAGGGCTTCCAGCCCATCGAGGAGAAGATGAAGACCGCGTACGCCAAGCTCGACGCGGTCCGCAAGACCGACGGACCGCCCGGGAAGCCCACCGGGCTCGGCGGATTCAACATCTATGACGGCGCGGCGGTCTCTCTCTACGCCCTCAACCAGCAGGTAGGGCAGGAGAAGTTCGACGCCGTCATGAAGGCGTGGCTCACCAAGCACCGGCACGGCAACGCCTCCACCCAGGACTTCGTCGACAACGCCGTCGAGGTCACCGGCGACGACTCGGTCGGCACCTTCCTGAACCACTGGCTGTTCGACCTCGACAACCCGCCCATGCCCGGGCACCCGGACTGGGGCGTCGCGAAGTGAGGCGCCCACGGAGCGCACGGAGCGCACGGAGCTCGCGGAGCCCACGGAACTCACCGAACTCACGGAGCCCGCGCCTCACCGGGATCGTCGTGGCCGTCGCCGCTGTCGGAGCCGCCATCGCCCCGCAGAGCACGGCCCAGGCAGCCCCCGGCGCCAAGGTCGTCCACGCCGCCCCGCACGGCTCGGGAAAGTCCTGCACCGCCGCCCGCCCCTGCTCCCCGCAGGCCGCGCGCGACGCCGCCCGCACCATCAGCGGACGCGACGTACGGGTCGAACTGTCCGCCGGCATCTACGAGTTGAGCGAGCCGCTCGCACTGGGCGCGGCCGACTCCGGGCGCGACGGGCACACCGTCACCTGGACCGCCGCGCCCGGCGCCCACCCCGTCCTGTCCGGCGGCCGGACGCTGACCGGCTGGGGCAAGAGCGCCGACGGGACCTGGACGGCCAAGGTCCCCGAAGGGATCACCCCGCGCCAGCTCTTCGTGGACGGCGAGCGGGCGCGGCGTGCGCGTGGCGCGGCCTGCGCGGCGAGCACCTGTGACGCGACGAAGACCGGCATGACGGGCGCCACGGCCACCGGCATCGCCAAGTGGAGGCGGCCCGCCGACGCGGAGGCCGTCATCAAGGTCCGCTGGCGCGACTACCACTGCCGGATCACGGGCGTCGAAGGGGACAACCTCACCTTCGCGCGGCCCTGTTGGGCCAACTCCGCGAGCGGCACGGACCGCACGGGCCCCGCCTGGGACTCCACGACCGTCGACTCGGCGCGCTACTCCGGAGTCGCCTTCTTCGAGAACGCCCGCGAACTCCTGGACCAGCCCGGCGAGTTCGTCTGGGACGCCGAGAACCGCACCGTCACCTACCTCCCGCGCAAGGGCGAGGACATGCGCCGCGCGCGCGTGCTCACCCCCGCGACCGAGCACCTCATGGTCATCGACGGCGCCCACGACCTGCGCGTGCAGGGCATCGGCTTCGCCCACGCGGCGTACGGTCAGCCCTCCACCGACGAGGGCTACGCGGGCACGCAGGCCGGACTCACCCTCACCGGAGCGACCGGCCCGGTCGATCACGCGGGCCGCCACTACACCAAGCCGAGCGCGGCGCTCACGGTCCGCGGCGGCCGCCATGTGACGGTCACCGGGGCCGAGTTCACGCACCTGGGCGGCGCCGGAGTCATCCTCGAAGCGGGCACCAAGGACTCGTCCGTCACCCGCTCCCGCTTCACGGACCTGTCGTCCGGCGCCGTCTACGTCGGCGACACCGAGCCGAAGCCCCACGCGGAACTGGCGGGTGAGCGGAACACCGTCGCGTACAACACGATCCGCCGCACCGGGGTGGAGTACACCGACGCGGTGGGCATCTGGGCCGGGTACGAGGCCGGGCTGAGCGTCGACCACAACACCCTGGACGACCTGCCCTACTCGGGGATCTCCGTCGGCTGGGGATGGAACCAGCCCGAGGCCCAGAAGTCCGCCCTCCGCGACAACCGGATCACGGCCAACCGCATCACGAACGTCATGCGCGTCGAGCACACCCAGCACGACGGCGGCGCCATCTACACCCAGGGCGCCCAGCCCGGCACGGTCGTCTCCGGCAACTACATCAACCGCTCCGCGTACGGGAACATCGAGCGCGACGGCAACGGCATCTACCTCGACGAGCAGTCCTCGTACATTCGCGTCGAAGGCAACGTCATCACCCGTGTCGGCTACAAGTGGGTCTCCAACTGGGCCGATTACGGCATCCAGAACCACGCCACCGGCAACTGGACCGACACCGACACCCCGGCGCTCACCGGCACCGGGTCGACGATGCGGGACAACCACACCAAGCTCGACCGGCTGCCCGCCGACGCGCTCGCCGTGGCGGCCCACGCGGGGGCGCGCCCGGCGCCGGCCGAGCAGCTGCGCCCCGACCTCGCCCGCAGCGGCACCGCGTCCCAGTCCTCCACCGACGGCGCGGCCCCGGCGGCGAACGCGACCGACGGGGACACCTCCACCGACACCCGCACCCTGTCCGAACCGGGCGCCTGGTGGCAGGTCGACCTGGGTGAGGCGCGGCACGTGGGACAGGTCGAGGTCTGGAACAACGCCTCCATGACCACGGCCGACTTCGACGTGCAGCTGGCGAGGAGCGCGGACTTCTCCGACGCAACGACCACGACCGTGCACGTCACCGGACGGGCACTTCGGCCCACACTCCTCGACACGGACGCGGAAGCCAGATACATAAGGATCAAGCTCACCGGCACGGGACGCGTGGCGCTCGCGCACGTGCTCGTGCATCCTGCACGTACATAGGCAACACCCGCACTCGCACAGGTATTTGTACGGAAAGGCACACCATGACCGACCTCCGTCTCGGCGTACTCGGCTACGGCCTGCGCGGTTCGCTCGCCCGCACCGCACACCGGCCCGGCGCGGGCTCCCGCGTCACCGCGCTCGCCGACCATGACGCCACCGCCCGGACGGAGGCGGCCGAGGCCTTCCCCGGCGCCCAGATATCCACCGACCACCGCAAGGTCGTAGAGGACCCGGACGTCGACGCCGTCGTGATCCTCACCCCCGACCACACCCACGCACAGCTCGCCTGCGAGGCGCTGCGCGAGAAGAAGCCCGTCTTCGTGGAGAAGCCCCTCGACATCGGCATCGAGGCCTGCGACGAGATCCTGCGGACCGCGTACGAGACGGGAACCCGCCTCTACGTAGGCCACAACATGCGCCACATGCCCGTGATCCGGCTGATGCGCGACATCATCCGGCGCGGTGAGATCGGCCAGGTCAAGACGGTCTGGGTACGCCACTTCGTCGCCTACGGAGGCGACTGGTACTTCAAGGACTGGCACGCCGAACGGCAGAACACCACCGGCCTGTTGCTCCAGAAGGCCGCCCACGACATCGACGTCCTGCACTGGCTCGCCGACGGCTACACCCGCCAGGTGCAGGCCTTGGGCGACCTCATGGTCTACGGCGACAATCCGCACCGCCGCGAGCCGGGCGAGCCCAAGACGGACGACTGGTACACCTCGGACGGCCACTGGCCGCCGAGCGCGCAGCGCGACCTCAACCCCGTCATCGACGTGGAGGACGTCTCCCTGGTCAACATGCGCCTCGACAACGGCGTCCTCGCCTCCTACCAGCAGTGCCACTTCACCCCTGACTACTGGCGCAACTACACCGTCATCGGGGACGCGGGCCGCCTGGAGAACTTCGGCGACGGCCCCGGGGGAGTGGTGAAGGTCTGGAACGAGCGGCGCTCGACGTACCGCGCCGACGCCGACGCCGAGTACCTGGTGCCCGACGAGCAGGACGAGGGCGGGCACGGCGGCTCCGACCCGCTGCTCATCGACGAGTTCGTACGGTTCGTGCGCGAGGGCGGGCGCACCGACACCTCGCCGGTCGCGGCCCGGATGGCGGTGGCGGCGGGCGTGCGCGCCACGCAGTCGCTCCGTGACGGGGGCACGCCGCGCGAGGTTCCCGTCCTGGATCCGGAGCTGATCGCGTACTTCGAGCGCGGCCAGACCCGGGCCTGAAGGAAAGCTGCGGCGGCGCTTAAGAAATCCTCGATGGACCGGGGCGCCGCCGTAGGGAAGATTCCTGTGTCGTCGGTGGAAGAAGCGACGTACGACAGGAGCCGCTGCGTTGAAGGCGCTGGTCAAGGAGAAGGCAGAGCCGGGACTCCGGCTGATGGACGTACCGGAGCCGGTCATCGGCCACGGGGACGTCCTGATCAAGGTGCTCCGCACCGGGATCTGCGGCACCGATCTGCACATCCGGGCCTGGGACGGCTGGGCGCAGCAGGCGATCCAGGCGCCGTTGGTCGTCGGGCACGAGTTCGTCGGCGAGGTCGTGGAGACCGGGCGTGACGTCGCCGACATCAAGATCGGCGACCGGGTCAGCGGCGAGGGCCACCTGGTCTGCGGCAAGTGCCGCAACTGCCAGGCCGGCCGCCGTCACCTGTGCCGCGCCACGGTGGGCCTCGGCGTCGGCAGGGACGGGGCGTTCGCCGAGTACGTCGCGCTGCCCGCGGCCAACGTATGGGTGCACCGCGTCCCCGTGGATCTCGACGTGGCCGCGATCTTCGACCCGTTCGGCAACGCGGTGCACACCGCGCTGTCCTTCCCGCTGGTCGGCGAGGACGTCCTGATCACCGGTGCGGGACCGATCGGCCTGATGGCCGCGGCCGTGGCCCGGCACGCGGGCGCCCGCAACGTCGTCATCACGGACGTCAGCGAGGAGCGCCTGGAGCTCGCCCGCAAGGTCGGCGCGAGCCTGGCGCTGAACGTCGCCCAGACCTCGATCGCGGACGGACAGCGCGAACTCGGCCTGCGCGAGGGCTTCGACGTCGGCCTGGAGATGTCCGGCAACCCCGTCGCGATGCGCGACATGCTCGCCAACATGACCCACGGCGGCAAGATCGCCATGCTGGGCCTGCCGGCCGAGGAATTCGCCGTCGACTGGTCCCGGATCGTCACCTCCATGATCACGATCAAGGGCATCTACGGCCGCGAGATGTTCGAGACCTGGTACTCCATGTCCGTGCTGCTCGAAGGCGGCCTCGACCTCGCCCCCGTGATCACCGGGCGCTACGGCCACCGTGACTTCGAGGCGGCCTTCGACGACGCGGCGAGCGGCCGCGGCGGCAAGGTCATCCTCGACTGGACCTCCTGAACCCCGACCGTCCCGACCGCCTCAGCTGCTGAAGGAATCAAGCATGTTCGACTCCGTACGCGACGACCTGCGCACCACCCTCGACGAGATCCGCGCCGCCGGACTGCACAAGCCCGAGCGCGTCATCGGCACCCCGCAGTCCGCCACGGTCGCCGTCACGTCGGGCGGCCGGGCCGGCGAGGTCCTCAACTTCTGCGCGAACAACTACCTCGGCCTCGCCGACCACCCCGAGGTCGTCGCCGCCGCCCACGAGGCCCTGGACCGCTGGGGCTACGGCATGGCATCCGTGCGCTTCATCTGCGGTACGCAGGAGGTGCACAAGGAGCTTGAGGGACGCCTCTCCGCGTTCCTGGGCCAGGAGGACACGATCCTCTACTCGTCCTGCTTCGACGCCAACGGCGGAGTCTTCGAGACGCTGCTCGGCGCCGAGGACGCGGTCATCTCGGACGCCCTCAACCACGCCTCGATCATCGACGGCATCCGGCTGAGCAAGGCCCGCCGCTTCCGGTACGCCAACCGCGACATGGCCGACCTGGAGCAGCAGCTGAAGGAGGCCTCCGAGGGCGGCGCCCGCCGGAAGCTGATCGTCACCGACGGCGTCTTCTCCATGGACGGCTACCTCGCACCGCTGCGGGAGATCTGCGACCTCGCCGACCGCTACGACGCGATGGTGATGGTCGACGACTCGCACGCCGTCGGCTTCGTGGGCCCCGGCGGCCGTGGCACGCCCGAGCTGCACGGCGTCATGGACCGCGTCGACATCATCACGGGCACCCTGGGCAAGGCCCTCGGCGGCGCATCCGGCGGCTACGTCGCCGCCCGCGCGGAGATCGTCGCCCTGCTCCGCCAGCGCTCGCGCCCGTACCTCTTCTCGAACACGCTCGCTCCGGTGATCGCGGCGGCCTCGCTGAAGGTCCTCGACCTCTTGGAGTCGGCGGGCGATCTGCGCGAGCGGCTCGCCGCGAACACGGCGCTCTTCCGCTCGCGGATGACCGAGGAGGGCTTCGACATCCTGCCGGGCGACCACGCGATCGCCCCGGTGATGATCGGCGACGCCTCGGTCGCGGGCCGGATGGCCGAGCTGCTCCTTGAGCGCGGCGTGTACGTGATCGGCTTCTCGTACCCGGTGGTGCCGCAGGGCGCGGCCCGTATCCGCGTCCAGCTGTCGGCCGCCCACTCCACGGACGACGTGAACCGTGCGGTGGACGCCTTCGTGGCGGCGCGGGCGGAGCTGGACGCCGCGGGTGCCTGAGGGCCCACGGGTGTCCGGGGGCCTTGGCCGGACCACTGGTGTCGGTGAGGCCCGCGGTTTGGGACAATCGACCCCATGATCGAAGCGCGGCGGCTGCACATCCTCCGTGCGGTGGCCGACCACCGCACGGTCACGGCCGCTGCCGCCGCGCTGTACCTCACGCCCTCCGCGGTCTCCCAGCAGCTGACCGCGCTGGAGCAGGAGACCGGCCACCGCCTGGTCGAGCGGGGGGCCCGCGGGGTCCGGCTCACCCCTGCGGGCGAGATCCTGCTCTCCCACACGAACGCGGTCCTCGCCCAGCTGGAACGGGCCGAGGCGGAGCTCGCCGCGTACAGCTCGGGCGCGGCCGGGACGGTCACGGTGGCGTCCTTCGCCACGGGGATCGCCCTGGTGGTCGGGCCCGCTCTCGCGCGTCTATCGACCGCCGCGCCCGGCATCCGCGTACGGGTCCAGGACGCGGAGGGTGACGCGAGCCTGCCCATGGTCCTCGACCGGCAGGTGGACGTCGCCGTGGCGGTGGAGTACCGGGGAGCCCCGGGCGCCGACGACCCGCGGCTGACGCGCGTCCCGCTGTATGCGGAGCCGTTCGACGCGGTGCTCCCCGAGACGCATCGCCTCGCGGACGCGGAGCGCGTACCACTCGCGGAGCTGGCCAAGGACGCGTGGATCGGTCCCTTCGCCGGGAACCCCTGCCATGACGTCGTGATACTCGCCTGCGAGGCGGCGGGCTTCCAGCCACTGCTCGAACACTGGTCGGACGACTTCCGCGCGGTGGTCGCCCTGGCTTCGGCGGGGGCGGGCGTGGCCCTGGTCCCCCGGTCCGCGTTGCGGGGCATGGACGTCTCGGGGGTGGTGATCCGCCCGGTGGAGGGCGCCGCTCCCACCCGCAGGGTCTTCGCGGCGGTGAGGTGCGGGGCGGAGGAACATCCGCTGATCCGCCCGGTGCTCGACGCTCTGGGGGAAGCGGCGGAGTAGCGGCGAGTGCGCTGTTTCCGGTGCGGCCCGGTCCCGTGCGGCCCGGTCCCGTCGGCGGGGTGGCCGACGAGCCGGGCCGGGTGTGGATGCTGCCGGGTGGCGGCTACATCCAGAGGCCGTCCAGGAACGGGTAGGCGTGGGTCAGCCTGGCCGGGCCCTGGATGAGTTCGTCCTCGGAGACGACGACGAACTCGTCGCCCTTGGTGAGGAAGTAGTGCGCCGTGGAGCCGGAGACGGCCGTTGCCGCCGCGTCAGGTCCGAAAGCGAAGGCATCGGGTGCCGCCGTCAGCAGGAACTGCTGGTGGGACGAGCCACGTGCCAGGTCGCCCCTCCCGGGCTCCGTGGTGAAGCTGTCCTTGCGGCCGAAGACCACGAGCCTGCCGCCCTCGGCGCCGAAGCCGGTGATGTCGCACAGCTCGCCGACCGTCTGCAGGAGACCGGGGTCCAGCATGTGCTCCGTGTCGTGGACGGGTCCGTGGCCCTTCTCGGAGAACTCGATGGCCTGGTACCGCTTGATGCCCAGGTAGGTGTGACCGCTGCGCCCGGCGGCCGGGCCGACGGCGTCGAAGCCGTCGCTGAATGGCTTGGGCAGGTGCGGGAACTGATCGGCGATCTTCCGCGGTCCTGCCTCGATGCCTCGCCGCTTGGAGAAACGGATGAACTCGTCCCCGCGGAAGCCCTCGAAGCGTACGTAGGGCGTGTCGCTGTCCGGGATCGCCTTGGCCGCCGCCTCGAAGATCCCGCCACCCGCGTCGAGCGCCTGCTTGGCCGCGCCGCTCAGGGAGCCGAGCACCGAGCCGAGGACGCCGCCGCTGGAGGAGACCACGGTGGCCGTCAGCGCGTCGAACGCCGTGGTCTCGCCGCGGCTCGGCACCCGCTCGAAGCGCCACTGCTGCGCGGTGCGGGCCCCCAGGTCCGGCTTGCCCGCCTGCTCCAGGGCCGCGTCCGGTTCGCTGCTGTCGTCGTGGACGGACAGCAGGTGGCCGCTGTTCACGTTGACCAGCGTGTACCGGTCGTCGCCGACCGCCACCGGCCGCCACAGCTGGGACACCAGCAGGTCCCGCCGGGTCTCCGCCGGGCACTGCTGCACCGGCGACCCCGCGCGGCCGCGGCCGGTCATGATGTCCATGCGCAGGGTGCTGTGCACGTTCTGCAGCGTCCAGGCGCCGTCCTTCGCGGCATTGGGCCGCAGATGCCACAACTGGCTGTGCCGTGCGGTTCCTTGCGGGTTCAGCTCCTGCTGCACGACCGGGACGCTCTGTGCGGTCTTGGCGCCTTGCACCCCTGCGTACAGCCCGCTCTCCTCGTTCTTGAGCAGGTAGATCCCCTCAGACAGCGCAGACTGCGCAGACGACGCGGACATGGTCAACCTCCGTGGACGACGGACAGTGATCCCCCGCTTGTGCGCCTCATAGAGTAGGAGCTGATTCCGATTACCGATACGGGTGGGTTTCGGCTGCTATTCACCCCTCAATTACCGGTACTTGGGGCGGCGGTACGCGCGGGCGTCGACCCAGGTGGCGCCAACTCTCCCCGTGGGCCCATGCGTTGGCCGGGCGTGACGTGGGGCGGGACGCGCCTGGGGTGCGGGGTCCGATTCTCGTCTGTGACGCGGCGTCAATTGCCGCCCGGTGAAGGTTGTTCGCCGTGCGGTGTCAGGCCGCCGGAGACAGGCGCGGGGCCGAGGACGCTCTCGTCGCCCCCACCCCGGCTTTCGCTCCCGTCCTCGTGGCGCAGGACCCAGTCGTCGAGGTCGAGGGCCGCTTCCAGCGGATTTCCGGCCGTGTAGGCCCGCCACCAGCCCGAGCCGTCGGGGGCGGTGGTGGCGGGGACCGCATCGGGGGAGCGGAGTTCCTCCCGGAAACAGGCCTCGGCCGCGGTGAAGCGCGCACGCGCTGTCCGCGCATCGACACCCAGGACATCACCGATGACCTCCCAACTGGCGCCGCCGAGACGCTCGCACACGGCGGCGGCATCGAAGAACCGCTGGGCGGCCTTGAGTACGTGGGCGGCGCCGGCCAGCACCGAACCGGGGGAGCGTGGGGTGCCGTCGGAACGCAGTTCGTGCTCGCCGACGGGTACGGCGCCGCGCGCGAGACCGGCCAGCTCGCACGCCTCGTAGGCCATCGCCAGCCGTGCCCGTGCCGCGTCCGAGAACGGGGATGCGGCGGCACCGAAGTCCTGATCGCTCATGGCGGCCGGCCTCATCCGCGCACGAAATAGAGGACGGTCATCGTCACGGCGGTGGTCAGGATGATGCCCCGCAGCAGTCGGTCGGAGAGGCGGCGTGCGAGGTGCGCGCCGGTGAAGCCGCCGAGCAGCGCGCCGACGAGCATCGGGACCAGGACGAGCGGGGCGCTCAGCGCGTCCGACGCGACGAGAAGCAGTGCGGTCGCGCTGAGATTGATGGCCGCGATCTGGGTGACCCGCATCGGATTGCTCACCGCGGTGTCGAGTCCGAGGCCGATGCCCCACAGCGCGAACATCATGATGCCTACGGCGCCGCCGAAGTATCCCCCGTACAGAGCGAGGAAGAACTGGCCGATCAGGACGGCCCGGGGGCTGATGCCGATCTCGCGGCCCAGCGCGCCGCTCACCGCACGGGAGAGGCGGCGGCCGAAGGCGAGGACGACGGTGGCGAAGGCGAGCAGCCAGGGCACGGCGGCATCGAACGACGCCGCGGGGAGCGTGAGGAGCAGGGCGGCGCCGAGTCCGCCGCCGACCACGCTGATGGCCGTCAGCGCCCGGGTGGATGTCGCCCCGACCGGGGCGAGTTCACGTCGGTAGACCCATCCGCTGGCCACGGCTCCCGGCACGAGCGCGATGGTCGACGACGCGTTAGCCGTCACGGGGGACAGGCCGACGGCGACCAGGGCGGGCAGCGCCACGAACGTGCCTCCGCCGCCGACGGAGTTCAGCGCTCCGGCGGCGGTGCCTGCCAGCAGGACGAGCAGTATCTCGGACACCCGCCGAGCATCACCCCGTGGGCGGTGGGCCCACAATGCGTTATCGGTGTACCCAGCCTAAGGCTGTGCCATAGGCTCAGCAGGGTGCGCTACGACCTGGACGATCTGCGGCTGTTCCTCGGCATCGTGACGGAGGGGTCGATCACGGCAGGCGCCCGCCGGATGCATCTGAGCCTGCCGTCGGCCAGCGCCAGGGTCCGTTCCCTGGAGCAGCAGGCCGGTGTCGAACTGCTGATCCGCGGACGCAGGGGCGTGCGTCCCACTCCGGCGGGGACCACACTGGCCCGGCACGCGCGCGAAGTCATCGCCCAGACCGTGCGCCTCGAAAGCGCGGTCGCGAGCTATACGAGATCCCCGACCGCGCCCCTGACCCTGCTGGGCGGCGGCTCCGCCGTGCACCGGCTGGTGCCCCAGGCCCTGGTCACGTTCCTCCGGGCGCACCCGGACATCGACGTCCGTGTCTCCGAGAACCGCACCCCGCGGATCGTGCGGATGCTGGCCGATGGCGAGGCGGACCTTGGCATCGTCCTGGACGACGAGGCCCGCGACTGCGGTCTCGCGATGGAACCCCTCGGCGACGACTCCCTGGTGGTGGTCGGCCAGGCCGGTGGGATCCTCACGGGCCGTACGGCGTTGACCTACAGCGAGGCGGCCGAACACCCCCTCGTGGGGCTCGCCCCCGACGCCTCGCTGCGCCGCTGGATCGAGAGACACGTCGGCCCCCACGCACCAGTGGTGCGCTACCGCACCACGGTCGCCAACCTCAACGTCCTGGTGGCCTTGGCCGCCGCGGGAGTCGGCCTCGCGATCGTCCCACGCCGGGTGATCGACCCCAGCCAGGCCCTGGACGTATGCGATCTGCAGGACCCCTGGGCCCAACGCCACCACCTCCTGGCCTGGGGCGCCAAGACAGGCCCACCTTCCCCGGCCACCAAGGCCCTCGCGGACCACCTGCGCAGGGCGTCGCTCGCTGAACCTGCGTTGCCGGGGCGTGGGGGGAGCGGGCGGGGGTGAGATCGGGGCTGTTGGGGCTGGGGGTGAGCCTCTGTCCTCAGCCCCCTCTGCCCTCAGCCCCCTCTGCCCTCGGGCTCCTCCGCCCTCAGGCTCCTTCTCCCTCCTAGGCCCTGCCTCCCTCAGGAGACCTCACGTCGTAGGCCGACCCGTGCTGGCCCGTAGGACCACCTCGCCCCGGACCCGCTCCACCCGCGACCTCGCTCCCCGTTCGCGTAGGGCGAGGGCGAGTACGTCCCGGCCCATCCGCGTCAGCGGCAGCGCCACAGTGGTCAGCGGTGGGGTGAGTTCCCCGACCAGGGGGATGTCGTCGAAGCCCGCGAGCGATACGTCGTCCGGCACCCGGAGCCCCCGCTCCCGCAGCGCACCCAGCGCCCCCACGGCCATCACGTCCGTCACCGCGAAGACGCACGTCGGCCGGTGCCCGCGCCGCAGCAGTTCGACCGCCGCCGCATGACCCCCGTCGCGGGTGAACGCGCCCTCCACGATCCGCTCCGGTGGAAGAGTGACCCCCGCGTCAGCCAGCGCCGCACGGAACCCGGCCAGTCGGTCCGCGACCGTGGTGAGCCGTTCGGGGCCGGTGAGCACGGCGAACTCCCGGTGGCCCAGAGACAGCAGGGCCCGCGCCAGCGCACCTGCCCCCGCCCGGTTCTCGGGCTGCACCGTGTCCACCCGAAGGCTCCGGTGCCGACTGACCACGGCGACGCGTCCCCCGTCACGTATGTAGGGGGCGAGCTCCGACTCCAACGCCCGTTCCCACGCGGGGTCCTGGAAGCCGGAGCCGATCAGCAGGATCGCGCGGGCCCGCTGCCCCCGCAGCATCGAGACGTACGCGATCTCCCGCGCCGGGGCGCGGAACGTGCTGGCCAGCATGACGAGCAGGTCCTGCTCGGCCGCCGCTGCCATCACTCCGCTCGCGATCGCCGCGAAGTAGGGGTCGCCGACGTCGTGACAGATGACCCCGACGGTGTTGTTGGAGGAACTGGCGAGCGCCTGCGCATGGGCGTTGGGGATGTAACCCAACTGGTCTGCCGCTTCGAGCACCCGGCGCCGCAGATCCTCGCGTACGCGCGTCGTACCGTTCAGGGCGCGCGACGCGGTCGCCGGCGAGACCCCGGCGGTACGGGCCACCGAGTGCAGCGTGACGTGCGGCCCGTGCTCGCGCCCCCGTCCACGCCCGTGCACGGACTGCTGCTGCTCGCGGGGCGGCCCTACTACGGGCCGCTGTTCGCGTCCGCTCTCGCCCTCGCGCGACGGCTCGATTGCGGTCTGCTGTTCGCGTCCGCTCCCGCGCGAAAGCCCGACCGTGGGCCGCTGCTCGCGTCCGCTCCCGGATGTCGGTGCGGGTTGCTGTTCGCTCCCGGGTGCCGGTGCCGGTGCGGGTTGTTGTTCGCGTTCGCTCCCGCGTCGGGGTGCTGGTGCGGGTTGCTGTTCACTCCCGCCCCCGGGTGCCGGTGCCGGTGCCGGCTGCCGTTGGCGTCCGCCCCCGCCTCCGTGCCCGGGTGCGGGTTGCAGATCGCGTCCGCTCCCGCCCCCGGGTGCCGGTGCCGACTGCCGTTCGCGTCCGCCCCCAACCGCGGGCCGTTGTTCGCCTTCCAGCCCGGACGCTCGTCCCGCTCCCAGTTGCTCCCCGCGTCCGCCCAGAGCTGCGGCTTCCGCCCGGCCCCCACCCCGGCCCGGAGGTTCCACCCCGCCCCCACCCCGAGCTTCGGGTTCCACCCCGCGCCCGCCTCCCGCACCCGGTCCCTGCTCGCGCCCAAGCGCCCGCACCGCGCCCCCCCCTCGTTCCGCCCCGCGAAACTTCGAGCCGACCTATTGACCCTGCGGTCAGCCAGTCATTAGCGTGGCGGACACCTTATCAGAAAGCGCTTTCTGAAAGCGGTTTCCGCACCATCGACGCTCCGCAACTGCCTCCGAAGTTCGCTGAATGCCAGGGGAGTTCACCGTGAGCCAGAGCGCACTGCAGGCAACTCCCGTGAAAACGGCAGGCGTTGTCGATCGCAGCCGCCCCACCTTGCGACAACGCATCGCCGAGGCCGCCGAGAAGAGCTGGCGTCCGCTCGTCCTGCTGCTCGTCCTCTTCGGCGCCTGGTGGCTGGTCGCCGCCACCGAGATGGTTGAGGCGTACCTCGTGCCCTCGCCCGGTGCCACCCTCGACGTCATCCTCGACAAGCCGGACTATCTCTGGCAGCACAGCTGGGTCACCACGTACGAGACCCTGCTCGGTTTCGTCATCGCCGTGGGCGTCGGCATTCTCTCCGCGGTCCTCATGGTCTACTCGACCACCGTCGAGAAGACGCTCTACCCGATCCTCCTCTTCGCCCAGGTCGTTCCGAAGATCGCGATCGCCCCGCTGTTCGTCGTCTGGCTCGGCTTCGGGATGGCGCCGAAGATTCTCATCGCCGTGCTCATCGCCTTCTTTCCCGTCGTCATCTCGATGGTGACCGGGCTCAAGGCGGTCGACCCGGAGATGCTCCAGCTCTCCGCCACCATGGGCGCGCGGCCCTGGCAGACCTTCCTCAAGATCCGCTTCCCGGCGTCGTTGCCGCACCTCTTCTCCGGCCTGAAGGTGGCCGTCACGCTCGCCGTGACCGGCGCCGTCGTGGGCGAGTTCGTCGGCGCGAACGAAGGCCTCGGTTATGTGATCCTCCAGGCCAACGGAAACCTCGACACCCCCATGCTCTTCGCGGGGCTCCTCGTCATGTCGCTGATCGGCGTCGTCCTCTTCGTGCTCGTCGAGATCGCCGAGAAGCTACTGCTCCCGTGGCACGCGAGCCGCAGGGACGCGGCCGCCACCACGACGTATTGACCCCCACGCACGCCAGACACCCGCACGCCAGACACCCGCATCCGCACACCCAGCCACACGCCCCGCCCCCCCAGCCATGTCAGCCGTACGCGAGAAGGGCCGTCCCATGCACGCGCGCAGACTGCTCACCGGCCTCGTCCCCCTGGCCCTCGTCGCGGTGACCGCGACGGCCTGCGGCGGCGATGACGACAAGACGAGCACCAGCGACTCCGGCAAGAAGCTCGACAAGGTGACGCTGACCCTCAACTGGTATCCGTACGGCGAACACGCGCCCTTCTACTACGGCGAGCAGCAGAAGATCTTCGAGAAGCACGGCATCGACCTCGACATCAGGGCCGGCCAGGGCTCGCAGAAGACCGTGCAGGCCACCGGCGCGGGGCAGACCGACTTCGGCTGGGCCGACACACCGGCGGTCCTCGCGGGAGTCGATCAGGGAGTGAAGGTCAAGAGCCTGGGCGTCTTCCTGCAGACGACGCCCGCCTCAGTGCAGTTCTTCGACGCCCAGGGCATCAAGTCGCCCACCGACCTCAAGGGCAAGATGATCGCGGGCACGGCCGGCGACGCACTCACCAAGACCTTCCCGATCTTCCTGGAGAAGAACGGCATGGAGCTCTCGGACGTCAAGGTCCAGAACACCGACCCGGCGGGCAAGATCGCCGCGGTGATCTCCGGCAAGACGGACGCGCTGCTGGGGTACGCGAGCGACCAGGGCCCCACCATGCAGAACAAGGCCAAGAAGGACGTCTCGTATCTGCGCTTCTCCGAGAACGGCCTCAACTTCTACTCCAACGGCCTCATCGCCGGGCCCAAGACCCTGCAGGGCAGGGGCGATCTGGCCAAGCGCATGACCGCCGCCGTGAGCGAGTCATGGGCCGCCGCCGAGAAGAGCCCGCAGCCCGCGGTCGCCTCGATGGAGGGCGCGTCCGAGCAACTGCCGCCCAAGGAAGTGCTGTCCGAGCAGTTCAAGACGACGCTGACCCTGCTGCACACCGACGCGACGAAGGGGAAGGCGCCGGGCGCCAACACCGAGGCGGACTGGCAGCAGACCATCGACGTCTTCTCGAGGGCGGGCCTGGTCCAGAAGGCCAAGCCCGTCGCGGAGTACTGGGACGCGGCCAAGGGGATCAAGGGCTGAGGGGCGGCAGGGCCATGGCGAAGGACACGACACTCAAGACCAGCGACGAGCCACGCCCACCGGCGGGGGAGACGACGCGAGAGGTGACGGGGGACGCGATACGAGACGTGACACGAGGCACGACAGATGACGCGCGCCCCTCTGCCGTGCGCCTCGATGACGTAGCCGTCCGCTTCCGTACGAAGAAGAAGGACGTCACCGCATTGCGGGACGTCTCGCTGAACGTCGGCGCGGGCGAGTTCGTGGCGATCGTCGGGCCCTCGGGCTGCGGCAAGTCCACCCTCCTGAAGCTGGTCGCCGGGCTGCTCGCGCCCTCGTCGGGCGATGTGCTGCTCGGCGGCGAACGGGTGCGCGGACCGCGCCGCGACATCGGTTACGTCTTCCAGAGGGCCGCGCTCCTCGACTGGCGCACGGCACGCCGCAACATCCTCCTCCAGGCGGAGATGCGAGGGATCCCCGGCGCCGAGGCACGCGCGCGTGCCGACGAGTTGATCCGTATGACGGGACTCGGCGGCTTCGAGGACGCCTATCCGCACGAGCTGTCCGGCGGCATGCAGCAGCGCGTCGCGCTCTGCCGGGCGCTGTTGCACGAGCCGCCGGTGCTGCTCATGGACGAGCCCTTCGGGGCCCTCGACGCGCTCACGCGCGAGCAGATGAACGTCGAGCTGAACCGGATCTGGCGCGAGACCGGAACCACGGTGCTCCTGGTGACCCACTCGATCCCGGAGGCCGTCTACCTGGCGGATCGCGTCGTCGTGATGAGCCCGCGCCCCGGCACGGTGGAGGAGATCATCGACGTCGGCCTCCCCGCCGAACGTTCGTACGCGACGACCCTGGCGACGCCCGAGTTCCGCGAGTCGACCGGGCGAATCCGCGAGCTTCTGGGAGCCGTGTCCGCGCACGAGTGAGACGCGCCTGCAGATCCGGCTGCAGCGGCTGCCCTGCATGAACCGCCCGGTATGAGCCGCCCCGCATGAACCGCCCCGCAGGAACCGCACGTGCGGCTGAGCCCCCTCAGGAGCCCAGCCGCACCGGCGTTTCTCAGTACCGCAACGCGGCCAGATACGCGTAGCTGTTGCGGGCCGTGGCGAACGGATCGGTGGGGGTGTCGTGCTCCACCAGCCACTGCTTGACGCCGCCCACGCGCGCGTGTTCGAACATCGCGGCGAAGTCCAGCGTCCCCGAACCGACATCGGCGAAGCCGCCGTCCGGTGCCATGTCCTTCACATGGAGCGCGGGGAACCGCCGTCGATGCCGCACGAAGTACGCCGCCGGATCCGCGCCGCCCTTCGTCGCCCAGTACACGTCCAGTTCGAAGCCGACCAGATGCGGGTCGGTCTCGGTGACGAGGATGTCGTACAGGTTCGTGCCGTCCACCGCCACATGGTCCGTGCCGTGGTTGTGGAAGAGCACCGGGCCGAGGCCCGCGTCGCGCGAGGCCTGCCCGATGCGGTTGAACTGCCGCGCCGCCTCCCGGAATCCGTCCGGCGTGTGCAGCGCGCCGGGCAGACTCGGCACCACCGGCCACTTCGCGCCGAGGGTGTGCAGATCCTCCAGGGCCTGCGGAAGACCGCTGCCCTTGAGGATGTCGTACGCGACGTGTTCGAGGACCGCCTTCAGGTCCACCGCGTCGAGCATCCGCCGGATGTCGGCCGCGCTGTTCCCGTGCCGGCCGCTCACGCCCACCGTGGCGTAACCGATGTCGGCGAGCTGCTCCAGCGTGCCCGCGAAGTCCTGGGCGAGGACGTCGCGCATCGTGTAGAGGTGCATGCCGATGCCGCCGCGCGGGATGCGCCGGCACCGTGACGCCTCACCCGCGCGCGCGGGCAGTGCGGTACCGACCGCTGCTGCCAGCCCCATCGACGTACCGAGGAAGGCGCGTCTGGTTCCGTTCAGACCGGTTCTCTTCATGGCTGTCCCCTCACTTCGCCGTGATCCGGACCGCTCCGGTCGTCGTGTCGCCCTTGTCGTCGGTGACGGTCAGATGCGCCGTGTACGTCCCCGCGCGCGCGTACGTGTGCTCGGCGCTGCCGGTCTCCGTTCCCGAAGGCTTGGCGTTGTCGCCGTAGTTCCAGTGGTAGGAGGCGGCGGTCCGGCCTTCGGGCAGCTTCACCGCGCTGGTGAGCTTGACGGCGAGGGGCGCGGTGCCACTGCCCGGGGCCGCCTTGACCGTCACCTTCGCGCCGGCCTTCTTCTCGACTCCGGGGCCGTTGAAGTGCAGCCAGTCGACCGTCAGGAGATCTTCCTTCTCGGACGTCCATTCGGGGTTGGTGAAGACGGCGTACAGCTTCGTCGTGCCGTCGTGGTCGGCCAGTTCGGTGGTCGGCGAGATGAAGTTGCCCCAGCCGCCGGTGTTCGGCACGGTGACCTTGCCGAGCAGCTTGCCCGTGGGAGACCCGGCGCGGAACTCGATGTCGCCGCCGAGCCCGCCCGATGCCGCGCCCACCGTCACGGAGTCGACGCCCTTGAGGTGCACCGGGTCGAAGGAGACCCAGTCGCCGTCCTCGATCTCGATGAGCCGCTTGCCGCCGGAAGCGTCCGCGCGGTCACCGGTGTCCGCACCGCCGTGCGCGCCGCCGGTGCTGGTGCGGTGCTCGGCCTCGCGGAAGGAGGTCCGCAGCGTCAGTGAGGAGGAGCCCGTCAGGGCGGGCACACCGGACGCACCCTTGTCCTCGTACTGGGCCGTGATCCCGTAGTAGAGATTCTGGCCGGGGCCGTGACTGTCACCGGCGTCCGTCACGATCTCGCCCGCGCAGCCGGTGTAGTTGTCCAGCGGGTGCAGATGGGTGTCGTGTCCGAGCTGGGACTGGACGACGACCCGCTTGCAGTCGATCGGCCCGTCCTCCTTGTCCGTCACCTTGATCTTGAAGGGAATCGTGTCGCCGAAGCTGAACGTCCCGCCGTTGGGCGGCTGTTGAATGGTGACCACCGGACGGGTGTTCCCGACGGTGACCTCCTGCACGGCCAGACCGCTCAACTCGTCCGGGCCCGTGACCTTCAGTCGCGCGCTGAACTGCCCCTTCGTGGTGTAGGTGTGCGTCGGGTTCGCCTCGGTCGAGTCGGTGGTGCCGTTCCCGTCGAAGTCCCACGCGTACGTGACGGGCTTGCCGCCGGGCAGTCCCGAACCCGCGCTGGAGAACTTCACCTTGAGGGGAGCCGTGCCGTTGTCGGGCGTGGCCGTGACGCGGGCGTCCGGCAGCCGTCCGTCCTTCACGTAGTCGATGCGGTAGATGCCCGCGCCTTCGTTGCCGCCGCCGCGGCCCGTGCCGCTGCCGAGCCCGAAGTCGATGACGTACATCGCGCCGTCAGGACCGAAGTCGGCATCGAAAGGCTGATTCCATTTCATGTCCGGGAAAATGGAGTTGATCGAGTTCAGGTCGCCCGCCTTCGCGGGCTTGAAACGCGGATCGGTGAACGTCTGGTCCTTCTCCTGCATCGAGAAGACCTTGAACCACTGCCGCGTCAGCTCGTAGTTGAACCACTTCCCCTCGAAGTACTCGGGGAACTTCGTCTTGTACGTGTTGGCGGCGTCGTAGTCGTAGACCGGACCGCTCATCGGGCCGCCGCCGCCCGTGCCGAGTTCGGGGAACTGCTCGGAGGCGGAGTAGGCGTACCAGACGTTCGCGGGCTGCGCGGGCGGCAGATCGCGCAGGCCCGTGTTGTTCGGCGAATCGTTCACGATCTTCGCGCAGTCGAATGTCGCGCCCGACTTCTTCGTCGCGAAGTCGTAGTCGTTGAACGGAGTGTTGTCACCGATGCAGTAGGGCCAGCCGTAATTTCCGGCCTTGGTGATGCGGTTGTACTCGACGGTCCCCTCGGGGCCCCGGTCGGCGACGGCGTTCTTCGCGTCGGGCCCGTAGTCCGCCATCAGGAGGGCGCCGCTCAGCGGGTCCGTGGTGATGCGGAAGGGGTTGCGCATGCCCATCGCGTAGATCTCGGAGCGGGTCTTGTCCGTGCCCTGCGCGAAGAGATTACCCTCCGGCACGGAATAGGTCCCGTCGTCCTTCGGGGTGACGCGCAGGACCTTGCCGCGCAGGTCGTTCGTATTGCCGGCGGTGCCCTGCGCATCCCAGGCGCGACGGCCCTCGCGCTCGTCGACCGGGGCGAATCCGTCCGACGCGAACGGATCGGTGTTGTCACCCGTCGCGATGTACAGGTCGCCCTTCTTGTCGAAGGCGATGGAGCCCGCCATGTGCGAGTTCGCCCGGCCCTCGCCACGCCAGGTGGGAATGGTCAGGAGCCGTTTCTCCGTCGCCGGATCGACCTTTCCGTCCGCTTCGGTGAAACGCGAGAGATTGATGCGTTTCTCGGTCTTGTCGGAGTTCAGGAGATAGACCCAGTGGTTGTCCTTGAACTTCGGGTCGAGTGCGAGTCCGAGCAGCCCGTCCGACTGGCTCGTCATCTCGGGGGTGTAGTCGAAGTCGAGCGCCGTGGAGACCTTCAGCGTCTCCTGGTCGATGATCTTCAGCTTCCCGGTGCGCTGGATGAAGAACACGCGGCGGTCGGGGGCGACGGCCAGCTCGAAGGGGTCGGCCAGATCGTTCGTGGCGAGCGGCGTGCGCTGGAAGGCGCCGGTCTTGGTGGCGGTGCAGTCGCCGGGCTTGTTGCCGGCGGCCCACTCGATGCCGCCGAGCAGGTGCTTCAGGAAGCCCTCTTCCTGGAAGGCCGACTTGGCGTGCCCGCCCGCCGTGTACCAGGAGCGGCCGCCGTCGTAGTTCTGGCACCAGGACCACGGCTGGTCGACGCCCTCGTCGAGCCCGGTGACACCGTCACGCACCTTCACCTGGGCGAGCGTGTGCACCTTCCCCGTCGGATTGGTGCGCCAGTTGTACCACTCCTCCGTGCGCTCCCAGAGCTCCGGAAGCCCCTTGGTGGAGGGGTGCGCGTGGTCGAGTACCTTGACCCGCCCGGTCTGCACCTCGGGGTGCTTGTCGAAGATCGCACCGACCAGACCCTCGTACCAGCTCCAGTCGCGCTCGCTGGCCGACGCGGCGTGCAGGCCGACCCAGCCGCCGCCCCCGCGGACGTACTTCTGGAAGGCCGCACGCTGGTCGGCGTCGAGCAGATCGCCTTTCTCCGGGGTGGAGTTGGTGTTGTTGAAGACGATGGCCTGGAAGCGGGCGAGATTGACGTCGGTGAAGGCCGTGGCGTCGTCGGTCGCCTCCACCTCGAAGCCGTTCTCGCTGCCGAGCTTCTCGATGGCCTCGACGCCCGCGGGGATTGAGTCATGGGGGAAGTTCGTGACCTTGGAGAAGACCAGGACACGGAAGGGGGCCGCCGCTTTGTCCGCCTCCGCCGCCGCGCGGGGCGGCGCGGTGAGGCCGAGGCCGATGACGAGGGCCAGCAGGGCGATGAGCGCGAGCCAGGGGCTCGGCGTGGTGCGGCCCGGTCTCGGTGCTGTGCGGCCTGGTCTCGACGCGGTGGGGCCGCGTTTGGGCAGGGTGGGACTCGTGGAACTCATGGCGCTCCCTGGGCTGGGCGGGTGGACGGCTGCCGGTAGCCGGGTGTGCGGTGAGTGCGAGTTGCGCGGGCGCGGGGCCGTCGGGAAGCGCGGCCGTTAGAAAGCGCTTTCCGTTGCGCGTTGTTCAGCGTAGGTTCCGGTCTGACGGGGGGTCAATGGGTCGGAAGGGCCTGGCGTGAGAAGGGGGTCACGGAGAGGCACGGGTATGAGGGCGCGTGTACGGGGGAGGGTTTCAGGGCCACAGATGCCGTACAGGGGAGCCTTTCGCCATGTCTGACCACGCCTCGACGCCCGCCCCCGCCGCGTACACCGCCGGACTTGTGAACGCGGCCGACGGTGTCCCCGTCGCCACGTACACCTGGCTGCCCGACGGCGGCAGGCCGCGCGCCTTCGTGCAGATCGCGCACGGCGCGGGTGAACACGCCCTGCGCTACGACCGGTTCGCACAGCATCTGCTGGCGCACGGCTATGGGGTGGTCGCGTCCGACCACCGGGGCCATGGCGCGACGGCGCAGGCGACGGGTGGGTACGGGGTGACGGGTTCGTCGGCGGGTGAGGCGGCTGGTGCGTCTGACCCATCCGACGCGTCTGACCCGGCTGCCGCATCTGGTGGGTCTGGTGTGTCCTCCCCCTCCTTCGACAGCTGGCGCGCCATCGTCGACGACCTCAAGGCGATCGGCGACCAGGTACGCACCCTGCACCCCGGAACCCCGCTCTTCCTGCTCGGCCACAGCATGGGATCGCACCTGGCCAGGGACTACGCGCAGGAGTACCCGGACGGCCTCGCGGGCCTGATCCTCTCCGGCACCTTCCGCTCCCTGCCCGGGGTCGGGATCGACGAGTCGATCGCCCGCCTGGAACGCGAGATCGCTGAGGACGGCCGGGAGGCCCTCTCGTCGTACCTCCCCGAACTCTTCGCGGCCTTCAACGACGCGTATCCGCACCGCACCGGCTTCGAATGGCTCTCCCGCGACGAGGCCGAGGTCGACGCGTACGTCGCCGACGAGCGCTGCGGCTTCCCCTTCTCCGCCGGGCTCTGCCTGGACTGGGTGCGTGCCGTGCGCAAGATGAACGACCCGCGCAGCCTGGCCCGGGTCCCCGCGGACCTGCCCGTCCACATCGCCGTCGGCACCGAGGACCCCTGCAACCAGGGCATGACGCTGGTCCACGAACTCGTCGAGGACTACCGCTACGTGGGCCTGGACGACCTCACCTGGAAGGGGTACGAGGGGGCGCGCCACGAGATCCTCAACGAGACCAACAGGGACGAGGTGGAGGAGGACCTGAGGACCTGGATGGACAAGCGGGTGCTGTGATGGGCGTCCGTGGGTGACGGGTGGTCGTGTGACGCGCATCCGTGTGTGACGGGTGTCCCTGTATGACGGGTGTCCGGGGGCCGCTGTCAGTGGCGTTGGCTACCGTTCAGCCATGTCTCGAGCTCATGCCAAGGCCCAGGTCACGGGTGACGACGTCCGACAGGCCGCACTGGCCCTGCCGGATACGACGGAGAAGATCGCCTGGAGCATGCCCACCTTCCGAGTGGCCGGAAAGATGTTCGCCACGCTCCCCGAGGACGAGACGTCCATCGCCGTTCGGTGCCCGAAGGAAGAGCGCGACGAGTTGGTCCTCGCGGAGCCGGACAAGTTCTGGATCGCCGACCACGAGGCGATGTTCGCCTGGGTGCGCGCACGGCTCTCGGCGCTCGACAAGGACGAACTGGCCGACATCCTCGCCGACTCCTGGCGCCAGGCCGCGCCCACCCGACTCCTGGACGCCTACCCGGAGTTGGGGCTTCCGCCGACGAGCTGAGGCGGGCGAAAAGCGATCGGCCGATGTCAGTGCCCCGTGGCATGATCCAGCCGAGGGCGGAGGGCGACGGCTCGTGGGACGACGGGCCGGACGCTGCCGCCAGGGGAGGGGACTGGGGTGCCGTCACGGGACGGGATTGACGAGGGCGGGACTGATGGGAGAGCCGGCGAAGGCGAGGTAGAGGAGGTAGGCGAGGCCGGAGAAGGCGGGGGCAGGCGTACGGGGATCCCGCAAGGGGGGCGGGGTAAGCGCACCCCACCCAGCCGCACAGGTCGCCCAAGCCGCCCAGGCCGTACCGGCTCCACCGGCCGAACCAGCGCCACCAGCGCCACCAGCGCCACCAACCCCAACAACCCCACCAACCCCACCAACCCCACCAACCCCACCAACCCCACCAACCCCACCAACCCCATCGGCTCCGCCGCCCGCAAGGATTTGCCGACGCCCCTGGAAGCCGCGGACGCCCGCAAGAGCATCTGGTCGCGAGACTTCGGGTTCTTCTTCGGCGCCCGGACGGTCGCCAAGCTCGGCGACACGATGCTGCCCGTGGCGCTGGCCGCGGGGCTGCTCCAGCACGGGCACGGCGCGGGCGCCGTCGGCCTCGCCATGGCCGCCACGACGGTCTGCTTCGCGGGGCTGGTGATCTTCGGCGGGGTCTTCGCCGACCGGTTCAGCACCCGCCTGTTGATGATCGGCGCGGACGTGGTCCGGCTCGGCACGCAGTCGGTCGCGGCGGTCCTCTTCTTCACCGGCCACGTCGTGCTCTGGCAGATATGCGTGATCGGTGCGCTCAACGGCGCGGCGGGCGCACTCTTCCAGCCCGGCGTCGCCAGCACGGTCCCGCGCCTTGCCTCCGACGTCCAGAAGGCCAATGGCGCGATACGCGTGGCCGAGTCGGCAGCGGCCCTGGCGGGACCGGCCGTCGCGGGCGTCCTCGTGGCGTTCGCCTCGCCGGGCGCCGTCTTCGCCGCGCACGCGGGGACGTACGGACTGAGCGCCCTGTGCCTGGTCCTGCTCCGGCTGCCGCCCGCGTTGCCCGGCTCGCTGCCGCACAGCAACGGCTTCCGGGCCGATCTGGTGCAGGGCTGGCGGGAGTTCAGGTCCCGCACCTGGCTCTGGGGCGTCATCGCCATCTTCTGCGTCCTGATGATCACGACCACCGGCCCGCTGACACCTCTCGTCGCCACGCTCGTCGTCCAGCAGCACGGCTCGGGGGCGTACGGCCTGATCAACTCGGCCCTGGGCGCGGGCACCGTGCTCGGCGGCCTGGCCGCCCTGCGGCTGCGCCCCCGCCACATGCTCCGCGCCGGTTCCGTGGCCCTGATCGGGTACTGCGCCTTCCCGGCCGCCGTCGGCGCCCAGCTCGGCGTTCCGCTGATGGCCGTGGGCGCCGCGGTCGCGGGCGCGGGGCTCTCCTTTTGGGGAGTCATGTGGGCGACGAGCGTCCAGACCCAGGTACCGTCCGACGTCCTCAACCGCATCCATGCCTACGACGTCGCGGGATCGATCGCCCTGCTGCCGGTGGGCCAGGCACTCGCGGGCCCCGCCGCGAGCGCTTTCGGCGCGGAGCAGGTGCTGATCACGGGCGCAGTGACGACGGTCCTCGTCTGCCTGGCGATGCTCTCGGTGCCCGCGATACGCGGGTTGGTGCGGGTGGACGGGAGGGTGCCGGTCCAGAGCGGGGGAGCGGCGGCCGACCGCCCCGGACGGACCCTGCCGGCGGGCCGCGGCGCGCAGCGATGACCTAGGGGCAGCCACGCGCCGGCCAGGGGAGCCCAGGGGAGCCCAGGGGAGCGAGGACGGCCTAGACGAGAGCGGGCCCAGACGCCCCCAGGAAGCCGGTGATCCGCTCCCGCAGCGAGCGGACGTCGAGCCCGTGCGCGGCCATGTGGTCGTCGACCTGCCCATAGCGGCGCAGCTCGGCCCGGCCGACGCCGAGCCCGAGCACCCGGTGCGGGACGTCGGCGAGCGCGTCGTTCGCGGCGGCGGTGGAGGTCCCGGCGAGATAGGGCTCGACCACGACGACATCGGCCCCATCCGCTGCCCCCGTCGCGCGGCGCAGCGCCTCCGCGTCGAAGGGCCGCACGGTGGTCGCGTACAGCACGGTGAGGTCGAGCCCCTCACTCGCGGAGAGCACGTTGTCCAACATGGGCCCGACGGCGATCACGACCCCGCCACGGCCCTCGCGCACCGTATGGAAACGGGCCCCGTCCACCGGCAGCGCTTGAGCGTTCGACTGCGCCGAGAGCCGTACGTAGACCTTGTCGTCACCGGCGGCGACCGCGTGCCGCAGCAGCGCCTCGGCCTCGTCCGGGTGCCCCGGCACATGAACGGTCCAGCCGTCCAGGGTGTCGAGCAGCGCCACATCGCCCGGCGACATGTGCGTGTAGCCACCGGCGGGCCAGTCGAAGGAGGCGGCGGCGCTCACCAGAACGCCCCCCACCCCCTGATGCCCGAAGTCCAGCTTCACCTGCTCGAACGGCCGCTCCACGAGAAAGCTCGCGAAGGTGTGCACGACGGGCCGCAGCCCGGCCAGGGCGAGACCGGCACCGGTCCCGATGAGCAGCTGCTCCCGGATCCCGACGTCGATCACCCGGTCCGGATGCTTGCGCCGCGCCTCCTCGAAGGCGTCCACGCCGATCGCGGCGAGGACGACGGCGACGCGCGGATCCTCGTCGAGCAGCCGCGAGACGACGGGGGTGAAGCGATCACGCATGGTGTCCATGGCGGTAAGACCTCCGACGGAAGAGAAAGAAGAAGAAGCGAATAAACGGACGGAGCGGACGCAGGGAGACAGGTGGCCCCCACGGGGCCCTTGCCCCCGCTCACGGACCCTTCGGCTCGACCTGGGCCACGACCACCCGTGGCCGCCCCGGATGCGGCGCGGTGAAGGCCGCGTACAGCGCGTCGTGATCGCGCCCGTCGACGGTCTCGGTGGACCACCCGGCGGCCTCGAAGCGGGCGGCGATGCCGCCGGGCCTTGCGTGCCGGGCGGAGGCGTTGTCGATCACGACCGTGTGCAGCCGCTCGAGCCCGGAGGGCCCTGCGAAGGCGATGGCCTCGTGATTGCTGCCCTCGTCCAGCTCCGCGTCCCCGACGAGCACCCACACCCGGGCGTCCGCGATGCCCAGCGCCCCGAGCCCCAGTGCGGTCCCGACCGCGAGCGGCAGCCCGTGCCCGAGCGACCCGCTGCCGATCTCGACGCCCGGCACGAGCAGCCGGTCCGGGTGGTGCCCCAGCGGCGAGTCGTACGCCCCGAACCCCTCCAGCCAGTCGACCGGAAGGAAGCCCTTGGCGGCGAGGACGGCGTAGTACGCCATGGGCCCGTGCCCCTTGGAGAGCAGGAACCGGTCGCGCCCCGGATCGCCCATCTGCTCGGGTGTGACCCTGAGCACTCGGTCGTACAGGACCCAGAGCGCGTCGAGGGTGGAGGTCGCGGCGGGCCCGTGCTTCTCGTCCCCCGTCATCCGCGCCATGAGGCGGGGCAGGTCCGTGTATCCGTACCGGTGCTCGCGTTCCGTTGTCATCGTCATGACACAGAGCGTGCAACCTCAAGTCCGCTTGAGGTCAACAGGTCACTAAAGGCGTGAGCGATCACAGCTCCGAGTGCGGTATTGTTTCGATGCGCGTTCGGCCAGGGGAAACCCCAGGTCACACGGGCACCGGGACGTGGCGCAGCTTGGTAGCGCACTTGACTGGGGGTCAAGGGGTCGCAGGTTCAAATCCTGTCGTCCCGACGGAAACGTCGCAGGTAGGGGCCATCTTCGGATGGCCCCTACTTCGTTTTGGGGAGCAATTCTGGGAGCGGGGAGCGGCTTCCTGTGCTCCCTGGATGCGGGGGTTTGGGAGCGGCATCGACGGGGGGTCGCTCCTGGCCTCTCGCCCGTGCACGCGTGTCGGCGCGCGAGGAGGTCCGGGTGGAGGGGGCTGCTGCCGTGGGTGATCGAGTGGCCGCGCAGGGGGCCGTCGTACTGGTGATGGATCACTTTCTTGCGCCTCGTGCGTCGGCGTTGATGGTGGGGTGAAGGCCGGTCTCGGAGGGGGCGCCGACGGTGGGCGCGCACGGCGGCCGCAGGCGGGTGAGTGATCAACGTCGCAAGAGATTTGGGCAGTTGACCGTGCTTTATGCTCCTGAGCATGCGAGATGACGAGGGATTGGGTCGCATCACCTTGGCGCAGGTGGCCCAGGAGGCGGGGGTCTCCATTTCGACTGTTTCGAAGGTGCTCAACGGGCGGCGCGACGTGGCGGCTCCGACCCGCGTGAAGGTGGAGCGCATCCTGGACGAGAACGCCTACCGACGCACCACTCGGGTCGCCCGCGAGGCGCCGCTCATCGAGCTCGTCTTCCACGAGTTGGAGAGCGTGTGGGCGCTGGAGCTCATCCGCGGTGTGGAGAAGGTGGCGAAGGCCAGCGGCGCGAGTGTGGTGCTCACCGAGAGCGGTACGCGGCAGGCGCCCGGGCCCGAATGGATCGAGGGTGTGTTGCAGCGCAGGCCGCGCGGCGTGGTCCTGGTCTTCTCGACCCTCCCCGGTGAGGTGAAGCAGCAACTGCGTTCGCGCTCCATCCCGTTCGTCGTCATCGACCCGGCCGGAGACCCCGACCCGGACGTGCCTTCGGTGGGCTCGGCGAACTGGAACGGCGGCCTGGTCGCCACCCGGCATCTGGTCCAGCTCGGCCACCGGCGCATCGGCATCATCACGGGCCCGGAGGACATGCTCTGCTCGCTGGCCCGGCTCGATGGCTACCGTTCGGCGCTCAGCATGGCCGGACTGGCGACGGACCCCGAACTCGTCCGGTACGGCGACTTCCACGTCGAGGGCGGTCGTGAGCGGGCGGCCGAACTGCTCGACCTGGACGATCCGCCGACCGCGATCTTCGCGGGCAGTGACCTTCAGGCGCTCGGTGTCCTGGAGGCGGCCCGGCTGCGGGACCTGCGTGTCCCGCACGATCTGTCCGTGGTCGGCTATGACGACGTGCCCCTGGCCCAGTGGTCGAGCCCCCCGCTCACGACGGTCCACCAACCCCTGCGACAGATGGCCGAGGGGGCGGCGCAGATGCTGATGCGCCTGCGGTCGGAGGAGCCGGTGGCGACCAGAGTGGAGCTGGCGACGAGCCTGGTCGTGCGCGAGAGCACGGCGGAGCGCCGACAAGGCCGATGACGACCCTGTCGTCGCGTTGCGGGCTGGTGGCCGCACAGCACGTCTCGTGACGCTCCGAAAAACTTTCGGATAACTTGTCGAGGTGATTACTCGTCATGCTGGCTGAATCTCGCCTCGGGGCGCCAAACCTCCTTCGTTGTAGCCCAGTTAAGCCTGTGGCCAGGCTCGATGGCGCTCAGTGGAGGGTGGTCACCGGGCTAAAGTTTCGCTCGACATGTCGAAACAGTTGACAGTGTGTAAGCCCGCCACCAACCTATCGACGTCGACACGCACCTCAATGGCTGTGCAGCCTCTCGCTGGCCCCACCAGGAGGAAGCATGAACATGAGCGACCGGCCCCCCGCATCCCCTATGAGCCGCCGCGCTTTCATCGGCACCGCCGGCGCCCTGACACTCGGCGCCTCCGCGCTGACGCTGCCAGGTACCGCGTACGCGGACACGACCATCACGACCAACCAGACCGGCACCAACAACGGTTACTACTACTCGTTCTGGACCGACGCCCCCGGGACGGTCTCCATGACCCTGTCCTCCGGCGGCAGGTACAGCACCTCATGGCGCAACACCGGGAACTTCGTGGCCGGCAAGGGCTGGGCCAACGGATCGCGTAGGACCGTGAACTACTCGGGCACCTTCGCCCCGTCCGGCAACGCCTATCTGACGCTCTACGGTTGGACGTCGAACCCGCTCGTGGAGTACTACATCGTCGACAACTGGGGCACCTACCGGCCCACCGGAACGTACAAGGGTACCGTCACCAGTGACGGCGGCACCTATGACATCTACAGGACGACCCGGTACAACGCCCCGTCCGTCGAGGGCACGCGCACCTTCGACCAGTACTGGAGCGTTCGGCAGCCGAAGCGCACCGGCGGAAGCATCACCAGCGGTAACCACTTCGACGCCTGGAGCCGCGCCGGGATGCCCTTGGGCAGCTTCAAGTACTACATGATCATGGCGACCGAGGGCTATCAGAGCAGCGGCAGCTCCAACATCACGGTGTACTGAGCGAGTTGGGCAGCCGCCTTGGTGATGGTTGCGGCGGTCGCGCCGCGCGCCTGCCTGCGAGCCGGCAGCGCGCGACCGCCGCAATCTCCAGGTGTCAGAACAGATTCCCAAGCTGGAGGACCCACTGATGAGAATGCGCTCACCTCGCTCGTCGCGTTCCCTGACAGTAGGGCTGGCCGTGGCCACGATGGCCGGCGCGTGCACCCTCACTGCCCATACCGCCGCCTCGGCGCAGGCCGTCGCCTGCACCGGTTACGTAGGCCTCACCTTCGACGACGGCCCGTCCGGCAGCACATCGGCTCTGCTCGACGTGCTCAAGCGGAACGGGTTGCGCGCCACGATGTTCAACGAGGGGCAGTACGCCGCCGGCAACCCCTCCCAGGTCCGCGCGCAGGTCGCCGCCGGCATGTGGGTCGGCAACCACAGCTACACCCACCCTCACCTGACCCGGCTCAGCCAGTCACAGATCGACTCGGAGATCTCCCGCACCCAGCAGGCCATCGCCAACGGCGGAGGAGGCACACCCCGGCTGTTCCGTCCGCCGTACGGCGAGACCAACGCGACGGTGCAGTCCGTCGCGGCCAAGTACGGCCTGACCCAGATCATCTGGGACGTCGACTCACAGGACTGGAACGGAGCCAGTACCGATGCGATCGTGCAGGCCGCCGCACGGCTCACCAACGGCCAGACCATTCTCATGCACGACTGGCCCGCCAACACACGCGCCGCGATCCCGCGCATAGCCCAGGGGCTGGCGGCTCGCGGTCTGTGTGCCGGCATGATCTCTCCGCAGACCGGCCGCGCAACGGCTCCGGCCTGACCGCAGCAGGCCCGGCGCTTCGTCGGCGGCCGGCCGACATCGGCCTACTCGGCCTCGGGCCGCGCGTGGGCGGGGACGGCGGTGGGCCGCTCACCCGCACTCGTGACGGCGACGCTCCGCCCGGTGCCGGACGCGGTGAGCAGTGACTCCATGATCTCCAGTACGTGGTAAGCGAGGTGGCCGCTCGCGCGGTGCGGGGTACCGGTGCCGAGGGAGCGGGCGAGATCCGCGATGCCGTAGCCGCGGTCGGCTCCCGCGTAACCACCCCGTACGGGGGCGTCCTCCCACTGCCCGGACCCGGCCCTGAAGAGACGCACCCGCCCGTCGAAGCCGTTGGGATCGGGAACGGACAGGGAACCGCCGGTGCCGTACACCTCGATGCGCGGCAGGTCGCCGGCCCAGACGTCGAAGGACATCACCAGCGTGGTCAGCACCCCGCTCTCGTGCTCCAGGACGCCCGTGACGTGGGTGGCCACCTCGACCGGGAACTCGGTGCCGGCCCGCGGGCCGCTGCCGACGGTACGCAGCGGACGCGAGGTGGATGCCATGCCGACCACCCTGCGTACCGGACCGAGCAGCGTGACCAGGGCGGTCAGGTAGTACGGGCCCATGTCGAGCAGCGGGCCGCCGCCCGGCCGGTAGTAGAACTCCGGGTCGGGGTGCCAGAGTTCGTGGCCCGGCGTGACCATGAAAGCGGTGGCGGCGACAGGTGTACCGAGCTGCCCCGCGTCCAGGACAGCGCGGGCGGACTGCACCCCCGTACCCAGGACCGTGTCCGGCGCACAGCCCACGCGCACGCCTGCCCTGTCGGCAGCGGCCAGCACCGCCCGGGCCTCGGTGGTGGTCGCGGCCAGCGGCTTCTCGCCGTACACATGCTTGCCCGCGGCGATCGCGGCATGGGCGACGTCGGCGTGCGCCGCGGGGACGGTCAGATTGAGGACGAGGTCGACGTCCTCGGCCGCGTACAGCTCCTTCGGGGTGGTGGCACGGGCGCCGGGGACCGAGGCCGCGACGGCGGCGGCGCGCGTCTCGTCCAGGTCGGCCACCGCGGTGACGGACAGGTTCGGCAGGGCCGGAAGCGTACGCAGATATGCCCCGCTGATCCGCCCGGCCCCGACCACTCCGACGCGCAGCGGTGACCGGGCCTTCAGCGCGTCGCCCATGCCATGCCCTTCCTGATCATCGCGTCGGTCTGGGGGACCTCCAGATCGGCGAGGCCGTGTCCGAGTGTGGTGACGAAGACCCGGCCCTCGCCCCAGTGCCGCGTCCAGGTCACCGGTACCGGTGTGCCCAGGAGTTCGGGGTGGTCGGGGTCGGGGCCGTACAGGGAGGTCGCGAGCACCTCGATCGCCGGGTCGACGTGCAGGTAGTACTGCTCGGTGGTGACCGTGTAGGCGTCGACGCCGGCCAGCACAGGGTGGTCCGCCTTGTCCGGTACGGGGACCACCTCGAACGTAATGAACTCCTTCGCGTGGTACACGAACTGACCACCCGTCATCAACTGGTACCGAGTCTCGGCACGGAACGCGTCGATGATGCCTCCGTGCCAGCCGGCCAGACCGGTGCCCGCGCGGACGGCCCGGCTCAGACCTTCCACCTGGGGGCCGGTGATCTCACCCATCGTCCAGCACTGCACGACGAGGTCGGTCGCGGTGAGCAGGTCCGCGTCGAGGTAGCTGTCGAGAGAGTCGGAGACCGTCACCGCGTAGCCGTCCTCCTTGAGCGTGGTGACATAGCGGTCCGTGGCGGCGACGGGGGTGTGTCCGTCCCAGCCGCCGCGGACGACGAGCGCCCGCTTGGTGGCCGTGGTGCGGGAAGAGAACATCGGCCCTCCGTGGGGGCGTCGGCTTGGGCGGCGAGGGCGCACACGTCCCCTGCGCCTAGGTTCACGAAAGTGTCGGACGTTACCGCGCTGCCGTCCAGGGCGTCATGTGCTCAGCGCGGCGAGACAGAGGATCCGGGCCCGGTCGGCCGGGCCGTCTGCCAGACCTCTTCCTGCCGGTCGTACGGGCAGAGGGCTTGACCGGCGCACGGTCGACGGCATGTCCTACGGTTTCCGGAAGCCATCCGGAGATTTTCGGATGACGAGTCGACGGAGGTGAGGAACGTGGCCGGGGAAGGCGCTCAGCGCAAGGCGACCACGCGGAGCCCGGACGGGTCGGCCAAGGTGACGATCGCCGAGATCGCGCGGGAGGCCGGGGTCTCGGTCCCGACCGTCTCGCGGGTCGTGAACGGACGTTCCGACGTGTCACCGGCCACCCGCGCCCGGGTGGAGGAGCTGCTGCACCGGCACGGCTACCGGCGCCGGCCGCCCGCGCCCGGAGACCGTGCGGCTCTGCTCGACCTGGTCTTCAACGACCTGGACAGCCCGTGGGCTGTGGAGATCATCCGTGGCGTCGAGGAGGTCGCGCACGAGGCCGAGGTGGGCACGGTGGTCTCCGCGATCCACGACCGGGCGGGCGCGGCGCGGCAGTGGATGACCAATCTGCGGGCCCGTGCCTCCGATGGCGTGATCCTGGTGACGTCCGTCCTGGAGCCCGGGCTGCACGACGAACTGCAGCGCCTGGGCGTCCCGTTGGTGGTGATCGACCCCGCCGGATCGCCCGCGACCGAGGCGCCGACCGTCGGCGCCACCAACTGGGCGGGCGGGATGGCGGCGACCGAACATCTGCTCGGCCTCGGGCACCGAAGGATCGGGTTCATAGAGGGCCCGCCCCGGCTGCTGTGCTCACGGGCCAGACTGGATGGTTACCGGGCCGCGCTCGACGTGGCGGGTGTGCCGGTCGACGACGAGCTGATCGTGCCCGGCGACTTCTACCACGAGTCCGGATTCACCGGCTGCAAGCGGCTGTTGGACCTCCCCGAGCCGCCTACCGCCGTTTTCGCCTCCAGTGACCAGATGGCCCTTGGCGCGATCGAGGCGCTGCGCCGGCGCGGCCTGCGGGTGCCCGAGGACATGAGTGTCGTCGGTTTCGACGACCTGCCGGAGGTGCGCTGGAGCGCGCCGCCGCTCACCACGGTGCGCCAACCCCTGTCCGACATGGGCAAGTTGGCGGCCCGCGCTGTCCTCGATCTCGCGCGCTCCGTCGCACCCGCATCGCCGCGCATCGAGCTGGCGACGGAACTCGTGGTCAGGGCCAGTACGGCGGCCCCGCGCGACCTGTAGCGCGGCAGGCGCCCGGCCCGGGGGTGTCAACGGCCTTTTTTGTTGAGGCTGTTGACACCCCCGCTCCGTGTCCGTAACTTCCGTGGCCATCTACCGATAGTTTTCGGATCACTTCCGGAAGGTGCGTCATGCCAGCCTCCGATTTCTCCCGCCGACGCTTCCTCGGCGCTGCCTCCGCCGCTGGTCTCGGGGCGGCCGCCCTGACCGCGTGCGGCGGCTCCGACTCCGGCGGCGGGAAGGACAGTTCGGGCCGGACCATCGTGGAATGGTGGAACATCCAGACCACTGAGCCGTCGAAGACCGTCTGGCCAGAGCGAGCGAAGGCGTTCGAGGCCGAGAACCCCGACGTGCGGATCAAGCTCGTCACGCTGGAGAACGACGCCTACAAGTCGAAGATGACGGCGCTGACCAGCTCCGGAAAACTTCCGGACATCTACCACACCTGGGGCGGAGGTGTTCTGCGGCAGCAGACCGACGCGGGCCTCGTCGAGGACCTCACCTCGTCCATCGAGCCGTGGGCCGACACGCTCGTGCCCGCCTCGGTCAAGGCCTACCAGTTCGACGGCAAGACGTACGCGGTGCCCTTCGACATCGGAGCCGTGGGCTTCTGGTACAACAAGGCGCTCTTCAAGAAGGCCGGAATCAGCGCGCCGCCCACCACCTGGGACGACTACCTGGACGCGGTCAGGAAGCTGAAGGCCGCGGGCATCACACCGATCGCCCTCGCGGGCAAGGAGAAGTGGCCCGGCATGTACTTCTGGGCGTATCTGTCGATGCGGATCGCCGGTGTCGAGGGCATGCAGAAGGCCGCCGACGCCAAGGACTTCACCGGTGACGACTTCGTCAGGGCGGGCGAGCACCTCAAGGACCTGGTGGCGCTCAAGCCGTTCCAGAAGGGCTTCCTCGGCGATGCCTACTCCACCCCCACCGGAGAGGCCGCCGCCATGGGCAACGGCAAGGCGGGCATGGAGCTGATGGGCCAGTGGGCGCCCGTCGTGCAGGCCGACGCGGGCAAGGGCATCGGCAAGGACCTCGGCTTCTTCGCCTTTCCCTCGGTGGCCGGCGGCAAGGGCGAGCTCACCGACGTGTTCGGCGGAGGCGGCGGCTACGCGGTCCGCAAGGGCGCGCCGAAGGCCGCCACGGACTTCCTGAAGTTCTTCATGACCGCCAAGTCCGACCGCATCCTGGTCTCCAAGGCCGACACGATCCCTGTGGTCAAGGAAGCTACCAGCGCCCTGACTGACCCCAACCTCACGGCGGTCTCCGACATGCTCGGCAAGTCCACCGGCTTCCAGCTCTACCTCGACCAGGCCTACCCGCCGGCTGTCGGCCAGGAGGTCAACGACTCCGTCGCCGCCCTCATCGCCGGCTCCAAGTCTCCCGATCAGGTGACCCGGTCCATTACCCAGGTCGCCAAGAGCCAGTAACAGACGATGACTTCGACCTACGTAAAGGACGCGGCCGAAGCTGTCGCCGAGCCGTCGCCCCCCGACCTCGGCAACCGGCGTCCGCTCGCCCGGCGCGTCACCGACTGGCTGACGGCCGTCTCCTTCACCCTGCCCGCCCTCATCCTGTTCGGCGCGCTCGTGCTCGCCCCGATCCTGTACGCGCTCTACGTCAGCCTCTTCAACTGGGGCGGATTCGGGTCCCCTTCGGACTACACGGGACTCGACAACTACAGCCGCCTCGCCAAGGACCCGGTCTTCCTCGGTGACCTGTGGCGCGGCCTGCTCCTCGTCGGCTTCTCGGTTCTCGTCCAGCTGCCGTTCGCACTCGCCATGGCGGTCCTGCTCAACCAGAAGCTGCGCGGCCGGGCCGTCTACCGGATGCTGTTCTTCGCCCCGTACGTCCTGTCCGAGGTGATCACCGGCGTCCTGTTCTCCATGATCTTCGCGCCGGACGCCGGGCTTGCCGACAAAGTGCTCGGCGCGGTCGGCCTCGACGGGCTCGGCGGGCTGTGGTTCGCCGACCAGTCGACGGTCATGCCGACCCTGTTCCTCGTGATGACCTGGAAGTACTTCGGCTTCCACATGATGCTCTACCTCGCAGGCCTCCAAGGCATCCCGGCCGAACTGCACGAGGCGGCCCGCATCGACGGGGCAAGCGCCTGGCAGCGCTTCCGCTACATCACCCTGCCCCTGCTCGGACCGACCGTCCGCATCAGCGCGTTCCTGTCCGTCATCGGCGCCATCCAGCTGTTCGACCTGGTGTGGGTGATCTCGCAGGGCGGCCCCGACCACGCCTCCGAGACGATGGCCATCACCCTGTTCCAGTTCGGGTTCAAGCGCTACGAGATCGGCTACGCCAGCGCGATCAGCATCGCGCTGTTCCTCATCAGCCTCGTCTTCGCCCTCGCCTACCAGCGCCTCGTGCTGCGTCGGGACACCGAAGGAGCCCTCACGAACATGCGAGCCACCCGATGACCGCGCCCGACGTGCCCGGGCGCCGCCGCTTCGGCAAGGCGCCCCTGTACGTGATCGTGTGGCTGGTCGGCATCGGCATGGTGACACCGCTGCTGTACGCCCTCGTGTCCGGCTTCAAGTCCACCGACCAGCTGTCGAGCAACCCCTTCGGCCTGCCGTCGCCCTGGGTGACCTCCAACTACACGGACATCCTCGCCTCGGGCCCCTTCTGGCGGATGCTCGGCGCGTCCACCCTCGTCGCCGTCGGGACCACCCTGCTGACGGTGGGGGCGGCGGCCCTCGCCGCGTTCTCCCTGGCCCGATTCGCCTACCGCGGACGGGAGTTGCTGTTCACGCTCTTCACGATGGGGCTGATGTTCCCGTTCGCCGTGGCGATCCTGCCGCTGTTCATCCTGCTGCGCACCTTCGGGCTTCTCGACAACCCGTGGGGCGTGATCCTGCCGCAGGCCGCGTTCGGGCTGCCCATCACCATCGTCATTCTGCGCGGCTTCTTCCGGCAGATCCCCGGTGAACTGGAGGAGGCGGCCACCCTCGACGGGTGCTCCCCGTTCGGCTTCTTCTGGCGGATCCTGCTGCCGATGGCGCGCCCGGCGCTCGGCACGGTCTCCGTCCTCGCCGTGGTGAGCAGCTGGAACAACTTCCTGCTGCCGCTGCTCGTGTTCAGCAACGAGACCTGGTGGACCATCCCCGTCGGCGTCCAGCAGTTCCAGGGCCAGTACGCCACCGACATCGCCCGTGTCTTCGCCTACCTCGTCCTGGCCATGGTGCCCGCGCTCGCCTTCTACGCCGTCGCCGAACGGCAGCTGGTCGGCGGCATCACGGTGGGCGCGACCAAGGGCTGACACCGCACCGCCGCACACCGCACCGCCGGGTCTCGCCACCACCGCCTGCACACATCGCACTTGAGGAGTTCCATGGTCAAGCCCTGGCAGGACACCACCCTGCCCGCCAAGGTCCGGGCGGCGGACCTGCTCGCCCGGATGACCACCGAGGAGAAGACGGCCCAGTTGTCCAGCGTGTGGCTGGGGGCCGACATCGACACCGACAGCGCCGCCGTCGCGCCGGGGCAGCACGCGTACGTCGCCGAGAGCGCGGTCCTCGACGCCCTGCTGCCGCACGGCCTCGGCCATCTGACCCGGCCCTTCGGTACCGTCCCGGTCGAGCCCGCGGTGGGCGCGGCACGCCTCGCGGACCTGCAGCGCCGGGTCCGTTCCGCGAACCGCTTCGGGCTGCCCGCGCTCGCCCACGAGGAGTGCCTGACCGGCTTCGCCGCCTGGCAGGCCACGATCTTCCCGACGCCGCTCGCCTGGGGCGCCACCTTCGACCCGGCCCTGATCACCGAGATGGCCGAGTCCATCGGTACGTCGATGCGCACGGTCGGCATCCACCAGGGCCTCGCCCCCGTCCTCGACGTCGTCCGCGATCCCCGCTGGGGCCGTACCGAGGAGTCCATCGGCGAGGACCCGTACCTGGTCGGCACCATCGGCAGCGCGTACGTGCGCGGCCTGGAGGCCGCGGGGATCGTCGCCACCCTCAAGCACTTCGCCGGGTACTCGGGCTCGCGCGGCGCCCGCAACCACGCGCCCGCCTCCATCGGACCGCGCGAACTCGCGGACGTCTTCCTGCCCCCGTTCGAGATGGCACTGCGCGAGGGCGGCGCCCGCTCCGTGATGGCCTCCTACAACGACATCGACGGACTGCCCGGACACGCCCACACCGGCCTGCTCACCCAACTCCTGCGTGACACATGGCAGTTCACCGGAACGGTCGTCGCCGACTACTTCGGCATCGCGTTCCTGGAGTCCGCCCACAAGGTGGCCGCGACGGAGGGGGATGCCGCGCGGATGGCCCTCGCGGCCGGCGTCGACGTAGAACTGCCCGCCGCGCGCTGCCTGCCCGTGGCCGCACACCTTCCCGAAGACCTGATCGACCGCGCCGCGTTGCGCGTCCTCACGCAGAAGTGCGAACTGGGCCTCCTCGACCGGGACTGGGAGCCGGTCATGGGATCGACGGGATCCACGGGATTCACTGGATCCACGGAAGCCACAGAAGGCGCGCTCGTCGACCTGAACCCCCCTCAGATGCGGGACCTGGCGCGGGCTGTGGCGCAGGAGTCGGTCGTCCTGCTCGCCAACGACGCGGGGCTGCTGCCGCTGTCCGCCAACGGACTGCGCATCGCCCTGGTCGGCCCCCTCGCCCACGAACAGGCCGCCATGCTCGGCTGCTACACGTTCCCGCGGCACGTCGGCGTCAACCACCCAGGTCTCCCTGCGGGTGTCGAGGTCCCGACGCTCGCCGAGGGGCTCCGTGCCGAACTGCCCGGCGCGGTCTTCGTCAGCGACCCGGCGCAGGCCGACCTCTGCCTCGCCGTGGTCGGCGACCGCTCGGGCCTCTTCGGGCGCGGCTCGTCCGGCGAGGGCTGCGACACCGAGGACCTTGAACTGCCCTATGGGCAAGGTGCGTTGTTGGACGAGGTGTTCGACACCGGGACACCGGCCGTCGTCGTCGTCCTCAGCGGGCGACCCTACGCACTCGGTCGCTGGGCCGACCGGGCCGCCGCCGTCGTCCAGGCCTTCTTCCCGGGGCAGGAGGGCGGCGCCGCCGTCGCCGGAGTCCTGTCGGGACGGGTCGAGCCGTCGGGGCGCCTTCCCGTCGGCGTGCCGCGCGGGCCCGGCGGCCAGCCCGCCCCCTATCTCGCGCCGCCGCTCGGCCGCCGGGGCGACGCCAGCAGCGTGGACCCCACCGCCCTCTACCCCTTCGGGCACGGCCTCTCCTACACCACGTTCACCTGGGACACCCCGCAGTGCGACGCCCCCGAACTGCCCACCGACGGCGATACCACCCTGCGCCTCACCGTCCACAACACCGGTGAGCGGCCCGGCACCGAGGTCGTCCAGCTCTACCTCCACGACCCGGTCGGCAGCGTCGCACGCCCCGAGGTCCGGCTCGTCGGCTACGCCCGCGTCCCGCTCGACGCCGGGGCGTCCGCGGAGGTCCACGCCACGTTCCCGGCGGACCTCGCCGCGTACACCGGAGCCGACGGCCGCCGCGTCGTCGAACCCGGCGCCCTCGAACTACGTGTCTCCGCGTCCAGCGAACGTGTCCACCACACTGTGCCGCTCACCCTGACGGGTGCGGAGCGGGAGGTCGGGCACGAGCGGCGGATGCGGTGCGAGATACGCGTCAAGTGACGCGTGGAAACAGCACGGCGCACGGTCAACCGACCTTTCCCAGCAATGAGTTGAGGAGCAGCACCATGCGCACACCTGCCCCCCGCACCCCTGCCCGTAGGGCCCGTAGCCGCGTCAGAGCCGCCGCTTTCGCGTCGGCGACGGCTCTGCTGCTCGGCCTCGCCGGTGTACCCGACGCACATGCCTACGCCGACACACACGCCGACGCCGGTACGCGCCACCGCCCCGCCACGCTCGACAGCCTGGCCGAGCGCACCGGCCGCTACTACGGCTCCGCCGTCGACAACCCCGAACTCGGCGACACCGCGTACGCCGACCTGCTCGGCACCGAGTTCGGCAGCACCACGCCCGGCAACGGCATGAAGTGGTACGCCACCGAACCCCGGCGAGGTGTCTTCGACTTCACGGCAGGCGACGAGATCGTCGCGTACGCGCAGACCCACAAGCTGAAGGTCCGCGGCCACACCCTCGTATGGCACAGCCAACTGCCCGGCTGGCTGGAGAACGGCACCTGGACCGCCGACGAACTGCGCGCCATCCTCAAGAACCACATCACGACCGAGGTGCGGCACTACAAGGGCAAGGTCTTCGCCTGGGACGTCGCCAACGAGATCATGAACGAGGACGGCACGTACCGCGAGAACATCTTCTACAAGACCCTCGGCCCCGGTTACATCGCCGACGCCCTGCGCTGGGCGCATGCCGCCGACCCCGGCGTGAAGCTCTACCTCAACGACTACAACGTGGAGGGGCTCGGCGCGAAGTCGGACGCGTACTACAAGCTCATCAAGCAACTCAAGGCCGACGGCGTGCCGATCGACGGCTTCGGCATGCAGGCCCACCTCGCCCTGCAGTACGGCTTCCCGAGCGACATGAAGGGGAACCTGCAGCGTTTCGCCCGCCTCGGCCTCGATGTCGCCATCACCGAGCTCGACATCCGGATGATCCTCCCGTCGGACGCGGCCGAACTGGCCCAACAGGCCGACTGGTACGGGCAGGTGACCAAGGCCTGCCTCGCCGTCCGCCGCTGCGTCGGCATCACGCTGTGGGGCTACTCCGACCGCCACTCGTGGATCCCGTCGGTCTTCGAGGGCCAGGGCGCGGCATTGCCCTGGGACGAGAACCTCCGGCACAAGCCCGCCTACGACGCGATCGCGAAGGTGCTCGCGGCCGCGAAGCGGGGGGAGTGACGGTGGTCCGTCACATGACGCGAAGTTGACCGAGGGCCCTTGACACGTTCCGCCCGCGCCAACACCATGCCGCCCATACCCAAGAGCTTCGGACGCGCTTGGGGGACGCTTCCGATTGGGAGCGCTCCCATGACTTTCCGGGCCCGACGGTCTGCGTCCCGGGGCCCGGAGCCACCGTCGCCCGGGGGCGTCGCACCTCGTACTTCCTCAGCGCGCCGCACGCACACGCTCAGATCGCAGCGCGTGCGGTGCGTCCCCCGTCAGGAAGAGGTTCCCCATGTTCAGATACAGACGTGCCCTGCTCGCGCTGCTGCTCGCCTTCCCGCTCGCACTGGCAGCCCCCGGACTCGCCCACGCCGACAGCCCGGTGGCCATGACCAGCGGGTTCTATGTCGACCCCCACTCCACCCCCGCGGCGTGGGCCGCCGCCAACCCCGGTGACGGCCGCGCCGCCGCGATCAGGGACAACATCGCGGCCAAGCCGATGGCCCGCTGGTTCGGTAACTGGAGCGGCACCATCGGCACGGCCACGGGTGCGTTCGTCGGCGCGGCCGATGCCGTGGACAAGCTGCCGGTCCTGGTCGCCTACAACATCCCCAACCGCGATATCTGCGGCGGACACTCTGGGGGCGGCGCGGGCTCGGCAGCCGCGTACAACACGTGGATCGCCGCCTTCGCCAGTGGCATCGGCAGCCGTCCGGCCGTCGTCATCCTGGAACCGGACGCCCTGGGAGACACGAGCTGCATGACCGCCGCGCAGATCGCCGAGCGCAACACGCTGCTCAACAACGCCATCGACCAGTTCAACCAGAAGGCCCCCAACACCTGGGTCTACCTGGACGCCGGAAACCCGGCCTGGCTGGCGGCCCCCACGATGGCGCAGCACCTCGCCGACGCGGGAGTGCGCAAGGCCCACGGCTTCTCCCTGAACGTCTCGAACTACCTGACCACCGGTGAGAACACCGCGTACGGCAACGCGATCAACGCGAAGCTGAGCTCGTCCTACGGCTACACCAAGCCCTACGCCATCGACACCAGCCGCAACGGACACGGTTCCAACGGCGCATGGTGCAACCCCGCAGGGCGCAAGCTCGGCACCCCGACCCAACTCGGTGGCGGAGCCGAAATGCTGCTGTGGGTCAAGACGCCCGGTGAATCCGACGGCAATTGCGGTGTGGGCGCCGGATCGGTGGCAGGCCAGTTCCTTCCCGAGGCCGCCTACAAGATGATCTACGGCTACTGACATCCCCGTCCGGGCCACCGCCCTTGAGCTCCCGTGGCCGTGCCCGTCGATGCATCCCGTCCCCGTCTCCGTCCGCGTCCCGTTCCTGTCCCCGTCCGTCCCGACCAGGAGCACACATGAGATCCGGTATCCCGCTCACCAGACGCATGGCCCTGCTCGCCTCGGCCGCCCTGATGACCTGCGCGGCGGCCCCGGCCGCACAGGCGCAGGGGGCACCCGCCGAACAGGCCGAACAGAAGGTCATCACCCCGACCACGCGCTTCTACGTAGACCCGCACAGCAAGGCCGCCCAGCAAGTGATGACCGACCTCCGTAAGGGGGACCGGGCCAACGCGCTGAACATGGCCAAGCTGGCGAGCCAGCCGCAGGCCGAGTGGTTCACCGAAGGCACGCCCGCCCAGGTCGGAAGAGAGGTGCGCAAACTCGTCCACGCCGCCGCGGTCACCCGGCGTGTGCCGGTCCTCGTCGCGTACAACGTCCCCGGCCGCGACTGCAGCCTCTACTCCGGCGGTGGAGCCGCCTCCTCGGCCGCGTACCGGCAGTGGATCGACGCCTTCGCCGACGGCATCGGCAACCGTAAGGCCGCCGTCGTCCTGGAGCCCGACGGCCTCGCGGCCCTTCCCAAGGACTGCGCCGGCGCCATCGACCCCACCGGCGAACTCACCGCCCACCGCATGGCGGACCTCGCCTACGCCGTGCGCACCCTGAAGAGCGAGCCGAACACCGCTGTATATCTCGACGCGGGCAACAGTCAGTGGAAGTCGGTCGGTGACATCACGCAGCGACTCCTGGACGCCGGCCTGGAGCAGAGCGACGGCTTTGCCCTCAACGTGTCCAATTACCAGCCCACCGACCAGACTTCGCGCTACGGCACCTGGATCGCGAAGTGCGCGTGGTACGCCACCAAGGGACCGGATGCGGCTCGCGGTCACGCGGACCGGTGCGCCAGTCAGTACTACTCGCCCGCCGCGCCCAACGACGGCGCCCCGGGCAACGCCGTCTCCTCCACCGACCCGTCGACCTGGCACTGGACCGACGCCTGGTTCGATCAGAACACGGGCGGCGCGTCCACCGATGAACTGGCGCGCTTCGTGGTGGACACCAGCCGCAACGGGCTGGGGACCTGGTCGCCGCCCCCGGGCAAGTACACCGGCGACCCGGAGACTTGGTGCAACCCACCCGGCCGCGGTATGGGCCCTCGCCCCACCGCCGGTACCAAGGTCCCGCTCGTCGACGCCTACCTGTACGTGAAGACCATCGGCGAATCCGACGGCAGCTGCACACGCAACACCGGCGGCACCATCGACCCCGAGTACGGCATCGTCGACCCGGCCGCCGGCGTCTGGTGGCCCGAACAGGCCCACTCCCTCGCCCGCAACGCCGTACCCGGTCTGGAATTCCACCGGTAACCCCGGTCGACGACACCGTGGGGCGCCGCCCGCTGGGGGGGGCGAAGGGCATCCCTGCGTCGGCGCCACCACGGTCGAGGGAGGTCAGTCCGCGACGCGCCACCTGTTCGACGTTGTGCCGGTCGCTGCCCAGGTTCGCCCCGATGGCCGCGGGCTCGTCCGTGCATGGCGAGTGTCGAAACTTTCGCGCAACTCTTTCTGATCGATGGCTGAAACTATTTCGCGCGAAGCGTTGACCGGACACCGTCAAGCGCTTCATCATTCCTGCGTCCGAGGGCCCGACTATCGTTCGGGATATCGACCAGGCGTCGGGCTGGGCAGGCCCGAGCCGCACAGCCGCACAGCGGCTCGTACCCGCTTCACCGCATGCGCGCCAGGGCCCATCGGTCGGTCGAGTCGCCATGGAGTTGCCCATGCCCATACCGGTCGGAGACCACCGTCGCCAACTTCCCCCATGGCTTCGGCGACACACGGATCGTGCTCCAGGACTTCCGTTCCGCCCTGGCCACACAGACAGCCCCCGCCTGCTGAGGCCGAGACCTCCAGACAGGACCTGTCTCCCCCCCCCACACACACAAGGAGTCACGCATGTCATTACGGCGACGTACGTTCCTCGGCCTCACCGCGGCCGCGACAGCCGGCCTGAGCGCCCCCCTGCTCGGCTCCGGACTGAACCGCGCCCACGGCGCCGAACTGGCGGCACCCGCAAAGGAGTTCGCCGTCGGAGTGCGTCAGTTCAACTGGAGCCGAGGTTCCCGCTCACTGTTCACCAAGGTCTTCTACCCCACCCCCGGCACCCCCGGTGGCGCCCCCGTCCCCAACGCCCCTCTCGCCGACGGCGTGTTCCCCATCGCCGAGTGGAGCCACGGCATGAGCGGCAATTCCGACTCCTACGCCTCGCAGACCCATGCGATAGCCTCCGCCGGCTTCATCTGCCCCGCGCCCTCGTTCTCCGACAACACCAACCTCGGCTCCGTCTACGGAGGCGAATGGTCGAAGGACGTATCCGAGGTCATCACCCGGACCCTGGCGCTCAACTACGCCGCGGGCGGCCCCTTCGCCGGGCACATCGACACCGCGGCCGGGGTCGGTGTCTCCGGGCACTCGATGGGCGGCATGACCACCCACGGCCTGGTGACCGCCTGGCCCGACGACCGTATCGTCGCCGCCGTCCCGGTCGCTTGTGTGGACATGGGCAACCCCGCCGCCTCGGTCCGTGCAGGCGTGCTGTTCATTCACGGCGACAGGGACCCGACCTGCGACTACGCCCTGGCCCGGCGGGCGTACCAGGAACTGCGCGCGCCCAAGGCATTCCTCACCCACGTCGGCGCGGACCACGCCGCGTACCTGAACCCGGGGTTCCCGACCTTCGACCGGACCCAGAACACCCTCGTGGACTGGTTCCGCTGGCGCCTGTACGACGACACCGCCGCCCGCGACCGGCTCCCCGCCGACGCCACCGGCAACGGCACCCGCTGGGAAGCCGCCCTGGCCTGACGGCCGGCGGGCATACGAGTCCACGCCCTGCGCCGCTGCCACCACACCCCCACGAGAGAGAGACACACGCGATGACCGACAGATCCTCCAGAAGCCGCACGACGCGACGCGTCTCGCGACGCACCCGGTCGGCGATCACCGCCGCGGCGACCGGCGCCCTGGCGGCAGCGGCCGTCCTGGCGTTCTCGCCCACCGCTCACGCCGCCGATACCCTCGGCGGTGCGGCCGCCCAGCGCGGCCGGTACTTCGGCGCCGCGGTCGCCCCGCACCTCGGTGAGACCGACTACGAGTCCACTCTCAACCGCGAGTTCTCCAGCGTGGTCGCCGAGAACGCGATGAAGTGGGACGCCACCGAGCCGAACCGGGGGCAGTTCAACTTCAGCGGCGGTGACCAGCTCGTCAACTACGCCCAGCAGCACGGCAAGTTCGTACGCGGCCACGCCCTGGTCTGGCACGCCCAGCAGCCCGGCTGGGTACAGGGGCTGACGGGCGACAGCCTGCGCCAGGCGATGCGGGGACACATCGCCGGGGTCGCCGGCCACTACGCGGGCAAGATCGACTCGTGGGACGTGGTCAACGAGGCGTTCGAATGGGACGGCAGCCGCCGCAAGTCCAACCTCCAGCAGCAACTCGGCAACGGCTGGATCGAGGACGCCTTCCGCGCCGCGAAAGCGGCGGACCCCAAGGCCAAGCTCTGCTACAACGACTACGGCACCGACGGCATCAACGCCAAGAGTGACGCCATCTACCGCATGGTCCAGGACTTCCGCGCCCGCGGCGTCCCGATCGACTGCGTCGGCTTCCAGAGCCACCTGGCCTCGAACTCCGATCTCAGCACCTACCGGCAGAACCTCCAACGCTTCGCCGACCTCGGCGTGCACGTGCAGATCACCGAACTCGACGTCGGCGGCTCCGGCGCGGCACAGGCCAATGTGTACCGGCAGGTCACCCAGGCATGCGTGGCCGTCGCCCGGTGCAACGGCATCACCGTGTGGGGCGTCACCGACAAGTACTCCTGGCGCGCCCAGGAAACCCCGCTGCTCTTCAACGGCAATTACCAGAAGAAGGAGGCATACGGTGCGGTCCTCGCGGCGCTGAACAGCGCGGCGAGCTGAGACCGGCCGGGGGCTCGGCGGTCGTCCCGCCGGGCCCCCGGCTCTCCACGCGTGGGGCATGGGCGTAGGAGGCGACTAAGGGTTCGTTCGCGGTGCCGGTGCTGCCGGTGCTGCCGGTGCTGCCGGTGCTGCCGATGTGCCCGCCCTACGTCATCGAGACGACGACCTTGCCGGCCTTCGCACGGCCCTTTTCGACGTACTCCATGGCCCGGAGGGTTTCGTCGAACGGGAAGACCCGGTCGACGACGGGGCGGATCATCCCGGCGTCGACGAGCGGGGTGAGTTCACGCAGCTGGTCGCCGCTGGCCTTCATGAACAGGAACGAGTACGTCACGCCGTGGCGCTTGGCGCTGCGCCGGGTCCGGAAGCTCAGCGCGGTCATGGCCAGGCGGAGAACCGGGTTCGCACCGAGTTCGCGGGCGAAGGCCGGGTCGGGCGGGCCCGCGACGCTGATGGCCCGACCACCGGGCTTGAGCACCCGCAAGGACCTGGCCAGGTTGTCGCCGCCGAGGGAGTCCAGGACGACGTCGTAGCCGTCGAGGAGTTCGGTGAAGTCCTGTGTGCGGTAGTCCACGACGACATCCGCGCCGAGCTTTTTGACCAGGTCGACGTTGGCGGTGCTCACGGTGGTGGCCACGTGCGCGCCGAGTGCTTTGGCCAGCTGGACGGCGATGGAGCCGAGGCCGCCGGCTCCCGCATGGATGAGGACCCGCTGACCCCGCTGTACCTGGGCCCGCTCGACCAGCGCCTGCCATGCGGTCAGGGCGACGAGGGGCAGGGAGGCGGCCTCGGTCATGGTGAGGGCGGCCGGTTTGGGTGCCAGGTCGTCCTGATGGACGGCTATGAGGTCGGCGAAGGTGCCGATGCGGTCCTTGTCGGGGCGTGCGTATACGTCGTCGCCGACCGCGAACTCGGTGACGTCGGCGCCTACTTGGATGACCGTTCCGGCGAGGTCGTTGCCCAGGACGAGGGGGAGGCGGTAGGGCAGGAACGCCTTGAAGTCGCCGTTGCGGATCCTCATGTCCAGTGGGTTGACGCCCGCGGCATGGATCTTGACCAGGACGTCCTCGGCGCCGACGACGGGGTCGGGGATCTCGGCGGCGCGCACGGTGGCCGCGTCGCCGTACTTCTCGACCCTGAAGGCCTTCATCGTCTTCTCCGTTTCTGTTCCCGTCCGCGAGAGGCCGGGGTTTCCGCTCGGGTCGGGAGCGCCCCGCAAGGCTCAGGCGGCGTTCGGCTGCGGCGCGGCGGCCAGGCCCTGCTTGACCTGCCGGGTCAGATCGTCGGCGACGATCTCGGGCAGGCCCGCTTCGATGCCGTCGAGGGCCTGGGCCGCGACGGCGGAGGCGGAGACCTTCTGGTCGGCGGGGACCTGGGCAGCCATGTCGGTGTCCATGTAACCGACGTGCAGCGCGGACACGGTGATGCCGCGCGGTGCCAGCTCCTCGCGGCTCGCGCCGGTCAGCGCCCAGGCGGCGGCCTTGGAGGCGGCATAGGAGCCGAGGCCTGCCGGGTGGTACCAGGACAGGACCGACAGGACGTTGAGTACGGCGCCACCGCTGTTGCCCTCGATCACGGGGGCGAAGGCGCGGGTCGTGGCGAGTGGGCCGAAGAAATTGGTGTCCATCTCCCGGCGCACCTCGTCCAGGTCACCGCCGACCAGAGCGGCGCCGGTGGAGATGCCCGCGTTGTTGATCAGGAGTGTCGCGTCGGAGGCGGTACGGGCGGCCTCCCTGATCGACTTCTCGTCCGTGACGTCCAGGTGCAGCGGGGTGACACCCGGCAGGTCGACCGTCTCGGGGCGGCGGGCCGCCGCGTAGACCTTCGCGCCGCGCTCCACGAGCTGAGCGGCGAGATGCCGTCCGAGCCCCCGGTTGGCGCCGGTGACGACCGCGACCGTGTTCTTGAGCTCCATGTCTGATCCTGCTTCCGGTTGTGGCGGGCGCCGTCCGGCACCTGCCTCCATCTGATTTAGATTATGATGACAATCTAAACACTGGATTACGATAGATGCCAGTCGACATCCAAAACGGTTTCGCGTAGGAGGTGGCCATGGGCCGGGTATCGCAGGCGCAGGCGGAGGAGAACCGCAGGCGGGTCGTGGACACCGCCTCCCGGCTCTTCCGGGAGCAGGGCACGCACGTCAGCGTCGCCGAGCTGATGAAGGCGGCCGGTCTGACCCACGGCGCCTTCTACAAGCAGTTCGCTTCCAAGGAGGCACTCGTCGACGAGGCCACCGCTCACGCGATCGACGAGCTCACCCAGCGGTACGCGGACGGCCTCGAGCAGTACGACGGGCAGCGCGACGCCGCCCAGCGCACGCTGATCGACACCTATCTCTCCGTCGAACACCGCGACAACGCGGCGGGCGGCTGTCCGATCGCCGCGCTCGCCACCGACGTCGCCCGCACCCCCGACGACCAGGAGGCCCGCCGCGTCTATACCGAGGGGGTGGCCGACTTCGCCGATTTCCTCGGCGATGACGACCAGGACGGCCTCGCCCGCCTGAGCACCCTGTTCGGCGCGCTCGTTTTGGCCCGCGCCACCAAGGGCTCCCCGCTCTCCGAGCGGATCCTGGCCGCCGCGTATGAGGCCCTGACGGAAACCGGCTGATCGAGGGTGCCGCCTCCGGGGCAGGAGCGAGCAGGGGAGAGGGCCGGGCGGGCCCCGGGGAGGGGGCCGCCCGGCCCGGTGTACGCGGACCTGCCGTCAGCGGGGCGTTACTCGAGCAGCTCCGCGTACGAACCCATGGCGAGCGCGATGTCCGCCTGGGCCCAGAACCGGTGGTACGTGAACGTCGGTGCCGCGCCGCCCGCCAAGTACGCCTCGACCTTGGACCAGTTGGGGTCGTTCTTGTAGAAGGAGCGCAGCGAGGAGAAGGTGGACGAGGAGTCGACCTTGTCGCCGTTCGGCATCGTGCCCGTCCAGCCGCTCGGGACGTAGACCGGGTCGTCGAACCGGCTGTAGTCGGCCCGGGTCTCGGGCACGGCGATGCCGAGCGCGTCCTGGTCGTGCTCCCACATGCCGTCGAGCAGCGCCTTCGCCGTCGTCTTCGCCTGCGTGTCACCGGACTTGGCGGCGTAGTACGTCAGGGTCTTCGCGTACGCCGCCGCTACACCGACGTCGTTCGTGTAGTCGGCGACCGTGACGTGAAGTCCGCTGTTGCCGCCGGGACTTGAGGCGTTCCAGGTGTCGGGCTTGCCCGACCACTGGAGCGTCGACGGGATGCGGAACGTGCCGTCGGGGTTGATGGTCGTCTTGGACAGGGCCCAGTCGACCCACTTGTCCAGGACCGCCTTGGCGTCGGCGTCGCCCGTCTGCTGGTAGTACTCGGCGACGCGCTCCATCGACCACGCCTGGAAGCCGAACCACTGGTTCGACGGCGGGTCGTGGTAGACCGGCGCCTCGTCGTAGTACATGCCGTAGAACGTCGGAGTGCCGGACGGCGGGGTGCCGTAGCTGCCGCCCCAGCTGTTCGTCGCGCCGCCCGCTATGGCGCCCTCGTCCGACTGCAGCCAGCGGTAGAACTCCAGCTGCCGGTCGAGTGACTTGGCCCAGTCCGCCTGGCCCGTAGCCGACTTGGGCTTCAGGTCGGCGGTCGAGGAGAGCGCGTACGCGGCGAGCGGGTTCTGGTAGCCGCCGTGCGTGTGGCTCGAACCGATGCGCCAGGACCAGCCCGCCGAGGTGTCCGTCGCGCCGCCCCAGGCGTAGTACCAGGACATCAGGTAGTGCGAGGCGTCCTTGCCGGTGCCGGCCGGGCAGGTCGTCGGCCCGTCGCAGTTCCCGACCTTCTTGAAGTACTTGTCGTACATCGAGTACCGCAGGTAGTCACCCATCTTGGCGGCCTTGCCGACGGTCGCCGAGACGTCGGAGCCCTTGCCCTGCTGTTTGGCCCACACGTCCGCCCAGTACGCGGCCTGCACCGCCCGCGCGTCGGCATCCGGGGCGTTGGTGAACTTCCACTGCTTGGCATAGGACGAGTCGCCGGTGAACAGGTCCAAGTACCCGTTCTTTCCGCCGTACTTGAAGGCGTCGCACGTGGGCTGCGGGACCGTCTCCCACACCGACTCCTGCGCACCGCGCTGGAACGTGTTGATGTAGGACGGGCCGGTGGTGGTCGGGCCCGCCTCGCACTTACCGGGTTCGTTCCCGTAGCCGTAGACGTTGTCGACGTCCTGCAGCCAGTGCATGCCGTAGATGTCGTCCGTGCCGTACGCGCTCTTCAGCTCCGCCGCGATCGGGTCGCTGCCGACGGAGACCGACGGGTCGAGCTTCGCCGGGTACTGGGACGGCAGGTCGTGCTCGGGCGCGTACGTCGCGGGCTTCGATGCGTTGTAAGAGGAGTTCGTCGGCTGGTCCGCGTGGGTGGGGATCATGTACTTCTCCATGAGGCCCCACGCCCCGTTGAACTTCGACCAGTCGCCGCTGACCTTGCCGTACATCGCCTGGAGCCACAGGAGGTAGCTGTACGCCTCCGATGTCGTCTCGTGGCCGTGGTCCGGCGCCTCGACGATCAGCGTCTCGACCGAGTGGTACGGGACGCCCTCCGGCGAGAAGTAGCCGTTCGCCGGGTTGGTGATCTTGCCGTAGAGATCGAGGAAGCGGGCATCGTACGTCTTGGACGCGGCAAGCTGCGTCGCCGTCACCGTGGCCTTGGTGTGGCCCGGGGCCGTCACGCTGAAGGTGGCCGCGCCCGTGCCGGAGGCGTCGGCGGCGATCGTCACCTTCTGCGCCGTGTTCCAGTTCGACGGCGTGAAGGTCAGGCTCGCGCCGGAGGAGACGGACAGGCCCGTGTTGCCGCTCGCGCGGGCCACCGAGACCGTGACGTTCGACGCCGGCTGTGTCGACAGCTTCACATCGAAGGTGCCCGACTTCCCCTGCTGGATACCCAGTTGGGACGGCGTGGCGACCAGGGCGGGGCCCGCCGCGACCGTGATGCCGACCGGCGTCGACTCGCCGGAGGCGCCCTTGCTGTCGTACGCCTTCGCGTACAGGGAGTGCGTCCCGGCCGCCAGGGCGTCCGCGCTGAGCCCGTAGGGCGCGGTGGTGTCCGTGCCGAGCAGGGTCGTGTCGTCGTAGAACTCGACCTTGTCGACGCTCGCGCCGTCGGCCGCCGCGGCGGTGGCGGCGAGCGGGACGGCATCGCCCGTCGAGTAGACCGCGCCTGCCTTCGGGCTGGTGAGCACCGTGATCGGCGGCTGATGGGCGCCCGCGCACGTCGTTCCGTTGACCGCGAAATCGGTGGGCGCTGAATTCGCGCCACTGTAGGTGAATTGCGCGCCTGTCGTGGCGGCGGCGCCGGGCGCGATCTTTGCGTTGTACGAGAGGCTTTTCGCGGTGATCGATTTACCGGACTGCGACCAGGTCGCGTTCCAGCCATTGGTCAGTTTCTGGTTGCCGCTGTAGTCGTAGGTGAGAGCCCAGCCGTCGATCGCCGATGTGCCGCGATTGGTGATCGTCAGATCGGCGGTGAAGCCGGAGCCCCAGTCGTTGGTCTTGTAGTCGACGCTGCACTCAACTGCCGCCGCCTCAGCGGTATTTGGGGGAGCGGCGAGCACGGCAAGCGGTAGTGCCAGGGTGGCCGCGACAGCGGTCCACAGCCGCCGGGCCGGTCTTTTTGGCATGCCCTGGTTCCTCCTTGCGGTTCATGGAGCGGGGGGTGGAGTTGTGATGTGAGCGTCACAACCTGTGAACCAGTGGGAGCGCTCCCAAGGATGGGGACGGGGAAATTCAGGGTCAAGAGGCTTGAAGAGTCGAATTAATTCGACAGTGGAAATTCGGAACTCCTCTGTTGCTTGGCGGCAGTTCCTTCTCTACAGTCCACCAGCAACCAGTGGGAGCGGTTCCATCAGTCGACGCGCCGGCCTGTGCCGGTCGCGCCCGAGCTGCAAGGAGTCGCTCATGCGGCACCTCCCGCGTCACCCGTTACAAGCAACCCTGCTCGCGTGCGTCGTCTCGGCGGCCACGCTCGTCCCCCTGACCGACGCCGCGTCCGCGGCCGCCCCCGCCTGCTCGGTGGAGTACTCCGTCACCGGGCAGTGGGACGGCGGCTTCCAGGCCGCGGTGAAGGTCACCAACAACGGCGCGGCCAAGGACGGTTGGAGCCTGTCCTTCGCCTTCGCCGACGGACAGAAGGTCACTCAGGGCTGGGCCGCGAAATGGTCCCAGTCCGGGGCGTCCGTGACCGCGGCCAACGAGTCCTGGAACGGCGCGCTTCCCTCCGGCGGAAGCGTCTCCGCCGGGTTCATCGGATCGCGGTCGGGCGCCAACACCGTACCGACGGCCTTCAAGCTGAACGGCACGACCTGCAACACCGACGTCACCGACCCGACGGACCCGACCGATCCGGGTGGCGAGGGTGAGGCCCCGGCCCTGAAGGTCTCCGGGAACAAGCTCGTCGATGCCTCCGGCGCCTCCCGCCGGCTCCTCGGCGTGAACCGCTCCGGCGCCGAGTTCATGTGCGTACAGGGCTACGGGATCTTCGACGGTCCGGTCGATGACGCGTCCATCGCGGCCATCGCCGACTGGAAGGCCAACGCCGTCCGGATCCCGCTCAACGAGGAGTGCTGGCTCGGCCTCGACAACATCAAGCCCGAGTACGCGGGCGCCAACTATCAGTCCGCCATCAAGGAGTTGGTGACCAAGGTCAAGGCCCACGGCATGACGCCGATCCTGGAGATGCACTGGTCGTACGGCCAGTACACCGGGAACTCGGCGGGCTGCTCCGACATCCACGCCACCTGCCAGAAACCGATGCCGGATGCCCGGTACGCACCCGGCTTCTGGTCGTCGGTCGCGAGTGCCTTCAAGGACGATCCGACGGTCGCCTTCGACCTCTTCAATGAGCCGTATCCGGATCGCGCGACCTCCAACATCGGGGACGCGTGGGCCTGTTGGAAGGACGGTGGCAGCTGCCCCGGCATCGGTTACGAAGTCGCGGGCATGCAGGACCTCGTCGACTCGGTCCGTGCCACGGGAGCCAAGAACGTGATTCTCGCGGGCGGCCTCGCCTACTCCAACGACCTCGGCCAGTGGCTCGCCCACCGGCCCTCCGATCCGGCCGGCAATCTCGCCGCGGCCTGGCACGTCTACAACTTCAACACCTGTTCCACCGAGAGCTGCTGGGACTCCACGCTCGCGCCCGTCGCGGCTCAAGTGCCGCTGGTGGCAGGGGAGATCGGTGAGAACACCTGCTCGCACGGGTTCGTCGACCGCGTCATGAAGTGGTTCGACGACCGGAAGCTGTCCTACCTCGGCTGGACCTGGAACACCTGGGACTGCTCCTCCGGTCCTTCCCTGATCAGCTCGTACGACGGCACACCGACCGCGTTCGGGATCGGCCTGCGTGATCACCTGCGCACCGTGAACGGATGACCACCCCCCTCGGTACGACCACCCCGCTCCCTACGACCACCCCGCAACGTATGACCCGCCTCATCTCAGGAAAGGGACACCGCAGACCATGAGCCGTATCAGATCGAGAGCCGGCACCGCCGTGCTCGCCGCCCTCGCCCTCACCGGCGCCGCCTGTGCCGGCACAGCCGCCGCCATGCCCGACGACGCCGGGGCCGCAGCCGCCGCCTGCACCGTGGACTACAAGGTGCAGAACGAGTGGGGGAGCGGCTTCACCACCGCCGTCACCGTCACCAACAACGGTGCGGCGGTGAACAGTTGGGGCCTCACCTGGTCCTACGCGGGCAACCAGAAGGTCACCAACGGCTGGAACGCCGACATCACCCAGTCCGGCGCCGCCGTCACCGCCAAGAACGCCTCCTACAACGGCGCCCTCGCCACCGGTGCCTCCGCCTCCTTCGGCTTCAACGCCTCCTACAGTGGCAGCAACGCCCTGCCCACCACCTTCAAACTGAACGGCGTCACCTGCAACGGGGACACCGACCCCACGGATCCGACCGATCCCACGGACCCGCCCGGACCCGGTGACCGCGTCGACAACCCCTACGCCGGCGCCAAGGTGTACGTGAACCCGGAGTGGTCCGCGAAGGCCAAGGCCGAGACCGGCGGATCCCGCGTCGCCAACCAGCCCACCGGCGTCTGGCTCGACCGCATCGCCGCCATCAACGGCGTGGGCGACGGCATGGGCCTGCGCGACCACCTCGACGCGGCCCTCGCCCAGAAGGGCAGCGGCGAAGAAGTCGTCCAACTCGTCGTCTACGACCTGCCGGGCCGCGACTGCTCCGCTCTCGCCTCCAACGGCGAACTCGGCCCGACGGAGATCGACAAGTACAAGACGGACTTCATCGACCCGATCGCCGCGATCCTCGGCGACCCCAAGTACGCGGGCCTGCGCATCGTCACCACGATCGAGATCGACTCGCTGCCCAACCTCGTCACCAACGTCTCCGGCCGGCCCACGGCCACGCCCAACTGCGACGTGATGAAGGCCAACGGCAACTACCAGAAGGGCGTCGGATACGCCCTCGACAAGCTCGGTGACATCAAGAACGTCTACAACTACATCGACGCGGGCCACCACGGCTGGCTCGGCTGGGACGACAACTTCGGCCCCTCCGCCGAGCTGTTCAAGACGACCGCATCCGGCAACGGCGCGAAGCTGTCCGACGTCCACGGCTTCATCGTGAACACGGCCAACTACAGCGCACTCAAGGAGAACAACTTCGCCATCGGCGACACCGTCGCGGGCAAGTCGGTACGTGAGTCCAAGTGGGTCGACTGGAACCGCTACACCGACGAACTGTCGTACGCCCAGGCCATGCGCACCAAGCTGGTCTCGCTCGGCTTCGACCAGAACCTCGGCATGCTGATCGACACGTCCCGCAACGGCTGGGGCGGCACGGCCCGGCCCGCCGGACCCGGGGCCACCACGGACGTCGACACGTACGTGAACGGCGGCCGCTACGACCGCCGTATCCACCTCGGCAACTGGTGCAACCAGTCCGGCGCCGGCCTCGGTGAGCGGCCGCAGGCCAACCCGGCCACCGGGATCGACGCCTACGTGTGGATGAAGCCGCCGGGCGAGTCGGACGGTTCGAGCACCGCCATCGACAACGACGAGGGCAAGGGCTTCGACCGCATGTGCGACCCGACGTACACCGGTAACCCGCGCAACAACAACAACCTGTCCGGGGCGCTGCCCAACGCGCCGTTGTCCGGCCGCTGGTTCTCCGCCCAGTTCCAGGAGCTCATGAAGAACGCCTACCCCGCGCTGTAGGCACACCGCACACCGCCGGGACCCGGGAGCGTACAGAGCCCCGGGCCCCGGCGGACGTGTGCCACTCGGTCGCCTCGCCCGTCGTCAGCCTGCGCGCTAGGACCAGGGCAGGACCAGAGCGCCCCAGGCCACGACCGGGCCGAGGGCGACGATGCTGCCCGTGTACCCGATGACCTGGCGGTAGAAGCGGCGGGTGTCCACACCGCGGGCGTTGCTGAGGACCAGTGCGCCGTTGGTGGAGAAGGGGGATGTGTCGACGATCGTCGTGGAGACGGCGAGTGCGGCGATCAGGCCGACGGCGCTGAGGTGGCTGGAGAGCAGCAACGGCGCGGCGATGGGGATGATCGCGGTGAGGATCGCGGTGGAGGAGGCGAAGGCCGAGGTGATGGCGACGGTGAAACACAGCAGCAGGGCGACGACGACCGGCGCGCCGATGCCCGCCGCGTGCTCGGAGATCCCCTCGATGATGCCGGCCCTCTCCAGCATCGCGATGTAGGTCATCATGCCCGCCACCAGCAGCAGGGTGGACCAGCTCACGCCGTCCACGGCCTTCTCCTGCCGCTTCGTGTCCACCATGGCAAGGAGCGCACCGGCCGCCAGTGCCAGGAATCCGATCTCCAGATGGAAGCCGAGCGCTCCGATGACGAGGGCCACCAGGCATGCGAGGGTGAGCCACTGCCGCCAGTCGGGCTTGCCGGAGACGGCGAGGTCCATGTCGTCGGCCGCTTCCGCGGCGCCCTCCAGCAGCGGCGCGGGACGCTTGGCGAGCAGCGCGTAGGTGAGGATCGAGAGAATCAGGTTGATCAGGAAACTGGCACTGAACAGTGCTACGGCGGAGACCTGCATGTCGGTCTTGTCGACCAGGCCGAGCACCAGCGCACCGGAGACGGCGAGCGGTGAGAACGCGCCCGCGTGCCCGCCGCTGATCACCATCATGCCGACGACCAGCGGGTTGAGCTTGTAGCGGTAGGCGAAGTTCATGCCGATCGGCGCGAGGATCGCGACCGCGGCCGGGGTGAACGTACCGAACGCCGTGAGCAGGGCGGCCACCAGGAACAGCACCCAGGGGATGAGTACGACCTTTCCGCGCACCAGTCGTACACCGGCCGCGACGAGCCAGTCGATGGTCCCGTTGCGGCGGGCGATGGAGAACAGGTAGGTGACTCCGACGATGGTGACGAAGAGCTTCGCGGGGAACCCCTCGAAGATCTCGTCCTCGGTGAGGCCGAGCGAGGCGGTGCCGACCACGAACGTGGCGACGAAGGCGAGGATGCCCAGGTTGATCGGCAGCACGGTGCCGACCACGAACATCACAAGCAGCGCTCCTACGGATATCACTTCAGCAGACATCTTTGTCCTTGGTGCGGTGGGGACGGGTGGCGCGCCCTGGAGGCGCAGGTATCCCGGGCCGGACGGCTGGGGGACCGCTTGCCCGAGGCGGGGTTCGGCGGGGTTCGGCGTGATTCAGGCGGCCCGCGGCGCGCCTGTCTCGGGTACGTAGATGCGGGCGTCGGCGAGCAGCCTCGCCGCCCGCTGCACGGTGACCCGGCGCGGCAGGCCGTCCCGTACTTCGGAGCACCGGACCGCGACCACACCGGCGGGCGTGCCCAGTCGCAGCCATCCATCGGCCGGGCCGCTCGCGGCCCGGGACACGACGGAATCCTCCGCGAGCCCCGCTGCCGCGACCGCGACGGCGGAGGTCAGGCCGATCGCGGGGTGGGGGGCGTTCATGGTGAGCATGCGCACCGAGATGTCGTAGGCCTCGGCCGCCACGCGTTCGCCGAGCGTGGTGGTGTACGGAACCGACGGGCCGACCAGGCCCACCTTGGGCACGGCGTCCCCCGGTGCTTCGCCCGGCTGGAGAAGCCCCATCAGGGATGCGGCGCCATGACGGACGGTGCGCAGCCAGGGGACGTCCGCGCTCATCCGCTCCAGTGGCTCGGCACCGGTGCGCGCGGCGCTGGCGGAGTCGATGAGCACGACCGGAGCTCCCGCGTCCACCATGCTCACGCGCACCGGTTCCGCGGTGCCGACCCGGAGGTTCTGGGCGGGCTCCCCGGTGGGAAACAGCGAGCCGGTGGTGCCGCCGGCCGGATCGCGGAAGGTGAGGCCGACCCCGACTCCGCCCGCGCGAGTGCCCGGCACCGTCTGACGGCCGAAGTGGTGCACCACGCCTCCGGCGGTGTCCACGAGCCCTTCGAGGACCGCGCCGGTGTTGGTGTTGCGCATCACCACCCGTGTCCGGTCGCCGGTGACCGGCACCATGCCCTTGGTCACCGCGTACAGGGCAACGCCGGTGGCGCAGTTGCCGCAGTTGCTCGTCCACTCCACCGAGCCCGTGCCGATGCCGACCTGAGCGAACAGGTAATCGACGTCGACGCCGGGCTCGGGTGAGGCGCCGACCACGGCCGCTTTCGAGGTGGTCGGGGTCGCCCCGCCCACCCCGTCCAGTTCGACGGGATCGGTGGCGCCGTACGCGGCGACCAGCAGCCTTTCGAGGTCGCCACGGTCGCCGGGTACTTCGACCTGGTTGAACAGCCAGCACTTGCTGGTGCCGCCACGCACCAGGGTCGCGGGAATGTGCACGTCTGAGGCTCTTCCTGGATAAGCGGACATCTGGATCAACGGACATAGGGATGGGGCCGAGGCAGCGGTGACGAGTTACGCGTGACGAGTGCCGAGCGCAGTGCGAGTCGGTGAACCGCTCGGCGACAGCGGTGACCTTCGCAGAGGCATGACTTCGGAACAATCGCGATTCGCTTCACCTGGGTTTAGCTGAGCTAAAGTCGGCGGCATGCTCAACGTGCGCCGCCTGCTGCTCCTCACCGAGGCCACCGAACGCGGTTCACTCACCGCCGCGGCGGAAGCCCTCGGCATGACCACCTCCGCTGCCTCCCAGCAGATGTCCCTGCTGGAGCAGGAGGCAGGGCAGCCGCTGATCGAGCGACTGCCGCGCGGCATCCGTCCTACCCCGGCGGGCGACGCGCTGGCCGATCGCGGCCGGGCCATCCGCCGCGAACTGCGCGCCGCCCAGGCCGACCTGGACTCCTTCACGGCCCTCGACCAGGGCACCTTGCGGCTCGGTTCCTTCCCCACGGCGAGCGCGTCGCTGCTGCCTCTTGCGCTCACGCGGTTCCGGCGCCGCCACGCGGGCATCCGTATCGAGGTACGGGCCGGAGTCCTCGCGGAACTCACGGAAATGCTCCACACCGGCGAAGTGGAGCAGGGGCTGCTCTGGGACTACGAGTGGAACCGCTTCGACGATCCGGCGCTCTCCCTCACCCACCTCCTGGACGACCCCACAGTGCTGGTCGTCCCCGCCGACTCGCCCCTGCGCAACCACCCCTCCGTGCACCTCGCCGACCTCGCCGACCAGGAGTGGATCATCCGCGCCGACAACCACCCTGTCGCCGACGTCCTGCGCCGCAGCTGTCGCCAGGCGGGGTTCGAGCCGCGCATCGCCTACTCCTCGCACGACTACCAGGAGGCGCAGGCCATGGTCGCCGCCGGACTCGGCATCGCCCTCGCACCCCGCCTGGCCCTCACCAGCCGACGCAGCGACGTACGCCTCCTGCCGTTCGCCTCCGATGTCCCGGCCCCCACCCGCCGCATCCTCCTCGCCCGCGCCACGGCCCGCCCCGCCACGCCACCCGCCCAGGCGATGGCCCGAGTCCTGCGCACGGTGGCCCAGCGCTTCACCGCCCCGGGCCTGCACCGGGCCCAACTCGGGGCGGTCCGGCGGGGCTGACGGCGGGAGGGGCCGTAGCGGCGTCGGCGGTATGGCCTGGCAGGTGCAGGCCGGGCCGTTCGCGCCGGACGCATTGTGCTGGGGTGCCCTGTCCCGCGACGATCTCGCCCCGGTGTTCCGCGAGCCGGAGGGCGTCAAGGCGGCCGAGGTGCCGGTGTTGCAGGTACGCGCTCCTTGGACGGCCCCACCGGCAACTGCCAGTCGACGAACAGCGATGGCGACGAATGGGCGCTCACCGCCCCGGTGAACTCGACGGGCCGACCGTCGTGGACATCGCCCGGGGCGGCTGGATCAGCGGCATGGAGCCGCGGGCCACGGAGCGGGACTCGATGGCCCGCATGGTCGTGAAGCTGGTGAACAAGGTCAACGCGGACCTGGACTGCACCGGCACGATCGCCGATCCGGTCGAACGCCTGCCGAAGGCCGCCCGCCTCGGCTGCGGCCCGCTGAAGCTGAAACCGCCGCGGTCGGGCTGACGTGCTCTGTCCGCCAGGGCTTGCGGTCCAGGAGGCGTCCTGACGATGCGGCAGGTGATTGATGTCGCACCGTCAGGAACGTGTCTACATCTAGCAGTTGCCGTCCGACACCTTGAGGCCTGTGCCCGCTCCCGCCGTTCTGCCCACGATGGCCGGCACGCAGTTGGAGCTGTCGAGGGTGTACGCGTAGGGGATGCTCACCGTCGTGTTGGACTTCGGGTTCGGGCCCGCCGGGTTGTACTCGTCGTCGGCGGGGGACCAGGTCACGTTGTCGAACGTGTTGCCGCTGACCTGCCAGTAGCCGGTCGCGTCGGTGTAGAAGGTGCCCAGGACGTCCTTGGAGTTCTTGAAGTAGTTGTTGTCCACCTTGGCCTTGGCCCCGGCACGGGAGTTGATGCCGGACTCGTTCAGGCCCACGTAGTAGTTGTTGTAGATGTGGGCCGTGCCGCCGCGGAGCAGGGGCGTGCGGGAGTCGATGTTCTCGTACTTGTTGTGACTGTACGTGATGTAGCTGTTCGAGACGTCGCTCTCGCTCGATCCGACGAGTCCGCCGCGTCCCGAGTTGCGCAGGATGCTGTACGACAGGGTCACGTACTGCGTGTTGTTCTTCATGTCGAAGAGGCCGTCGTAGCCCTCCGACTCCCCGCCCGACGCCTCCAGGGTCGTATGGTCGACCCAGACGTTGCGGACGTCGCTCTCCATGCCGATGGCGTCGCCGCCGTTGGACGTGGGGGAGCCGGACTTCTTGACGTTCTTGACGGTCACGTTCTGGATGACGATGTTGCTCGAATCCCTTATGTGGATGCCGAGTTGGTCGAACACGGCGCCACTGCCGACGCCCACCAGCGTGACGTTGCTGATCTGCTTGAGCTCGATCACGCCGGCGGCGGTGTTGCAGCTTTCGCCCGACACCTTCGCGGTATTGGCGTGGTTGATCTTCCCCTCCACCTCGATGGTGATCGGGGTGTCGTCGGCGGCACGGCTGCACAGGGCCGTGTGGATCGCGGTGCCCGTCGTGGCCCGCACCGTCTTTCCGCCCGCGCCGCCTGTGGTCCCGCCGTTCTGCGTCGCGTAACCGGTGGCGCCGGTGGCGGCGGCCGAGGCTTTCGGCTGCCCTGATGCCTCCGGTTGCGCTGATGCCTCCGGCAGCGTCAGCATCGCCCCGGTCGCGGCTGTGACGGCCAGCGCGGCCAGCGTGGCGTGCACTCTTCGCGAACGGGCTCGGCTCGTGGTCGGCTCACTGCTCATGGTCGGCTCCCTACTCGTCGTTCCTCGTTGTCCCGGGTGTCGCTGTTCCGTATGCCGTTGTGGTCGCGGTGGTCCCGGAGGTTGCCGCCCAGCCCGGACCGGCTGCCGGGGCCCGGCCCGCGGATCCTTGTACCGGCTCCTCTCGACGCCGCTTCTGAGGCTCTCGGGGCAGGTGGGAGTATGGGACGCATGGATATTCAAGCCAGGAACAATGTGACGGTCACGGGACCGGACGATCAGCCGACGGTGGTCCTGGCCCACGGATTCGGCTGTGATCAGAACATGTGGCGGCTGGCCGTGCCCGCCCTGGCGGAGCGATACCGGGTCGTGCTCTTCGACTACGTCGGCTCCGGCGGTTCGGATCTGTCCGCGTGGAGCCAGGAGCGGTACTCGTCGCTCGACGGCTACGCCCAGGACGTAGTGGACATATGTGATGAGCTGGGCCTGGAGCAGGCGGCGTTCGTCGGGCATTCGGTCAGCGCCATGGTCGGCGTGCTCGCCGCGCGGAGGGCGCCGGAGCGGATCGGGTCGCTGGTGATGGTGGCGCCCTCGCCCTGTTACGTCGACGTCGACGCCGACGGGTACCGGGGCGGCTTCACCGCGCAGGACATCGACGAGCTGCTGGCCTCGCTCGAGTCGAACTATCTGGGCTGGTCGTCCCAGATGGCCCCGGTGATCATGGGTAACCCGGAGCGGCCGGAACTGGGTCAGGAGCTGACCAACAGTTTCTGCGCCACCGACCCGGACATCGCCAGGGTCTTCGCCCGCACCACGTTCCTGTCCGACAGCCGCGAGGACCTGAAGAGCGTGACGGTGCCGACCCTGGTGCTCGAGTGCTCCCAGGACGTGATCGCACCGCGCGAGGTCGGCGCGTATGTGCACGCCGCCATTCCCTCGTCACGCCTGGTCACCCTGGATGCCACCGGGCACTGCCCCCAGTTGAGCGCGCCGGAGGCCACCAACGAGGCCATTCTCGACTTCCTCGGTGCCCGGCGTTGATGTGCCGCGCGGGCGACGAGCCCGAGCCGGCCGGGGCCGGAGAAGCCGCGGGAACGGACGCCGCGGGAACGGATGCCGCGTTCACCGCCCTGCTGGAGGACAGTGCCGAGGACCTGTACGAGTCGGCTCCCTGCGGCTACCTGTCGACGCTGATGGACGGAACCATCGCCAAGGTCAACACCACGCTGCTGAACTGGCTCGGCATGGAGCGCGAAGCAGTGGTGGGGCGGGCCCGTTTCACCGATCTCCTCACCGTCGGCGGAAAGCTGTATCACGAGACGCATTTCGCGCCGCTGCTGCGCATGCAGGGCGAGCTGCGCGGCATCGCGCTGGAGATGAAGGGCGCCGACGGGAGCCGGCTGCCGGTGATGGTGTCCTCCGTGATCAAGCACGGCGGTGAGGGTGACCCGCTGCTGATCCGCACGACTCTCTCCGATGCCTCCGACCGGCGGGCCTACGAGCAGGAACTCCTGCATCGCCGCCAAGAGGCCGAACGCGCCCGCCAGGAAGCAGAGCAGGCCCGTGCCGAGGCCGAGCGGGCGCACGCGGAGGCGGAGCAGGCGCGTCGGCAGGCCGAGGCCGACCGGCAACGGCTGGCCGACTCGCTCTCCGTGCTGCAGCAGTCCCTCGTGCCCACCTCGCTGCCCGCCGTGCCGGGACTCGAAGCCGCCGTCCACTACCACACCGCGTCTCCGGACCGGCTCGGCGGCGACTTCTACGACCTGTTCGCCCTGGGCGACGGCCGGTGGGCCTTCTTCCTCGGGGACGTGTGCGGCAAGGGCCCCCAGGCGGCTTCACTCACCTCGCTGACGCGGTACACGCTGCGGGCCGCCGCACTGCACGACCCCGAACCCGCAGCGGCCCTGACCACGCTGAACGCCGTCCTCCAGGAGCGGTACGGCGCCGGCGGCGACCCTCGCTACTGCACCGTCATCTTCGGGGTCATCCAGCCCGGCGCCGAGGACGGCGCCATCACCGTGCGCCTCGCCTCCGGTGGCCACCCGCCCGCGCTGGTCATGCGGGCCGACGGCGCCGCCGACTACCTCCCTACTCCCGGGGGGTTGCTCGTCGGCGTCCTGCCCACGGCTCGGTTCAGCACCGCGGAGACCACGCTCGCCGCCGGTGACACGCTGCTGCTGTACACCGACGGACTCACCGAGGCCCGTACCGGCTCCACCCGCCAGAGTCTCTTCGGCGACGAGGCTCTGCAGACCTTCGCCGCCGATCTCGCCCCCAGTTCGCCTCATGAGACCATCGCCGCGCTGACCGGGCTTCTGGAGAGCTTCGGTGACGGCCTGGACGATGACACCGCCCTGCTCGCACTGGGCGTCCCCGCCCACCCGGCAACGGATCAAGCGCAATGAGCCCACTGAACATCATCCACCACAGCACTGCCGCCGGACCCGTCCTGCACGTCGTCGGCGAACTCGACCACGAGCAGGCCGCCGTCCTACGGGATCAGGTCGACGGCCTCGTCCTGTCCCCGGGCCAGAGCCTGCTCATCGACCTGTCCCGCCTGGAGTTCTGCGACTCCACCGGCATCAGCGTCCTGCTCGCCGCCCGCCACCGCGCCCTGGCCGCGGATGCCGAACTGATCCTGACCGGCATTCCCGCCAACACGATGCGCATCCTGCGCATCGTCGGCCTGGACCAGGTGTTCACCATCCGCTCCGCTACTGAGCGGGGCAGAGGCGGTGAGGCTTCGGCTCGCTCTTGAGCCTGGCGTCCACGCAGCCGCCGGGCAGCGAACCGTACGCCTTCTTACCGAAGTTGGCCGTCACGGTCAGCTTCCCGCCGCCGAACTCCGAGCGCTGCACGGTCCCGTCACCGGTGAGCCGCCGGTAGCCGGTCATCCGCTCCGTACCCGCGGCCTTGTGCAGCGGTGCGAAATAGCGCTGGAGCGCTGCCATCTCCTTGCCCGTGGACCTCAGGTTCGCGTCCCCGAGCGTGAAGTTGAGCGGGGTGTTGTAGAGGGCGGACATCAACGCCCGGTCCGACTTCTGCGCCGGGAGCTTGTTGTACGGCAGTTCCCAGCGGTCGGTGTTGATGACGGAGTCGTGCAGCGCGGTCTCGTACAGGGGGACGCGGTAGCGCGGGTCGTACATCGCCTTCGACAGTGCGGACGGCAGCTCCACCTGCTTGAAGAAGACCGCCGGTGCGCCCTGCGGCGCGTAGCCGCCCCACTTCTCCTTGTCCTTCTCCAGTTTCCACAGGCCGTCCGCGACCGGCGTCTGCCCGCCGTGGTCGAAGGCGAGCACGGGGGCGGCCCAGGCGCCGGCCGACTCGGAGCCGAGGACGAACCTGTCGTCCGATGCGAGCTTGCGCATGCGCTCCAGACGGTTGGCGCGGTCCTGCTTCTTGTTCATGCGGTGGCCCTCGCTGCTGTCGGTGAACAGCTCGCCCGCCGCGTCGACATCCAGGAAGTAGCTGTCGGCGCCATTGGCCGTCATCTTCTTCGCCCGGTCGGCCAGGTAGTGCTCGGTGGGCTCGGCCTGTCGGAACGCCTGCGTGCTCAGGTAGCAGCCCCGGCCGCCGAAGCCTTCCTTGATCTCACCCTTCCAGTTCCGTACGCAGAAGTCCGGGTAGACCGAACCGGGCCACTTCGAGGAGGGGTTGTCGGCGCTCGCGGAGGGCTGGCCGTTGGCGTAGGAGTCGTACGGGCCGACCAGGTAGCCGTTTCGTTTCGCGGCCCGAACGGCGCTCTTGTCCATCGGCTGGTCGTCGGCGTCGTAGCCGAGCCAGAGCCGGGAGACGCCGAGCTTGCGCAGCTCGTTCACGCCCCCAGCCGTACGGGCCTTGCCCCAGGCGTAGGCGTGCACTGCCCCGAGCAGCCGCCCGACCTCGGGGTTCTCGTGGATCTTCTGCTTCAGCGAGCGCAGCTTGCCTCGTTCGTCGAGGTAGTCGCGGTAATTGGTCGCGGACGAGACCGGGGAGGAGTCGGTGAGGGAGAAGTGCACCGTGTAGTCGCGGGTCTGCTCGCGCCGCGAGAACTCGTGCCGTGCCGTGGAGTTGACGCGGCCGTCCTCCGACGCGAAGCCCAGGGAGGTGCCGACCTCCTCCGGCACGATGTAGCCGACGCCGTGCCCGCCCTGGGTGTAGCCCCAGGCCGGAAGGCTGAGACCGCCCGCGAGTTCGGCCTCCGAGTCCTTGAGGCCGGCCTCGCCGCTGTTCCAGAAGGTGTCGCTCACCGGAATGCGCAGGCCCTCGCCGCGGGGGATCTGAAGAGACGCGTCGGCGCCGGGCGTCGTAGTGGGCCAGGACAATTTCTGGTCGGCATCGGAGTGCACCGTCATGCGCAGCCGACCGTGCTCGCTCTTCGCCGTGACGGTGAGCTTCTTGCCGGGGTAGGACCAGTGGGCCGCACCGCCGTCCACGGTCACCGCGCCGGGCTTGCCGAGCCGCTGTCCCGCCGCGCCGGACACCGGGAGCGACGCCCCGCCCGCGGCGTGACCGGTGACGCGCAGCGACGTGGTGTCCACGCGCGCGGTGCCGCCGCGCAGGGTGAAGTCGACCGAGCCGCCGTGTACTTGGGGCACCGTGTCGGGGGCCCCGCCGCCCGACGGCGGCTCCGCCATGGCCAGATAGCCCGCCGACGCCGTGGTGGCGGTCAACACCACGGCCACGCCGATGCCATACGTACGAAAGCGGCGCCGTCGCTGCGCACCCGCGACGTCACGGTGCCCGCGCCCGTGACCGTGACCCTGCCGAGCTTCCGATATCTGACTGCTGTTGCTGTTCGCGTAGTTCACGGGGAAGAGGGTCGGGGGCGGGCGTAAGAAGTTTCTAAGAGCCGCCCGGACGCGGGCTCCCTGGCCCGTGGCGGGTTACCGGCATCTTCTGGCAGATTATCGGAAGTGCGACACAGGTTCCGGCGTCGACGATGGCGGGGTGCGAAGGAACACGTCCATCACAAGGAACACGTCCATCACTCTGTTGTCCGCCGGGCACGCCTGCGTCGACCTGTACCAGGGCGCCGTCGCGTCCCTGGTGCCGTTCTTCGTCGCCGAGCGCGCCTACAGCTATGCCGCGGTCTCGGGCATCGTGCTCGCCGCCTCCCTGCTCTCGTCAGTGGCCCAACCGGTGTTCGGCATCCTCACCGACCGTCGGACGATGCCGTGGCTGCTCCCGGTCAGCACGCTGCTGGGCGGTGTGGGCATCGCGCTGAGCGGGGTGAGCGGTTCGTATGCGCTGACCCTCTTCTTCGTGGCGGTGTCCGGGATCGGTGTGGCCGCCTATCACCCGGAGTCCGCACGGGTCGCCCGGCTCGCCGCAGGGGGAAGTCACCGGGGGATGGGCTGGTTCTCGCTCGGCGGCAACCTCGGCTTCGCGGTGGCCCCGCTCATGGTCACCGCCGTGGTCGCCGCGGGAGGGCTGCGCCTGACGCCACTGCTGGTGCTGCCCGCGCTCGTCGGCGCCGTGTTGTGCCTGCCCGTGCTGCGTGCGCTGGAGCGGCAACGGCAGGATGCCGGGGACGACAGTACGACGGCTCCGTCGGCCGGAGTGGACGACAGGGCGTCGTTCGTGAAGCTGTCGCTGGCCGTGGTGTGCCGGTCGGTCGTCTTCATCGGCCTGAGCACCTTCATCTCGCTGTTCGCCAAGGAGCGGATGGGCGGCAGTACGGCGGCGGGCACCGCCGCGCTGTTCGTGCTCTACCTCGGCGGCGCGGTGGGCTCCGTGCTCGGTGGCACGCTGGCCGACCGCTGGGACCGCGTCACCGTCGCGCGCTGGTCGTACCTGCTCACGGGCGGCTTCGTCGCGGGTGCGGTGTTCGCGCCCGGACCGGCGTTGTATCCGTGCCTGGCGCTGACCTCGGCAGGGCTGTACGTCCCGTTCTCGCTCCAGGTCACGCTCGGGCAGGACTACTTGCCCTCCCGCATCGGCACCGCGAGCGGGATCACGCTCGGTCTGACCGTCAGCATCGGTGGTCTGGTGAGCCCCCTCATCGGCAGCCTCGCCGACGCGACATCGCTGCGCACCGCGCTGGCCCCCCTGATCCTGATGCCCGCACTGAGCTGGCTGCTGTTCCGCACCCTGCCCGAACCCGCCGTGCCACAGCCCGCGGTTGCCGCCCGCTGACAGGCGCGGCCGCGTACGGCAGCAGCTCGCGCCCGGCGGAGGTCATGCCGCGCTTCCCTTGCTGGTCCTGGCGGGCAGGGGCGCGTCCTCACCACCCCGTGAACAGCAAGTGGTTCACCAGGAGCGCGAGCAGGGCCTGGGCTGTGAGCCAGTGGCGTTGGCTCGGCTTCGGCAGAAGTGCCGGGGCCGCGAGCAGGAACGTGGCGAACGGCAACCAGATGCGTTCCGTTTCCGCCTTGCTCATGCCGGAGAGGTCGGCGGCCAGCAGGGCCATGAGGGCGGTCAGGGTGAGGGTGACCAGGGCGTCCGTAGGGGTCGTTCGGCCGGTGCGCAGGCGTCGGGCCGCGCCGGGCGTCGATGCGATCGCCCTGCGCAGGCCCGCGACCGTCGCGAGGCCGACGACCAGGACCGTGCAGGCGAGGTTGGCCCACACGAAGTAGCCGTACGGCCTGATGCCGCCCGCCCCCTGGTAGTAGCGCTCGACCAGCAGGTGGTACGCCTCCCACCAGTCGAAGCCCACCAGCGTGAAGGCCAGGGGGGCCACGGCTGCTCCTGCGAGGAAGAGGGGGAGCGGGCGCGCGGTACGGCTGAGCAGCAGGACCGCCGCGGCGACGACGGCGAACAGGGGCAGCCCGTACGAGAGGTAGCAGGTGAGGCCGAACAGCAGGCCGGAGCCGAGTGCCGCAGCGGCGGGGAAGCGGACCGTGCGGGTCGCGGCCAGCGCGAGCAGGGCGATCATCCAGGCCGTCACGGCGGCGAAGTAGCCGTCGGCGGAGGTGCCGACCCAGACCGCGGCCGGGGCCAGCACGAGGAAGGGCGCCGCCCGGCGGGCGGTCGCCTCGTCGGCCAGTGCCCGCAGAGTGATCAGGACGGCCAGTACGGCCGTGCTGCCCGCCGTGATGCAGAACGCCCCGGCCCAGGCGCCGCCCCCGAGGCCGACGCGGTCCAGCAGGACGAACGTGAGGGTGGCGGCGGGCGGATGGCCCGCGGTGTGGGCGGGCCAGTGGTCGGGGGAGTCGATGAGGATGTGCCGGGTGAAGTCCCGCAGCGTCGCCGGGATCTCCTCGAAACGGTCGATGACCTGGAGGTATTCGTACTTGGTGGTGAGTCGCTCGGCCACGCCCCGGTGCCGGCCGTCGATCAGCGCGAGCGACCAGATCCAGGCCATGGAAGCGGCCCAGGCGGTGGGCAGGAGCGTCCGCCAGGAGAGCCGGGCGGCGAGGGCGGGGGCGTAGGCGATCACCGCGGCGGCGAGCGCGAGCGCGGCGGGTGTGCCGGGCCCGAGGTGCGGGTCCCACCGGGCGTACAGGGGCGGCCAGTTGAGGTGCAGTGTGCCGTCCGCGTCTTCGATGGACGTGCCGACGACGACGGCCGCGGTGACGAGTAGCGCCGCGATCCCGGCAGCGGCCAGGTCCCGGCGGCGTCCGGTGCGCTCTGTGGTGCTCACCTCTGCACCGTAGGCGCAGGTGGCGCAGGTGAACGGGCTCCTGGGGGCGACGTCAGCGTTTCGTCATGAGTCGTGGACCCACCGGGGCACAGGGTCCGGCATACGGTCGGTTCATGCCCCCCGCACCACGCGTCACCTCTCCCGCCGACCCCGGTTTCTGGCGCAGCCCGCTGCGCGGGCCGTGGCTCACCTCGGTTCTCGGCGTCGTCCTGCTGTTCGGCGTCACCGTGCTGTTCGTGACCGGCCTGCTGTCGTACGCGGCGTACAACCCGAACCTGTCGTCCCTCAACGACAAGACACCCGACAAGGGTCTCCTCGGCTTCTACCTCTTCGACTGGCCGACCGACCCGCACTGGCTCTACCGGCTCAACCAGGGCCTGCACGTCACGCTCGGCATCACGCTGATCCCGGTGCTGCTCGCGAAGCTGTGGTCGGTGATCCCGAAGCTCTTCGCGCTGCCCCCGGCGCGGTCGGTGGGGCACGCGCTCGAGCGGCTGTCGCTGCTCCTGCTGGTCGGCGGCGCGCTGTTCGAGTTCGTCACCGGCGTCCTCAACGTCCAGCTGGAGTACCTCTTCCCCGGGTCGTTCTATCCGCTGCACTTCTACGGCGCCTGGGTGTTCTTCGGCGCGTTCGTGGCCCACGTCGTGCTGCGGATGCCCCAGGTCGTACGCGTTCTGCGCGAGCAGGGGTGGCGCGAGCGGCTGCGGGATCCGCGCCCCGAGCCGGCCGACGAGACGGGGCTGGTGGCGCCCCGCCCCGCCGGGTCGACGGTGTCGCGGCGGGGAGCGCTCGGCATGGTCGGTGCGGGCTCCGCCCTGCTGTTCGTGACGACGGCGGGGCAGACCGTGGACGGGCCCCTGCGCCGCACGGCCCTGTTCGCCCCGCACGGCGGCGGCGATCCGGGAAGCGGGCCGAACGGCTTCCAGATCAACAAGACGGCCGCGAAGGTCGGCATCGAGCGGCGCGACACGGGCGAGGTGTGGCGTCTCGTCGTCGGCGGACCACGGGGAGAGGTCAAGCTCTCCCGGAGTGATCTGCTCCAACTCCCATTGCACAGCGCCGCGTTGCCCATCGCCTGCGTGGAGGGCTGGTCGACGTCGGACCAGTGGTGGCGCGGCGTGCGGCTGCGTGACCTCGCGGCGCTCGCGGGGTTCGACGAGGACCCTCCGGGCGTGCTCGTGGAGTCCCTGCAACGGCATGGGGCCTTCCGCAAGGCCGCGCTGCGCGACAACCAGGTCCGCGACCCGCGCTCCCTCCTCGCGCTGCACGTCAACGGCGAGGATCTGTCGCCGGACCACGGCTATCCGGCGCGGATCATCGTCCCGGCCGCGCCCGGCGTGCTCAACACCAAATGGGTGTCCCGTCTGACCTTCGGGGAGCTGTGATGACCGGTCGCACGCAACGATTCCGGCTCACGGGCCGGCTCCAGTTCACGGACCGGCTTCGGCGGTGGTACGGCGAGGGCCCGCTGCAACTCCTCGTGCTGCTGGCCTCGTTCGCCCTCGCGGGGTACGCGGGAGTGCGCCTCCTGGACGGCGACTGGCTGCTGATCGCCGTCTGGTTCGTCGGGGCGGCGCTGGTGCACGATCTGCTGTTCGTGCCCGCGTACGCACTCGCCGACCGGGCCCTGCGGGCCGCCGCGGGGCGCGGGGAGCGCGGGGAGTGGGTCAACTTCGTACGCGTCCCGGCTTTCCTGTCCGGGCTGCTGTTGCTGGTGTGGTTCCCGCTCATCACCGGGCAGGTGGAGCGGTACGGGTCCTCCACCGGGCTGCCCGCGGGCGTCTATCCGGTGCGCTGGCTGATCGTCACGGCCGTGCTGTTCGCGGGAGCCGCGCTGTGCCGGGTGCTTCAGGTGCGGCGCACGCGGCGCAGCGCCAGGAAGGCGCGGCCCGAGGTGGTCCACTGACCGTCCGGGCTCCAGCCGAGCGGACGGGCGTGGCGCAGCAGGGCGGGGGTGCCGACACGGGCCCAGGGGAACACCTCGCCCGGTGTGCCGCGCCCGTCGTCGACGTGTACGTCCACCCGCTCGTCGACGTCCATCGGCGCGGTCTCGGCGATCAACAGGCCTGACGGCGCCAGGAGTTGAGCGACACGTCTGAGCAGCGCGGTGGGGTCGCCGCCGATCCCCACATTGCCGTCGATGAGCAGGGCCGTCCCCCAGCGCCCTTCGCCGGGGAGCGCGTCGAAGACGGAACGGAGCAGCGCGGTGCCTCCGAGCCGGATTGTGTGGTCGACGGCGGCCTGGCTGACGTCGACGCCCAGGGCGCGGTGGCCCCGGGCAGCCGCCTCGGCCACCAGGCGGCCGGGGCCGCAGCCGATGTCGAGGACGCTGCCCTCGCAGCGGCGCAGCGCGGAGAGGTCCGCCGCGTCGGCGCTCGCGCACCACCGCTCGACGTCGAGGGGCAGCAGCCAGCCGTCGCTGCGGCGCAGGAACAAGGGGCCGTGGCCGTTGCGCAGGGCGTTCGTGTACGGATCCGCGTGCCAGGGCGCGGCCACGGGGGCCGTCGTGCGAAGGCCGGTGTCCGGCGCTGCCGTGCTCATCGGCCACCGCCCGCGCCCGGGTGTCCTGCTTCCGTCGCGAGGCGGGCGAGCGCGCCCGCGAACCGGCTGCCCGGCGCGGCGGCGGCCACCTCCCCGGCGTCCTCGGCCGTGTCGACGTCGCGCAGCGGGGGCAGCTCGCGCACCCGCAGCCCGGCGCCGGTGAGCCGGGCCCGTTGCAGGGCGCCGGTGTCCGGCCGCGACATGGGGACACCGCGCAGCAGCCGCGGATCGGGCTCGGCGAGGCCGAGCGCCCAGAATCCGCCGTCGAGGGCAGGGCCGAACCAGGCGTCGCAGTCCTGCCAGGCGTCGGGGCCGAGCGCGGGGGCGAGCAGACCAGGGGTGATCTGCGGGGTGTCCATGCCGACCAGGAGGGCCGGCCCGGTACAGCCGGCGAACGCCGCGGCGAGCCGTTCGTCCAGGCCGCCCGCGCACTGGGGGACCACCTCGATCCCGGCGGGCAGCCAGGGCCCCGGCCGCCCGTCGAGCACCAGGACGCGGCGGCGGGCGGGCGCGGCGAGCACGGCGGCGAGGGTGTCGGCGAGCGAGGCGGCGGCCAGTTCGGCGGCCTCCTCGGGGGAGTAGGGCGGCGTGAGGCGGGTCTTCACCCGGCCCGGCAGCGGCTCCTTGGCGATGACGAGCAGGGTCGTGTCAGAGGTGGTCACAGCGCACCGCCCGACACGCGCCGCGCGCCGTCGGCGGAGTGCGCCCGCGGTGGTTCCGCGAGCACCGCCCGCATGTCGCGCACCGCGTGCCACGTCCCCCGCCACGTTCCCGTGACCTTCGACTTGCCCTCGCGCGGCAGGTACGGAACGTCGCGCTCCTCGATCCGCCAGCCGGAGTCGGCCGCCCGTACGACCATCTGCAGCGGGTATCCGCTGCGCCGGTCGGTCAACCCGAGCCCGAGCAGGCCCTCGCGCCGCATCGCCCGCATCGGGCCCAGGTCGTGCAGTCGTACGCCGGTACGCCGCCGCAGCATCCGGGCGAGCGCCAGATTGCCCGCCCGCGCGTGCGGCGGCCAGGCGCCGCGTCCCCGCGGGCGCCGCCGTCCGACGACCAGATCGGCCTCTCCGTCCGTCACCCTGCGTACGAAGGTCCGCAGCAGCCCCGGGTCGAGGGAGGCGTCGCAGTCGCAGAAGCACACCACGTCCGCGTCGGACGCCATGAGGCCCGCGTGGCAGGCGGCCCCGAAGCCGCGCCGCGGCTCGTGCACGACGGTGGCGCCCAGGGCGCGGGCGATGTCCGCCGAACCGTCGGTGGAGCCGTTGTCGACGACCAGGGCCCGCCAGCCCGGGGGAATGCGCTCCAGGACCCAGGGCAGCGCCGCGGCCTCGTCGAGGCAGGGCAGGACGACGTCGACCCGGACGGCACGAGCAGCAGAAGCCTCGGGTGCGTCGGGTTCTACGGAGGGGGAGGGCGTCATGTGACTCACCCTATGAATCCGAACCGGACATATTGGACTTGAGGTTCTTACGAAACAGGGACGTCGGCAACCGGAAGCAGGTCTGACCGGCGGGTATCCGCGTGGCAGGTGCGAGGCTTGCCGTATGCAGCCACCACCGCAGGACCGTCCGCCCGCCGGGCCCACGACGACCGGCCCGCTCCGGGTGCTCGTCGTGGACGACGACCCGACGGTCGCCGAGGTCGTCGCGGGCTACCTGGAGCGCGGCGGCTACACGGTCGACCGCGCCGAGGACGGCCCCGGCGCGCTGGAGCGCGCCGCGGCGTTCCGGCCCGACCTCGTCGTCCTCGACCTGATGCTGCCCGGCATGGACGGCCTCGAGGTGTGCCGCCGGCTGCGCGCCACGGGTCCCGTGCCCGTCATCATGCTCACCGCCCGCGGTGACGAGGACGACCGGATCCTGGGCCTGGAAGTCGGCGCCGACGACTACGTCACCAAGCCGTTCAGCCCGCGCGAGCTGGTCCTGCGGGTGGAGTCGGTGCTGCGGCGCAGCAACGCCGCACGCGCTCCCGAGGGGGTCGCCACGCTGGCCGCCGCGGGCCTGCGGGTGGACCCGGCGGCGCGCCGCGCGACGCGGAACGGCGCGGAACTCGCCCTCACGCTGCGGGAGTTCGACCTCCTCACCTTCCTGCTGCGCCATCCGGGCCAGGCCTTCGGGCGGGAAGAACTGATGCGGGAAGTGTGGGGCTGGGAGTTCGGCGACCTGTCCACGGTCACGGTTCATGTCCGCAGGCTGCGCGGCAAGGTCGAGGACGACCCGGCCAGGCCGCGGCTCATTCAGACGGTGTGGGGTTTGGGGTACCGCCTCGACGTACCGGCAGGTGACGCCACGGACGCCACCAACCCCACCGACTCCACCGCGCGGCGCCCGCCCGCCCCTCACGATCTCCGCGACCCGCAGGGCGACCCAGTACCGCCGTCCCGAGCCGAAGGCTGACGCCATGCAGGACATCCTCGTCATCGCCCTCTTCGCCTTCCTGGGGGCCGCGAGCGCCGGGCTGCTCGGCGCCCTGACGCTGCGCCTGCTGCGGCACCGCTCGGTCGTCGTGGCGATGACCGTCGTGGCGGCCGTCGCGGTGCTCGCGATGCTCGCCGGGACGCTCGCGGTGGCCTGGGAGATGTTCCTCTCGCCGCACGACCTGACCGTGGTCACCATCGTCGTGGCGATGGCCGCCGTGGTCTCGCTCGCCACCGCGCTGCTGCTCGGCCGCTGGGTGGTGGCTCGCAGCAACGCCCTCACCCTGGCGGCCCGTTCCTTCGGTGACGGCGGCAGCTTCGCGGCCCCGCCCGAGCCCGTGAGCGCCGAACTTGCAGCCCTCACAAGGGAGTTGGAGTCGACCAGCGCCAAGCTCGCCGAATCCAGGGAGCGCGAGCGGGCCCTGGAACGCTCCCGGCGCGAACTGGTCGCCTGGATCTCGCACGACCTGCGCACCCCGCTGGCCGGACTGCGGGCCATGTCCGAGGCGCTGGAGGACGGCGTGGCCGCCGAACCGGACCGCTATCTGCGCCAGATCCGGACCGAGGTCGAACGCCTCAACTCCATGGTCGGTGACCTCTTCGAGCTGTCCCGCATCCATGCCGGCGCGCTGGCACTCTCACCGGCGCGCATCTCTGTCTACGACCTGGTCGGTGACGCGCTCGCGGGCGTCGATCCGCTGGCCCGCGAGCACCGCGTGCATCTTGTCGGAGACAGCGTCGAGGCCGTCCCCGTGGAGGTCGACAGCAAGGAGATGAGCCGCGTCCTGGGCAACCTCCTGATCAACGCGATCCGCCGTACGCCGGCCGACGGAACCGTCGCGGTGGCCGCGGAGCGCTCCCCGGACGGCGTCGTCCTGTCCGTGACCGACGGCTGCGGCGGCATCCCCGAGGAGGACCTGTCCCGCGTCTTCGACACCGGCTGGCGCGGCAGCCAGTCCCGCACACCCCCGGCGGGCGCGGGCCTCGGCCTCGCGATCGTGCGAGGCATCGTCGAGGCCCACCAGGGCCGCGCGGTCGTACGCAACGTGGCGGGCGGCTGCCGCTTCGAGGTCACGCTGCCGACGGCACCGGCCTGACCGCTGGACCGGTCTTTGGGCCGGGCTACCCGCAGAGCGGCATCTTCGCGAGGGAAGCCGTCCTTCGTGGCGTGGTGGGGATCACCGGGCCCGGGCGGTCGTGCGTGACGTGGTGGGCGGTTGGAGGGTCCGCTGGCCGAGGGCACCGGCTTGATGCCTGGAGCGGCCCGGGCCGGGCTGTCCCCGTAGTGGCGTCCTGGTGAAGGGAGCCGTCCTTCGTGGTGTCGTCGGGGCTCACCGGGGCCGGGTGGCCGGGCGCAATGTGGTTGCCGACCCGCGGTCACGCTGCTGACGGCACCGGCGTAGTAACGGCAGTCCGCGGGGCTACCCCCGTAGCGGTGCCTTCGCGAATGAAGTCATTCCCTCGGTGAAGTCCACCTCGGGCCGCCACCCCAGCTCCGTCCGTAGCCGGGCCGAGTCCGCCGTGACGTGGCGGACGTCGCCGAGGCGGTACTCGCCCGTCACCGCCGGGGCCGGGCCGCCGAACGCCCGCGCCAGCTCGTGGGCCATCTCGCCGACGGTGTGCGGCTCCCCGCTGCCGGTGTTGTACGCCGTGAACGCCCCCGCGGCCCGCTCGCACACCGCTTCCAGCGCCAGCGCATTGGCCGCCGCCACGTCCCGTACGTGCACGAAGTCCCGCCGCTGGCGGCCGTCCTCGAAGACCTGGGGCGCCTCGCCACGCTCCAGCGAGGAACGGAAGAACGAGGCCACACCGGCGTACGGGGTGTCGCGGGGCATGCCGGGTCCGTACACGTTGTGGTAGCGCAGGGACACCGCGCGGCCACCGGTGGCACGCCCCCACGCGGCGGCCAGATGTTCCTGGGCCAGCTTGGTCGAGGCGTACACGTTGCGCGGATCGGCGGGCGCGTCCTCACCCACCAGGCCGGGCCTCAACTCGGCCCCGCAGTCCGGGCAGAGGGGCTCGAAACGCCCGGCGTCCAGATCCGCCGCCGCGCGCGGCCCCGGCCGGACCACCCCGTGCCGGGAGCACTCGTACCGCCCTTCCCCGTACACCACCATCGACCCGGCGAGCACCAGTTCACGCACCCCCGCCCCGGCCATCTCGGCGAGCAGGACGGCCGTGCCCAGGTCGTTGCACCCGACGTACTCGGGGGCGTCCGCGAAGTCCTTGCCGAGGCCCACCATCGCCGCCTGGTGACAGACCGCGTCCACCCCGCGCAGCGCGTCCCGCACCGCGTCGCGGTCCCGGACGTCGGCGACGGTCCACCGCTGTCCGTCGGGTGGCCGCGGCGGATCGGTATGGGCGGACGGCAGCAGGGCGTCGTACACCACCACCTCGTGACCGCGATCGGTGAGGGCTTCGACCACGTGCGATCCGATGAATCCGGCGCCGCCGGTGACAAGTACGCGCATGCGGCCCACGCTAGGCGCCCTGAGCAGGGGTGACGGCCATCGACGTGGCTTCGTCACGGGTCCGTAAGAACCGCTGGACCGAGCCTCGCGGAGCGGGGTGTCGGCGGTGGTCGTGGACTGGGCGGACGTGCCGTTCCTGACCCTGGCCGGAGTGGCCGTGCTGGAGGACTTCCGGGAGGGGAGGGGGCGCTCGAACGCGGGGTCCAGATCCGCCTGGTGGCCTCGCACAGAGTGCCGCGCGGTGCTGCGCATCGTGGGGCTGGACGACGTGCTGGCGATCCACGACACCGTGGAGCAGGCGCTGGCCGGCGGCAAGGCCTCTGGTGAGGGACGGGGTCGGCCCGAGATCGGGAAGACCTCCTGATGCCGGGGGCGGACGGATGGTGCGGACATGACCAATGGCGAACGCCGGCGAAGCCACGGGACCCCGACGAGCCATCTGGGTGACCACCTGGGTCTGATCACCCAGTTCACCGAGCAGGCGCGGGTCGGCCTCGAGGTGGAGAACGACTCAAGGTGACGCGGGACGGCCCAGAAGGGGGTGGTGAGTGAGAGCGAGCGTGGACGATCAGGCGTGCTGAGCCGTCACCACACCGCGCGCCACACCAAGGTCCACCAGATCCTGTGGCCGCAGACGGAGCTGCTCCGCCGTCGACCGGGTCTCCGCGTGCCCTCGCTTGAGGATCGCGGCGGCCTGCTCCGGGGCGATCACCGAGAAGTAGCTGTCAGGCGTCGCCCAGAGGTTGTCCGGTGAGGCGAGCGCGAGCGCGCCGCCGGAGCCGCCCTCGCCGATGACCAGTGAGGTGACCGGAACCGGTGCGGTGGCGACGGCGGCGAACAGGTCGGCGATCGCCGCCCCCGCGCCCGCCCGTTCGGCCTCCGCCCCGTTCGCGGCCCCCGGGGTGTCGATGAGCGTCAGGACGGGAATGCCGAGCCGCCCCGCGAGCCGGACAAGACGGGCCGCGGTGCGGTAACCGGCAGGTGTCGTCGCCGTCCCGCACTGCGCCGCGTAGGCGACCGTCCGCCCCTCGCGGCGCCCGAACCCGCAGAGCATCCCCGGGTCCGTGCCCCCGCACCGATCGCCGCGCAGCGAGGCACGCTCCGTGAAGTAGGCGTCCAAATAGGCGCTGGCGCGCGGGCGTTCGGGGGAGCGGGCCCGGCTGACGGCCTCCCAGCCGGTGGCGGGCAGCTCCACGTGGCCGAGCGCGCCGGGAGGTGCGGGCGCGGCGGGCGTGGGCGCGTCGGCAGGAGGGTGGGCGGCACCGGTGGCGGTCAGCAGCCCGAGGCGCAACGCCAGCGCCTCGCGCAGCTCTTCGGGGCGTACGACGTCATCGATCGCACCCGCCGCCAGCTGGGCCTCAGCGGTGTACGCGGCAGGATCCGCGTCCGCCGGGCGCACCCGGGACCCGGCGAAGCCGACCTGGCTGCCGGGCAGGGCGAGGATCAGGTCGGCGCCGGCGCCCAGGGTGGCCCAGCCGCCGCCCGTGGTCGGATCGCGCAGGACGGCGATCCGAGGCAGGCCCGCGGCGCCGGTGAGCTCGGACTGCCTTGCCACACGCTGTAGTTGGACCAGGGCACGCATGCCCTCCTGCATCCGGCTGCCCCCCGTCGCGATCAGCGAGACGACGGGCAGCCGGTGCTCCCGGGCGTGGCGGTGTGCGGCCTCCAGGCGGTCCCCCGTGCGCTCGCCGAGGGAGCCGCCCAGGAAGCCGAACTCGAAGGAGGCGATCACCGCACGGGTGCCGCCGACGGTGGCGGTGCCGCAGACCACCGACTCCCGCTCGCCGGTGCGCTCCTCGGCGCGGGCGCGGGATTCCGCGTAACCCTGCCAGGCGAGCGGGCCATCGTGCCCCGCCTCGTACAACTCGGTTGATACGAGCGGTAGTTCGCGGAAGCTGTCCTGGTCGGCCACCGCGGTGATGGCCGCGCGGGCTGTCAGGCGGTCGGCCGGGCCGCCAGGCGTCGGCTCAGGCATGGAGGGACCGCTTCATGATCTTCCCCATGTCGTTGCGGGGGAGCTCCGCGAGATGGTGCACGACCCGAGGGCGCTTGTGCGGGGCGAGCTGGGCGGCCACATGATCCGCCAATTCGGCGTCCGTCGGGGGCTGTTCAGGGTACGCCGGAACGATCCACGCGACGATACGCTCCCCCAGGTCGTCGTCGGGCTCCCCGGTCACGGCGGCCTCCCGTACCCCCGGGTGTTCAAGGAGGGCGTTCTCGATCTCGCCCGCGCCGATCTTGTAGCCGCCGCTCTTGATGAGGTCGGTGGCCTTGCGGCCGACGATGCGCACATAGCCGTCGTCGTCGAGCACCGCCATGTCGCCGGTGCGGAACCAGCCGTCGGCGGTGAAGGCGGCGGCGGTGGCGTCGGGCCGGTTCAGATACTCGGTGAACAGATTCGGGCCGCGCACCTCGATCTCGCCGACCTCCCGCGAGTCCGCCGTCGGGGCGCCCGCCTCGTCCACGAGCCGCAGCTCCACACCGCCCAGCGGCACGCCGACGGTTCCGGCGCGCGGTTCGCCGTCGGCCCGCACGCTCGTGTTCATCAGGGTCTCCGTCATGCCGTACCGCTCGATCACCCGGCGCCCGGTGGCTGCCGCGATCCGCTCGTGGTCGTGCACGGGCAGCGCGGCGGACCCGGAGACCAGGATCCGTGCGCCGGACAGGGCCTTGGCGAGACCCGGGTCGGCGGGCAGCGCCTCCGCGATGCGGTGGTACATGGTGGGCACGCCGAACAACATCGTGGCTCCGTCCGCGAGTTCGTGCTTGACCCCCTCGATGGAGAACCGGCCCAGATGCCGTACCGAACCGCCCCGGCGCAGCGGACCGAGGATGCCGAGGATCAGCCCGTGCACATGGAACAGCGGAAGCCCGTGCACCAGCACGTCGTCGGACGTCCACTGCCAGGCGTCCTCCAGGGCGTCCAGGGTGGAGGCGAGGGCCCGGCGCGGCAGCACCGCGCCCTTGGGCGGGCCTGTGGTGCCCGAGGTGTAGACGATCAGGGCGGGGGACTCCGGGCCGGGCTCGGCGGGTGGTGCCGCCGGGGAGGCCGTGGCGCCGGTGAGGGTGACGTCCGTACGCTCCAACGCCCGCAGAGGCGCGGGGAGTTCGTCGCCCGGCGCGGCAAGGACCGCCGTCGGCGCACTGTCCGCGACGATGTGCCCCAGTTCACGCTCGCCGATCTTCGGGTTCAGCGGCACCACGGGCACCCCGGCGAGCAGCGCGGCCACCACGCCGACGGCGGTCTCCAGGGTCGGCGTGGCCCACAGCGCGACGCGGCGCGCCGAGCCGATCGAGGCGGCGAGGGAACCTGCCGCGGCGGCGAGTTCCGCGTACGTCAGCGCGCGTGCGCCGAAGCGCAGGGCGGGGAGGTCGGGGGCCGCGACGAGGGCCGGGAAGAGGGGCGGGTGGGGAGAGTTCACGCTGCGTATCTCCTTTGCGGTGGGCCGTGCGGTGGACCCGTGGCGGGGTCCGCGGTGTGTGCCGTGGACCGTGGTGGCACGTGTGGTGGTGGTTCGTCCTACCCGAATCCTGGCACCACGAGGACGAGCCACACCGCGGCGGGCACCACGGCCACCACGATCCCGCCGTACACCATCAGCTGCCGGAAGAACTGTTCCCGGTCGACGTCGGGGGCGGCGGCGAGCACCAGCGCGCCGTTGGTCGAGAAGGGGCTGACGTCCACGACGGTGGCGGAGACGGACAGCGCCGCGATCATGCCGACCGCGCCGATCTCGCCCTGGGCCAGGAACGGCACGGCGAGCGGGATGAGCGCGCCCATGATCCCGACGGAGGAGGCGAACGCGGAGACGATCGCCCCGATGTAGCAGAGCAGAAGGGCGGCGAGGAGCGGGACACCGATGCCGGAGACGCCTTCACCGGCCCACTTGATGGTGCCCATCTCCTCGAGCACGCCGACGTACGTCAGCACACCGCAGATCAGGAGCACGGTCGGCCAGGCGATCTCGCCGACGGCCTTGCGGCTGGAGTCGGGCCAGAACGCGCTCAGGAGCACGGCCAGCGTGATGGCGCTCAGACCGGCGTCGAGATCGAAGGCGAGGACGGCGACGACGAGGGCGACCAGGGCGGCGAGCGTCGCGATCTTGGCCGGATCGAGCCGTGAATTGTCTTCGTCGACGGCCGACTCGGCCTCCGTGGACCCGTCGCTTTCCCGCTCGCGCCCTCCTTTACCGGTGGTGTCGCGGCCACCCAGCTTCAGCCCGCCGAAGAGGACGAAGACGATCCCGGCGATGAGGAGATTGACGACGAGCGAGGCGAGGAAGAGCGCGACCTCGTTCCCCGGCAGCTTCTCGCGCTCCACGATGCCGTTGACGATCGAGCCGTAGATGCTGATCGGCGAGAAGCCGCCGCCCTGGGCCCCGTGCACCACCATGGCGCCCATCAGGAGCGGGCTGATCCCGTACCGGGCGGCGAAGCTCAGGGCGATCGGCGCGACGATCGCCACGGCGGCCGGACTGACCGCGCCGATCGCGGTGAGCGCCCCGGTGATCACGAACATCACCCAGGGGATCAGGGCTGTCCGCCCGCGCACCAGCCGGATGGACGCGTGCACCAGCCAGTCGGTGGTGCCGTTGGCGCGGGCGATCGCGAACAGATAGGTCACTCCGACCAGGACGACGAACAGGTCGCCGGGGAAGCCGGCGAAGATGCCGTCGGCGTCGAGGTCGGCGGCCAGCTCGCCCACCGCGAAGGCGGCGGCGAAGGCGAGTGCGCCCATGTTGATGGAGCGGGTGGTGGCGATCACGAAGACCACCACGAGTACGAGGATGGAGATGAGTTCGGCGGACATCGTGGGTTCCCGTCCCTGGGGCTGTCCTTGCGGGGCCGTGGTTCGGCCCTGAGCGGTCGAGCGGGCTCGCCCGTTGGCCCTGCGGTGGCCAAGTGGCTGAGCCAATTCGGCTGTTGGCGGAACTCAGCGTCGGGGTATCGGTTTCGGCCGTCAAGAGATCGGGCGCAAATTGGCTGAGCCAATTGGCCACTCGTCCACTGGGTCACCCGCTGTTAGGCTGCGGAACCATCGGCAGGGGGCCAGAATTCGGCACGGGGACCGAACCGGGGGTTGGGATGTCTGACGCGCTGCGCCCCATGGGCCGGACGAGACTGTACGAACAGGTGCTTGACCGGCTGCGCGCCTACGTCGGCGAGGGCGGCCTGCGCTCCGGCGACCGGCTGCCGCCCGAGCGTGAACTGGCCCAGCGCCTCGGCGTGTCCCGCGCCTCCGTCAAGCAGGCCATCGTCGTGCTCGAAGTGCAGGGCCTGGTCGAGGTGCGGCACGGCGGCGGCACCTATCTGGTCAAGGACAGCCTGGACGCCGAGCCCGTCGAGCGGCTGGTGGAGCGCAAGCGGCGGCTGCCCGACGTCCTGGAGGCGCGCGAGGCCCTGGAGACCAAACTCGCCGAACTGGCCGCCGAGCGGCGCACGGACGACGACGTACGGGCGATGCGGGACGCCCTCGGCACGATGGCCCGGGAGATCGAGGCGGGCGAGCACGGGGTCGAGGGCGACCGGCTCTTCCACGCCGCCGTCACGGCGGCCGCCCACAGCGCGCTGCTCGCCGAGTTCATGCGCTCCATCGCCGAGCAGATCACCGAGAGCCGCAACGAGTCGCTGCGCCAGGTGCGGCGCCCCGCCCGCTCCCTCGCCCAGCACCACGCGATCCTCGACGCGATCGAGGCCGGCCGGGGCCGGGCGGCGGCCGCCGCGATGCGCCGCCATGTACGGACGGTCGCGAAGGTGCGGCTCCTCGACTGGAACCCGGAGGCCGAGGCGGGCGGCCCGGATCATGCACCGGATCACGCGCCGGATCACCCCTAGCCCTGATACCCGCGGTAACTTCCCTGCCGCACAGGGCTGTTCATTCGTCGGCCCAGACCTCACCATTCTCGGCACCGCTCAGGTGGCACGCGTCCCGCGTCGGCCCGACGCGGTGAACGTGGTGAAGTCCGCCGGACCGAGGGGGAACCCGTGCTGCGCCGAATGTCCGTTCCGCTCACCGTCGCGGCCGCCGCCGCCCTGCTGATGCCGCTGACCCCGGCCCAGGCGGACACGGCCCCGAGGGCCGCCCGTACTCCGGTGATCTTCGTCCATGGCTACAACGCCGACCCGGGAGTGTGGGGCTCCCTGAGGGACGACTTCAAGGCGTCCGGGTACACGGACGCGGAGCTGTTCTCCTGGGGGTACGACACCAGCAAATCGGTGAACGAGGTGCTCTCCGGCCGGTTCGCCGCGTACGTCGAACAGGTGCGCGCGCAGTCGGGCGCCGCCAAGGTGGACATCGTCGCCCACTCCTTCGGGAGCCTCGTCACCCGCTGGTACGTGAAACACGGCGGCGGCACCGGGAAGGTCGCCCACTGGGCCTCCCTGGCCGGCCCCAACCACGGCACCGCCACGGCCTGGGCCTGCGCCGCCTGGTCGCAGGCCTGCCGTGACATGACGCCGGGTTCGTACGTCCAGGACGGGCTCGCGGAGGGCGACGAGACGCCGGGAGACGTCGCCTACGCGACCTGGTGGTCCCACTGCGACGAAGTCATCAACCCGGACAAGAGCGTGCTCCTCGACGGAGCGACGAACAACGCGGCCGGATGCCTGAAACACAACGACCTGCTGGGGGATGACGGAGTGTCACAGGGGGTGCGGAACTTCATCGGCGGCTAGCCCCCGGTTCCGCGCGAGGCCAGGGCGGACCAGGCGAACCCATTCGCCTGGTTCTTCGCTCCAGGACGTGTTGTTCGCTTCCGGTGCCGTACGCGGCACCGAAGGTGGGCACCATGGACGACGACAGCGCTCCCCGTCACCCCGGCACCGAGGCCCGCGCCTCCGCACTCCTGCGCCGCCCCAAGCTGTGGCTGGTGCCCACCGTCTTGACCGGGCTGCTCGCCCTGCTGCTGTCCCTGCTCTACATGGGCGGCATCATCAGCCCCAACCGCGACCTGCGCGACCTGCCCCTCGCCATCGTCAACGCCGACCGCGGGGAGCCCCCGGCCGGACAGAAGCAGAACCTGGGGACGCAGGTCACCCGGGCCGTCCTGGACGACACGTCCACGGGCAAGGCCGACTGGCGGCCGCTCACCCGGGCCCAGGCACAGGACGAGCTGGACTCCGGCAAGATCTACGGGGCCCTGCTCATCCCCGCGGACTTCACCGACTCCGTCGCCGCGCTCACCACCCCGAGTGCGACGGACCGGCCGACGATGACGGTGCTGACCAACCCCGGCATGGGCAGCCTCGGTTCCTCCCTGGCCAGCAAGATCGCCACCGCGGCCGCCCAGCAGTCGTCGCAGGCGATCGGCGAGCAGCTCAAGTCGGCGGGCGCCGACAAGAAGGCCGGGTCCACCGCGGGCCTGCTGCTCGCCGACCCCGTCGGCATCACCACCGAGGTCGGCCACCCCATCGGCGACAACAGCGGCCTCGGCCTGAGCGCGTTCTACTACACCCTGCTGCTCGTCCTGGCCGGATTCCTCGGCGCCAACCTCATCAGCATGGGCGTCGACACCGCCCTCGGCTACGCCGACAGTGAGATCGGCCCCTGGCACACCCGCCGCCCGACCGTGCCCATCAGCCGTACCCAGACGCTGCTCCTGAAGATGGCCATGACCGCGGGCATCACGGTCCTGACCACCAGCCTGATCATGTTGGCGACCATCGCGATCCTGGGGATGGACGCCACCCACCTGCCGTTGCTGTGGGTCTTCTCGTACTGCGCGAGCCTCGCGGTCGGCCTGGGGGTCCAGGCCATCAACGCCGCCTTCGGCGGGATCGGTCAGCTGGTGTCCATGTTCGTGTTCATCGTCCTGGGCCTGCCGTCCTCCGGGGCCACCATCCCGCTGGAGGCGGTCCCCGGCTTCTACCGCTTCCTCGGCATCTTCGAACCCATGCGCCAGCTCAGCGGGGGCGTCCGCTCCATCCTCTTCTTCGACGCCCGCGCCGACGCCGGACTCGCCCGCGCCTGGATCATGATCACGGTCGGGGTGGCCCTCGCCGCCGCCTTCGGGTTCGCGATGACCCGGTACTACGACCGCAAGGGGCTGCACCGGATGACGCCCCAGCCCTCGCCCTGAATCAGCGGCGGACGCGGAAGCGGGTCATCAGGTCGTCGCCCGCGGGGCCCGATGCCGACTTGTCGACGACGTACGCGGTGCCTTCGGCGACGTGGACGTGGTTGGGCAGGGAGGGGGTGGCCACGGTCTTCACGACGGCTCCCTTGCGCGGGTCGACGACCGTCACGGTGGCCGAGAGGCGGTTGACGGCCAGCACGTGGCCCGAACGGTGGTCGACGGCCACGGACTTGGTGCCTCCGCCGGATGCCACGGACCGGGTGACGGCGCCCTTGCGGAGGTCGACGACCGAGACGGTGCCCGAGGTCTGGTCGCCGGTGTAGGCGGTGCGGCCGTTCTTGGAGAGCGCCACCGAGAGCGGGCCGTCGCCGGCCGGTATGAGCCGCGGGCTTCCGGTGCCCCGGGAGACCTCGATGATCCGGTCGCCGGTGTGGTCGGCCGCGTACACGGACCCGGTCCGCTCGTTCACGGCGAGGCCGGTCGGACCGGCGCCGGGGACGGTGACGCGCCGCTTCTCCTCGAAGGTGCCGGAGTCGAAGGCGACGAGCGTGCCGTCGCCGAAGGCGCTGGCCCACACCAGGTCACGCCGCTCGTCGACGACGATCTCCCGGGAGTGGTGCACGCCGGGCAGGGTGGCGAGGTGTCTGCCGGTGCGCTGGCTGTAGACGGAGACGGAGTTGTCACGGGTGTTCGTCGTCCAGAGGGTGTTGTGCTCGTCGTCCACGGCGATGCCGTAGACGGACTGGACGGCGCCGGTGGCCGCATCGGCGGCCGGCGCGTACGACTTCTCCACCCGCAGCGTGTCCGGGTCGACCTTCAGCAGCCTGGATTCCGTCACGGGCGCGGGCGGCCGGCCCACCGAAGAGGCGACCCAGAGCGCGTCGTTCCGGTCCGAGTACGCGGACTGGTAGAGGCCCGGCGCGATCGGCGTGGAGGCGGCGGGCGAGCCGGTGGCGGCGCCCGCGGACCCGGTCGAGGCCAGGGCGCCGCCCGCGGCGAGCGACACAGCTATCGCGGTGGTACGGCGGGCCCGGCGGATGGTTGAGCTCATGCTGCGTCGATCTCCTTGGCAGATGCGCCTCCGGAGGAAGGCACTCGCCGATCAACTTAGCCGAGCCTTACCTAATTCGTCACCGGGCCCCTCGCCGGACACCGCTCAGGACAGGCAACCCGCGTGCGCCAGGGCCTGCTTGAGGAGGACGCCGTGACCGCCCGGCATCTCGTTCTGGACCACCGCCGACAAGGCTTCCTCCGGACTGAACCAGGCCAGGTTGAGCGCGTCCTGCCGGGGGCGGCAGTCACCGGCGACCGGGACGATGTAGGCGAGGGACACCGCGTGCTGGCGGGGGTCGTGGAACGGCGTGACGCCGAGCGTCGGGAAGTACTCGGCGACGGTGAAGGGCTGCAGGGAGGCCGGGACGCGGGGGAGTGCCGCCGGGCCGAGGTCCTTCTCCAGGTGGCGCAGGAGGGCGTCCCGCACCCGCTCGTGGTGCAGGACCCGGCCGGAGACGAGGGAGCGGCTGACCGCCCCGTCCCGCCCCATTCCCAACAGGAGCCCGATGCTGGTGACTTCGCCGTTGTCGTCGACGCGCACCGGCACGGCCTCGACGTACAGGATCGGCATGCGTGCACGGGCCTGTCCGAGCTCGTCGGAGGTCAGCCAGCCGGGCGTGGTTTCGGTCGTGTCAGACATCGGCTGATCATACGTTCACTGGCTCCCGGCGTGCTGCTCCACCTTGGTCGCGGTGTCGCCGTCGACGGCCTGCGTGAGCTGCGGCACCGGGCGGTCCAGCACGTACGGAAGGCTCAGGACCGACGGGGGTCCTGGCTGCCGAAGGCGAAGATTCCCTCGTACGGAGTGGCCATCACGGCACTGGACTTACCGAGCGCGGGGCTCTTCTGGGTGCGTGGGGACTTCGGTCGTCGCGGTACGGGTGCCGGACCACGCCTCCCACAGGGAGGCGTAGGGCCCGGAGCCCGCGCGCAGTTCGTCGTGGGTGCCGCTCTCCACGATGCGGCCGCCCTCCATGACGACGATCCGGTCCGCGGTCGCGGCCTGGGTGAGGCGGTGCGCGACGACCAGCGCGGTGCGTCCCTCGACCGCACGGCCCGCGGCCTTCTCCAGGAGACGCGCGCCGGTGCTGCCCGCCTCGGCCGTCGCCTCGTCGAGCACGGCCACCGGCGGATCGGCCAGGATCAGCCGGGCCAGGGCGAGTTGCTGCACCTGGGCGGAGGTGAGGCGGTGGCCGCCGTCGCCCACGACGGTGTCCAGTCCTTCGGGCAGCGCTTCGGCCCAGTCCAGGGCGTCCACCGCGGTCAGCGCGGAGCGCAGCTCGTCGTCCGTGGCCCCGGCGTGCGCGAGGCGCAGGTCGTCCGCCAGCGGCCCGGCGAAGATGTGTGTCTCCTGGGTGACCAGGGCCACCGGGAGGCCGTTGCCCCGGGCTGGGGTTCCGGTCAGGTGCACCGAGCCCGACGTCGCCCTGTGCACCCCCGCGATGAGCTTGGCGAGGGTGGTCTTGCCCGCGCCACTGGGGCCGACCAGGGCCACCCGTTCCCCGGCCCGGAGCGTCAGGTCCACGTTCTGCAGGACGGGTTGTCCGGGTACGTACTCGTGGTCGATGCCGAGCACGGTGACGGTACCGTCCGGTTCGGCGGTCTTGCCGAGGGGCGCGTCACACGGCGCCGCGGGTGCGGTCGGCTCGGGGGTCTTCTCGTCGGCGACCCCGACGAGACGGGCGAGCGAGGCGGTCGCCGACTGGGCGTCGTCGAGGAGTACGAGCGCGGAGTTGACCGGCGCGAACAGGCTGTGGAAGTAGAGCGCGGCGGCGGTCGCGGTGCCGATGGACACGGAGTCCGAGCGGACCAGGAGGAACCCGGCGACGAGGACCGCGGCGAGGCCGGTGTACTCGGCGACGTGCAGCCGGTTGTAGAAGTCCAGGACGAGCCGGATGCCGCGCATCTTCAGCGCGACCGCGGCCGACGAGCGCCGGGTCACCCGCGCGGTGTGCTCCTCCTCGATGCGGAAGGCCCGCACCGTGCCCGCGCCGGCGATGGTGTCGAGCAGTTGCTGCTGCTGGGCCCCGGTGGCGATGCGCTGCTGGGCGTAGAGGGGGACGGCGTGGCGGACGTACCAGCGGGCCGTGGACGCCTGGACGGGCACCGCGAGGAGGGCCGCGACCAGGAAGCGCCAGTCGAGCGCCGCCATCGCTACGAGCGTCAGCAGGATGGCCAGCAGGGATCGGGCGAGTTCGGGCAGGGCGCTGCGCACCGCCTCACCCACGACCGAGACGTCCCGGGTCACGCGGGCGGTGAGGTCGCCGGCACCGGCCTTCTCCACCTGCTCCAGCGGCAGCCGCAGGGCTTTCTCCACGAACCGCTCACGCAGGTGCGCGAGCACGGTCTCGCCGAGCCGGGAGACGAGCGTCAGGCCGAGCGAGGTGGTCCCGCCGTGCACGACGGCGACCATGACGAGCAGGACGACCGGCAGCGTGAGGTCGCCGGGCGGGCGCTGGTCGGCCACCAGGTCCACGATGCGGCCGAGCAGCGGCTGCACGAGGAGTCCCACGGCGGTCGCCGCGATCAGCACGGCGAAGCCACCCGCCGCGAGGCCGCGGTGCGGGCGCACCAGTTCGCGGACCGCGGCACGGGTGCGGGGCGCGCTGGCGGTGGGGAGCAGCTCACGGGTGTCCGTGTGCTGCTCGGTCAGGGTCTCGTTCATGCCAGCACCGCCGTGCGATAGGCCTCATGACGTTGGATCAGCTCTGCGTGCGGGGCCGTGTCGGTGACCCGTCCTTCGTTCAGGAGCACCACCCGGTCGGTGACCGAGAGCAGCGCGGGGCTGGTGGTCACCAGGACCGTGGTGCGGCCCTTGCGGATCTCGCGGACACCGGCCGCGATGCCGGCCTCGGTCACGGCGTCGACCGCGGTGGTCGGATCGTGCACCACGAGGACGGGAGGTTCGGCGGCCAGCGCCCGTGCGAGGGCGACACGTTGGCGCTGCCCGCCCGAGAGCGAACGGCCGCGCTCGCCGACCGGCGTGTGCTCGCCGTCCGGCAGGGTCCGGGCGACCTGGGTGACTCCGGCGGCCGCCATCGCCTGCTCCGGGTCGGTGGCGTCGGACGCGGCGGCCGTGACGTTGTCACGGACGGTGCCTTCGAAGAGGTCCGCGTCGTGCTCGGCGACGAGCATCGCCGTGCGCAGTTCGGCCGGGTCGAGGTCCCGCAGGGGGATGCCGTCCAGTTCCACGGTGCCGGTCTCCGGGTCGGTCCGCCGGGCCAGGCAGCGCAGCAGGTCGTTGGCGTGCGCCGGGTCAGTGGCGACCACGCCGAGCAGCTCGCCGGGCGCGATGTCCAGGTCCACTCCGCGCAGCCCGCCGTGCCGTACGCCGTCGAGCCGTACCGCCCCGCGCACCGGGAAGGGCAGGCTCCGGTCCCCGGCGGTGACCACGGGCGCGGTGGCGACGACCTCCGCGATCCGGGTGGCCGACGCCCGGCCCTGGGCGAACTCGGCGTTGACCCAGGCGAGCACCTCCAGGGGGCCGAGCAGGAAGAGCGCGAGCCCGACCGCCGACACCAGCTCGCCCAGGCTGATGCTGCCCTGGGCGGCGAGCCTGCCTCCGACGAGTGCGACGGCGGCGATCAGACACCCGGTCAGGGTCAGCACCATGCCGCTCTGGAAGGCCTGCGCACGCGCCGCCTTCAGGGTGGCGCCGAGGGAGTCGCGGCTGGTGGTGCGGTAGCGGGCGATGGCCGCCGACTCGCCGCCGATGCCCTTGAGGATCCGCAGGCCGGTGACCAGGTCGGCGGCGACGGCCGACGCGTGCGCCGCCCGCTCCTGCTCGGCCTCGCTGCGGCTTTCGAGGGGCTTGCTCAGAAGATGCCCGAGCCAGAGCAGTACCGGCGTGCCGAGCAGGACGACCAGGCCCAGCGTCAGCGACATGCGCAGCAGGACGACCGCGCAGGTGAGGATGCCGGTCAGCGCCGAGATCCCGGACACCAGGGCCATGTTCACGGAGCCGACCCGCTTGGCGTCCTCGGTCGCGATGTTGGCGAGGGCGCCGGGCAGCCTGCCGTCCTCGGCGCCGCCGCCGGGATCGAGGATGCGTCGTACGAGGGAGATGCGCAGGGTGTGCTCGGCGCGGGCGGCGGACCGCTCACCGGCCATGGCGCCGAAGCGGAAGCTCAGCGCGAGCGCCACATAGCCGACGGCGAGCACGCCGAGACACAGGAGCAGGGCGCCGGTGTCGGAGTCGGTGACGGCCTGGTCGATCGCGACGCCGATCAGGACGGGCACCAGCGCCTCGCCTATCTGGTGCCCGGAACCCAGCACCGAGCCGACGGCGACATCGCGCCGCTGGCCCCGTATCGACTCTCTCAGGACGTCCCGCCCCGACGGACTTGAAGTACTCACCCGCCACCTCTCCAGGGCCGGACAGCAAAAACCTAGGTGAGGCTACCCTAAGTTGGTTCTCCGTGGTGTCGGCCCATCGGCCGTCACTTGCCCCCTGGGCCCTAGGCTTCCTCCTGGCATCGGCCCCTATCCCCTGGAGCGCACACCGTGTTCGACCCCGCACCGGAGCACCCGTACCCCGACGGCCACCGGCCGGACGAGGCGCCGGCACCGCACGCGCTGCTCGCGCCCGTGCTCGGTCTGCTGGGTACCTGGCACGGCCGCGGGCAGGGCGAGTACCCCACCCTCGAAGCGGACTTCGCGTACGCCCAGGAGGTCACCTTCAGCCACGACGGCCGCCCCTTCCTGCGCTATGAGGCACGGGCCTGGCTCCTCGACGCCGACGGCGCGCCGCTGCGGCCGTCCGCGCGGGAGAGCGGCTGGTGGCGGCTGCAGCCCGACGGTCGGGTGGAGGCGCTGATCACCCAGCCCACCGGCATCGCGGAGATCGCGGTGGGCCGGGCGGCCGGTGACTCGGTCGACCTCTCCACCAGCGAGGTGGCCCGCACTCCCACCGCCAAGGAGGTCAAGGCCACCCGCCGCCGCTACACGCTCACCGAGGACGGCCACCTCACGTTCGTCCACGACCTCGAAGCGGTGGGTCAGCCCCTGCAGCACCACCTGTCGGCAGAGCTGCGGCGCACGGCGTAGCGGGAGCGGGCCCCGCTGCCCGTACCTGGCGCGAAAACGGCCTTGACCGAGGCCCGCCGAAGTCTATGGTCTGGACTAATCAACCCTCACGAACACCTGGCACCAGCACTTCACGCACACCCCCACAACACCGCCGTGAAGGAGTAACGCATGCACAGGAAGAGGAAGTTGGCCGCCATGATCGGTGCGGGCCTCGCACCGGTACTCGCCCTCACCCTGCCGACCGGTTCGGCCAGCGCGCACGGATACGTCAACGCCCCCGCCAGCCGGCAGGCGCAGTGCGCATCCGGCACGGTCTCGTGCGGTGAGATCAAGTGGGAGCCGCAGAGCGTCGAGGGGCCCAAGGGCCTGCGCAGCTGCAATGGCGGCAACGCCCGGTTCGCCGACCTGAACGACGACAGCAAGGGGTGGAAGGTCAGCAACGTGAGCAGGACGCAGACCTTCACCTGGACCTTCACCGCACGGCACCGCACCGCGAACTACGAGTACTTCGTCGACGGCACGAAGGTCGCCACGATCGACGGCGGCAACCAGCAGCCGCCCGCCACCGTCTCGCACCAGGTCAACCTCGGCAGCGCCACCGGCAGGCACAAGGTGCTCGCGGTCTGGAACATAGGCGACACCTCGAACGCCTTCTACGCGTGCATCGACGTCAACATCCGCTAGAGCGCGTGCTCTTGCTGGAAATCTCTCCGGTCATGGCCCTATGAACTGATACGTCCTCTGGTTACCCTCCGCCGCATGATTTCCACGGTTGTCTGGGGTACCGGAAATGTCGGCCGCGCGGCCATACGTGCCGTCGAGGCGCACCCGGCGCTGAGGCTCGCGGCCGTGCTCGTCCACAGTCCCGACAAGGTCGGCCGCGACGCGGCCGACCTCGCCGGTCTCCAGGGGCAGTTGGGCGTCACGGCGACCGATGACATCGACGCGGTCCTCGCTGCCTCTCCCCAGGCCGTGGTCTACGCGGCCTCCGGCGACATCCGCCCCGACGAGGCACTCGAGGACGTCGGCCGGGCGATCCGGGCCGGAGCCGTCGTCGTCACGCCCGCGCTGTACGCGCTCTACGACCACCGCAGCGCCCCGCCCGAGCTGCGCGACCCGATCCTGGCCGCCGTCGCGGACGGCGGCGGCTCGCTCTTCGTGTCCGGCGTCGACCCCGGCTGGGGCAACGACGTACTGCCGCTCCTGGTCAGCGGACTCGGCAGCACCGTCGACGGGATCCGCTGCCAGGAGATCTTCGACTACTCCACGTACGACCAGGAGGATTCCGTACGCCACCTGATCGGCATGGGGCATCCGATGGACTACGAGCCCCTGATGCTCGCCGAGACCGTCCCGACCATGGTGTGGGGCGGTCAGATCCGGCTGATGGCCAGGGCGCTGGGTGTCGAACTCGAAGACATCCGCGAGACGTTGGAGCGGCGCGCGCTCGACACCACGGTGACCACCCGGACCATGGGCGACTTCGAGGCGGGCACCCAGGGCGCGGTGCGGTTCGAGGTGCAGGGCATCGTCGGCGGCGAACCCCGCATCGTCATCGAGCACGTCACCCGTATCCACCCGTCCTGCGCACCGGACTGGCCGACGCCGCCCGACGGCGCGGGCGCACACCGGGTGATCATCGAGGGGCGTCCGCGCATCGAGGTCACGGTCGAGGCCACCGACGAGGGCGAGAACCGCTCGGCGGGCGGCAACGCCACGGCGGTGGGCCGGCTGGTCGGCGCCATCGACTGGCTCGTGGCGGCGGACCCCGGACTGTACGACGCGCTCGACGTCCCGCTGCGCCCCGCGACCGGCAAGCTCGGAAGGAGCAAGCAATGAGCTCGATGCACATAGACATTCCCGAGGGGCAGGAGCCCATCGGGTACGTGTGGGGCGACATGGTCCCCGGGATCGGCCCGGCGGCGGCGAACTTCTCGCTGTCGGTGTACGAGCACACGACTCTGGGACTGCGGGAGTTCGAGGCCGCGCGGCTGCGGATCGCGCAGATCAACGGGTGCCTGTTCTGCCTCGACTGGCGGACCGAACGCGAGGGCCAGAAGGTCGAGGAGGAGTTCGCCGAAGCGGTCACCCAGTGGCGCACCACCGACGCCTTCGACGACCGGACACGCCTGGCCGCCGAGTACGCCGAGCGGTACGCCCTGGACCACCATGGCCTCGACGAGGAGTTCTGGGCGCGGATGACCGCGTCGTACAGCCAGCGCGAGATCGTGGAGCTGAGTATGAGCATCGGCTCCTGGCTGGCGTTCGGCCGGCTCAACCACGTGCTCGGCCTCGACGCGGTGTGCGTGCTCCCCGGGCACTGAGTGAGGGGCACGGCTACAGATCAGTGGCGATGATCTTCTCGATGTTGCGTTCGGCGAGCGCCGTGATGGTGACGAACGGGTTGACGCTCGTGTTGCCGGGGATCAGCGAGCCGTCGATGACGTACAGGCCCGGATGGCCGTGCAGACGGCCGTAGTTGTCGGTCGCCTTGTTCAGGACGGCGCCGCCGAGCGGGTGGTAGGTGAGGTGGTCGCCCCAGATCTTGTACGTGCCGAACAGATCGGTGCGGTAGATCGTCCCCTCCTTCGAGTTGATCTTGTCGAAGATGGTCTTGGCGGCGTCGATGGACGGCTGCTTCCAGGCCGTCTGCCAGTTCAGCTCCGCCTTGCCCGCCGCGGCGTTCCAGGAGAACGAGGCGCGGTTCGGGTTCTTGGTGATCGACAGGTAGAACGACGCGTAGGTCTCGATACCGGTGGGCAGGGGCGCCACTTCGGCGAACGCGCCACCGGCCGCCCAGTTGTCGATGCCGCCGGTGGGGATGGACGACTGGACCTTGCCGGTCGCGTCCCACAGGTGATTGGCGCGCCCGCACATGACGTTTCCGTTGTCGCCCCACCCCTTGCCGATCTCTCCGTTCAGGTGGGGCAGAGCGCCGGTGGCCTTCAGTTTGACGAGCAGTTTGCTGGTGCCGACGCTGCCCGCGGCGAAGAACACCCGGTCGGCGGTGACGGACTTGGTGGCGGTGGTGTCGCCGGTGGTGTTGAGCTGCTCGATGACGACGGTGTAGCCGCCACCGGACGCGGGGGACACCGTGGTGACCCTGTGCAGCGGTGAGATGGTGACCTTTCCGGTCGCGGTGGCCTTGGCGATGTACGTCTTCTGGAGCGACTTCTTACCGTAGTTGTTGCCATAGAGGATCTCGCCGGCCACAGCCGACTTGGGGACCGTTCCGGCCGCCTCCTGTTTCATGTAGTCCCAGTCGTAGACGCCGGGCACGAAGACGAACGGGAACCCGGAGCGCTGGGCGTGCTTGCGGCCGACCCGGGAGTACTGGTAGCAGTCGACGCTGTCGAACCACGCGGGGTCGATGGTGCTGACGCCGAGACCGGCGTTGGCGCGCGGGTAGTAGGTGGAGTACATCTCGTCTGCGTTGACCGACGGGAGGATGGCGCCGAAGTTCTCGCGCTTGGGCGTGACGGCCATGCCGCCGTTGACGAGTGAGCCGCCGCCGACGCCGCGGCCCTGGTAGACGATGATCCCGCCCATCTCCTCGGCGTCGAGGATCCCGGTGTAGCGGGGGATGGTCTTGTCGATCGGGAAGCCGAGGAAGTTGCTGAGGGGCTGTTTGGTCTTGGTCCGCAGCCAGTAGGAACGGCCGTCGGGCGAGGTCGTGTGGGCGAAGATCTTGCCGTCGGCGCCGGGGGTGTCCCAGGCCATGCCCATCTCGATCATGTGGACGTCGACGCCCGCCTGGGCGAGACGCAGGGCGGCGACGGAGCCGCCGTACCCGGTGCCGATCACCAGTACGGGGACGTGGGCTCCGTCGCCGATGGGTCCGGCCGCGGCTGCGGCGTTCGCCTGGGCAGCGGGGGCGAGACTCGCGAGGGTCGCGACGCCAAGAATAGAACTGGTTCCAGCTATGAATCTTCGGCGTGAAACGCCTCCGGAACCGTTAGAACGCGTGGTGGTGCCACTCATATGATGTTCCTCACTCTCGTAGGAATGGGAACGAGTTCTACTGCTACTGGCGCACTAAGTCACTGCATACCTAGAAGTAACTTCTGCCCGATCTTGTCAGGAGTGATCTTTAATGTCCGATCTTGTGACGGCTTGACGTGAGCTGGTTCCGCGCCACGCCGACGTCGAAGTCCGCCTTCGGGTACTGCGGATCCAGGGCGCTCAGGTGCTCCAGGAGCAGCCTGCTGATCGCCCAGTTGCGGTACCACTTGCGGTCCGCCGGGATGAGGAACCAGGGGGCGTGCGCCGTCGAGCAGCGCTCGAGCGCGATCTCGTACGCCTCCTGATAGGCGGGCCACAGGGCGCGCTCCGCGATGTCGCCCGGGTTGAACTTCCAGTGCTTGTCCGGGTTGTCGAGGCGTTCGAGCAGGCGACGGCGCTGCTGTTCGTACGAGATGTGCAGGAAGCACTTGATGATGGTGACGCCGTCGTCGGCGAGGCTCTGCTCGAAGTGGTTGATCCGGCCGTAGCGGCGGCCGAGGTCGCTGGGCGGCACCAGTTCGCGGACGCGGGCGATCAGGACGTCCTCGTAGTGCGAGCGGTCGAAGATGCCGATCTCGCCGGCCACGGGGAGCGCCTGCGTGATGCGCCAGAGGAAAGGGTGGCTCAACTCCTCGGGGGTGGGCGCCTTGAAGGCCTTGATGCGGCAGCCGGAGGGGTTGAACAGGCCGATGACGTGCTTGACTGTGCCGCCCTTGCCGCTGGTGTCCATGCCCTGCAGCACGAGGAGGACGCGGCGGCGGTCGCCCGCGGTGCTCGCCGCGTACAGCCGCTCCTGGAGGTCGGTGAGCCGTTCGCCCATCCGGGCGGTGGCGAGAACACCGGCGGCCTTGTCCGCGGGGCCCGCGGGCGTCGCGTCGGCCGCGTACGAGGCGAGGTTGACGCGCTCGCCCTCGGGGATGCGGAGCACCTCCCGGAGCGGGGCGGCGGGCTCGCGGGTCTTTTTGCCGCCACCCTTGGTGCCCTTCGCGTTCTTGGCGCCCTTCGCGTCCTTGCCCCGCTTCTTCCGGTCCTTCTTGTCCTTGGCCACTGGGCGGCCCCTTCCTCCGGTGTCCCTCGATCGTGGGCCCGGGGGCGAGGGCCCGCCGGTCGGCCCCGGGGGCGGGGAGCGGCGCGTGACAGCCTTGTAAAGGAATCTTTCTAAAGATAGCTTTACATCATGGAGGAAACCCCGGAGAGCCCCACGCCCACCGAGCGCAGCATTCAGCTCACCGACCCCCGCGCCCTGCGGGCCTACGCCCACCCCACGCGCATGGCCCTGGTCGGTCTGCTGCGGCGGAGCGGCCCGTTCACGGCCACCCGTGCCGCCGAGCTGACCGGCGAGTCCGTGGCCAGCTGCTCGTACCACCTGCGGATACTGGCGAAGTACGGGCTCGTCGAGGAGGCCCCCGGCGGCCGGGGGCGCGAGAAGCCGTGGCGGGCGACCGCCCGGTTCACCGACTGGCCCGGTCACAGCGAGGACCCGGCCGTCGCCGAAGCGTCGGACGCGCTGTCCGCCGCGGTCGCCCGGCGGTACTTCGAACGGGCCGTCCGGGCCATGGAGCAACGCCACACGCTGCCTCGGGCCTGGCGCGAGGCAGAGCAGTTCAGCGACTCGCTGCTGCATCTCACCCCCGAGGAGCTGACCGGCATCGGCGAGCGCATCAACGCGCTGCTGCAGCCCTACGAGGACCGGGGGAGCGATCCGGACCGACGTCCCGACGGTGCGATTCCCGTCAGCGTGGTGCGGCTCGCCTTCGTCGACCGGGAGATTCCCGGTGAAGTCCCGGACGGGGACGGGGAGATGAACGCGGAGACGGAGAGGGCGACGGACAGGGAGGCCGAGGCGTGAGGAAGGTGCGGGAGCGCATACCCGCCCTGTTACGGGAGCGGAGCTTCCGGCGCTACTGGACCGGGCAGACCATCTCGCTCATCGGCGGCGAGATCTCCCTGATCGCCATCCCGCTCGCCGCCGTCCTCGTCCTGGGCGCCGACGCCGCCGAGATGGGCTGGCTCAAGACGGCCGAACTGCTGCCCGCGCTCTTCCTCAACCTCCCCCTTGGCGCCTGGGCCGACCGGCAGGCCCGGCGGCGGCGCGCCATGATCGCCGCCGATCTGGCCCGCGCGGCCCTGCTCGTGACGCTCCCGGTCGCGTATCTGCTCGATGCCCTCACGCTCGGGCAGCTCTACGCGACGGCGTTCGCGATCGGCGCGCTGACCGTGCTCTTCGACGCCTGCAACAACACCCTGTTCGTGGCGCTGGTGTCGAGCGAGCGCTATGTGCAGGCCAACTCCCTGGTCAGCGGCAGCCGTTCGATGTCCTGGCTGGCCGGGCCCGGAGCCGGCGGGCTCCTCGTGCAGTTCCTCACCGCGCCCTTCGCTCTGCTCGCCGACGCCTTCACCTATCTCGTCTCGGCCCGCTTCCTCGCGCGTATCGACCCCGTGGAACCCGTGCCCGAACCCGTCGGCAAGGGGCACTTCACGGCGGGTCTGCGGTGGGTGGTCAAGGAGCCGTCGATGCGGGCACTCTTCGCGTGGTCCGGGACCATCCAGTTCTTCAACTACATGTTCCACACGCTCTTCGTGCTGTACGTGACGGTGGAACTCGGCCTGAGTGCGGGCGTTCTCGGCGCCATCCTGAGCGCGGGAGCCGTCGGCGGTCTGATCGGCGCCGCGAGCAGCGGCAGGATCGTGCGCCGCTTCGGCATCGGCCCCTCGATCCTCTGCGGCTCCGTGGGGTTCACCCTGCCCCTGGTGCTCGTACCGCTCGCCGATGGCCCGCTGCCGCTGGTCGTCGCCACGCTCTTCGCCGCCGAATTCCTCAGCTGCGTGGGCGTGATGGTCATCGACATCGCCGCCGGGTCACTCCAGATGGTGCTGATCCCGCAGACCATCCGCTCACGGGTCATGGGCGCCTACCGCACCCTGAACCACGGTTTCCGCCCCCTGGGCGCCCTGCTCGGCGGCGCACTCGGCACGGCCATCGGTCTGCGCCCCACCCTCTGGATCGGCACCGCCGGAGCGGTCCTCGCGGTGCTGTGGCTCCTGCCGTCGCCCGTACCCGGCACCCGGGAACTGCCCGAGCCCGCCGAACAGGACGCCGTAGCAGCCTAGTTGAGCCGCCCCGTTAGTGCGTGGGGGTGGCGTGGGCGCTCATCCTGCCGAAGAACTCGACCAACCCCCGGGGGGAGTCGTCGGCGAAGCACAGGTCGAGCCCGCGGGCGGACTTCCGGGCGGCGTCCGCGGCGCGCGGGAACATCGCCGTCTCGTACTGGTGGAGCGCGCTCTCGACGTCGGTACCGTGCTCGATCAGCGCGAGGGCCAGCTCACAGGCGTCGTACATCGCGGCGTTCGCGCCCTCACCGGCGAACGGCGACATCAGGTGGGCGGCGTCGCCAACCAGCGTCACGCCAGGGACGCGCGGCCACGCATGGCCGACGGGCAGGGCGTGGACCCGGCGCGCCGTGATCTCGTCGTCGCAGTGGCGGATCAGATCGGTCAGCGCCGGGGTCCAGTCGGCGAACTCCGCCAGCAGGCAGGCGCGGACGGCGGCCACGTCCGACCAGTCGACGCCACGCGTCTCGATCCAGTCCTCGGGCGTCCGCAGCATGGCCCCCAAGTGCAGGTCGCGGCCTCCGTGTCCGCCGATGTTCTTGTTGTCCGACAGGGCGAACAGGCTCCCGGTGCCGACCAGGGCGGCCGAGGCGGGCACCCTGGCCGGGGCATCGGTGACGCGGAAGTCGACGTAGCTGATCCCGGCGTACTCCGGTGCGGCGTCCGAGACGAGGGGGCGGACCCGCGACCAGGCGCCGTCGGCCCCGATCAGCAGATCGGCGCTCCCGCGCGAGCCGTCGGCGAAGACGAGCTCGAACCGGCCGTCGTCCAGACGGCGGGCCCGGCTGAGCTTGTGGTCCCAGACGACCCGTCCCGGGTGCAGTGAATCGAGCAGCAGGGCGCGCAGTTCCGTCCGGTCGATCTCGGGCCGTCCGCCCTCACCCGAACCGTCGTCGGCGGCCTGGTCGATGAAGACGGTGCCCGCCTTGTCCATCACCCGCATCGCCTCCGCCTGCGGCCGGGTGAGCCGGCGGAACCGCTCGTACAGTCCCGCCGCGCGCAGGGCCGCTTGGCCGGACTCGACGTGCAGGTCGAGCAGGCCGCCCTGTCTCCGCGCGTCGGCGGTGGCGTCGAGTTCGTAGACGGTGCTTGCCACGCCGTGCTCCTGGAGGATGCGGGCCAGCACGAGACCACTGAGGCCGCCGCCCACGATGGCGATGTCCACGGTGGATGAAGCCAAGGAGGAAGCCAAGGGGGAGGAAGAGGGCATGTCGATACCTCGGAAGTCGTCGGCGGCGAGACGTGTACAGCGTACGTGACTGGACGCGTACACCGTAAGCGTCCCGTAGGATGCACGCAATCACGCAAGGAGCGCCGCTGTGACCGACGAACCGCCGCCCGTCATCTGGGCCCGTCTCTCCGGTCAGGGGCGGGGGCCCGCGCGCACCCTCGACCACACGGCCATCACCGCGGCCGCGATCGCCCTGGCCGACGAGGACGGCGTCGACGCGGTCTCGATGCGCAAGGTCGCGGGGCGGATGGACCACAGCCCGATGTCGCTCTACCGGCACGTCGGCAACAAGGACGACCTGACCGAGCTGATGTACGACGCGGTCCTCGGCGAGCTGGACCTGACCGGGATGCCGTCCGGGGACTGGCGGGCCGACATCGCCCGGCTGGCCCGGGAGATGCGCCGGCTGCACCACGCCCACCCGTGGATCACCCGCTTCGGGCACCGGCCGACCCTGGGGCCCAACGCCCGCCAGTTCCTCGAGACCGGTCTGGCCTGCGTGGACGGCATCGGTCTCGACATGGACGGAATGATGGATGTGATGTCCACGGCCCTGCAGTTCACCCGGGGTTTTGTCGGGCAGGAACTGGGAGAGGTCGAAGCGCAGCGGCGCACCGGCCTGGACCTGGCGGGCTACCAGCGCCGGGTCGGACCGTTCCTCACCCAGTTGCTGGAGGGGGGGCAGCTGCCGTACCTGCGGCGGCTCGTCGTCGAGGCCGAGGACCACCCCGATCCGGACGTGGTGTTCGAGCGGCGCCTGTCGAGGGTGCTCGACGGGCTCGCGGCCGGAATCGACCGCCAGGGCTGACGGCGGGGATATTCTCGCGCGATGCGACCCCTGCGGTACTCCATCAACATCACCCTGGACGGGTGCTGCGATCATCGCGCGATTCCCGCGAGCGAGGAACTGCACCGGCACGCGGCTGCGATCCTCGCCCGCGCCGACGCCCTCCTCTTTGGCCGGGTGACGTACGAGATGATGGAAGCGGCGTGGCGCCCGGCTCGCACGGGAGGGGGCCCCGACGGGCCGGCGGACCGGATGGACCCCTTCGCCCGGACCATCGACGCCGCGAAGAAGTACGTGGTGTCGAGTTCCCTGGGCGCGGTCGACTGGAACGCGGAGCTCGTGCGCGGGGACCTGCGGGAGGCCGTTCAACGGCTCAAGCAGGAACCGGGCGAGGGGTTGTACGTGGGAGGCGTGCGGCTTCCGCTCGCGTTGGCGGAGCTGGGGCTGATCGACGAGTACGAGTTCGTGGTGCATCCCAGGCTGGCGGGCCACGGACCCACCTTGTTCGCGGGTCTCTCGCAGTACGTCGACCTGGCGCTCGTGGACCGGCTGGAGCTCGGCTCGGGGGCGGTGGCGATGCGGTACGTGCCGCGGAGCCAGCGCGGGGGCCGTGCCGTGCCGCGGCGGGGCTGATCGAACTGCCCGGCCGGAGCGCCCAGTTGAGCCGGTCACGCCTTGCCGCTGCGCGAACCATTGACATCCCACCCCGGCGTAGGGAAGCTCCATCACGCCCGTGTTAACGCTAACACCGGGCAGAGACACACCTGGGGAGCCGCCCATGTCAGGTAGTCGTCACCGCCTTCATCCGGTACCAGGTGCTCCGCTCGACCGTCGTGCCCTCCTCGCCGCGGCCGCCGCCGGGGCGCTCGCCACGGCCTGTGCGACCGCGAGCGGGCAGCCTCCCGGCAAGGTCGCCGTGCTCGGTGACAGTGCCGCCTGGGAGAAGCCGATGGCCGAGGCGGGGGCGGCGATGAAGGCGACGGCGGGGCTGCAGCTGGTTCCCGAGGTGAATCCCTCCCTCGAGTCGTTCGAGCAGGTCGTCAAGTCCTCGCTGCGCACCAACAAGACACCGGACATGCTCAAGTACTGGTCGGGCTACCGGCTCCAGGACCTCGCCCGCACCGGCGGCATCGTCGACCTGACCCGGCAGTGGGACCGTGCCGTCGGCAGAGGCTGGGTCGACGCCTCCTTACGGGACGCGTTCACCTATCGGGGGCGGGTCTACGGACTGCCCATGAACCTCGCGTACTGGGTGTTCTTCTACAACATCGAGGTGTTCGAGGAACATCGACTCCAAGTACCCGGCACCTGGAACGAGTTCCTCGCGGCCTGTGAGCGGCTCAAGAAGAACGGGATCACCCCGCTGCACGGCTCGGCGGCCGACCGCTGGCCCGCCTTCATCTGGTTCCAGGAGATGCTCAGCCGCCAAGACCCGAAGTTCTACGACGACTTGATGAACGGCCGCGCCCGGTACACCGACCCGCGGGCCGAACGCGCCCTGCGCACCCTGGAGTCCTTCTTCGACAAGGACTGGTTCACCTCCATGGACATGAGCCACGCCGATGCCGCCGCGGCCGTCGTCCACGGCAAGGTCGGAATGGTGCCCTGCGGCACCTGGCTCGGCTCGACCCTGGTCGGAGCGGGCGGAAAACCCGGGAAGAACCTCGGCGCCTTCGTGCTGCCCATGGCCGACCCGAAGGCCCGCCCCTGCGTCATCTTCGAGTCCAGTGCCCTCGTCTCCACCGTGAAGGGCCCGGACCGCGACGAGGCGTTGAAGGCGGCGGGCAACTGGCTGCGGCCCGCCGTGATGAAGGCCTTCTCGCACAGCCTCCAGGACGGCTGCCCCAATCCCGGGGTGGAGCCCGCGAACCCGGTGATCGCGGGCCTCGCGAAGAAGGTGCGCGGCGACAAGCTCTGGCTGCTCAACCGGTTCTGGGAGCAGGGCCCGCCCGAACTGGTCGAGGCGACCGTCGACGACCTGGCCGGTTTCCTGCTGAACCCGTCCTCCTACCGCACGGTGCTGCGGACCATGCAGGACCGCGCGGACGAGGCATGGCAGGTATGGCGGGAGGCGGAGGAGACATGACCGAGATCGTGAGCCCCGCCCCCGCCCCGGCCCCGCGTGCCGCGAAGCCCGTAGGCGTCCGGCGCCGCGTCCCGATCCGCACCCCGCACCGGGCGGTCCGCGGCAACGGCAGGCTCGGCGGTCCGCTCGCCGCACTGCCGTGGGCCCTGCCCGCCTTCGCGTTCGTCGGCGTACTCCTCGTCTATCCCTTCTTCCGCAGCGTCTACGACAGCTTCTTCGAGGACAACGGCTTCACCAGCACCTTCACCGGCTTCGACAACTACGCGCGGCTCGCCGATGACCCGATCTTCGGGCGGTCCCTGCTGAACACCCTGATGTGGGTGGCAGGCACCCTGCTCCTGCCCGTCCTCGCCGGACTGCTCATCGCCGTGGCCACGCACCGGATGCGGTTCGGCGGCATCGCCCAGCTGGTGATCGTGCTGCCGTATGCCATCTCCGCCGCCGCCACGGCGGTCCTGTGGAACTTCATGCTGACCTCCGACGGCGCGGTCAATCAGGTGCTGCGCGGGATCGGACTCGACTCGTGGGCGCAGACCTGGCTCCTGGAGTGGCCGCAGAACACCCTCTCGATGATCGTCGCCAGTACGTGGCAGGCCACCGGGCTCAATGTCGTCCTCTTCGCGATCGGGCTGCGCGCCATTCCCCAGGACACCGTCGAGGCGGCGCAGTTGGACGGCGCGAGCGGCTGGCGGATGTTCCGGTACATCACGCTGCCCCAGCTGCGCGCCGTGACGGTCGTCGTGGTCGGGATGGCGATCGTGAACAGCCTCAAGGCGTTCGACATGATCTGGATCCTCACCAAGGGCGGCCCGTCCCGCTCCTCCGAGACCCTCGCCCTGAGCATGTACCGCGAGGCGTTCCGGCTCTTCCACGTCGGCTACGGATCGGCGATCGCCCTCGTCCTCTCAGTGATCGTCGTCGCCTCCTCCTGGATGTACCTGCGCCGCCAGATGCCCGAGGCCGACTCCCACGCCACCACCAAGGCCTGAGGAGGCTCTCATGGGTCGCACCGTGCGCCATCTCTTCATCGCCGGATGCGTGCTGCTCTGGCTGATCCCGCTGTATCTCCTCGTGGTCAACGCGCTGACGCCCGCCGCCGAGTACACGGGCAAGCCCGACTGGACCGTCCAGGGCTTCGACCTCGCCGAGAACCTCAAGACCGCATGGAACGTGGCGGGCATCGGCGACAGCTTCCAGGCCTCGCTGCTCTACGCCGTCGTGTGCGGCCTGGCCGCGGTGCTCGTCGCGGCCATGGCCGCGTTCGCCGTCGTGGTCCTGCCCGTCCCCAGGCCCGCGTTCTGGTTCTGGCTGATCTACTCCGGCACGCTCTTCCCGCTGCAGATGTTCCTCGCACCGCTCTTCGGGCTCTACGCCGACGCCAATCTCTACGACACCAGGCTAGGACTCATGCTGATCTACTCGGCGTGGGCCGTACCCTTCGCCTTCTTCCTGATCCGCAATCAAATGACCACGATGCCGCCAGAGTTGACCGAGGCGGCGCTCATCGACGGCGCCTCCTTCCGGCGGATCTTCTGGCGCATCCACGTACCGCTGATGAAGGCGGGGCTCGGCGCGGCCTTCATCTTCCAGTTCACCGCCGTCTGGAACGACCTTCTCCTGGGCATCACGCTCAGCCGCAGCCCCGACGTGCAGCCGGTGATGGCGGCCCTGACCACCCTCAACAACGCCTACTCCTCGACAGGACCGCCCGTCATCCTGGCCGGCGCGCTGATCGTCTCCCTGCCCACGCTCCTCCTCTTCCTGGTGTTCCGCGGCCTGTTCCTGCGCGGCGTCACCGCATCCGCCCGCTGAGAGCCGCCGAGAACCATCGAGACCAGGAGAGAGAACCGCATGACGACACGGGCCCTTGTCCGCACCACCGACTGGGACAACGACCGGATACGCGACAGCCTGCGCTCCTCCGTCATCACCGCGGAGGGCAGCCTCGGCGGCAGTGCCCTTCGGTTGACGGAGGAACCGCTGCTGCGCAGGGCGCCGGACGGCGACGGCCTCACGCAGTCGCTGCGCGTCGAAGCGGTCAACGGGTCCTTTCTGCCTGCCGAGTTGGCCGTCCGAACCGAGTCCGGTGCCGCGCTGCCCGTCGAGCGGCTCGCGGGCCCGGGCGGCTCCGTACGCCTCTTGGTGCCCGCCGTCGACACCGAGACGCGCCTCACCGTCTGCCTGCCGGACGCCACCGAGGGCATTGACGTCCGCCTGACCCCGCAGCGCCGCTGGACCCTCCACCTCGTCCACCACTCCCACCTCGACATCGGCTACACCGACCCCCAGGGCCACGTCCTCGCCGAGCATCTCTCCTTCCTCGACTCCTGCCTGGAGCTGACCCGGGCCACCGACGACTGGCCCGCCGAGTCCCGATTCCGCTGGTGCGTCGAGTCGCTGTGGTCGTTCCGGCAGTGGGCGGACGCCCGGCCCGCCGAGCAGGTCGAGGAGTTCGTACGACGTGTGCGCGAAGGACGCATCGAGCTGACCGCGCTGCCGTTCAACCTGCACACCGAGACCTGCTCCACCGACGAACTGCACGAACTGCTGCGGCTCGCCCACGACGTGCGCGAGCGCCACGGCGTCACGTTCACCTCCGCCATGCAGACCGACGTGCCGGGCGCGGTCGTCGGCCTGGTCGACGCGCTCTCCGCCGCCGGGGTCAAGTACCTCTCGGTGGCGCACAACTGGGCCGGCCGCTCGGTGCCCCACCTGGTCGGCGGCGAGAAACTCCCGCGGCTGTTCCGGTGGCGCGCCCCCAGCGGCAACAGCGTCCTCGTCTGGGTCACCGACACCCCGCACGGCCTCGCCTACATGGAAGGACCGCTGCTCGGCTTCGACACCGACTACGCGGACGTCGACGACCTGCTGCCCGCCTATCTGACCTCCCTGGCCACCCACCCTTACCCCTACCGCGGCGGCATCTTCGGCTGGGCCATGGACCAGGCCGAGGTCAAGCGCGAGCCCTACCCCTGGGACGTGCTCCACCTGCGCGTCCAGGGCAAGTTCGGCGACAACGCGCCGCCCCGCCGCATCATCGCCGACACCGTCCGCCGCTGGAACGAGACCTGGGCCCACCCCCAGCTGCGGCTCTCCCGCAACGAGGACTTCTTCACCGACGCCGAGGCCAGGCTCGGCGACGCCATCCAGACCTTCGAGGGCGACTGGACCGACTGGTGGGTCGACGGAGTCGGCTCGGGGGCGCGGCCCCTGTCCCTGGCCCGCACCGCCCAGTCCGTGGTCGCCGACGCCCAGACCATCGGCACGTTCGCAGGACTCCTCGGCGCCACGGGGGCGGAGGAAGACAGCGCGGACGCCGCCGGGGTCTACGAGGCGGTGTCGCTCTTCGACGAGCACACCTGGGGCGCCGGCGACCCGTGGACCCACGGCGACGAGGGAGGCCACTCCGGGGAGCACCAGTGGCACTGGAAGTACGGGCAGGCGATGCGCGCGTACGACGACGGGAACGCGCTCCTGGGCAGGGCGAGCGCCCGGCTCGGCCAGCGGCTCGCGGCGGCCCCCGGCGCGGCGGCGACCTACCACGTGATCAACACCTGCTCCTGGCCGCGCACGGACGTCGTGCGGATCTTCCTGCCGGAGAGCAGCGTGCCGCTGGAGCAGCCGGTGGCCGTGCGCGACGCCCGCAGCGGGCGCCGGATCGTCCACGGGGAAGAGGCGCAGACCAACGACGACCACCGGGACGCCGGGCGGTTCCTGGTGGTGCGCGTGGCCGAGGTGCCGCCCGCGGGGTCGGTGCGCCTGGACATCACCCCTGACACGGCGCGGACCGCCGATCGGTCGTCCGCCACGGTCGTGAAGGCCGCCACCGGCTGGAACCCCACCGGCGGCACCGAGCGCGAGGACCCGGCGCGGACCGCCGCCGCGGCACACGCCCGCCCCGAACCGACGCTCCTGGAGAACGAACACCTCGCCGTCCGCGTGGACCTCGCGCACGCCTGCATCGCCTCGGTCGTCGACAAGGCGACCGGCCGCGAACTCGTGCGCCCGGACGCGACCGTCGGTTTCAACGGTTACATCCATGACAGCTACACCACCGCCGGGGCCTTCAACCACAACTCCAGCCGCACGACGGCGTCCGACCGCCTCGAACACCTCGGCGTCCGCGCCGTCGCCCCGCCCGCCGCGCTCATCGCCCGCCACTCGACCGTGACGGCCGAGTCGATCACGTACGAGACGCGTCCTGCGGGAGCCAACCGGCTGCGCACCACCCTCACCCTGCCCGTGGGCGTGCCACGCCTCGACATCGAGAACCGGCTCGACAAGGACAGAACGCTGGGCAAGGAGAGCGCCTACTTCGCCTTTCCCTTCGCCTTCGACGAGCCGGTCGTCCGGATGGAGGCATCGGGTGGACTTACGGGCACCACCCTTCCCGTGGTGCCGGGTTCGGCCCTGCACATGCGAGCCGTGCGCCGCTGGGTGACGCTCGCCGAGGACGGGCTCGCGGTGGCCTGGTCCACGCAGGACGCGCCGCTCGTGCAGTTCGGCAACATCGCGCTGCCGTACGCGCCCTTCCCGAAGACCATGGGGCACGACGAACCCGCGACCGTCTTCTCCTGGATCCACAACAACCTGTGGGACACCAACTTCCCCGGCGAGCAGGGCTTCGAGTTCACCTACCGCTACAGCCTCGCCTGCGGACCGGCCGCCGACGGGCTCGGCCCCCGGACGGCGGCGGCCTGGAGCCGCCCGCTGCGAGCCGTCCGGGCCAGGGGAGCGGAGGGCGGCGGGCAGGCGTCGCTCGCCTTCGCCGAACTCGGGGACACGCGCGTCCGCCTGGTCGGTGCCACCACGCCGGGTGCCGGCCAGGTCCTCCTCCGGCTGCAGTCCTTCGCTGAGGAGCCGGTGGCCTGTCCGGTACGGGTGCACTTTCCGGTGGCGGCCGCTCACAGCGCGGACTACCTGGGCACGGCGGCCGGTGAACTCGCTGTATCTAAGGGCGCGTTGACAGTCGACATCCCGGCCCTCGGCACGACCGCGGTGCTGCTGACACGGCCCTGAACCCGCAGCGAAGACCCTCTGCCAAGCCCCGCCCACGACGAACTCCGCACGAAGAAGAACCTCCGCACGAAGGAGCACGCGTGTACCGGCTCGACCCGCGCTACCCCCCGGCACCGGGGGCCGTACTGGCCTGCGGCTGGGATGCCGTGGCCGCCCAACTGCCCACCGAACCCGCCATCGTGGCCGTCGAAGGGCCTCCGGCAGCCGACTGGGAGACCATCGTCGCGCGGCTCACCGCCGCCTGCCCCCTGCCCGTGCGCACCCTCGACATCCGTACGCGCTACGCGCCCCCCGCCGTGGTGCGCCGCCGCACCATGAGCGCGCCCGACGCCGACGACCCCTACTACTGCAGGCTCGCGGAGAACCCCCTCACCGACCTGTTCGACGAACTCCCGCAGGACGACGGCTGCGCGGACGGCCTGCTGCTTGTGTACGGTCCCGGCGCCTCTCTGGTCCTGCACGACGTGCTCTGGTACGCCGATCTGCCCAAGCGGTACGCGGAGTCCGCGATGGCGGCCGGGGAGGGCAGCAACCTCGGGCTGCCGGGCGAGGGGGCCGAGTTGAAGCGGCTCTTCTACGTGGACTGGCCGATGCTCGACCGCCACCGGGACACGATCGCCCGCCAGCTCGACGGCTGGGTGGACGTGCAGGATCCCGGACGCCCCGTGTTCCTGGACGGGAACGGCCTGCGGGCGAGCTACGCCGCACTCGCGCGGCAGCCCGTGCGCACCAGACCAGTCTTCAACTCCACGCCCTGGGGCGGGCATTGGGGGCAGCGGGCGCTCGGCTTCAACCCCGGCGCACGCAACACCGCGCTCGGCTACGAACTCATCGCCCCCGAAGCGGGCATCCTCATCGGGGACGGCCCCGAGTCCCAGGCGGAGGTCCCCTTCCAGCTCCTGTGCGTCCTGCACCCCGACGAGGTGCTCGGCCCCGAGGCGCACGCCCGCTTCGGCACGTCCTTTCCGATCCGCTTCGACTATCTGGACACCGTGGGAGGCGGCAACCTGTCGGTGCACTGCCACCCCAAGGAGCCGTACATGCGCGAGCGGTTCGGCTGGCACTACACCCAGCACGAGACGTACTACATGACGCTCGGCGGTACCGACACCCGCGTCTATCTCGGCCTGCGCGAGGACACCGACCTCGCCCTCTTCCGCAAGGAGATCGAGGAAGCCGCGCACGACGGGGTGCCGATGGACCCCGCGGACCACGTCATGACGTTCCCTGCCGAACAAGGCAGGCTCTTCATGATCCCCGCGGGCACCCCGCACGCGAGCGGCGCCGGAAACCTCGTACTGGAGATCAGCGCGACCCCGTACCTCTACAGCCTGCGCTTCTACGACTGGCTGCGGCCGGACGTCGACGGCAACCCGCGCCCCCTGCCCTACGAGCACGGCCTGGCCAACCTGGAGACGGAGCGGCGCGGCGCCGCCGTGACACGCGACCTGGTGCAGGAGCCCTACGTCCTGCGGCGCGGGGACGGCTGGCGCGAGGAACTGCTCGGCGCGCTGGACGAGATGTTCTACGAGGTGCGGCGCTACGCGCTCGACGCGGACGCCGTCGCCGCGGACGACACGGCGGGACGGTTCCACGTCCTGAACGTGGTGGAGGGGGAGGGGGTCACCGTGCTGACCTCGGCGGGAGAGCGGCACACGCTGGCGTACGCGGAGACGCTGACGGTGCCCGCGGCGGTCGGCGGCTACCGGCTGGAGTCGCGGGGCGGCCCGGCGAAGGTGGTGAAGGCACTCGTGCGTGACCGCCGTGCCGCGAGCGCGGGGCACACGTGAGAGCCGTCCTGGAGATCGGCGGCACCCACGTCACCGCCGCACTGGTCGACCCGTCGCACGCGCGGGTGAGCCGTCGCGTCCGGCGGCCGCTCGACGCGCGGGGCAACGCCGAGCACCTGCTCGGCACGGTCGTGCGCTGCGCCGGGGACCTGCAGGTGCCCGCCGGTCAGGTGTGGGGCGCCGCCGTACCGGGACCCTTCGACCACGAGAAGGGCATCGCCCGCTTCGAGGGCGTGGGGAAGTTCGACGACCTGTACGGCATCGACGTGCGCTCGGTGCTGCTCGACGGGGTGTGGCCGCGGCCCGCGGACGTGGTGTTCCTGAACGACGCGCACGCGTTCCTCCTCGGAGAGGCGAGCGCGGGAGCCGCGGCCGGCCACCGGCGCTGCGTGGGGATCACCCTGGGCTCGGGGGTGGGGTCGGCGTTCCTCGCGGACGGCGTCGTGTGCAGGGACGGGCCGGGGGTGCCGCCCGAAGGCCGCCTCGACCTGATGCGCTGGTCGGGCGCGCCGCTGGAGCACACCGTTTCGCGCCGGGCGATCCTCGCCCGCTACGGCGGTGACCAGGGCGTGGACGTGCGGGACGTCGCCGAGCGCGCGCGGCGGGGCGAACGCTGGGCCCGACAGGTCCTTGACGAGGCCCTCGCCGCCCTGGGTACTGTCCTCGCCCCGTGCGTACGCGACTTCGGGGCGTCGGTGGTCGTCGTCGGCGGCGCCATGGCGCTGTCCTGGGATGTGGTCGGCCCCGCCCTGCGCACCGGCTTCGGGGATACTCCGGTGAGACCGCGCCCCGGCACGCTGGGCGCGGACGCGGCGCTGATCGGGACCGCCGAGTACGTCCGGGCTGCCGGGAGGTGAGGCGATCCGCCGGGAAAGGAGACACATGACGATGCCCGAACCGCGTCCGCCCATGGACGGTCCGGCCACGCTGCGGGACGTCGCCGAGCGGGTGGGCGTCAGTGCGATGACCGCGTCCAGGGCCCTGCGCGACGACCCGCGCGTGCTCCCGGCCACCCGGGAGCGCATCCGCTCCGCCGCGGCGGAACTCGGCTACCGGCCCAACGAGGTGGCCCGCAGCCTCCGCCTGGGACGCGGCACGGGCCTGGTCGGACTCGTCGTCACGAACCTGGCCAACCCGTTCTACTCACGGTTCGCCCTCGGTGTGGACTCCGTCATCGCGGGCGACGGCTTCAAGACCGTCATCGGGAACACCGGCCAGGACCTGGACGCCGAGCGTGAACTCGTCGCGGACCTGGTGGCCCGGCGCGTCGACGGCATCATCGCTGTCCCCGCCGCGGCGGATCATCGCCATCTCGCCGCGGCGGCCGCCGACGGCGTACCGGTGGTGCTCGCCAGCCGGCCGCCCGAAGGATTCGACGCCGACTGCGTCCTGGTCGACGACTTCGGCGGGGCCCGCGCCGCCACCGCCCGGCTGATCGTCCGCGGCCACCGCCGCATCGGCTTCCTCGGCTCACCGCCCGCCGTCTACACCGGCACCGAGCGCCTGAGGGGGTATGCGGCCGCCCTCGCCGCCCATGGCATCCCCTTCGACGAACACTACGTACGACAAGGGCAGACCGAGCCGCGCGAGGCCCGGCGGGCGGCGGCCGAACTCCTGGCGCTGCCGGAGCCGCCCACCGCGCTGTTCTGCTCCAACAACCGCAACACGATAGGGGCGTTCCGTGCCCTGCGCGCCTCCGGCACCGACACCGCGCTCGCAGGCTTCGACGACTTCGAACTGGCCGACGCGCTCGGCCTGCCGCTCACCCTCGTCGCGTACGACAGCGATGAACTCGGCCGGGCGGCAGGCAGGCTGCTCGCCGACCGGATGCAGGGCAGGGAGTCCGACCCGGGCAGGAAACCGGCGCCGGGCCCCGCGCGACGCATCGTGACGCCCACCAGCCTGGTGGAGTACGGCAGTTGACGGTGGCTCAGGACTCTTCAGGCCTGGGGGTCCGGTGCCGGTTCCGCCTCGGCGCCCGCCCGGCGGCGTTGGCGCGATGCCCGCAGGTTCGCGGCGTTCCCGCAGCCTCGGGTGGAGTGCCAGACGCCGCTGTTGTTGCGGGAGCGGTCGTAGAACGCCCTGCCGCACTGTTCGTTGCGGCAGATCTTCAGGCGCCGCCACTCACCCGTGGTCTGCGCGAGCAGCGCCTCGCACAGGATGGCGGACGTCAGCCAGCGCCAGCCCTCGCCCTCCGGCTCGGTCGTCAGTGCGGCGTCGCCGTGCAGGTTGACCTGGAGGGCACAGGAGGTGAAGCGCGCGGTCTCGCCGCTCGTCGTGCCGCATCGAGAGAGGAGGGCCCGGCGCATCTGCTCGCGCAGCTGCCGCAGTCTGGGCAGGTCCTCTTCGGTGAGGGTGAGCCGCACCGACGCGCGCCCCGTGCGCTCGGCCCAGGTGGGCAGCGCCACGGAGACCCAGGTCTGCGCGGCGGTCACGTCCCCGAGGAGATCGTCCTCCTCCGGACGGCAGGAGGGCACGGTGTTCAGGAGGTCCTGCACGAGCCCCAGGCCGCCGGGGACGGCGGTGGGGAAGCAGCGCTCGGTGGCAGGCCAGGTCATGGGCATATCGTACGCGACGGCGGGTGACAGCAGCGTATGACTTTGGCTACCGTCACGGCGGCTACGGCTCCGGACGTCACCGCGCGTACGGTCCCCGCGGTACCGGGACCGTACGCACAGCGGCTGTCGCTCAGGCCAGGCTCGTCAGCAGCGACTTGTCGAACGGCGTCGCGTCGGCGAGCCGGTTCTCCAGTGCCTTGGCCGCCCACTCCGGGTCGGCGATGAGGGCGCGGCCCACCGCCACCAGGTCGAACTCGTCGCGCTCCAGGCGGTCGACGAGCGGGTCGATGCCGGTGGAGGCGGACGGCGGCGCCCAGCCCTCCGGGCCGATGAACTCCTGGTCGAGGCCTACCGAGCCCACGGTGACCACGGGCAGGCCGGACACCTTCTTGACCCAGCCCGCGAGGTTGAGGTCGCTGCCCTCGAACTCCGGCAGCCAGTAGCGGCGGGTGGAGGCGTGCAGGACGTCGACGCCCGCCTTCACCAGCGGGGCGAGCAGGCGCTCCAGCTCCTCGGGGGACTGGGCGAGCTTCGCGTCGTAGCTGCCGGCCTTCCACTGCGAGAGGCGGAAGAAGATCGGGAAGTCGGGCGAGACGGCGGCCCGTACGGCCGCGACGAGCTCCGCGGCGAAGCGGGTGCGGCCCTCGAGATCGCCGCCGTAGCCGTCGGTGCGCCGGTTGGTGCGCTCCCAGAGGAACTGGTCGATCAAGTAGCCGTGCGCGCCGTGCAGTTCGATGCCGTCGAAGCCGATGCGCTCGGCGGCGGCAGCGGCCTCGGCGAACGCCCGGATCACGTCGTCGAGGTCATCGGCCGTCAGCGCGCTGCCCTTCGGCTCGCCGTCGAGGCCGATCGCGGAGGGGCCGGCCGGGGGAGCGGACGGCACCGGGCCCTTGCCCTCGTCGCGGGTGATGCCGACGTGCCACAGCTGAGGAATGATCTTCCCGCCCGCCGCGTGCACGGCGTCGGCCACCTTGCGCCAGCCTTCGAGGGCGTCGTCCCCGTGGAAGCGCGGCACCCGGTCGCTCGTACCGGCCGACGCGTGACCGACGTACGTCCCCTCGGTGATGATCAGGCCGACACCGGCCGCGGCCCGGCGGGCGTAGTACTCCGCCACGTCCGCGCCGGGCACGCCGCCCGGCGAGAACTCGCGGGTCATGGGGGCCATCACGATGCGGTTGGGCAGGTTGAGGCTGCCGACGCTGAAGGGGCGGTCGAGGGTCTGGGGGGTGCGCGCGGTCTGCGACGGCGAGGTCATGCGTCCTCCTGGCAGGGGATGAGGGCTCGATCTCCGACGATCGATGACGTAAGCGTACGCGCTTTACTCATGTCGCTGAGGAGAGGGTCCCGTGGCGGGTGAGAGGGGGCCCGGCCGGAAGCGGGTACTGGACCGCGGGGCGAGGGTGGCCGCAGGCTGGCCGGATGCCTGAGAACACGGAGAACCGTGAGAATCGTGGGGCCCCTGAGAACTGCGGAGCCCCTGAGAGCTGCGGGGCCCCTGAGGACCGCGGAAACCCTGAGAACGCAGAGAAGCCGGTGGCCTGGTTCGCCCGCCCCGCCGCCCGCGCCTGGAGCTGCCCGCCCGAGCCCGCCGAGGCCCAGGCCTTCCACGCCTCACTCCCCGGCTACGCGACCACCCCGCTCCACGAGCTCGCCTCCCTCGCCGACGAGCTGGGTGTGGGCCGGGTCTTCGTCAAGGACGAGTCCGCGCGCCTGGGGCTGCCCGCGTTCAAGGCGCTCGGCGCGTCCTGGGCGGTGCACCGCGCCCTCGCCGAGCGGGCCGCGAACAGCGGGGCTCCGTCGGGTCCTGTCACGCTGGTCACGGCCACCGATGGCAACCACGGCCGCGCGGTCGCCCGGTTCGCCAGGCTCCTGGGCCAGCGCGCCCACGTCTTCGTGTCCGGGGGAGTGCACCCGGCCGCCTCGGCGGCCATCGCATCCGAGGGTGCCGAGGTCACCCAGGTCGCCGGTCCCTACGACGACGCCGTGCGCAGGGCGGCCGACGCCGCGGCGGACGGGCCCGCCACGCTGCTCGTCCAGGACTCCGCCTGGCCCGGTTACGAGCGCATCCCCCGGTGGATCGTCGAGGGCTACTCGACCCTGTTCACCGAGGTCGACGCCCAGCTCGCCGCAGCCGGTGCGGGGCCGCCCGACCTGGTGGCCGTGCCCGTGGGCGTGGGCTCGCTCGCGCAGGCCGCCGTCACCCACTACCGCAGCCGGCCCGCCGGACGCCCGGCCCCCTCGCTGCTCTCCGTGGAGCCCGAGGCCGCGCCCTGCGTCATCGAGAGCCTCACCCGCGGGGAGCTGACCGGCGTCGTCACCGGTGACACGGCCATGGCGGGACTGAACTGCGGCACCCCCTCCAGCCTCGCCTGGCCCTACCTCCGCTGCGGCATCGACGCCGCCGTCGCCGTCACCGACGCCGCCGGCGCGCGAGCGGCCCGCGCGCTCGCCGCCCTCGGCGTCTCCTCGGGCCCCTGCGGGGCCGCGCCGCTCGCCGGAGTCCGGGCCGCGCTGACGGGTGCCGGCGCAGAGGACCGCCGCGCGGCGCTCGGCCTCGGCCCCGCATCCACCCTCGTACTGCTCAGCACGGAAGGCGCGGACGCCAACCCGCACCACCAGGAGCCCTGATCCGTCGCCGGGCCGCCGCTTGTCGAACCTCCGTACGGGCGACGGAAAAACATGATCGCGTGGCAGAATTTCCCGCGTGGACGGGGGGATCCTCGAGCGGGATCGTGAGCTGGCTCGACTGACCGCCGCCGCACGGGAAGCGGCCGACGGGGCGGGTTCGGTGGCGCTCGTCTTCGGTGAGGCCGGGATCGGCAAGTCGAGCCTCGTGAACGCCCTGCCGGGTGCGCTGTCCGCGCAGGCCAGGGTGCTGGTCGGGCAGTGCGACGACCTCGCCACGCGGCGGCCGCTGGGCCCCTTCCGTGACCTTGTCGGCAGTGTGCGGACCGAGCTGGCGCAGGCGGTGACCGAGGGCGGCGACCGGCACCGGGTGTACGACGCGCTGCGGGCCGAGCTCGGTGACCCGCCGCATCCGACGGTCCTCGTCGTAGAGGACGTGCACTGGGCGGATGAGGCCTCTCTCGACGCGCTGCGGTTCCTGGTACGCCGTGTGGACCGGCTGCCCGCGGTCCTTGTGCTGACCTTCCGCGACGACGAGCTGGGCCGCGAGCATCCGCTGCGGCACCTCCTGGGCCAGGTGTCGAGGGCGGCGCGCGTGCACCGCGTCCCGCTGGCCCGGCTGTCCCGCGACGCGGTGCGCACCTTGAGCGCGGTGAGCCGCCTCGATCCCGCGCAGGTGTACGCCGTGACGTCGGGCAACCCCTTCTACGTGGCCGAGGTCGTCGCGGCGGGCGGCACCGGTGACGTGCCGCCGACCGTGGTCGACGCCGTCCTCGCCCGGCTGCGCGGCCTCGACGACGCGGCGCGCGACGCCCTCGAACAGCTCGCCGTGGTCCCTTCGGCGGCCGAGCACCCGCTGGCCGACGCGCTACTGCCCTACGGGGTGGACCAGTTGACCGCGGCGGAGCGGCGCGGCCTGCTCGTCGTGACCCCGGAGCGTGTGATGTTCCGGCACGAGATCATCCGGCGGGCCATCGCCGACTCGCTGCCCTCGGCGCGGCGGATCGAGCTCAACCGCCGGGTGCTCACCGTCCTGGTGGCGCAGCCCGGCGCCGACGCCTCCCGCATCGTCCACCACGCCGCCCAGGCGGGCGACCAGGACGCCATCGCGCGCTACGGACCCGACGCGGCGAGGGACGCCGCACGCACCGGTGCGCACCGCGAGGCCGCCGCCCAGCTGCGGCTCGTCCTGCGACAGCGCGACCGCTACGGACCGGCCGAACTCGCCGACCTCCTGGAGCGGTTCGCCGTGGAGAGCTACACCATCGCCGACTCACCGGCCGCCGTCGGCGCCCAGCGGGAGGCCGTCGCCCTGCGCCGCTCCCAGGGCGACCTGCGGGCACTCGGCGCCGATCTGCGCTGGCTGTCGCGGATCCACTGGTGGGCGGGCGACGCGGACGCGGCACAGGAGGCCGCCAGGGAAGCCATCGACGTACTCGAACAGGCCGGTGACGAGCGGCTGTTGGCGCTCGCGCTCAGCAACACCTCACAGCTGCGCATGCTCTCCGACCGGTATGTCGAGGCCATCGGCTACGGCGAGCGCGCCATCACCCTCGCCCGGCGCACGAACGACGCGGCGATCCTCTCCCACGCCCTGAACAACGTGGGCACCGCCCGCTGGCGCGGCGGCGATCCGCTGGGGCGACCGCAGTTGGAGGAGAGCCTGGCCGTCGCACTGAAGGCGGGCGAGGCCGAACACGCCTGCCGCGCCTACGCCAATGTCATCTGGACCCTCCTGGAGAACCTCCGGTTCACGGAGGCGGACCACTTCCTCGGACCCGCCATGGAGTTCGCGGACCGCACGGAACATCTGGGGTTCCTCCGCTACCTCCAAGTGGAGCTGGCGCTACGGCAGTTCGCAGCCGGAAAGTGGGACGAGGCGGAGAAGCACGCCGAGTCCGGTGACGCCTACGAATTCCCGCCCGCGCGCTGCCCCGCCCTGACCGTCCTCGCACGGGTACGGATCCGGCGCGGCGCGGAAGGCGGCGACGAACTCCTCGGACGGGCCTGGGAGGTCGCCGCGCGCACCCAGGAACTCCAGCGCACCGCCCCGGTCGCGGCGGCACGGGCGGAGGCCGCCTGGCTGCGCGGCGACCACACGGCCGTGGCCGACGCCGTCGGCCCCCTGTACGCGCAGGCGCGCGGCCTGGCGGCCACGCCCTACCGCGCGGAGCTCGGCCACTGGCTCGCCAAGGCGGGGCACCCCGTCCCCGCGGACGGCTCCGACCATCCGTACGCCCTGCAGGCCGCCGGGCAGTGGCGCCGGGCGGCCGAGGCCTGGCGGGCGGCGGGCTGCCCCTACGAGCACGCCGCCGCCCTCGCGGAGAGCCCGGACCCGGCGGACAAGCTCACCGCGCTCGCCGCTCTCGACGCCCTGGGCGCCGAACCCCTGGCCCGGCTCGTCCGCGCCGACCTGCGCGCCCTGGGTGTCGCCCGCATCCCGCGCGGCCCGCACGCGGCGACCCGTCGCAACCCGGCAGGGCTCACCGGCCGCCAGCTCCAGGTCGGCCGGCTCCTGGCGGAGGGCCTCACCAACATCGAGATCGCCGGCCGGCTCTTCCTGTCCGTGCGCACGGTCGACAACCATGTCCGGGCCGTCCTGGAGAAGCTCGGCGCCCGCACCCGGCGCGAGGTCGCCGCCCGCGCCGCGCAGCTGGGGGTGGAAATCGGCCGCGAAAAGTAGGTAACCGCGACTGTGAGCTGGGTGGCGGGCACGGATATCGGTGCGCCCCGGGCAGCACTAGAAAGGGCGGATCGGGATGTACCGATCCAACGGGGGAGCACATGTCCATCACACCCGCACAGGCAGCGCGCCACGAACTGGCAAGCTTCAAAGGGGAGTTGACAGGTCCGGACGACGCCGGGTACGACGAGGCCCGCGCCGTCTACAACGCGATGGCCGACAAGCGGCCCGCGCTCGTCGCCCGCTGCACCGACGCCGACGACGTGTCCGCTGTCATCGGCTTCGCCCGCGCACACGGGCTGCCGCTCGCGGTCCGCGGCGGCGGCCACCACGGAGCGGGCCTGGGCACCGTCGACGGAGGCGTGGTCGCCGACCTGTCGCCGCTCAAGTCGATCGAGGTCGACGCGGCGGCGCGCACGGCACGGGTCGGCGGCGGCTGCGTCTGGAGCGAGGTGGACCGCGCCACGCACGCGCACGGCCTGGCCACGCCGAGCGGCATCATCTCCTCGACCGGGGTCGGCGGGCTCACCCTCGGCGGCGGCCTCGGCCACCTCACCCGCAGGTTCGGACTGAGCATCGACAACCTCCTGGAAGCCGACCTCGTCCTGGCCGACGGCCGCCAGGTGCGGGCGGGCGCCGACGAGAACCCGGACCTGTACTGGGCGATCCGCGGCGGCGGCGGCAACTTCGGCGTCGTCACCTCCTTCCTCTTCCGGCTGCACGAGCTGAGCACCGTCGTCGCGGGCCCCACCTTCTGGCCCGCCGAACGAGGCGCGGAGGTCCTCGCCGCCTACCGGGACTTCCTGCCCCGGGCGCCGCGCGAGGTGAACGGCTTCTTCATGTACGGCACCGTGCCCCCGGCCCCGCCCTTCCCGGAGAGCCTCCACCTGCGCAAGGTCTGCGGCATCGTGTGGTGCCACACCCACGACGACCCCGACGCGGCGGCCCACGCCATGGCGCCCCTGCTCGACGCGCTGCCCGACCCGCTCCTGCACGCCGTGTCGGAGATGCCGCACCCCGTGCTGCAGTCCATGTTCGACGGGCTCTACCCGCACGGCGACCAGTGGTACTGGCGGGCGGACTTCGTCGACGAGATCCCTGACGACGCCATCGCCCTGCACGGCAAGTTCGGCCCCGACGTGCCGACCATGAAGTCGACGATGCACCTCTACCCCATCGACGGTGCCGCCCACGACCACGGCTCCGCGGACACCGCGTGGAGCTACCGGGGCGCACGCTGGGCCTGTGTCTACGCGGGAGTGGACACAGATCCGGCCAACACCGACCTCGTCAAGCGCTGGGCCGTCGACTACTTCGACGCCCTGCACCCGTACTCCGCGGGCGGCGCCTACGTGAACATGATGATGGAGGAGGGGCAGGAACGGGTGCGGGCGAGCTACCGCGGGAACTACGCACGCCTGGCGCGGGTCAAGGCCGCGTACGACCCGGACAACGTCTTCCGCCTCAACCAGAACATCGAGCCCGACCCGGGCGGGGCCGCGTAACCCCGCCGGACCGCCCGCCGCGCCCCCGGGCGGCGGGGGCCCTAGCGTGGGGATCATGTGCTGGAACGCGACGGCCGATCTCGTGGCAGGCGTGGGTGTCGCAGCCGTGGGGGTCGCCTGTGTGACCCGCGCGGCCCGTGGGGGCCGCCCGCGCGACCTGCCGATGGCCGCGCTCCCGCTGCTGCTCGGCGCGCACCAGATCATCGAGTCCGAGGTCTGGCGCGCCGACGGCGGCACCGGCCCCGCCACCGTCGCCTGGGCCGTGATCGCCCTGCCGCTGCTCCCTCTCTGGCTGCCGCTTGCGGTGCTGTGCCCGGCGCCCCCGAGCGCCCGCCGCCGTCTGCTGGTCCCGCTGGTGGCGGGCGTCGCGACATCGGCGGCGCTCTCCTACTACCTGGCGACCCGCACCGTGACGGCCGAGATCCGCGGCCACACGGTCGGGTACGCGTTCGGCCTGCCCCGGCCCGAGCTGATCATCGCCGGATATCTGCTCGCCACCGTCGGCTCGCTGCTCCTCTCCGGCGACCGGGGCCTGATCCTTTTCGGCGCCTTGGTCGCCGTCGGGGCGACGGTGTGTGTGCTGCTGTGGCGGCACGAGTACATCTCCACGTGGTGCGCGTTCGCGGCGGTGTGCTCGGTGTTCCTGTACTTCTGGGTCGGAAGCCCCTCGGTCAGAAGGCGTTCTCGTCCAGTTCGAGAGCGGTCCGGTCCAGGCTCTCCAGGAGCGTGAACTGGGCTTCTGTCTTGGGCAGTTCATGGCGGAAGAAGTAGCGGCAGGCACCGCGCTTGCCCACGTGGAAGTCCTCGGTGCCGGACTCGGCCGCGAGCAGCTGCTCCAGCCACATCCAGGCCACGACCACGTGCCCGACCGCTTCGAGGTAGACGCTCGCGTTGGCGAGCGCCGTCTGCGGGTCACCGGTCGACCAGAGCCGCTGGGTCACCTCCACCGCACGCGCCGCGGCCGTGTCGAGCGCACGCCCGTACCCGGCCGCGGAACCGCCCACCGCGTTGGCGCGGGCGGACGTCCGCGCGATCCGCTCCACGAGCAGCCGGAGGCCCGCGCCGCCGTCCATGATCACCTTGCGGCCGAGCAGGTCGAGGCCGTGGATGCCGTGCGTGCCCTCGTGGATGGGGTTGAGGCGGTTGTCGCGGTAGAACTGCTCGACGTTGTACTCGCGCGTGTAGCCGTAGCCGCCGTGCACCTGGATCGCCAGGTCGTTGGCCTCCAGGCACCACTGCGACGGCCAGCTCTTGGCGATGGGCGTGAGCACGTCGAGCAGCAGCTTCGCCTCGTCGCGCGCCTCCTGCGAGGTGCCCGTGTGCTGCTCGTCGAGCAGCAGCCCGCAGTACAGGTTGAGCGCCATCGCGCCCTCCACGTACGCCTTCTGGGCGAGGAGCATGCGGCGTACGTCGGCGTGCTCGATGATCGGGACCTGCGCCGACGCCGGGTTCTTCGCGGCGAGCGGCCGGCCCTGCGGGCGGGTGCGCGCGTAGTCGAGGGCGTGCAGATAGCCGGTGTAGCCGAGCGCGGTGGCGCCGAGACCCACGCCGATCCGCGCCTCGTTCATCATGTGGAACATGTACGCGAGCCCGCGGTTCGGCTCCCCGATGAGGTGGCCGACCGCGCCGGGCTCACCGCCGGGCCGGTGGGCGCCCTCGCCGAAGTTCAGCAGGGTGTTCGTGGTGCCCCGGTAACCCATCTTGTGGTTGAGGCCCGCGAGCACGACGTCGTTGCGCTCGCCGAGCGCACCGTCGTCGCCGACGAGCACCTTCGGCACGATGAACAGCGAGAGCCCCTTCACGCCGGGCGGGCCGCCGGGAATCCGGGCGAGGACCAGATGCACGATGTTCTCCGAGAGCTCGTGCTCGCCGCCGGAGATCCACATCTTGTTCCCGAAGAGGCGGTACGTCCCGTCGGGCCGCTCCTCGGCGCGCGTGCGCACATCGGCGAGCGACGAACCGGCCTGCGGCTCGGAGAGGCACATCGTCCCCAGGAAGCGGCCCTCCACCATGGGGCGCACGAAGGTGTCGATCTGCTCCTTCGAGGCGTGCGCGAGGAGCAGATTGGCGTTGCCCATGGTCAGGAAGGGGTACGCGGCCGTGCCGACGTTCGCCGCCTGGAACCACGCGAAGCAGGCCTGCGCCACCACGGCCGGCAGCTGCCCGCCGCCGATCTCGTGATCCATGGCGCTCGCGAGGAGCCCCGAGTCCCCGAAGACCCGCAGCGCCTCCTTCACCTCGGGGATGACGTGCACCCGCTCCCCGTCGAAGGTGGGCTCCTGGGCGTCGTTCTTCTTGTTGTGCGGGGCGAAGTGCCGGGTGGCGATCTGCTCGCTCAGCTCCAGGGCGGCGTCGAACGTCTCGCGGGAGTGGTCCGCGAACCGCTCCCGGCCGGTGAGCGCGGGCACGTCGAGCCACTCGTACAGCAGGAAGTCGAGGTCACGACGGGACAGGAGCAGGGATGCCATGCGGATTCTCCATGCGGTGACGGCGGCGGCAGCGATCCCGGGGCAGGGAGCCCCGCACACCGATACTAAGCGGTCGCTTACGGGGTTTGTCGAGGGCGGCCCTGTGACGCCGGGCTCAGCCGACCGCGTCGCCCTGGAAGGTGGCCGCGTGCACCGCCTCGAACAGCGCCGTGACGTCCTGCCCGGTGAGCCCCGCCGACCGCGCCTCCCGCATCCACTCCATGAGGGCGGTCTGCAGGGGCGAGTCCGGCCCCGCCTGGGGGCGGGCGAGGGAACGGGTGATGAAGGTGCCCGCGCCCTGGCGGACCTCGGCGAGACCCGCGCGCTCCAGCTCGCGGTACGCCTTGAGCGTCGTGTTGGGGTTCACCTTGGTGGCCGCGGCCACCTGGGCCGCGGTGGGCAGCCGGTCACCCTCGACCAACGCGCCCATGCGCAGGGCCTGTTCGACCTGCCGCACGATCTGCAGATACGTGGCCACGCCGCTGCGCCGGTCGATACGGAATTCGACCACTGTCCCCACCTTCCGCACCCTCTGCTCGTCGGTCGATACTTTACGTACTCGCCGTCACCGGCTGCCTCACAGGGCGCTCCTACAGGGGCCGCCGCGTCGTCCACCACAGGATGAAGACCGCCACGACGGCGGTGCCGCCGAGCAGCAGGGCGGCGCCGGTCCACTGCATGCCGGGCATCTGGTCGTAGCCGAAGTACTCGACGACGTCGTTGACGATGCCGTGCTCCTTGATGCAGGCGTTGGTGGCCTTCTCGGTGGGTTCGGAGCACGTGCCCCATCCGTAGAGCTGACCGTCCGCGCTGCCGATCCACCGGTCGTGCTCGACCGCCTGGTCGAGGAACGCCGGGGCGTCGCCGTTCATCGGGTAGGTGACCACACGCGGCGTGGCCAGGCGGTCGCGGAACTCGCCGAAGGCGAACTCCACGACGCCGGCGAAGAGGAACGTCGCCATCATGGCCCGCAGCGTCCGGCGCAGCAGCATGCCGATCGCGATGCCGCAGGTGGTGAAGAACAGGGAGAGCGCCGTGAGCATCGGACCCGTGTTGTCGAACACGACCCCCTGCATCCAGTCCGAGGGGAAGAACTCGCGGTAGGGCTCCCACCACCAGGTGAACAGCGTGGCGAGCACCACGGTGGACACCAGGACCAGCGAAAGGCACCAGGCGAGCTTCGCCGCGAGCCAGCGGCGGCGCGGCACCGACTGCGTGGTGACCAGCTGCGCGGTGCCGTGCTCCTGGTCGCCCGCGATGAGCGGCGCGCCGAGGAAGACACCGAGGGCGACGGGCAGGGAGTTCAGGGCCTGGGTGACGTAGCCGAATCCCTCCGGGGTGGAGGACAGCGTGACGTCCTTGCCGGGCCAGCCGAGCTGATCGAGCAGGTCGGACATCGCGCCGCGCTGCTGGACGATCAGGGCCGCGCCGAGCAGCGTCGCGGCTGCGAGGGTCCACAGAGCGGTGCGGTGCTGGCGTACGACGAGCCAGGTGACCCCGTGCAGCAGTCCCGGCTTCCTGGGCGACCGCGCGGTGCGCTGCTTCTCGGTGAGGGTGGTGCTCATGCGGCGACGTTTCCTTCCGCCTCGATACGGGCGTCCTGCGTGAACAACGGTTTTGCGTCCGGCGAGCGGAGGTGGGCGAGCAGGACCTCCTCCAGACTCGGCTCGGTCACCTCCCAGTCCGGGGCCAGTGGGCCGTGGGGGCGCACGAGGGCTCGGAACTGGCGCCCCTGGACCCGGAATTCGACCACCGTGTGCGGGGCGAGGTCCGCGGGCGGCCTCCCGTCGGGGGCGAGGCCGGTCACCAGGGCGTGGGCCGGGAGCAGTTCCTCGGTGTCGCCCGCCATCCGGATCCGGCCGCCGGCGACGACCAGGAGGTAGTCGCACATGTCCTCCAGCTCGGACAGCATGTGGGAGGACATCACCACCGTCGTGCCGCGCTCGACGGCCTCGGACATCAGCAGCGAACTCATCTCGTCCCGGGCCAGTGGGTCCAGATCTGCCATCGGCTCGTCGAGCAGCAGCAGATCGGGCCGCTTGCCGAAGGCGAGGGCGAACGCGACGCGGGTGCGCTGCCCGCCCGAGAGCGTGCCGACCTTGGCGTCCAGGGGCAGCTGCCCCGCCCGCACGATGCGCTCCGCGGCCTCCGTGTCCCAGCCGGGGTTGAGCTCGCGGCCCATGCGGAGCGTCTCGGCCACGGTGAACCGCTTGAACAGCGGCTTGTCCTGGGAGAGGAACGCGTAGCGGGGCATCGCGGCGGGCTCGCCCGCCGGCACGCCGAAGACGCGCAGTTCGCCCTCGGTGGGGGCCACGAGACGGGTGGCGAGCCCCAACAGGGTGCTCTTTCCTGCTCCGTTGGGGCCGACGAGACCGCAGATCCGCCCGGCGGGCAGCCGGAAGGAACAGTCACGCAGCGCCCATCCGCGGCGGTATCGCTTGCCGAGTCCGCGGGCCTCGAGCGCGGGCGCGCCCGAGGATCCACCGGCCCCGGCGGTGTCGTCCATGGTCGTGTCCACCGCAGCACCTCTCTCGATTCCATTAAACAATTAATGGAATCATGATCTGCGTGATCGGGGTCTGTCAAACAGGGTGTCTGTCCACGGCTGTGGTGGTCGGCGGCCCCGCACGTGGACGAGGGCAGCACCGTGTGACGCGGTGCTGCCCTCGTTGAGGTGTGAGGCGCCTTCCGTTACGACACCGGCTTCGTCGTCGGTGCCACGGCCTCGCGCTGGTGCGGGATCAGGCCCGGCGGCAGCTCGCCCTGCTGGACGTTCACCGTCCTGACCGGGGCGGGCACCCGGATGCCCTCGGCGCGGTAGCGCTGATGGAGCTGCTTGATGAACTCGTGCTTGATGCGGTACTGGTCGCTGAACTCGCCGACGCCCAGGATTACCGTGAAGCTGATCCTGGAGTCGCCGAACGTGTGGAAGCGCACGGCCGGTTCGTGCTCGGGAAGAGCGCCGTCGACGTCCTTCATGACGTTCTCCACGACCTCGGTCGTGACGCGCTCGACCTGCTCCAGGTCGCTGTCGTAGCTGACGCCGACCTGGACCATGATCGACAGATCCTGCTCGGGGCGGCTGAAATTGGTCATGTTGGTGCCCGCGAGCTGGGCGTTGGGGATGATGACGAGGTTGTTCGACAGCTGACGCACCACCGTGTTGCGCCAGTTGATGTCCACGACGTAGCCCTCTTCGCCGCTGCTGAGCTTGATGTAGTCGCCCGGCTGGACCGTCTTCGCGGCGAGGATGTGTACGCCCGCGAAGAGGTTGGCCAGCGTGTCCTGGAGGGCCAGGGCCACCGCGAGGCCGCCGACACCCAGAGCCGTGAGCAGCGGCGCTATGGAGACGCCGAGCGTCTGCAGGACGACGAGGAAGCCCATCGCGAGCACGACGACCCGGGTGATGTTGACGAAGATCGTCGCCGAGCCCGCGACGCCCGACCGGGACTGCGCCAGGGACTTCACCAGACGCGTGACCACGCGGGCCGCCGTCAGGGTCCCGGCCAGGACAAGCAGCGCCGTCAGCGTCATCGAGACGTTGCGGCCGGTCCGGGGAGTGAGCGGGAGAGCGGCCGCCGCGACGGCCAGGCCCGCGGTGATCGCCGCACAGGGGACCAGGGTGCGCACGGCGTCGACGATGACGTCGTCGCCGCTCCACCGGGTCCTGCTGGCCCGTTCACCCAGCCACCGCAGGGTCATGCGCAGCAGCAGACCCGCCGCGATGCCAACGGCCACCGCTATGCCGGCGGTGATCAGGTCGTGCCATGTGAGGGCTCGCTCCATCAGTTCATTCTCCAGGTTGTGCGGGCGCGCCGGACGTATGTTCGTGGTCCGGCGCGAGCGTCATCCTGCCCCATGGGTGCGGCGCCGTTGCCGGGGGCCCGCGTCCAGCCTGCCGTCAACTCAGGAGGCGCAGGGCGATATCAGACATCCCGATCACCACCGTCTGACCCCAGGTCAGTTCCACCGCGTCGCTCTCCACCCCGTCGCCGAAGACGATGAGACGGTCCGACTCGACGGTGACCCGGAGCCGGTCGGCCGCCGTGAGTACCCCCTCCACCTGCGAGGTCCCGGTCGCGGGCGAGGGCCACGCCTCCCGTACGAACCAGATGAGGCCCGGCTGCGCGGGACCCGGCAGCGGCAGGGCGCTGCCGCTCTGCTGCCACAGCGAGCGCAGCCAACCGGTGGCTCCGGTTCCGGTCCCGACCAGGACGCCGGAGGAGGCCTGCGCCTCGGGGGCGGCCGTGTCGGTGTCCGGGCCGATGCGGTAGCGGGCGGTCTGGTGGCCCGGCGGGCCGAGATAGACCTCGTTGAGCGCGAGCAGCCGCTGGGTGTCGTCGGACACCGCCTCCACCATGGTCAGTTCGTCCACCGGGGTCCCGGACGCGACCGCCGCCGGGAGCAGCTTGGCCGCATCCGCGCCCCGGTGACGTACCAGGACGCCGGGGTTGCGCCCCGGCTCGGTGTCGATGCCGATCACCGGCTGCCCGGCGAGGTACTTCGCGGCGTTGGCGACCAGGCCGTCCTGGCCGACGACCACCACCACGTCCTCGGGGCCGAAGAGGAAGCGGTCGAGATCGGCACGCTCCACGCGCGCCTGCCGCCACTGCCGGGGCACCCCGGCGGCCACGTCGGCGAGCGTGCGGTGCGCCCGGTGGTGGCGCTCGGCCACCTCCCGGATGCTCCGGCCGCGCGAGGCGAGGAAGAACTCGGCCTGGCCGTGGGTGCCGTGCCGGGCGAGCAGCTCCTCGTACTCGGTGGTGCGGTGGACCAGCACCGCGCGCGGCGCCAGGCTCATGACCGGGCGTCCCCGTGGTGACCTCCGTGTTGACCCAGCTTCGCGAGCAGGCCGGTGAGGACGTCGGGGGAGAGGGTGAGGCTCTCGATGCGCGGGACGTTCTCGGCGAGCCGGGTGGCCGCCAGGGCGTGCAGGGTGGCGGCGTCCACCGTCGAGTGCGCCGCGAGCCAGGAGGCCTGGGCCGCCGCCCTCGCCTCGCCGACCGTACGCGCGGACTCGGCCTCGGCGCGGGCGAGGCGCTCCGTGCGGGCGGCTTCGGCCTCGGCGCGCACGGCGTCGGCGGCGGCGTTCTCCTCGGCCTCGCGCCGTGCGTTGACACCCCGCCGCTCCACCAGCTCCTGCTCCTGGCGGGCCAGTTCGATGCGGCTGGTGAGTTCGTTCTCGGCGATGGCGCGCTCCCGCTGCACGGCCACGGCCCGCCGTTCGTACGTCGCCCGGTCCGCCTCCTGCTGGATCCGCTCCCGCGCGGGGGTGCGCAGGGCGCGCTCGACCTCCGGCTCGGGGCGGATCGCGATCACACGGACGGCGACGACCTCGATGCCGGTGGCGGGCAGCCTCGGCTCCCCGGCGAGGCCTTCGGAGATCCGCTCACGGACCGAGCTGACACCGTCCGCGAGCGCTTCGGCCAGCGGGGTGCGGGCCAGTACGTCGAGGGCGTTCTGCTGGGCGGACTCCGTGAGCAGGGAACCGAGTTGCTCCAGCGGGGCGCCGCGCCAGGAGCCGGTGTCCGGGTCGACGGCGAAGTCGAGGCGGGACGCGGCGAGCGCCGGATCGCTGATCCGGTAGGTCACCGTGGCCTGCACGGCGACGTCCTGGAAGTCGGCGGTGCGCGCATGGAAGGTGACCGCCAACTCGCGGTCGTCGACCGGTACTTCGGAGAGCGCGGCGCTGAGCGGGCGGAACCAGAAGCTCAGCCCCGGCCCGTCGTGGACGAGCCGGCCGCGCTTGTGGTGGCGGATGTGTGCGGTGGGCGCGGAGCGCAGGTGGTGCGCTCCGAGGCGTCGGGTGATGTCGGCCATGGTGAATCCCTCCCCGTTTTCGTCATGCCGACGTTATGGGGTCACGCTTTTATAGTCAAGGTGACTAAAAAAGAGGGGCAGGGATTCACCGTCGCACCGCCAAAAGGGCCCGCCTGGCTACGGCTTGCGCGCCACCCCCGCGTACAGCGGCACCGGCGACCCGTTCCTGATCTCGTCGACGCCGAGCTCCGCATGCCAGTCCGGCAGCCACACCACGCCGGGGTCGAGCAGCTCCAGACCCCCGAAGAACCGCTCGACATCGGCCCGCTCGCGCGGCACGAGCGTCACGCCGCCCGCCTTGTACATCTCCACCGCCTGCCGCGTCCGCTCCGGATCGAAGTCGCCCGCCATCTGCGACAGGACCAGATGACTGCCGGGCGCGAGGGCCGACACGAGCCGCTCCACGACGTCATAGGCGCCGTCGTCGTCGCTGATGAAGTGCAGCAGCGCGATCAGGGAGAGGGCGATCGGCTGTGTGAAGTCCAGTACCCCCTCGGCCTGTTCGAGGATCTTGTCCGGCTCGCGCGCGTCCACCTGAAGGAACTCCGTCGCCCCCTCGGGCGTGCCCCGCAGCAGCGCCTCCGCGTGCGCCAGGACGATCGGGTCGTTGTCCACGTACACGACACGCGCCTCGGGGGCGGCCGACTGGGCGATGCGGTGGAGGTTCGGTTCGGTGGGGATGCCGGTGCCGATGTCCAGGAACTGGCGTATCCCCTCCTCGCCCGCGAGCCGGCGCGTGGCACGCTGCATGAACCAGCGGTTGTGCTGGGCGCAGTACTTGGTCTGCGGTTCGAGCGACACGATCTGGAGCCCGAGCTCCTCGTCCACCGGATAGTTGTCCTTGCCGCCGAGGAACCAGTCGTAGACCCGGGCAGGGTGCGGCTTGCTGGTGTCGATCGGGTGGGTCTCGGGCGGCGGGATCGCGGCCATGCGTCAACTCCCATGCGGGTGGCGGGTGTTCAGGCACACCGGGTGAGCGTGCGTCCGGTCATCGTGCCCGCTCGGCCCACCGGGCTCAAGCGACACTCGGGTCCCGCAGCAGACTGCCCGCGCCCGGCACGTGCGGCGGCAGGCCGAGCTCACCCAGCACGCGGTACGCCGTCGCGGTGGCCGCCGACAGGACGGGAAGACCCGCGGCGTCCTCCACCGCCTGGATCGACGCGAGCGAGGGCATCTGCACACACGCGGAGAGGACGAGCGCGTCGGCGCGGCCCAGGTCCACGCGGCGCCAGTGGTCGCGCAGGTCGGCGGGGTCGAGCCGGGCCACCGCCAGATTGTCCGGCACCTCCAGGCTGAGCGCGTCCACGACCTCGACCCCGGCGTCCTCGACGTAGTCGGCGACCAGCTGCGTGAGGGGCTTCATGTACGGGGTGATGATCGCGACCCGCGCGGCACCGAGCGCCTTGATGCCGTCCAGCAGGGCGCCCGCGCTGGAGATCACCGGCGCCTGCGCGCCCTCGGAGCGCAGGACTGCGGTGATCTCGTCCTCCGCCGTGCAGTGGTGGCCGGGACCCTGCGCCATGATCGCCACGAGGCAGGCCGTGGCGACCACATCGGGCCTGGCGTCGGCGAGTTCGAGCGCGGCACGCTCGGTCTGCGCGTTCATCGCCCTGAGCTGCTCGGGCGTCACGTGCTTCATGCGCATCCGGCTGCTGTGGAAGACGAACCGGTCCTGCGGGGCCACCGCCTCGCGGTCACGCAGCATGCGCGGCAGCTCCGTCTCCATCGTCAGGTTCGAGCTGGGCACGATCATGCCGATGTGGTGGTCGGTCGCTGTCGTCGCGGTCACTGCCACGGAATCCTCCGGATGTTCTCGTACGGCTGCCCGTACGGCTATGAGTCCTCGGTCAGCCCCTCCCAGTGATCGGCGAGGGACGAGAGGAGATGCATGACGTCTTCGCGCCGCTCGGAGCCGAACGGCTCAAGGAGCCGCTCGTCGAGCTCGCGGGCGCGACGGTTGGAGTCGCGGAGGGTGCGCTCACCCTCCTCGGTCAGATAGAGCAGCTTGCGGCGGCCGTCGTCGGCCGCCGTCCTGCGCAGGATCAGCCCCCGGTTCTCCAGGCGCCGTGCCACGTCCGCCATCGTCGACGTGTCCAGGGCCACCGCCGACGCCATCGACCGCTGGTCGTGGCCCGGCGAGGCGTCCACGGCCTGCAGTACGGCGAACTGCGGCCCGGTGAGTGTCGGGTCCACGGCGCGGATCCAGACCGCGAGATACGCCTGGTAGAGGCGCCTGACCTGGTATCCGGGCGCGGCCGTGAGGGCGGCGGGCGGTCCGGGCTGTCCTGACGTCCTGGCCGTCGCAGGCGTCGTGGTGGAGGTTTCGTCAGCCATGGGGCCCACTTAAGCACGGGGGTTGATCGGTGAGGACGCTCAGGTCAGCATCGGGCGCAGCGCCTCGCGGAGCGCGGCGAGAGCCGCCCCGGAGTTGTCCCAGAACAGCATGTGGCCCGCGTCCGGGATGCTGCTGAGAGCCGCCGCCGGGTGCAGCCGCGCGGCCTCCGCGACGCCCTCGGAGGTGACGACGGGGCTGTCCGCGCCGTACAGGAGCGCCGTCGGCCCCGGCACGGAGGGCCACCAGTCGAAGAAGTCCTCGGTCTCGAAGCCGCGGTGTGTGGCCGTGATCGCCTCCGTGTCGCAGCTCGCCAGCCAGCGGGCCCGCAGTTCCTGCTCCCGGCGCGGCCAGCGCGGCCACGACAGGGCCACCTCGTCCGCGTCGGTGCCGCGCCGGGCCTGTGCCAGCTGGTCGAGGAAGGCGTCCAGGGGTGTCGGATAGGGCCCGCGGCCGGGGCCGCTCATCGGCGGGTCACCGAGCACCGTGCCGCGCAGCGCCACCTTGCCGCGGACCGCGGTCACCGCGGCGATGCGCGCACCCATGGAGTGGCCGAAGAGGACGGGGCGGTCGAGGCCGAGCCCCGTGACGACGGCTTCGACGTCCTCCGCGTACTCCTCCAGGGTGCAGGAGCCACCGCCGTCGGAGAGCCCGCGCCCCCGGATGTCGAGCACCAACGGGCGTGCGACGTCGGTCAGTTCACGCGCCACGAAGTCCATGCTGATGGCCGGGCTGGTGATGCCGGGCAGGACGAGGAGCGGGACGCCGGAGCCGCCGTAGTCCAGTACGTGCAGCCGGGTGGTGCCCGAGCGGACCCAGCGGCCGGTGGCGGGGATGTCGGCCAGGTCGGCGAGCGCGGACTGCGGCAGGCAGCGGTCGGGCGGGGTCATGCGTTCCTCCTGGGGTGCGCGAGGGTGCCGAGGTAGTCGACTGCTTCCTTGAGGTCGATGACGTCGCCGTACTTGGCCTGAATGTCGAAGAGGCTCGCCTCGTGCGGTCCCGCGGCACGGTCGCCGACGCACGCGCGCGGCACGAGCACCGAGAACCCGCTCTGCACGGCGTCGACCGCCGTGGCCCGCACGCAGCCGCTCGTCGTCGCCCCGCACACCAGGACCGTGTCGCAGCCGAGACCGGTCAGCAGCGCGGCGAGCGAGGTCCCGAAGAAGGCCGACGCGCCCTTCTTCACCACCATCAAGTCCCGCTGCTCGTAAGGCAGTCGGGGATCGAGTGCCACCTCCTCGCTGCCCTCGACCAGGGACCGCATGCCCTGGGCCTTGTGCAGCCAGGTGACGGCGTCGCCCGTGGCCTCGGCCGGCGTGTAGGAGATCGCGGTGAAGACGACGGGCACGTCGGCCGGGCGCCCGGCCTCGATCAGCTCACCGACCGCGCCCACCACGTCGCTCAGATCCGCCCCTGAGGGAAAGCCGTCCTCGGTGAAACCGCGCGTCAGGTCGACGACCAGGATGGCGGGGCGGATGCCTCTGCGCACGGGGGCGCCGAATCCCGCTCGTTCGTAGGTACGTTCCGTCTCCTGCCCGTAGTTCACGAGGCCCTCCCCGGCGAGCGCAGGGCCCGCAGCTCCCGCGCCTGCGAGCCGAGCCGCCCGATCAGCCAGCCCTCGAAGAGGCCGAAGGCGAAACCGGCTGCGACAAGGCCGTACTTGGCCGCTGCCGGGCCGAGGAGCATCGAGAGGCCGTCGAGTTCGGCGGTCGCGGGGGTCGTGGCACGAGCCGCGGCTGACGCGGCTGACGCAGCTGGAGCAGGGGCGGCCGGGGACGGTGACGGTGACCGGTCCTGGTCGAGCAAGCTCCCCAGATTCTGCGCGAATTGCTGCAGGATCCGGTCGGACACCGTCGCGATGGCACCCTTGCCGAACTGCGCGATCTTCCCGCGTATCACCAGGTCCGTGGAGATCTGGAGCAGCGCGCCCTCGGGCGCGGAAAGCACCTCAAGGGCGACCTCCGCCTCCGCGTCGCCGCTGCCGTGGGTGTCGGCACCGCGCGCCTGGACCCGCAGCCGCCGCCCTTCGGGGTCGACCTCCAGGAAGCGGACCGTACCGGCGTACGCGGCACTGATCGGACCGACCTTGATCTTCACGGAGCCCTGCCAGGTGTCTCCGTCGCGTCCTTCGAGTGCGGCGCCCGGCATGCACGAGGCCACCCGCTCGACGTCGTTCATCAGGGCGAAGACCTCGTCGGGCGACGCCTTGACCGGGACCGAGTTGGTGAGCTGCATCAGCACTCCTTGGGGCAGCGCCGGGCGACGGCGCATCCGTCGATCGCCTCGACGATGGTCTGGTAGCCGGTGCACCGGCAGAGGTTGGAGGCCACGACCTCGCGGATCTCGCCCTTGGTCGCCTCGGGCCGCTCGGCGAGGAAACCCTCGGCGAGCATCAGGAAGCCGGGGGTGCAGAAGCCGCACTGCAGTCCGTGGTGATCGCTGAACGCCCTTTGCAGATCACTCAGTTCGGGTCCGTCCGAGAGCGACTCGACGGTACGGATCCGTGCACCCTCGGCCTGCGCCGCGAACATCAGGCACGCGCGCACGGGTCGGTCGTCGACCAGGACGGTGCACGCGCCACAGATGCCGTGCTCGCAGCCGACGTGGGTGCCGGTCAGACGCAGATCGTGCCGGAGCACGTCGACGAGGGTGCGGCGGGGCTCGGTGATCACTTCGTGCTGCTCGCCGTTGACATCGAGGTTCAGCAGGAGCACGTTGCAGGTGTCCGTGTCCGTGTCCGTGTCCGTGTCGGTGTCGGTCATGAGGAGAGCTCCAGGTTCAGGGCGCGGTGCACCGTCTCCGGGGTGATGGGGGTGTGGTCGAGCTCGACACCCGTGGGGCGCAGGGCGTTGTTGACGGCGTTGAGCACGGCGGCCGGCGCCCCGATGGTGCCGCCCTCGCCCGCGCCCTTCGCCCCGGTCTCGGTGAACGCGCAGGGCGTTTCCAGATGGTGGATCAGGACGTCGGGGATCTCGTGGGCGGTGGGCACCTTGTAGTCCATGAAGCTGGTCGCCGACGGCTCGCCCTGGGCGTCATACGTCACCTGCTCGAAAAGCGCCCCAGCGATGCCCTGCGCGATCCCGCCGCGGCACTGGCCCTCCACCACCTGCGGGTTGATCGCCACCCCGCAGTCCTCAACGCAGACGTACCGCAGGATCTCCACCTGCCCGGTGCCTTCGTGGAGTTCGACGACCACGCCATGGGTGGCGTTCGAGAAGGTGCCGTCGTTGAAGACGTCGAAGGTGGCGGTGGCGCTCAGGCCCGGCTCGATGTCCTTGGGCAGCAAGTGCGCCTGGAGATAGGCGACATCGGCCAGTTCCTCGTAGGTGAGGACGCGGCCGTCGCGGTGGCGTGCACCGCCGTCCGCGAGTCGCACGTCGTCCGGTGCGGCCTCCCAGCGTGCCGCCGCGATCTTGCACAGCTTCTCGCCGAGCTTCGCCGCCGCGAGCCGCACCGCGCTGCCGCCGACCGTGATGGAGCGGCTCGCGAAGGTGCCCCAGCCGTAGCTGATGCGCTCGGTGTCGCCTTGGTGGAGCCTCACCTTGCAGATGTCCAGGCCCAGTTCATCGGCGACGATCTGCGCCATCGTCGTCTCGTGGCTCTGCCCGTGGCTCATCGTTCCGGTGGTGACGGTCACCGCGCCGCTGGTGTCCATCCGGACCTCGGAGATGTCGAAGCCGGGGACGACCCGCATCTTGCGCTGGGCGAAGGCAGCGGAGCCGTAGCCGGTGCGTTCGCTGAAGCAGGAGTACCCGATGCCGATGTGCCGCCCCGCGGCTGCCGCCGCCGAGCGCTTCTCGTACCAGCCCTCGTCCTTGACGAGCCGCTCGCACAGGTCCAGGGACTCCAGATACGAGCCGGGGTCGTACGTGATGCTGTTGACGCCCGTGTACGGGAACTCGGTGATGACGTTGCGGCGGCGGATCTCGACCGCGTCCAGGCCCAGTTCACGTGCGGCCCGCTCGAAGAGCCGCTCCATCACCATCACGTACTGCGGCCGGCTCACCCCTCGATAGGGCGCGGTGGGCGCCTTGTTGGTGGTGACCGCTCGGCCGCGCACGCGGTAGGCGGGCACCTTGTACACGCCCGGCATCTCCGCCGACGCCATCAGCGGCTCGATGCCCGCGGTGAACGGATAGCAGGAGTAGGCGCCCATGTCGCACACCACATCGGCGTCGAGCCCGAGGATCCTGCCTTGCGCGTCGAAGGCGGCACGCACGTCGTAGTGCTGCTCGCGAGCGAGGAAGGAAGCCGACAGGGCGTCCTTGCGGTCCTCGATGCACTTCACCGGCCTGCGCAGCCGCAGCGCGGCGGCTGCCGCGGCGATCTCCTCGCGCCCGACGACACACTTCTGGCCGAACCCGCCCCCCATGTCGGGCACCACGACCCGCACCGCACGCTCGTCCAGGCGCAGACAACGGGACGCCACCGTCCTGACCTGGTGCGGTACTTGAGTGCAGGTCTGCAGGACGAGCTGCTCCTCGCGGTCGTCCCAGTGGGCGACGACACCCCGCGTCTCCAGGGGGAGGGCGTTCTGCCGTCCGGTCCGCGACTCGACGTGTACGACGCAGGCCGCCGCGTCGAAGATCGCGTCGATGCCGTCCGTGGCGAAGAGCGAGACGTCCACGAGGGTGTTGTGCGCCGCCTCTTCGTGGACGAGAGGCGCACCGGGTGCCAGGGCCGCCTCCTCGGAGGTGACCGGCGGAAGAACCGCGTAACTGACCTTGGCCGCTTCCAGGCCGTCCTCCACGGCGTAGGCGTCCCGTGCCACGACGATCGCGACGGGCTCCCCGACGTAACGGACCCGGTCGCGGGCCAGGACGGGCATCGCCGTCGGCACGAACTCCGTGATTGGACGGCCCAGTTGGGCGGTGATGTCGGTCAGTTCCAGATCGTCGGCCGTGAACGCGGCGACGACGCCCGGCACGTCGCGTACGGCCGTCAGGTCGATCGACGTGATCTCGCCGTGCGCGACCGTGCTGCGCACGAACTGGGCGTGCAGCATGCCCGGAAGCGCGATGTCGTCGACGAACCGGCCGCGCCCGGTGAGCAGCCGGGGGTCCTCGCGCCGGGAAACGGACCGCCCGACCAGCCGGTCCTTCTTCACCGGCTTCTCCACTGACTCGTTCATCGGGCCATCGCCTCCTCACAGGCACGCAGGACGAGCGTGCGGACGAGCTGTTTGCGGTAGTGCGTGCTGCCGGAGGCGTCGGACGGGGGATCGACGGCCGCCGCAGCCGTGGCAGCGCACTCGGCGAAGGAACCGCCGTCGGCGAGGACGGCCTCCGCCTCGGGCACCCGCACCACGGCGGCGGCGACACCGCCGAGTGCGACCCGCCCGCCGCGTACCACGCCACCCCCGGCATCGAGGTCCACGACGGCGGCGACGAGGGCGAAGTCCCCCTGCCGTTCGGCGAATTCGGTGAGCGCGGCGTGCGGCGCCGGACGCGGGAAGACGATCTCGACGAGGATCTCGTCGAAGTCGAGGGCGGTGGTGTAGTAGCCGAGGAAGAAGTCCCCGGCCGCGATCCTGCGCTCGCCGCGCGGCCCGCGGGCCACGAACTCGGCGTCCAGCGCCACGGCGAGCAGACACCACTCGGCGGTGGCGTCGGCGTGCGCGATGCTGCCGCCGACCGTGCCGCGGGTGCGGATCGGCAGATGCCCGATCCACGGCATGGCCCGGCGCAGTACCCCGAAGTCCGCCCCGAGCCGCTCCGCCGGGTCGCTCTCCACGGTGTGATGGGTGGTGAGCGCCCCGATGCGCAGCCCGCCCGCCGCGTCCGTGCGCAGCCCGTCGAGTTCGCGCAGGCCGCCGATGTCGACCAGATGCCGTGGCCGGGCAAGCCGGAAGTTCATCATCGCGACCAGGCTCTGGCCGCCGGCCACGACCTTGGCGTCGTCGCCGAGTTCGGCGAGCAGCCGGGTGGCGCCGTCGAGGTCGCGGGCCCGGTGATAGGCGAAGGGGGCGGGCTTCATGGTCCTCCTGTCGTACGGGGAGCGGTCTTACGGAGCGGGCCGTGCGCGGCCGCGTCCCGGGCGCGGTCAGATGGCCGCCTGCTCGGCGACCGGCAGCGGCGCGGGCGCCGGGGCCCCCTCGTCCCCGCCGTCCAGCTCGCGTCCCTTGGTCTCCGGCGCCGCCACCGCCATCCACGCGACGGCCACCAGGACCGTCCCGCCGAGCACGGCGAACGTCATCGGCAGCCCGAGCACCGGCCACATCACCGAGCCGAAGAGCAGCGGCGCGAACCCGGTGAGCGCCCGGCTGACGGAGGAGGCCCAGCCGAAGCCGCTGGCCCGCAGGGGAGTGGGATAGAGCTCGGAGACGTACGCGTACAGGGCGGGGATGGCGAGCTGGGCCAGGAAGCCGAAGACGCCGATGGCCACGACCGAGCCGGTCGGCAGGTCCCGCACCAGGGCGAAGACGACCAGGGCCAGCGAGGCGACCGGGGCCGAGACACCGATCAGCCACTTGCGGCCGACGAGGTCCACCAGGGCGGTGGAGACCAGGACGCCGACGATGCCGACGCCGCTCATCAGGGTGGTGCTCATGAACGCGGCGGTGTCACCCTGGCCCTCCTCCTTGAGGATCGAGGGCATCCAGCTCAGCGCCGCGTAGTAGACGAGCATGATCGTGGCGAAGAGCAGCCAGGCCGCGGAGGTGATGCGCGGGCTGAAGCGCCAGATGCGGCGCAGCTGGTCGACGGCGGCGGCCACTCCGCGCGGCCCGTCGTCCGGCACCGGCTCGGGGATCACGTAGGGCTCCACGGGCGCCCCGGTCCGCTTGACCAGGTCGTCGATGACCTTGCGTGCCTCGGCCTCGCGGCCCTTCTTGGTCAGGTAGATCGGCGACTCGGGGATGCCGCGCCGGGCCCAGAAGAGCAGCAGCGCGGGCAGCACCATCGTGGCCAGCATCCACCGCCAGTTCCCGTCGAGGGTCAGCATCGCCGTCGAGACGAGCCCGCACAGGGTCACGCCCACCGGCCACCACGCGTCGAGCGCGGTCAGGATCCGGCCCCGGTACTTGCGCGGCGAGAACTCGCCCACCAGGGCGTAGTCCACGGGGATGCAGCCACCGAGCCCCACACCCGCGAGGAACCGCAGGGCGAGGAAGACGGGATAGGTCGGCGCGAGCGCTCCGAGCACGGAGAACATCGCGAAGATCAGCAGTGTGACACTGAACGCCTTCTTGCGGCCGATCCGGTCGGCCACCGCGCCCCAGGCGACGGCACCCACGGCCATCCCCACCAGGTTCGCGGTGGCGACGAGCCCCCGCTCGCTGAGCGAGAGGTCGAAGTGCTTGCCGAGGAGCGGCATGAGGAAGCCGTTCAACGCGATGTCGTACGCGTCGAAGAGGTAGCCGAGGCCACCGATGATGAAGATCTTGCCCTGGACCGACCACCGCCAGGGAAGGTCCTGAACGATCTGATCGCCTGTTTTCACGTTCGCTCCAAAGGGGCTCAGCGTGGGAACTGGTAGGAGAATGCGCCGAGATCGGGGTCGTTGAGCGGGCTGCCGCCCCAGAGCCAGTCGTACGAGAGATCGGACTCGCCGTCGAAGTCCCGGCGGAGCTTCTCGTCCCTGGCCTGCTGCTCGGGGCCGTCGGGGAAGTGGTAGAAGGTCTTGTTCCGCAGTGACGCGTCCTGGACCATCCCGGCGTGCTTGGCGCGCCGGTCGACATAGCGGCGCAGCGCGCCCTCGATGCCGTCCACCGTGACCGCGCCGAGTTCCTCGGCGAGCACGGCGGCGTCCTCCATGGCCTGCGAGGCGCCCTGCGCCTGATAGGGGAGCATCGCGTGGCAGGCGTCGCCGAGCAGGGCGGTGCGGCCGTCCTGCCACACCGGGTCGCGGCGCCGGTGGTAGAGCGCGAAGCAGGAGACGTCCTCCTTCGCCTTGGAGAGCATCGCGGGAACGCGGTCGTCCCAGCCGGGGAAGGCGTCGACGAGGTCCTGCGCGGTCGCGGCCACGCTCCACTTCTCGGCGACCTCGTCCGTGCAGGGCACGCAGGCCACGATGTTGAGGAACTCGCCGCCGCGGATCATGTAGTGGACCAGATGCCGGTCGGGCCCGTACCAGATCGTGGACTGGTAGCGGTCCACCAGCCAGCGCGTCGCCGGGTCGGCCGCGATCAAGTCGCCCGGTATCAGGGCCCGGTAGGCCATCTCGCCGGAGAACTGCAGGGTGTCGGGTGCGCCCATCAGGTCGCGCACCCGGGAGCGGATGCCGTCGGCGCCGATGACGACGTCGGACGCGTACCGCCGCCCGTCGTCCGTGATCGCCACCGGGCGCGCCGGGTCCGTGCGGTCGAGTTCGGCGACCTTGCTCGCGGTGTGCAGCGCGACGACCGGGCCCGGGCCCGCCGGGTCGACGCAGGCGTCCATGAGCACACGGTGCAGGTCGGCCCGGTGGTAGTGCCAGTACGGTGCGTTGAACTGCTCCTTGCAGCGGCGGCCCAGCGAGGTCAGACCGACCACGCTGCCGTCCTTCCAGCGCCGTCGCACCTGGTCGAGCGGTTCGGTGTGGATGGCCTCCAGTTGCCTGCGCAGACCCAGGCCGAGCAGGACGCGGCTTGCGTTCGGCGCCGTCTGGATGCCCGCGCCCACCTCGCCGAGCTGCGCCGCCTGTTCCAGCACGGTGACCCGCAGACCGCGGTGCCGCAGCGCGAGGGCGGCGGTCAGGCCACCGAGACCGCCTCCGACGACGGTGACTTCGTACGACTGGCTGGACGCCACGCTTCCTCCATCTTCCGGATGCCTAGGGGCAGTTGGAGCGCGGTCAGCGCTCGGTGAGACGGCCGCCCGTCACGACCTCGGTGTCGTCGACCGTGACGGTGCAGCCGCGCATGGCGATGTCGAGATGCGCGTACGACTCGCGTCCGAGGACGGGGTGCGGGCCCGTGGACCACAGGAAGTTCCCGGCGAAGGCGCGGGCGTCCATGCCCATCAGGTCGTCCTTGCCGTACATCGCGGTGGCGAACCAGTCGGCCGTGCGCATCAGGCCCCAGCCCATGTGGGAGAGGCTGCGCGCCCACTGGTCGTCCGCGTCCTCGAAGAACGTGTTCAGGAGCTCGGCCTCCGCGCCGCCCGACACCTTCTCGATCCGGCCACCCGAGATCTGCAGGCTGACCGGCTGGCGCACGTACTCCTTGAAGGGCAGCAGGATGTCGCCCTCGGCGAGCACGAGCTGCCCGTCGGAGATCTCCGGCCAGGCGAGGACCATCGTGCTCGGCCAGTGGTCCCAGCGGCCCGGGTCGTCGGCGAATCCGCACTGGAACTCGGGCTTGGATCCGGCGAGTTGCACGGTCAGATCCGTGCCCGCGTCCGAGGTGACCTTCATGACGGCCGACCGCTTGAGCAGTTGGACGCCTTCGAGGACCTCGTCCTTGTCGGACTCCTTGGGCAGGTTGCGGATGAGGACGTCGGGGGCGTCGCAGACGAAGATGATGCGGGTGCCGGCGCGCAGGATCTCCTGCTGGACCGGCGCGTGGATGAAGCCCTCGCGGGTGAGGTCAACGACCAGGTCGGCGGACTTCAGCAGGTCCTGCGCGGTGGAGTCGTTGAGCACGGAGACGAGGCCGGGGCCCGCCCCCGTGTGGGTGCTCGGCATCGGCGCGGGGCTGCCGCCGGGGACGGTCGCGGCGATGACATGGGCGCCGCAGGTCTTCGCGGCGCCGAACGCGGCGGCCACGTAGTCGCCGCGGCTGCCGGGCTCGGAGAGGACGACGACGTGCTCGTCCTCGCGGAGCTTGCACAGTCGCAGTTCTCGGGTGAACGCGTCGAGCAGATCGACGGACGAAAGATCGAACACGGGGGATCCCTTCTTTCGGGCTGCCGCGGGCCGCCTCGGGCATGCGGGCAGCACGACTCCGGACACGTCGTGCGAGGGGGAATGGGGGAGCTGTAGGGGCTCTCGGGCAGGCCTCACCGGCCCGCCGCACAGGGTCTGAACTGCGGATACGAGGCGGTGGGTGACCGCCCGACTGAGATAATCCGAACACGTACTATCTCCCCTTGGCAAGGGGTCGCGCACGGAGTTAACAAGGCTCTTTCCTGACGAGCCTTCAGGTGAAAGAGGCCCGATTCCGGCCCCGCGAAGGGGGTTCCCCGTCGGCCCTGAATATGCAAGTCTCCTCCCTAATCTCCGGGAGCAGCCGTTGACCCGCTGGTCAACGCCCCTGCCCTGGCCTCGACATGGGGTGAAGAAGTGTTGCGGAACGGGACACGGGGACACGACCTCGCCGCGCTGCGCCGGTTGAACACCACCGTCGTGCTGCGCGCCCTGCACCGCCGCAGCCCGCAGACCCTCGCGGAGCTCGCCGCCGGCACCGGACTCTCCCGGCCCACCGTGGAATCCGCCGTCGAGGAGCTGACCGCGCACGGCTGGGCGGGGGAGGCCGAGCGCGATGAATCCGAGCGTGCGCCGGGGCGCCCCGCCCGGCGGTTCCGGTTCCGCGTGGAGGCGGGCCGCGTCGTCGGCGCGGACATCGGCCTGCACAAGATGGTGCTGCTCCTGGCCGATCTCGGCGGGACGGTGCTCGCCGTGCGGCGCGAGGACATCGACCCGGAGCTGGGCGGAGCCCAGCGGCTCGACCTCCTGCGCGAGGGCCTCGAAGCCTTCCTGGACGCACATTCCGTGCGGCGCGACGACATCCTCGCCCGCTGCGTGGGCGTACCGGGCGTCGTCGACGCGGGCGGCACCATCACCTCCCACGTCATCCCCGAGTGGTCCGGCGTCGACCTCGCCCGGCTCCTCTCCGAGGGGGAGGCGGGCCACACCCTCGTCGAGAACGACGTGAACCTCGCCGTGCTCGCCGAGCGCTGGCAGGGCGCCGCCACCCTCGCCGGTGACGTCGTCTGCGTCCTGACCGGTCACCGCGTGGCGTGCAGCCTCACCATCGGCGGGCGGCTGCACCGGGGCCGGCGCGGCGGCGCGGGCGAGCTCGGCCTGCTTCCGCTGCTCGGAATGAACACCGCGCAGGAGGCACTCAGCTGGAACGGCGACCGCCGCTCGGGGGAGTCCGAGGTGGCGGCCCTGGCCCGCGCGGCCGACACCGCGGACCCGCGCGCTCTCGCCGCCGTCGCGGACTTCGCCGACCGCATCGCGCCGGGCATCGCCGCCCTCGCCCTCGCCGTCGACCCGGAGCTCGTGGTGCTGACCGGCGGCGCGACCCCGCTGGGGGGCCATCTCGTGCCGCTGATCGAGGACAGACTGCGCCCGCTGACCCTGCACGTCCCGCGCATCGCGCTGAGCACGCTGGGTGAACAGGGCGTCGCGATCGGCGCCGTACGCAAGGCACTTGACCAGGTCGAAGCCGATCTGCTGGCGGATTCGACGCCGTAGGACACCCGGACGAAGTCCGTGGAAGAGACCGGAAGCGGAGGCGCTCATGCGCAGGAGGACTCTGCTGTATGGAGCGATGGCGGCGCCCCTGCTCGCCGCCTGCTCCGGCCAGAGTGACGACGGCGAGGCGAGCGGTGGCCGGACCACCCTCACCTACGGGGTGTGGGACGTGGCCCAAGTACCGGGGATGCAGAAGGTGATCGACGCCTTCGAGAAGGAGAACCCCGGCATCTCCGTGCGCATGGAGCTCACCCCCTGGTCCAGCTACTGGACCACCCTGAAGACCGCGATGCGCGGCGGGACGGCCCCCGACGTGTTCTGGATGAACGCGGTCAACCTCCAGCTCTACGCCTCCAGCGGCGTCCTGGAACCCCTGAGCGGCCACATCAAGAGCGACGCGACCCCCGTCGACCGCCACCCCGATTCACTCGTGAAGATCTACGCCTATCAGGGCACGCAGTACGGCATACCAAAGGACTTCGACACCATCGGCCTCTGGTACAACAAGGCGCTCTTCGACAAGGCGGGCATCAAGTACCCGGACGCGACGTGGACATGGGACGACGTGCGCGACGCCGCCGCCGAACTCACCGACCCCCGCGCACGGGTGCACGGCATGGCCGCCGAGATGGACCGCCAGGGCCAGCTCTACCCGGCCATCCACGGTGCGGGCGGCTACGTCCTCAAGGACGGAAGGTCCGGCTTCGGTGACGAGCGCTCCATCGAGGGCCTGCGCTACTGGACCGACATGATCGACCGTGGTTGGTCGCCGCCGCAGAGCGCCATGGTCGAGTCCAAGGCCCGCAACCGCTACTGGTCGGAGAAGACCGCCATGGTCTACGACCTCTCCGCGATGGCCGGCCAGATGTACGCCATCCCCGCGCTCAAGGACCACGGCGGCGTCGCCGTCCTGCCCAAGGGCCGGGAGCGCGCCACGATCATCCACGGCCTCGCCAACGTCATCTCTGCCAAGAGCCGCAAGAAGGCGGCGGCCTGGAAGTTCGTCCACTTCATGGCGGGCCGCAGGGCCGCCGAGATCCAGGCATCGGCGGGCGTCACCATCTCCTCGTACGAGGGGACGCAGGACGCCTGGCTCAAGGCGATGCCCGAATTCGACCTGAAGCACTTCATCGAGATGCAGGAGTACGCCGTGCCGTACCCGAGCTCGAAGAACACCGCGGTCTGGGAAAACCTCCAATACCCGCTCCTGGGAGCCGCGTTCAGCGGCAAGGGTGGCATCGAGAGCGCCGCCCGCACCCTGGGCGAGCAGATGGACCGAGCCCTGAAGGAGGAGCGCGCATGATGAGTGTCTTTCCCTCCACGGCCGCCGCGAAGGCGGCAGGGCGCGGCAAACGGGCGGCCGGTGCCGCGTCCGACGCACCCGGGCCGCCCAAGTCCCGCAGCCAGCGCGTCGCTTACCTCTTCATCGCGCCGCTCGGCATCGGCTTCGCCGCCTTCTACTTCTGGCCGCTGCTCCAGACCTTCTTCTACAGCTTTACCGAGTTCGGGGCGTTCGGCGGCAACACTTGGGTCGGCACGGACAATTACGTGCGCGTCCTCAAGGACGTCACCGTCTGGCAGGCGCTCGGCAACACCCTGATCTACTGCGCCATCGGACTGCTCGCCCTGCCGCTCGCGATCGGCGTCGCGGCACTGCTCAACCGGCGCGGACTGCGCGGCGTCCCCGTCTACCGCGCCCTGTACTTCATCCCGTTCGTGACGCTCCCCGTCGCCGTCGGTCTCGTCTGGAACTGGCTCTACAACGGCGACTACGGACTGATCAACGAAGTCCTCGAGCGGTTCGGCGCCGACCGCCGCTACTGGGTCTCCGACCCCTCGACCGCCGTGTACGCCATCGGCGCCGTGATGGTCTGGTCGACCACCGGCTACTACTTGATCATCTTCATGGCGGGCATCAAGGGCATCCCGCAGGACTACTACGAGGCCGCCGAACTGGACGGCGCGGGGCCACTGCGCCGCTTCTTCACGATCACACTGCCGCTGCTCAGCCCGACGATCTTCTTCGCGTCCATCATCTGCATGATCAACTCGCTGCAGACCTTCGACCTGATCTACATCATGATGGCCGAGAAGAACCCGGCGATCGGCGACACCCAGTCGGTGGTGAGCCTCTTCTACAAATGGGCCTTCATCGAGAACGCCCAGGGCGCCGCGGCCGCGCTCGCCTTCCTGCTCATGCTGATCATCGCGGCGCTGACGCTGGTGCAGTTCAGGCTGCAGAAGAGGTGGGTGCACTATGCGTGAGTCCTCGATCCGGCCCACGAGCCGCCGGCGCTTCAACGCCGGTTCGGTCGCCACCCACGCGGCGCTCTCCCTGGGCGCCCTGGTGATGGTCTTCCCGTTCCTGTGGCAGCTGCTCACCGCGGCCAAGTCCCTCGCGGAGACGGCAAAGGTGCCGCCGACCTTCCTGCCCGACACCTGGAACTGGTCGAGCTTCGAGGAGGTCTTCACCGCGCTGCCCTTCCGGGACATGCTGTTCAACAGTGTCCTCAACACCGTGGGACGCACGGTCGGACAGCTGGTGTTCTGCTCGCTCGCCGCCTACGCCTTCGCCCGAATGCAATTCCGGGGCCGCAACGTCCTGTTCGCCCTCTTCCTGTCCGTCCTCATGGTGCCCAGCTCCCTGCTCGTCCTGCCGCAGTACGACATCATCCAGCGGCTCGGCCTGCTCAACTCGGCGCCCGCGCTGTTCCTGCCGGGCATGTTCAGCGCCTTCGGGACCTTCATGCTGCGCCAGTTCTTCCTCACGCTCCCCAAGGAGCTCGAAGAGGCCGCGCGGATCGACGGGGCGAGTTCGTTCCGCATCTTCTGGTCGATCATGCTGCCGCTGGTGCGGCCCGCGCTCGCCGCCCTCGCCGTCATCACGGCGATGTGGTCGTGGAACGACCTCTTGTGGCCGCTGATCGTCAACACCGATCCGCAGAAGATGCCCATCAGCGCCGGACTGACCTCGCTGGAGGGCCAGTTCGAGACCAACTACCCCGTCATGATGGCCGGTTCGCTCATCGCGAGCCTGCCCATGCTCGTCGTCTATGTCTTCCTGCAGCGGCACTTCGTGCAGAGCGTCGCGCTCTCCGGCTCCAAGAGCTGACCCCCATTCCCCACCCGGAACTTCGGAAGCCGACCCCTTTGCCGACCCCTTTCAGGAACCAGGAAAGGTAATCCCCTCCATGCGACCGCTTCACATCGGCCTGATCGGCGCCGGCGGCATCGCCCGCGCCCATCTTCCCGGCTGGCTCGAACTGGGTGCGCGCGTCAGCGTGTACACCGTCGACGGCTCCGCGGAGAAGCTCGCCGCCGAGTACGCGGGGCGCGAGGTCGCCGCGGTGGCGAGCCTCGGCGAACTGCTCGCCCACTGCACCGCCGTCGACATCTGCACCCCCACTCCCACGCACAAAGAGATCGCCCTGGCGGCCGTCGCCGCCGGGCGCCATGTCATCTGCGAGAAGCCCCTCGCGCTCAACGCCACCGACGCCGAGGAGATCGCGGCAGCCGCCGAAGCGGCGGGTGTCCGGCTGCATCCCGCTCATGTCGTGCGCTACTTCCCGGCGTATGCGGCCATGCAACAGGCGGTGGCCCGGGGCGAGTTGGGAGACCTGGCGGTCCTGCGCTTCACACGCGGCGGGGCGCGGCCCCAGTGGGCTCCCTGGTTCGGTGACCCCGCCATGTCCGGCGGCGTCATCATGGACCTGATGGTGCACGACATCGACATCGCCCGCTGGATCGCGGGCGACGTGGTCCGCGTGCACGCGCAGACGCGAGGCGTCGAGCACGTCACGGGCGGCGCCCGGGCCGAGGTCGTCTCGGCGACCGCCGTCCTCACCCACGCCTCCGGCGCGATCAGTCACATCACCGGCCTCTGGGGCCTCCCGGACCAGCGGTTCCGTACGACGTTCCGCATCGCGGGCAGCGACGGACTCCTTCGGCACGACTCCACGTCCGTGCCCGGTTACCGGATCACCGCGCAAGGAGTGCGCGCGGCCAACGAAGGCATTCCGTCCAGCCCGATGACGGAGAGCCCCTACCTCTCCGAGCTGCGGGAGTTCGCGGCTTCCTGGGCGGACGGCGGTGCGGAACCCCGGGTGAGCGCGCGGGACGGGATCGAGGCGGTGCGGATCGCCGAGGCGGCCGTCGAGTCGAGTCGTACGGGCCGGGCGGCAGAGATCCGCACGGGTACTGAGGAGGTCACGCGATGAAGGTCGCCGTGCTGTCGTTCGCCCATGTCCACGCATCCGGATACCTCCGGCTCCTCGCCCGGATGCCGGGCATCGAGGTCATCGGCAGCGACCCGGACAGCTCGTCGGCCGCGCCCGGTGAGGTGCGGGGGCGCGCGTTCGCCGAGGAGCGGGGCGTCGCGTACGCGGAGTCGTACGAGGACGTGTTCGCCTGGGGTGCGGACGCGGTGATCGTCTGCTCCGAGAACGCGCGGCACCGTCCACTGGTGGAACTCGCCGCGTCCCGCGGCGTGGACGTCCTGTGCGAGAAGCCCCTGGCCACGACGGTGACGGACGGCGAGGCGATGCTCAGCGCGTGCCGCGCGGCCGGTGTCCGGCTCGCGGTCGCCTTCCCGGTCCGCTTCAGCCCCGCGTACGCGGCCGTCAAGGCGGCCGTCGCTTCCGGAGAGGCGGGCCGGGTGCTGACCGTGTCCGGCGCGAACAACGGTTCCATGCCGAGCTCGCGGCGCTGGTTCGCCGATCCCGAACTCGCGGGCGGCGGAGCCCTGATGGACCACACGGTCCACATAGCCGACCTCCTGGACGACCTCTTCGGCGAGGCCCGCCCCGTCGACGTATACGCGCAGACGAACAACCGTATGTACGAGGGCGAGGTCGACGCCGAGACCAGCGGTCTGGTCACCGTGACCTACGACAACGGCTCGGTGGCCACGATCGACTGCAGTTGGTCGCATCCCCGCTCGCACCACTCCTGGGGCGGACTCGAACTCACCGTGGTCGCCGAGCGGGCCACCCTGGAGATGGACGCCTTCGACCAGTCGGTCCACGGCTACAGCGAACGCCACCGGCAGGGGCTCGAGCTGCCCTTCGGCGCCGACCTGGACGAGCGGATGCTGCGGGCGTTCCTCTTCGGGCCGGAGCAGGGCGGCATGGAGGTGGCCGACGGCGAGGGCGGGCTGCGGACGCTGAAGATCGTGTCGGCGGGGTACGCGTCGGCGCGCAGCGGGGTTCCGGTGGCGGTGGGCTGAGGGGGCCGCGGTGGGGTGAGCGGGGCCGCGGTGGGCCGGGGGGCGCCGGGCGCCTTCTCCGGCCGAGCGGCCTGTTCCCGTCGCCGCCGCGAGCGCTTCTCAGCCGCCGAACAGCTGCGTCCAGTACGTCCCTGCCGAGCCGCCGCCCGCGAAGCCGACGCCGAGGTGGGTGAAGGAGGGCTTGAGGATGTTGGCCCGGTGGCCGGGGCTGTTCATCCAGCCGTCCACCACCTCGGCGGGTGTGCGCTGCCCGCAGGCGATGTTCTCGCCGATCGCGCGGTGCGTGCTGCCCGCCGCGGACGCCCGGTCCCATGGCTCACCGCCCTCGGGCGACGTGTGGGCGTAGAAGGCACGGGCGACCATGTCCGCGCTGTGGTCCTGCGCCGCGACGGTCAGGAGCGGGTCGGGGGAGAGGGGGCGAAGTCCGGCCGCGGTCCGCTCGGCATTGGTGAGCCGCAGCACGGCCGCTCCCCACTCCGCGAGGCCCTGCGGGCTGAAGGGGCTGGCCCACAACGCCGTCCAGTAGACGTCGCCGGAGCGCGGGTCGGCGGTGTGGGCCACCCCGACGTGCGTGTACGCGCGGCTCCGCATCGTCCGCCCCGACTGCTCCCCGGAGAGGCAGTACTCCACGAAGTCGGCGGGCGAGCGCGGCCCGGAGACCAATTGTTCGCCGATGGCCAGATACGGGTACCCAGCGGCGACAACGCGTTGGTAGAGGGACGTGCCGTCCGCCTCCGAGCCGAGGCTGCCCCGCGCGGCCATCCCGGCGGCGTGTGCGCTCGCGGCGGCCGTCAGCCGGGCGTCGAGGGAGACGGGAGGCGCACCGGCGGACGCCCGAGCGGCGTTGACCAGCGGCAGGAACCCGTCGGGGGCGGGCGGGCCGGAGAAGACGGGCGATCGCCCGATGCCGGCCGACGCGTGCCCACCGGAATCGGACGACCGCCCGGAAGGCGCGGTGCGGAGAAGCGGCGGCGCCCCGGCCGGCGCATTCGGCGGTGGCCCGGAGGAGGTCGGCCGCCGTGCACCGGAAGGGGAGCTCGGCGGTGGACCGGAAGGGAAACGTGGCGGTGCGCCGGAAGGGGAGCTGGGCGGTGCGCCGGAAGGGGAGCGTGGTGTTGCACCCCTAGGGGAGCTCGGCGGTGGACCGGAAGGGGAACGTGGTGGTGCACCCCTAGAGGGGCTCGTCGGTGTACCCGAAGGGGAGCTCGGTGGTGCAGCCCGGGGGGAGCTCCGCGGTGCGCCGGAAGGCGCGGGCGGCTGCGCGTCCTCCTCCGCCACATCCACCCCGAAGTCGCGTGCCACCCCCGCGAGCCCGTCCGCGTACCCCTGACCGAGGGCCCGAAGCTTCCATCCCTGGCCCCGGCGGTAGATCTCCGCGAGCAGCAGCACCGTCTCGCGGTCGGGGCGCGGCGGTGTGAAACACGCCACCAGCCGGCCGCCGGGCCCGTGCACCTGGAGCGCGATGCCCGGCAGCCGGCCCAGGGGAGTGCCCGGCTCGGCGGGGCTCACGGCCACCGTGACGCGGCTCGCACCGGTGCGCAGGCGCCGCCCGTCAACCGTGACCGCGTCCCCCTGGAGCCGGGCGCCGGAGGTGGCGGGCTGGTTGTAGAAGACGAAGTCGCCGTCGCCCGCTACCTTCCCGCTGTCGCCGGTGACGATCACGGACAGGTCGAAGGGGCCGGGCACCCGGAGGGTGACGGCACCGTCCGGCAGCTCCACGTTCCCCCGGCAACCAGCTCGTTCATGCCAGGACAACGCGAGGCCGGCACCGCCGGGTTCCCGGCCCCGGCGGCACGGTGTGAAAGGCCCGGCCGAAGGCCCCGTCCAAGGGCGGAGGGCGGCTGAGACCGGAGGCGGATCCGCGCCGGAAAAGCGGCGTATTAGCGTGGGGGGTACGGGAACGCACAATTCACCGACAGGATCCGAGGTGCCCGGCAGATGGCAAGCCGCAGCGAGAGCCGTACCCAGCTCGTAGAGGGACTCATGGAGCGGTTCCCGCAGGTGCCGCGGGAGGCGGTGATCAAAGAGGACCTGCTCAGGGGCGGCATGGCCTTCGACGAGTCCGCGCTCAGCGACAACGAGGGCGGTGAGATCAAGCCGAAGTCGTACTTCATCTTCTCCTTCGACCACAGCACCCTGCCCGAGCTCGGCGCCGCCGCCCTGCGCCGCCCGCCCGAGGAGATCGTCCTCACCGGCGGCCCCTACGACCTGCGCCGCACGGTCGTCTCGGTCCGCGTGAACCCCTCGTCGCCGTACCGCGTGGCCGCCGACGACAACGGCGTACTCGGTCTCTACCTCGACGGCGTACGCATCTCCGACGTGGGCCTGCCCCCGATGCCGGACTATTACCGGCACACGCTGGAGAACGGCAAGTCCGTGATGGAGGTGGCGCCCACCATCCAGTGGGGCTACCTGATCTATCTGACGGTCTTCCGGGTCTGCCAGTACTTCGGCGCCAAGGAGGAGTGCCAGTACTGCGACATCAACCACAACTGGCGCCAGCAGAAGGCCGCGGGCCGCCCCTACACGGGCGTCAAGCCGATGGACGAGGTCCTCGAGGCCCTCGCCATCATCGACAAGTACGACACCGCGAAGTCCTCCACCGCGTACACGCTCACCGGCGGCGCCATCACCTCGCAGATCGGCGGCAAGGACGAGGCCGACTTCTACGGGCAGTACGCGAAGGCCATCGAGGAGCGCTTCCCCGGCCGCTGGATCGGCAAGGTCGTCGCGCAGGCGCTGCCCAAGGCGGACGTACAGCGCTTCCACGACTACGGCGTGCGGATCTACCACCCCAACTACGAGGTGTGGGACCCGTACCTGTTCGAGCGCTACTGCCCCGGCAAGGAGCGCTACGTCGGTCGTGACGAGTGGCACCGCCGCATCCTGGACTCCGCCGATGTCTTCGGGCCGCGCAACGTCATCCCGAACTTCGTGGCGGGCGTGGAGATGGCGGAACCGTTCGGCTTCAAGACGGTCGGCGAGGCCATCGACTCCACCGTCGAGGGCCTCCAGTACTTCATGTCGCGCGGCATCACGCCCCGCTTCACCACGTGGTGCCCCGAGCCCACGACACCGCTGGGCAAGGCGAACCCGCAGGGCGCGCCGCTGGAGTACCACGTGCGCCTGCTGGAGGCGTACCGCGCGACGATGGAGTCCAACGGCCTCTCGTCGCCTCCCGGTTACGGTCCGGCGGGGCCGGGGCGTGCGGTGTTCTCCGTCTCGTCCTTCATGGACAGCCTCTCCCCGGACGCGGCTGCCCCGGAGGACCAGGTGACCGGGAGCGGCGTCCCCGAGAAGGCCTAGTCCCCGTAACTCCTCGTCCCCAGTCCCTGGGGCGCGGAGAGCGCCGCCAGCAGACGTTCGGCCTCCGCCGTCACCGAGGTGAGGGCGGAGGCCGGGTCGGGCGAGCGGGCCAGGAGCATGCCCGCCTCGCACAGCGCGCCGAACATCAGCTGGCAGCGCACGTCCAGATCCCCGCCTTCGCCGAAGTGGCCTTCGGACGCCGCCATCCGCATGCCCTGCGTCAGCACCCGCAGCGTATGGGCGTACTGGATCTCGCGGACGGTCTCCCAGCCGAGGACCGAGGGCGCGTCGAGCAGCGTGATCCGCCGGAACCCGGGGTCGAGGCAGTGTTCCAGGAAGCGGCGGCAGCCGCGCCGCAGCGCCGACCAGGCGTCGGCCTCCTCGGCCGCCGCGCGCTCCAACTCCGCTGCGATCTCCTGCTGTTCACGGACGAACACCGCGTGGAAGAGGTCCGCCTTGCCCGCGAAGTGGTGGTAGGCCGCCCCCTTGGTGACACCGGCGGAAGCCGCCACGGAGACGATCGACGTCGTCGCGTACCCGTCCCGGCCGAAGAGGTGCTGCGCCGCGGCGACCAACTGTGCGGTGGTCGCATCGGACCGTTCCGCCTGTGTGCGGCGGGCAGTTGGCCGCCCTGACGGTGCTGACGACGCTGACGGGATCACGGCTCGGCTCCTCTTGACGAACATACTCAGGGTACGTAGGTTCCGCACCAGTTGCATACCTTCGGTATGGAAGCGAGTTGAGCATGACAAAGCCGCTCTTCGCGATCTACGGAGCCTATGGCCACACCGGACGCCTCGTGGCGTCCGAACTCCTCGCCAGAGGCGCGGAGTTGCTCCTGGCCGGGCGTGATGCCGAGGCGTTACGGACGCTGGCCGCTGAACTCGACGCGGGGCAGCGGGTGTCGACCCGTACCGCCGCCGTGGACGACGCCCCGGCGCTGCGCGAGGTGATGACGGACGCCGACGTCCTCATCCAGTGCGCGGGCCCCTTCGCCGTCACCGGCGCGCCCGTCGCCGCCGCTGCCGCGGAAGCGGGCTGTCACTACATCGACCACGCGCTCGAACCCCACCACGTGAAAGGAGTCTTCGACACCGCGCAGGCCACGGCAGAGCGCACCGGCGCCGTCATGATCCCCGCTCTCAGCTTCTACGGCGGCCTCGGCGACCTCCTGGCGGGAGCGGTGTCGGAGGGCATCGCGGGCATCGACCGGATCGTCGTCGCGTACGCCGTGAACGGCTGGCGGCTGACCACCGGCGCCAAGAACACCGCTACCCACCTCTTCGCCGAGACCGAACGCCTCACCTTCAGCGACGGCGCCCTGCGCGCGGGCTATGTCGAACCCCGCAACGCGGTCTTCCCCTTCCCGCCGCCGCTCGGCCCGCGCTCGATGATCGCCCCGTTCCCGTCGAGCGAAGTCGTGACGGTCCCGCGCCATGTACCGGCCCGCGCCATCGACTTGATGCTCAGCACCAGCGCCTTCGAGGCGGCCGAGGCATTCGACAGCGAGCACATCGGTGCCGTGGAACGGGCGGAGACCGACTTCACCATCGCCGTCCAGGTGATGGGGGAAGGGGGCAGCGTGGCAGGGCAGTTGACGGGCCATGACCTGTGGCGGGCCGGAGCGCTCGCCTCGGTGGAGGGCGCGGTGCGTATCGCTGAGGGCAGGGGGCCGACGAAGGCCGGGGTCCTCGCACCCGGGGAGGCGTTCCTGGCGGAGCCGTTCCTGCGGGAGCTGGAGCGGCAGGGCGCCTTCACCCTCACGCTGAGCGGAAAGGGGTGAGCGGGATGCCGTCGAACGAACCCGTCCTCGTGACCGGCGCCGCGGGAGGGCAGCAGGGCTCCACCGGCCGCCACGTGGTGCGGCTGCTCCTGGAACAGGGGCAGGCGGTACGCGCCCTGGTGCGGTCCGACGACGCACGTGCCGCCGCGCTGCGGAAGCTGGGTGCAGAGGTGGTCGTCGGCGATCTCCGAGAGATCACGGACGTGCTCGCGGCGGTGCGGGGCGTGCGGCGCGCCTTCTTCACCTACCCGGTGACCGGAGGTCTGCTCGACGCGGCAGGCGCGTTCGCAGCCGCGGCCCGGCGTGCGGGGCTCGAACGCGTCGTCGAGGTGTCACAGCTCGCCGCCGCGCCGGACGCGGGGACACCACGGATGCGGCAGCACTGGGTCGCCGAGGAGGTCTTCGACTGGGCAGGGATCGGGGCGGTACACCTGCGGGCCGGGGTCTTCTTCGAGAACCTCGACTTCCTGGTGCGGGCGGGCGGTGGCCGTGAGCTGGCGATGCCGCTGGGCCCCCTGGACACGGTGCTCCCGCTGATCGCGGGCGAGGACGTGGCACGGGTGGGCGCGGGACTCCTCACGGACCCGCTGCCGAAGTGCCCGGATCCGGTGGTGCTCCTGACCGGGCAGATCCTGACCGTGGGGGAGGTCGTGGAGACGTACGGCCGGGGCCTGAAGTACGTGGACGTGTCGCCGGAGGAGTGGCGGGAGCGCGCCACGGAGCTGTACGGCGACACGCATGTGGTGGCCCACCTGGACAAACTGTGGGAACTGTTCCGCCTGATCGGCTCGCACCACGAGCTGTACGAGGTGACGCCGTCGATCGAGCGGTTCGGGGGGAGGGCGCCGGGGACGTTGCGGGAGTTCGTCAGGGGGCGCTGAAGATCCGGGCCCTCCGGATATCCAGCCCGGGGTGCAGAATGATCGATCAAACGGCAACCTTGAGCCACCCCGCCCTCCGGAGGACAACGTGCACCCCGTAACCGTCATCACCGGCGGCAGCCGCGGCATCGGCGCGGCCATCTCCACCCGTCTCGCCAAGGACGGCCACCACATCGCCCTCGGCTACCACTCCGACGCCGACGCCGCCGAGAAGGTGGCCGCGGAGGTCCGCGCGACGGGCGCCGGCGCCCGCTGCGTCACCGTCCGGATGGACACCGCCGACGAGGCGGACGTCGACCGCCTCTTCGAGACCGCCGCCACGGAACTCGGCCCGGTCACGGGGCTGGTGAACAACGCGGGAATCGGCGCCCCGGTGGGCCCCCTCGCGGACGCGGACGCCGCCGCCATGCGCCGCGCACTCGACGTGAACGTACTCGGCTACCTCCTCTGCGCGCGCCGCGCGATCCGCGACATGAAGCGCACCGGCGCGGGCGGCGGCATCGTGAACATCTCCTCCGCGGCGGCGACCCTCGGCGCCCCGGGCGAGTACGTCCACTACGCCGCCGCCAAGGGAGCCGTCGACACGATGACCGTCGGCCTGTCCAAGGAGGTCGCGGCGGACGGCATCCGCGTCAACGCGGTCGCGCCCGGCGTGATCTGGACCGAGTTCCACGCGGACCCCGAACGCCCGGCGAAGCTCGCCGCGGGCATCCCCCTGGGGCGGTCGGGCCACCCGGACGAGATCGCGGCGGCCGTCGCCTGGCTGCTCTCGGACGAGGCGTCCTACGCGAGCGGCACCGTCCTGCGGGTGGCCGGCGGAAGGTGAGCGGACCGGCCCGCGCGCCTGCCGCAGTCCCTAGGCTTGGCGCATGATCACCGCATCCGCCCGCATCACACCGGACGTCGTCATGCGCCCCGCCACGCTGGAGGACGCGGACGGCCTTGCCCGCGCCTCGCTGCGCAGCCGGGCCCACCTGGAGCCGTGGGAGCCGACCAGGCCCGACGACTTCTTCACCTCGCGGGCGCAGACCGCCCGGCTCCGTGCCCAGCTGGAGGAGGGCCGGGCCGGGCGGGCGGTGCCCTGGGTCCTCGACCGCGAGGGGGAGATCGTCGGCACCGTCACGCTGTCCGGCATCGCCCTCGGTCCGTTCCGCAGCGGAGTGCTCGGCTACTGGATCGACGTGGACCACGTCGGGCGCGGCCTCGCCACCGCCGCCGTCACACGGGCCTGCGCGGCGGCAGACACCGAGCTCGGCCTGCACCGCGTCGAGGCGGGCACCCTCCTGGACAACGTGCCCTCGCAGAGGGTCCTGGCCAAGTGCGGCTTCGAGGAGTTCGGCGTCGCGCCGCAGTACCTGCACATCAACGGCGCCTGGCGCGACCACCGGCTCTTCCAGCGGATCCTCAACGGCCGCACCCCGTAAGGCGATCCCGGGGCACGGCCGTTCGAGACAGGTCCGCCTAAATGATGTCCTCCGCGATCTCCGCCTGCTCCCGCTCCGACCCGTACGCCGACGGCGTGCTGTAGGAGCGACGCGCCACGAACCACCACACCGTGGCGAGGGTCAGCACCACGACGAGCGCGATCGACGCGTAGTTCATCGTGTCGACCGTCACCGGCGAGGCCTGCGGCAGGCAGAACAGGACCGTCACGAACACCACCCAGACCACCGCGATCCAGCCGATGGGCTTGCTCCAGCGGCCCAGGTTCCACGGGCCCGGCTGGAAGCGGTCGCCCGCCCGCAGCCGCAGGTAGATCGGGATGGCGTACGCGGGAGTGATCCCGATGACGTTGATGGCGGTCACGGCCGTGTAGGCGGTCGTCGAGTACAGCGACGGCAGGGCGATGACGGCGGCAAGACCCACCGAGAGCCACACCGCGGGCACCGGCACCTGGGTGCGCGAGCTGACCTTGCGCCACACCTTCGAGCCGGGCAGCGCGTTGTCGCGGCTGAAGGCGAACACCATGCGGCTGGCGGCGGCCGTCTCCGCGTTGCCGCAGAACAGCTGCGCCACGATCACGATGAGCAGCAGGGCGGTCGCACCGGACTCACCGATCGCGTCGATCATGATCTGCGCCGGCGGCACGCCGGTCTCGGTGTTCTGGGTGCCCGCGTAGTCCTGGATCGCGAACGTCAGCCCCGCCAGCAGGACGAAACCGGCGATCCAGGACGCCCAGATGGCACGCACGATGCCGCGCGCCGCGGTCACCGACGCGTTGGAGGTCTCCTCCGAGAGGTGCGCGGAGGCGTCGTACCCGCAGAAGGTGTACTGCGCGAGGAGCAGACCGATCGCCGTCACGTAGAGCGGGTTGTCCCACCCGGTGTGGTTGACGAACTCGCCGAAGACGAAACCGGGCGACTGGTGGTGGTCCGGCACGATCGCCAGGACGCCCACGATCACGGCGACACCGGCCACGTGCCACCACACGCTGATCGAGTTGAGCAGACTGACCAGACGCACGTTGAACAGGTTCAGGACGGCGTGCAGCAGCAGGATGCAGAGGAAGATCAGGAAGGTCTTCTCGGGGGTCGGCGTGAAGCCGAACTTCAGGTTGAGGAACGCCCCGGTGAACAGCGCGGCGCCGTAGTCGATGCCCGCTATCGCGCCGAGCAGGCCGAGCAGGTTCAGCCAGCCCGTGTACCAGCCCCAACGCCGCCCGCCGAGCCGGTCGGCCATGTAGTAGAGCGCGCCCGACGTCGGGTACGCGCTGGTGACCTCGGCGAGCGCCATGCCCACGAAGAGCACGAAGAGGCCGACGCCCGCCCAGCCCCAGAGCATCACCGCCGGGCCGCCGGTGCCGAGCCCGAAGCCGTACAGGGTCATGCAGCCGGAGAGGATGGAGATGACGGAGAAGCTGATGGCGAAGTTGCCGAAGCCGCCCATCCGGCGTGCCAGGACCGGCTGGTAGCCGAGCTCCCTGAGCCTCTGTTCCTCGTCGGGCAGCGGGGCCGCGGTCGATGCGGGACTCGACCAGGTGGTGCGGGACACGGATATACCTCCGTCGGGGAGCGGTGGATCGGGAAGCTGGTGGTGCTGATTCGGGAGGCTGCGGCCGGGGGCGTCAGCCCGGGTCTCGTACGGCGCTCATGCAGCGCGTACGTGCCTGCATGAAGGCCTCGGCCGCCGCGTCCGCGTCACCGGGCGACCGCGTGCGGTACGTCCACGGCGCCACGGTGTAGAAGGGGTCGAGGGCCTCGAACACCCTGGCCGCGTGCTGGAATTCATGCGCGCCCCATAACGCGTGGGCCAGGTGGCTGAGGTCCAGGAGCGAAGTCGCAGCGGGCAGCGCGTGCTCGAACCACAGGTGCAGCGCGCGCAGGGCCGAGCGGGTCGCGTCCTCCCCTATCCAGTGCAGGTCCAGGGCGTGTTCGGCGCCGCCGTCCTTGCGGTACCGCTCGACGCGCACATACAGGGGCAGTGCGTGGAGCGCCGATCCCGCGGGCGCCGAACCCGAGGCCCAGTGGGCGAAGTTGACCGCCTCGGTGAGCGGGCCGCCGGGGCGGCGGGTGTACGCGAACTGCAGCATCCGGTGGTAGGCCTCACGGTTGCCCGGGTCGCGCTTGTCGGCCTCGGCGAGGAGGTGCCAGGGGCCGGGGAACAGCATCGGTTCGGGGGCCGGGACCCGGTGCTCGTCCCAGCGCTGCCCCTTGTCGAGCTGTGCGAGGGCGAGCAGGCAGACCCAGGGCACGGGGTCCTCGGGCGAGGCGTCGATCGTGGCGCCGCACGCCGCTGCCGCCTCGCGCCACAGCTCGTTGGTGTGGCGGTGTCCGGCGCGATGGGCGCGCAGCGTCCGCTCGACGAGGACCCTGGTGTGCAGAACGGTCGCCGCGGCGCTGTGCGGCTCCTCGGCCTGCCAGGTCCTGACCAGATCGGAGCCGGCGACGGCGGCGGCCAGGATCTGCGTGCGTTGCGTCCACAGTCCCCAGTCGGGTGTCGAGTCGAGCAGGTTGCGCGTCGACACCCAGCGACCCGTCTTGAGGTCCTGGAGAACGGCGCGCAACTGTTCGTCGTGGCCCGCCGGGTGGTACACGGGGCGGCCTGACGGAGTGGGCATGAATCCTCTGTGGGGGAGGTGCGGTGGGCTGGTGGCGTGAACTGGCCTAGGACGGAATGATGTTGTTCGGCGGTCAGTGTAGATCTGTAACTTCCATTTTCAGGGCGGTTCGTGGATCTTTTCGGCCCGACTTGTGTTCAACTCGGCGCGCCGGTTGGTAATTTGAGGAAAAGTCAGTCGGGAACCGGCCAGTAGAGGGGCTCTTGACGCCCTCCTGGGCGCTGTAGCAGGCTTCCGCGGTGATCACCAATGGCAGCGGACCGCGCGGCGAGGCTGTTCTCGCCATCGACCAGGGCACGTCCGGCACGAAGGCTCTCGTGCTCTGTCCGGACCGCGGGGTGATCGGTTCAGGTGCCGCGCCCGTACGCCCGCGCCACCTTCCCGGAGGCCGGGTGGAGGTCGATCCGGCGGCGCTCCTCGCCTCGGTCGTCGATGCGGGACGCCGCGCCCTGGCGGACGCGGGGGAGCCCGTCGCCGCGGTCGGCCTCGCCAACCAGGGCGAGACGGTGCTCGCCTGGGACCCCGTGTCGGGCCGCCCGCTGACGGAGGCGATCGTCTGGCAGGACCGGCGCGCGGAGCCGCTGTGCAACGAACTCTCCCCGTACGCCGAAGAGTTGCGGCACCTCACCGGCCTGCCCCTCGACCCCTACTTCGCCGCGCCCAAGATGGCATGGATACGCCGCCACCTCACCCGGGAAGGCGTCGTCACCACCAGCGACACCTGGCTGGTCCACCGGCTCACCGGCGAGTTCGTCACCGACGCGGCGACCGCCGGACGCACCCAGCTTCTCGACCTGGACGACGTCTCGTGGTCACCGCGCGCCCTCGACGTCTTCGGCCTCGCCGACGAGCGGCTGCCACGCGTCGTCGACGCGGCGGGCCCGGTCGGCACCACGAAGGCCTTCGGCCCCGAGCTTCCGCTGACCGGACTCCTCGTCGACCAGCAGGCCGCGCTGCTCGCCCAGGACGTGACCGAGCCCGGCACCGCCAAGTGCACGTACGGCACCGGCGCGTTCCTGCTCGCCCAGACCGGCACCCGGCCGCGGCGCGGCGAATCCGGCCTCGTCAGCTGTGTCGCCTGGCGCCTCGCGGGGGAGAGCAGCTACTGCCTCGACGGGCAGGTGTACACGGCCGCGTCCGCCGTGCGCTGGCTCACGGACCTCGGCGTGATCGAAGGCGCGGCGGACCTCGACCTGGTGGGCTCGTCGGTGGCGGACACGGGCGGTGTCACGTTCGTGCCCGCGCTCGCCGGACTCGCGGCGCCCTGGTGGCGCGGCGACCTGCGCGGCTCGATCACCGGCCTCGGCCTCGACACGGTCCCCGGTCACCTCGTCCGCGCACTGTGCGAGGGTGTCGCCGCCCAGGTGGCTTCCCTCGCCGACGCCGTCGCCGCCGACCTGGGCGAACCCCTGACCAGCCTGCGCGTCGACGGCGGTCTGACCCGCTCGGCCGTCCTGATGCAGACCCAGGCCGACCTCCTTCAACTGCCCGTCGAAGTGTCGGCGTTGCCCGATGTCACCGCCCTCGGCGTGGGTGCCGTCGCCCGCATGGGCCTCGATCCGAAGCTCACGGTGCGGGACGCCGTCCGGCGGTGGCGGCCCGCCACCGTGTACGAGCCGAAGATCGACGCCACGCAGGCCGCCGAGCGCCTCGGGGGCTTCCGCTCCGCCGTCGACGCCCTCCTCGACCGCGCGCCCGTACCGACGCCGTGAGCGTCACCACCAAGGGGCCGCTGCCCGCCGAGCCCTACGACGTGACCGTCGTAGGCGCCGGAGTGGTCGGCTCGGCCATCGCCAGGGAGCTGGCCGGACACCACCGCCTCCGCGTCGCCCTGGTGGAGGCGTCCGGTGATGTGGGGGACGGCACGTCGAAGGCCAACACCGCCATCCTGCACACCGGTTTCGACGCCGTGCCGGGATCCCTGGAGGCCCGTCTCGTACGGGAGGGCAGCCGTCTGCTCGGAGCCTACGCCGCCGAGTCGGGCATCCCCGTCGAACCGGTCGGCGCGCTGCTGGTCGCCTGGGATGAGGAACAACTCGCGGCACTTCCGGGCCTGTTGAAGAAGGCGGAACGCAACGGATACGACGAGGCGCACATCATCGGCGCCGGCGAGGTCCGCGCCCGCGAACCACACCTGGGAGAGGGCGCGTTGGGGGCGCTCTCCGTCCCCGGCGAGTCCATCATCTGCCCCTGGACGACGACACTCGCGTACGCCACCCAGGCCGTGCGCGGGGGAGTGGACCTGCACCTCAACTGCGCGGTGGAGAAGTTCGGTGTGTCGTCGCCCGACGGCTCCGCGTGCCATGAACTGACCACGCCCCGCGGTGTCGTGCACACCCGCTACCTCATCAACGCCGCGGGTCTGCACGCCGACGTGCTCGACCGGCGGCTGCTCGGGCGCGGCGCGTTCACGGTGACCCCGCGCCGCGGCCAGCTCATCGTCTTCGACAAGCTCGCCCGCGACCTGGTCAGTCACATCCTCCTGCCGGTGCCGACCGCGCTCGGCAAGGGCGTCCTTGTGGCGCCCACCGTGTACGGAAACGTCCTTCTCGGCCCCACCGCCGAGGAGTTGGACGACAAGAGGGCGACGGGCACCACCGAGGACGGCCTGGCCGGACTGCGCGCCAAGGGCCGACGCATCCTGCCCGCGCTGCTGGACGAGGAGGTCACGGCGGTCTACGCCGGGCTGCGGGCGGCCACCGAGCACGACGACTACCAGATCCACAGTTCGCCCCAGGAGCGGTACATCACCGTCGGCGGCATCCGGTCCACCGGCCTCACCGCGTCGATGGCGATCGCGGAGTACGTCGTCGGCCTGCTCGCCGAGGCCGCGGGACCCGACCTCGACCTGACCGTGCTCGGCAACCTCGACCCCGTGAGCATGCCGAACCTCGGCGAGGCGTACCCCCGCCCCTACCAGCGCGCCGACCTCATCGCGACCGATCCCGCGTACGGCAGCATCGTCTGCCACTGCGAGCGCGTGACCCGCGGAGAGATCAGGGACGCCCTCATCAGCACGGTCCCGCCCGGATCACTGGACGGACTGCGGCGCAGGACACGCGCGCGAGGCGGACGCTGCCAGGGGTTCTACTGCGGGGCCGCCGTACGTGAACTCTTCGACGGCTGGGGCGAGTCGGGGGTGGCGCGATGAGACGACAGCGACATGTGGACGTACTCGTCGTGGGCGCGGGCCCCGCGGGACTCACCGCGGCCACGCGCCTCGCCGCTTCGGGCGCGGGCAGGGTGGAGGTCCTGGAACGGGAGGCGCGGCCCGGCGGCGTGCCGCGCCACTGCCATCACGGCGGGTTCGGTCGGTGGGGAGTGACGGGACCGCAGTACGCGGAGAGCCTCGTCGAGGCCGCGCTCGGCGCCGGAGCGGCCGTGCGGACCGGGGTGAGCGCCACCGGCTGGGCCGGGGCGATGTCCCTGGACACGACGGGGCCGCACGGCCTGGAGCGGATCACCGCGCGTGCCGTTGTGCTGGCCACGGGTGCGCGGGAGCGGCCACGGACGGCGCGGCTCGTGCCGGGGACGCGCCCGGCCGGGGTGTTCACCACGGGGGAGTTGCAGCAGGCGGTCCACGTCTACCGGCAGGAGATCGGGACCCGGGCGGTCATCGTGGGGGCGGAGCCGGTGAGCTACGCGGCGCTGTCCGCCCTGCGGCACGCCGGCGTGGAGGTCGCCGCGCTCGTCACGGAGGAGGCGCGGGCCCAGGTGAGCCCGGTACGGGCCGCGGCGGCTCGCTTCGGGGTGGCCCGGGTGCCGCTGGTGACCGGGGCGGTGGTGGCCGAACTCCTGGGCCGCGGGCGGCTGTCGGGGGTACGGCTGCGGCGGCGCGACGGCCGGGAGCGGGTGCTCGCCTGCGACACGGTGGTGTTCACCGGCGACTTCGTTCCCGACCACGAGCTGGCCCGGCGCGGGGGAGTGCTTCTCGACCCCGGGACGCGAGGCCCGGCGGTGGACGGTTCGTTCCGCACCGCGTCGCCCGGGATCTTCGCGGTGGGCAACGGGGTGCACGCGGTGGAACCGGCGCGGGTGGCCGCCGAGGAGGGGGTACGGGTCGCGGGCCCGGTGCGAGCCCATCTGGCGGGCGCGGGGTGGCCTTCCGGCGCCGTACCGCTGGTGGTCGAATCCCCGTTGCGGTGGGTGGCGCCGAACCGGGTCGCGCCCGGCGCTCCGGCGGGGGCCGAGGTGGCCGAGGGGGCCGGAGGGCCTGGTGGCCGCTTCGTCCTGCGGACGACGGAAGCCGTGCTCCGCCCCCTCCTGGTGGTCACGCAGGACGGGCGGTGCCTGCACCGGCAGCGGGTGAGGCGCAGGGTGCTGCCCAACCAGGGGTTGTATCTCTCGGGGAGCTGGGCGGGGGACGTCGACGCGGGGGGCGGGCCGGTGCGGGTGGCCGTCGGCTGAGCAGCGCGGGCGCTGATTGCGGCTGGCGTGGTGGTTACGGCTCGTGATTGCGGCTGGCGTAATGGCTACGGCTCGCCCGGCGGTACGGCCCGTTCGGCGGTTGTGGACGAACCCGGCGGCGCCGGTGATCCGCGGCGCGTGAGGCCGGTGGAACAAGTCACCCTTCCCACTGGCGCCCGCTGCCCGTAGACTCCAAAACTAGCAGTGCTAATTTACGTCAAGGCCGTCATGCAGTGACCCCGCAGACGATGACCGCAAACGATCCGGAGCCGTATCGTGCGCCCAGTCCACTTCGCCGCAGCCCGCCGCACCCCCGTCGGCAAACTCCGCGGCAGTCTCTCCTCCGTCCGCCCGGACGACCTCGCCGCCACCGTCGTACGAGGCCTCCTCGCGGGCACCCCCGAGCTGGACCCCGCCCGGATCGACGACATCTACTGGGGCGCCGCCAACCAGGCGGGCGAGGACAACCGCAACGTGGCCCGCATGGCCGCACTCCTCGCCGGTCTCCCGGAATCCGTGCCCGGCGCCACCGTGAACCGGCTCTGCGCCTCCGGCATGGAAGCCGTCACCGCCGCCGCCCGTACGATCGCGTCAGGCGAGGCCGACATCGTCCTCGCGGGCGGCTCCGAGTCGATGAGCCGCGCCCCCTTCGTCCTGCCGCGCCCGGACGAGGCCCTGCCGCACAAGATGGAGACCGCCGACACCCGGCTCGGCTGGCGCCTCGTCAACCCGGCGATGAAGGACCTGCACGGCGTCCTCGCGATGGGTGAGACCGCCGAAGAGGTCGCCGAGCGCTACGGCGTCTCCCGCGAGCGCCAGGACACCTTCGCCCTGCGCAGCCACCAACGCGCCACCGAGGCCCGCAAGAACGGCCACTTCGACGACGAGATCCTTCCCGTCACCCGGCCCGACGGCACCCTCGTCGAGCTCGACGAATGCATCCGCGAGGACACCTCGTACGAGAAGCTCAGCGGCCTGCGCCCCGTCTTCCGCAAGGGCGGCAGCGTCACCGCGGGCAACGCGTCGCCGATGAACGACGGCGCGGCCGGACTCCTCCTCGTCAGCGAGGAAGCCCTGAACGAGCTCGGGCTCGAATCCCTCGGGCGGTACGTCGCCGGTGCCTCCGCCGGTGTGCACCCGGACGTCATGGGCATCGGGCCCGTACCCGCCACGCAGAAGGCGCTCAGCCGCGTCGGCTGGTCCATCGGCGACCTCCAGGAGGCGGAGTTCAACGAGGCGTTCGCGGCCCAGGCGCTCGCCTGCGTCGACGCCCTGGGCATCGATCCGGAGCTGGTGAACCCGACCGGCGGCGCCATCGCCATCGGTCACCCCCTCGGCTGCTCCGGCGCCCGCATCCTGACCACGCTGCTGCACCGCATGCGCCGCACCGGCGCCGCCCGGGGCCTCGCCACGATGTGCGTGGGCGTCGGCCAGGGCAGCGCGCTGCTCGTCGAGCGCGGCTGAGCCCCTCCCCCCCCAAAAGGGCTGCACGGCATCAGAGCTGCACGGCACCAAGCCTGCACGGAATCAAGGCCGCACGGAACGTACGGAAACGGAGCACCACCCATGGCCACGCTGTCCCTCGCCGCGATCCTCGCCGAACCCGCCCGTCGCCGGCCGGACCGTACCGCCCTCGTCGAGGGTGAACTGCGGCTGACGTTCGGCCAGTTGTGGGGGCAGGCCCGCGCGCAGGCGGCGGCGCTGGTGGGGCTCGGGGTGCGGCCGGGGGACCGGGTGGCCCTGATGGCACCCAACACCGCGGAGTTCCCGCGTGCCTATTACGCGATCCTCGCCGCGGGCGGCGTCGTCGTCCCCGTACACCTCCTGCTGTCCGCGGAGGAGGTCGAGCACGTCCTGCGCGACAGCGGCGCCACCCTGCTGCTGTGCCACCCCGCGCAGGCGGCGACGGGCAAGGCCGCTGCCGCCGCCACCGGCGTGCGGATGCTGACCCTCGGCGGAGACGGCGAGCTGGAGACCCTGGCGGGCGCGGCCGAGCCGCTCGCCAGCTATGTCACGCGCGACGCCGACGACCCCGCCGTAGTCTTCTACACCAGCGGCACCACGGGGGTCCCCAAGGGCGCCGTGCTCAGCCACCTCAACCTGGTGATGAACGCGACCGTCTGCGCCTTCGACTCCCACGACGTGCGCCACGACGACATCGCGCTCGGCGCCCTCCCGCTCTTCCACGCGTTCGGCCAGACCGTCTCCATGAACGCGACCTGGCGCGCGGGCGCGACGCTCGTCCTGCTGCCGCGCTTCGACGCGGCGCGGGCCATCGAGCTGATGGCGGCGGAGGGCGTCAACACCTTCCACGGGGTGCCCACGATGTACGTGAACCTCGTGGCCGCCGCGGCCACGGCCCCCGAACTCCCCACGCTGCGGCTCGCGATCTCCGGCGGCGCCTCGCTGCCCGTGGCCGTACTGGAACGCTTCGAGGAGGCCTTCGGCGTACCGGTCTACGAGGGGTACGGGCTCTCCGAGACCTCGCCCACCGCCTCCGTGAACCAGCCCGTCTACGGCACCAGGGCGGGCAGCATCGGCCACCCGCTGTGGGGCGTCGACGTGGAGATCGCCCGAGCCGACGTCGAGGGGCGGATCGAGCTGCTGCCGGCCGGCGAGCTGGGCGAGGTGGTGGTCCGCGGCCACAACGTCTTCTCCGGCTACCTGGGGCGCCCGGAGGCGACCGCCGAGGCCGTCGTCGACGGCTGGTTCCGCACCGGTGACCTCGGCACCAAGGACGCCGACGGGTTCCTGGCCATCGTCGACCGCAAGAAGGACGTCATCATCCGCGGCGGCTTCAACGTCTACCCGCGCGAGGTCGAGGAGGTGCTCATGCGCCACCCGGACGTCGCGCAGGTCGCGGTGATCGGCCTGCCCGACGACGTGCACGGCGAGGAGATCTGCGCCGTCGTCGTCGCGGCTCCGGGCTCCGCCCCCGACGCGGCGGGCATCACCGCGTGGTCCAAGGAACACCTGGGACGCCACAAGTACCCGCGCCGCGTCGAGTTCACCGGCGAACTGCCGCTCGGCCCCAGCATGAAGATCCTCAAGCGGGAGCTGCGCGTCACCTACAGCGGGGCGTAGTCCGGGCTGTCTGGTCCGGGCTGTCTGGTCCGGGCGGCCTGATTCGGGCGGCCTGGTTCGGGCCGCCCCGGCGTCCAGGATGTGGCATCCCCTGACGGCGCAAAGATAGTTGGGTCTAGCATTTGTTTTCGGCATGGACATATCTATCTGGGGTTTCGCCGCGCTCGCCGCCGCGGCAGTGCTCGTCGGCTTCTCGAAGACCGCCGTCAGTGGGGCCAACACGGTCAGCCTGGCGGTCTTCGCGGCGGTCCTTCCGGCCCGCGAATCGACGGGCGTCCTGCTGCCCATCCTGATCGCGGGCGACGTCCTGGCCGTCCTCACCTACCGCAGACATGCCCACTGGCCCACCCTGTGGCGGCTGTTCCCCGCCGTCGCGGGCGGTGTGGTGGCGGGCACGGTCTTCCTGATGTGGGCCGACGACGCCGTCGTCCGTACGTCGATCGGGGCGATCCTGCTGATGATGGCGGCGGTCACGCTGTGGCGCCGCAGGACCCCCGCGGACGAGGCCGGACCCGCGCGCCGCTCCCGGCTCAAGGCCCCTTCCTACGGCGTGCTCGGCGGCTTCACCACCATGGTCGCCAACGCGGGCGGCCCGGTCATGTCGATGTATCTGCTCTCCGCGGGCTTCCGAAAGCTCAGCTTCCTCGGCACATCGGCGTGGTTCTTCCTCATCGTGAACACCTCCAAAGTGCCGTTCAGCGTGGGCCTCGGCCTGATCGACGCGCACTCGCTGCTGCTCGACGCGGCCCTCGTGCTCTTCGTCCTGCCGGGCGCCCTCATCGGCAAGGCTGCCGTGCACCGGATCAACCAGCGTCTCTTCGAGCAGCTCGTGATCGGGGCGACGGTGCTTGGCGGCCTCCAGCTGTTGCTGCGGTGAGCCGCGACTTGTCGTGGTGACCCGCGCAGGTTGCCGCGGTGACGGCGACTTGCCGTGGTGAGATGCAACCTGCGGCGGTGAGCTGCAACCAGCCGTGGTGAACCGCACGGAACCCTCGCTCCACCACGCCGCGTAGCCTCGGGCCCATGCATGTGCTCGTCCTCGGCGGAACCACCGAAGCCCGTCGGCTCGCCGCCTCTCTCGCCGCTCGCCCCGGCGTCCGTGTGACCACCTCGCTCGCGGGGCGCGTCACGAGCCCGGCCGCGCTCGAAGGAGACGTACGCGTCGGGGGGTTCGGCGGCGTGGACGGCCTGGCCGGCTGGCTGCGCGAACAGAAGGTGGACGCCGTCGTGGACGCCACCCATCCCTTCGCCGCCACCATGAGCGAGCACGCGGTCCGCGCGGCGGCGGCCACCGGCGTTCCGTCCGTCATGCTGCGCAGGCCGGGCTGGCTGCCGGAGCCGGGCGACCGCTGGCACGACGCCGTATCACTCGCCGAGGCGGCGGCACTGCTGCCCGCGCTGGGCCGCCGCGTCTTCCTGACCACGGGCCGTCTCGGCCTCGCCACCTTCGCCGACGAGCGGCGGCTGCCGGACCTGGCGGAACTCCACTTCCTCGTACGCTCCGTGGAGGCCCCCGACCCGCCGCTGCCCCGCCACACCGAGGTACTTCTCGACCGTGGTCCCTACACGGTCGAGGGCGAGACGGCGCTGCTGCGCGACCACCGGATCGACGTGCTGGTGACCAAGGACAGCGGGGGCGCGGCCACGGCGGCCAAACTCACCGCCGCCCGCGCGCTCGCCGTACCCGTGGTGATCGTCCGCCGTCCCCCGCCGCCGGAGGGTGCGACGGTGCTGCCGGACGAGGCGGGCGTGCTGTCACACCTGGAACATGTCCTCGGCCTCGACTTCGGTTCCGATTCCGGCCTCGATTCCGGCCTCGATTCCGGTCGCGACCCGAGCTAGGCCGTCCTAGACGGGAGCGGGAGTGGCCGCCGCGCCTCGGGGGCGAGGCCATGCTCCAGGTCCTCCACGAGCAGCCGCTTCGCGATCGCGTCGACCGCCTTGACGAGATCCTGGTCGGCGGGACGGCCGCTGTCCCTCTCCACCTGCTCGCCCAGCCACCCGGACCACGCCCTGCCGATCACGTCGGCCTCGCGTGCGCCGGCGGGGGTGTGCGAGAAGAGCGTGCCCGCGCGGGTGAGGAAGCCTTCCTCGACCATGCGGTTGAAGACGGGCACGAGCACTTCGGGCGGCAGCTGCCGCCGGGCGGCGATCAGGTTCAGGTTGGCGTGCCCGACCATCCGGTCGAAGAGCGCGACCTGCATCACGGCCCATGCACCGGCCATGTCGAGCCGGGTGTCGGACTCGCCGATGACCCGACGGGCGGTGTCCGTGCCGGTACTCCGGATGATGTTCCCGACCGCCAGCTCAAGGACGCGGTCCGGGCTGCCGCCCGACGTCGGCGACGCGAAGCCCTCGCCCATGTCCGCGGAACTCAACCGCGCGCTGTCCCGCAGCTGCACCTGCTTGAGGAAGAGGGCCACCAGGAAACCGAGGAGCGCCACGGGCACCGTCCACAGGAACACCGTGTGCAGCGTGTCCGCGTACGCCTTGATGATGGGCGCGGCCGACTCCGCGGGAAGGCTGTGCAGCCCCTGCGGACTCTGCGCGGCCTTGGCCACCACGGCCGGATCCGCGGACCCGGCCGCAGCCGCGGCGGCGACCCCGTCCTCCAGGTTCGGCTTCAGCGTATTGGCGTAGATGGTGCCGAACACGGCGGTGCCGAAGGAGCTCCCGAGCGTACGGAAGAAGGTGACCCCGGAGGTCGCCGTGCCCAGATCCGCGTAGACGACGGTGTTCTGCACGGCGATCGTCAGGACCTGCATGCAGAGCCCGATGCCGGTGCCGAGGACGAACATGTAGAGCGATTCGAGCCAGGTACTGGTCTCACTGCCCATCAGCGACAGCAGATAGAGCCCGAGCGCCATGACCAGAGCACCCACGATGGGAAAGATCCGATAGGTCCCGGTCTTGCTCACCACGTTGCCGCTGAAGATGGAGGCGATGAGCAGCCCGATCACCATGGGCAGCGTCCGCACGCCCGAGATGGTGGCCGAGTCCCCGTCGACGTACTGCAGATAGGTCGGCAGGAACGTCATCGCGCCCAACATCGCGAAGCCGACGATGAAGCTGAGGATCGAGCAGACCGTGAAGACGGGGTTGGCGAAGAGCCGCATCGGCAGCATCGGTTCGGCGGCCCGCGTCTCGACGACACAGAACAGCGCGAGCGCGATAGCGCCGCCCGCGAACAGCCCGATGATGGTGCCCGAACCCCACGCGTACTGGTTGCCGCCCCAACTCGTGGCCAGAATGAGCGCGCTGGCCCCGATGGCGACGAACGCGATGCCGAGATAGTCGATGACGGGACGCACCGCCGACTTCACGACGGGGATGTTCCGCGACGCGGCGATCACCACGACGATCGCGATGGGCACGTTGACGTAAAAGGCCCAGCGCCAGGTCAGATGATCCGTGAAGAGCCCGCCGAGCAACGGCCCGATGACGGTGGCCACCCCGAAGACGGCACCGATCGCACCCTGGTACTTCCCGCGCTCACGCAGCGGGATGACGTCGGCGATCAACGCCATCGACGTCACCATCAGACCGCCCGCGCCGATGCCCTGAAGGGCGCGCCAGGCGATGAGCAGCGTCATGTTCGTCGAGAGGCCGCACAGGAACGAGCCGGTGATGAAGACGATCGCCGAGACCTGAAAGACGACCTTGCGCCCGAACAGGTCACCGAACTTGCCCACGAGCACCGTGGCAACGGTCTCGGCGAGCAGATACGACGTCACGACCCACGACATGTGCTCGGCGCCGCCCAGATCCGCCACGATCGTGGGCAGCGCGGTGCCCACGATGGTCTGGTCGAGTGCGGCGAGCAGCATGCCCAGCATGATCGTCACGAAGACGATGTTGCGGCGGCGCTTGTCCAGGACGGGTGGCCCCTGGGCGGGGGCCTCGGCGGCGGGCTCGGCGGTGGTGGTCACACGGTCACCCTCACACCGCGCCTGCGCCTGTGCATGCGGGGCCGGTCCGCTCCGGTGACGGCGGGACGCAGCCGCCTCGCCCGTTCGCTCAGTCCAGGTTGCGGCGCAGCAGATAGGTGTCCATGATCCACCCCTTGCGCTCGCGTGCCTCGGCCCGGAGGGCCTCGATGCGGGGAGCGGCCTCGTCGAGGGGCCCGGAGACGAGGATCTCGTCGGCGGTCCCGATATAGGCCCCCCAGTAGATATACATGTCACCACCTCCCTCGCCGTCCGCGCCCTGGTACCGGCGGAACGCCTGATGGGCGTCGAGCATCACCACGACGTCGTCGACGCCCTCGGGGAAGCCGCCGTCGGCGAGGCGCCGCCCGGTGGTGATCTGCACGGGCCGCGCGACGCGGTTCAGGCCGGTGCGGTGCCTGGCGGCGAGCGAGGAGACGCTGCTGATGCCGGGAACGACGTCGTACGAGAAGGTCACGGCCCCCCGCCGGAGGACCTCCTCCAGAATCCCCAGGGTGCTGTCATAGAGCGCGGGATCGCCCCACACCAGGAAGGCACCGCTCTCGTCCTCGCCCAGCTCATCGGCGATGAGCCGCTCATAGATGTCCGCACGGCGACTGCGCCAGTCCCCGACGGCGGGGGAGTAGGCCGCGCCGCCCGCCTTCCGGTCACGCGCGGGATCCCGCGCCTCGACCACGCGGTAGGCACCGTCGGCGCGATGCGCGTCAAGGAGATCACGCCGCAGCTGAACGAGGTCGTCCTTCTCCTCACCCTTGTCGAGGATGAAGAACACGTCACTGCTCTTCAGCGCCTTGACCCCTTGCAGGGTCAACTGATCGGGGTCGCCCGCACCAATACCGATGACACAAATCTTTCGCACCCCGAGAGTCTGCCGTACGGGGGTGGGGCGGTTCGCCGTGGGGCGGTTAGTCCGGGGTGCCGTTTGGCCGGGGTATCCGGGCGCTTCGGCACAGGCTGTGCGGCTCGTCTGCTGTGGCATTGCGTGGCGTCGTCGCCGGCCAGCTGCTCCGGAACCCTGCCCGCAGCTGCCGTGTCACGCGTCGCCGGCCCCGAGGTCTGCCCCGCCAACGGCCTACTCGCCGGGCCCACGCAGCCGTGGCGCGTGCTCGGCGGCGTCCACCGTCGCCCCGTCCCCCTCCAGTGTCGTGGCCAACTCCCGCGCCCACAGCACGAGTCCGTCCACGTCGATCCCGTACGGCCGCTCACCTCTCCTCCCCGCGTCGATCGCGCCAGCCCCCCTGAGCAGCAGCCGCGCCCCGCCCGTGAGGTTGCCGCGGGCCGAGTGGGTCAGCCCAACGGCCAGTTGGGCAAGCCCCTTCCACAGGTCGCGCTCGCTCTCGGGCCCCGACTTCCAGGCGTCCTCGAAGACCTCGTGCGCGTGAAAGGGCCGCCCCGCATCGAGCAGCTCCTGAGCCTGAGTGACCGTCTCCTCGGGGGTACGCGTGACCCCTTCGGGCTGCCGCTCCACGCCTTCGGTGCCGTACGGCAAAGGCCGCCCGAGACCATCACGCGGCCGCGCGTTGCGGGCCCGTCCTTCGGCGTCGCGGTCACGACCACGGGCATCGCGGTCTTCACGGTCATCAGGTCGAGGTGCGGTGCTCATACTGAGATTGTCCCTCGCCAGACCCCCGGCGGGGGGCGCGGACCACCCCTGAACGTGGGGTAAAGTTCTGTCTGCGCGATCACGCAGAACACAGCGGGACACGCGCATCGGGACGTGGCGCAGCTTGGTAGCGCACTTGACTGGGGGTCAAGGGGTCGCAGGTTCAAATCCTGTCGTCCCGACGGAAACGTCGCAGGTAGGGGCCATCTTCGGATGGCCCCTACTTCGTTTTGGGGAGGCAATTCTGGGAGCGGGGAGCCGCTCCCTGCGCTCCCTGGGAGCGGGAGTCTGGGGGCGACGTCAACCGGGGGTGGGCGGATGGTCACCTGATCCGGTCGCTCCCAGGGTGCATCTCCGCTGCCCGGTCTGGTGCACGAGGCAAGGGGTCGCACTGTTCGCCCCCTTCTCCGAATACTCGGCAAGGGGCCGTGCTCCCACTCGACCCCATGACGAGTTACACCGACCCCTTGCCTGAGCGGAGTCCAAGTCTCGGTGCACACGTCATCCAGATCTTGGACGCGGTACCGAGATGGTCTCCAGGTCGGCGGGCATACCGGCTAGGGGCGCCTGCTCCTACGAGTCTGCGCCTGCCGGAAACTCCATCTGTGCAGTTCAAGCGGCGTGTTGGTGCGCGTGGGTGGCTTGGGCGTCCGTTTCAGGTCCATGGCCAGGTTGCGGGCGGCTTGGCACCCAGGCCACGGTGGGGTGTGCGATGGTGCCGAGGATCCGGACGCGGCGGGTGGCGTGTTCGATGACGGCGAGGATGTACTGACGCTGCCCGGTCAGGGGGACGGTCTCAATGAAGTCGCAGGCCATGAGGGCATCGGCCTGGGAGCCCAGGAAGTTGGCCCGGGTGGTGGCGGCTCGGTCGGGGGCCGGGTCGATACCCTCGGATGTGAGGATCTCCCAGACGGTGGAGGCGGCGATCTGGATGCCGAGGGTGGCGAGTTCGCCGTGCACTCGGCGATAGCCCCAGGGCGGGTTCTCCCGGACCAGGCGCAGGATCAGCACGCGGATTGAGCGGACTGTGGGCGGCCGTCCGGGCTTCTTCGGTCGGCACGTGCCGGCGTGGCGCCGTTGATCAGGTCGCGGTGCCAGCGCAGCACGGTGAGTTGATGGCGCAGGGCGAGGATCTCCGCATCCTTGCAGTGGTCGCTCATTGGTAGTAGCCGCAGCGCGGCGAACATGTTGGTGACGCTCAGGTAGGCGAGACGAAGCAGCACGAGTGCTCATCCTGCCGCACCACCCCGACCAGGCTTCTGAGCTGCATGGACGACATTCTCGGCAGGCGCAGGGTGTAGATGTTCAGCGTCATGGCCGCGTTGGTGTGGCCGAGGCGCTCGGAGAGCGTCTTCACGGACTCGCCGTGCTTGATCAGCAGGCTGGCGTAGTGATGCCGGAGGGCCGGGGCGACCGCGTGAGCCTGTGGGCCACGCGGCCGCCCCGCTCACGGGAGACGGCGTTAAGGGGGGTCAGTCCTCGCACCCGTCGACGTCGTCGTCGCATCCGTCCACATCGCCGGGGGCGATCGTGGTGAGGCGCCATGCGATGAGTCCCGTGCCGTTCTGCTCGGCTTCGACGTGCGCCGTGAACGGCTTGCCCGCCGGGAGGTTGAAGTGGTCCGCCTCGCGGTCCCCGCATCCCACCCCGTAGGCCTGCTCGTCCGCACCCCGGGACAGGGTCAGAGTGAGCTCCTCGGCCCCGTCCGTGTCACAGGTGATCTCGAGTCGGTACGGTGTGTCGCCGCTCGCGCGGAAGGACTTCTTCAGGCCTGACCCCAGGTAGGCGGTGCCGGAATCGACGAGCTCCGCTTCCGTACCGTCGTCAGCGGCGGACTTGAGTGCCTGCTCGGCACGCCGCAACGCGTCGTCCGGCTCCCACGGCCTGCGCGTGCCTCCGGAAGACGCCGACGGCTTCGACGGCTGCGTCGAGGCGGCGGCACTCTCCTTGGGGCCGCTCCCGCCCTGCTCGTCCGCGCAGCCGGACATCAGGACGGCCAGGACCGCGGCGGACAGCGGGAGGGTGTGACGTATGCGCATGAAATGACCTTATCCGGGAGGAACGAGCTGGTATTCGCGGCCCAGCGCGTCGGCCTGGGTGTTGCCGTACACGGACACCTCGCCGTCGGACCAGCGCACGAAGACGTCGTCCTCCCAGAGGTTCCCGCCGAACTCGCCCGGAGCGATCACCCGGGCGTGCTTCCAGGTGCCGTTCGGGCCCTTGAGTTGGTTCTCCTCGCCGAGGCCGTGCGCGCCGACATCTTCGTAGATGGTGAGTTCACCGTCCGACCAGCGCACGAAGAGGTCGAAGTCGGAGTTGGCGGTACCGTCGAAGTCTCCGCCCGCGATGACTGAGGCGTGCTGTTTCCAGAGGGTGTTGGGGGCCAGGAGTTGCTGCTCGGCGTGGAAGCCGCCGCCGTCGACGTTGGTGTATTTGGTGACTTCCCCGTCGACCCAGCGGACGACCAGGTCGTCGGCCCACTTGTTGCCGCCGTACTTGCCTGTCGCGATGCCCTTCGCGTACTTCCACGTCGAGCCGGCCTTGGCGACAGTGATCTCGTTTGCCGGGTGCTCGGAGGTGGCGGTGGGCAGCTGGGTGTGCTCGTCGATGTCCTTGTAGATCGTGACCTCGCCGTCGATCCACTTGACCATCAGGTCGTACGCGTTGGAGCCGGTGTAGTCGCCGGCTGTGATGACCTCGGCGTAGTCGGCCCACATCTTGTTCGGCTTGGCGAGGCGCGTCTCACAGGGCTGGCCCTGGGCGCAGCCGGTGTAGAAGCCCTGCGACTGGTCGCCGGGGTAGAGCGTCATTTCCCCGTCGGACCATTTCACGACCAGGTCGCCGTCCTGCGTCTTCTGCGAGGAGGTGTGGAACTGGCCGGTGGCCGCGGCCGTGGCGTGGCGCCAGAGCCCCGCGTCGCCCATGCCCTGGTTCTGGGAGGGCTTGTCCGGCGTGTAGTCGTTCACGGCCTGGTTGTAGAGGCGAACGACGTCGGCGTCGAACTGTGAGGAGTAAGAGACGTTGTCGAACTTGCCGCCGGTCTTGTAGCCGCCGATGACGCCGATGATATCTCCGCGCTTGCCGTCGAAGTTGCGGAGGAACGGCCCGCCGGAGACGCCGGGGGCGAACCCGTCACAGGCGATCTCCAGAAAGCGTCCTGCGTAGGCCTTGGTGGATGTCTTGGGGCACACGCGCGGCGACTTGGAGCTGCCGGGGAAACCGATCAGGGTGACGTTCTTCTGGTTCAGGTTGCCGGAGGCGGGGAGCGTGGTCAGCTCATTGCCCGTCCCCGTCGCGTTCTCCAGGAACTGTCCCTTGGAGTTCGGTCCGGTCCGCAGGAAGGCGAAGTCGAGGTCGTCGGCCTTCTGCGTGCCCAGGGACAGGTAGCGGCCATCGATCCAGACCTTCCCCTTCTTGATCGGGAAGACGCCGTAGGGGGCGATGCCACGGCCCTTGTGCTGCGGATCGGCCTTCCAGCCCGGCGCGAACGCGAGGTTGCGGAACCGGTCGTTGTCGTTGAGGCAGTGCGCGGCCGTGATCACCAGCGACTTGTTGGGCGAAGCCACGGAGGAGGCGGAGCAGAACTGATCGCGCTTGCCCGGATCCGACTGCGGGTCGTCATCCTGGTTGATGAGGAAGACACCGGCTGTGGCGACACCGTTGTTGTTGACGCTGGAGGGGGCGCGCAGCATGTCACCCGCCGTCTTCGGCGCCCCGTCGACAACTCCCTTGTCGGGGTTGGCGGGCACGGCCTTGGAGATGCGGTCCGGAGTCCAGTAGGCCTCTGCCGTCCTGGCTTCGGCGATCTCCTCCGGTGTGGCCTTGAGCGCCGTGTCCTCCTCGGCTTCCTTCTCCTCCTGATCGGGGTGCTTGGGGGAGGCGTCCGGCGTCCCCGTGGGTTCAAGGGCCTTGGCCGGGTCCTGCGTGGCGGAGGATCGTGGAGCCGGGCTGGTCTCGGGAGCGGCGGTGGCGCCGGGTGAGGCCGACAGCGACGGGGTGGGGCTCGCCGGGCTCACGGGATCCGCTGACGCGAGGCCAGGCGAGGCGAGCATCAGGGCACTTGCCGCGACGCCGAGCGCGGCGGTGCGCACGACGGTACGTATTCGTTGGTTCACGTGGATCTTTCACCTGGAGCGCAAAAAGGGCATACGGTGGCGACGCACCGCATGACGCCCAGGACCTTATGTCATTGGTACATACCAATGCACATCTCAAGGGTTTCGTCTCAGACGGTTGTGGAGCCTGGAACGGCGGCAGCACGACCGGCTCCTTACCCCGGCCGCATCCGCTACGCGGCGTGCGAACAGCGGCGTGCTGACAGCTGACCCGGCAGGGGGTTCCCGCGCTGGACCCGGGGGAGCTCGTGCCGTACTCGGCCCGGCAGTACTCCGATCCCGGCTTCCCTTTCCTGTGCCTGCCTGGCTGGCCTCGCTCACCGGCGAAGCGGAATACTCATGCGAAGAACGCTTGGTCCAACTGGCCAACGACTTCAGGGTGCTGGCCCTGACTGCCGGGGTACCCAGGACCCCTGAAGGATGGCTGAAGTACGGATTCGCGGTCCGCGCCGATCCCGAAGAGGCGCCGCCCAAGGCGTTCGCGGAGGCGTACACCCTCCAGAAGACCTCTCACATGCCGGACAATCCCGCCGTGGCCAGATTCTGGGAGCAGAACCGGCCCTGTCCCCTCATCCCTCGAACCATGGCGTCGTGACGGCGGCTACCTCGACTCCTATCAGTCCGGCAGTCGCGATGAGATGGAGCAGTTGTGCCAGCAGCAGCTCTGCCTCGACCGGCGAGCGGCCTACCGTGTAGCCCCGTGGGCCTGGGATCTTCCGGCTGACAGCTGGACAGATGTTCCCCCCTCCCGCGGCGCGCCATCGTTGTCCTGACCGCGGCCGGATTTAAGCGGCCGGTTTGGGCCCAGCGTCCCATGGTGGCGTTCATGCGCGGGATCCGTATGCCGGTGCGCACGACTTGGATGCCTGCGGTGCACAGGATTTCGTCGATGGGGGCTGGGTACTTCGCGTCCCGGTCCTGGATCAGGTATGCGTGGGTCGCCTGTGCGTCAGTGAGGTCCATGGTCAGGTTGCGGGCGGCCCGGGTGACTCAGGCCGCGGTGGGGTGGGCAGTGGTGCCGAGGGCGCGGATGCGGCGGGTGGCGTGCTCGATGGCGGCGAGGATGTGCTGGGCTGGCCGGTCAGGGTGTTGCGCGGCGGAACATCTCCGCTCGTGCGGGATGCGCAACTCCCGGTGCTCCCCCGCCACCTGTGCCTCCAGCCGACTCCCGTGAGGAGGGCGCCATGCCCGACGTGCCCGGCATTCCCGACGCATCCGGCCGCTCCCGACCAGCCGGATCCTGACGGTCGTCGAGCCCCCGGCCGGGCCGCGCCCTTGCCTGTCAGGCGGCGTTTCCCGCCGAGGTCCGTGCGGCTTCGGGGGCCGGGACGGCGTCCGTGTCCTCGGCGACTTCGGCCTTCGCCGGTGACCCGATTCCGAGCTTCTGGAGGATCTTCTTCTCGATCTCGTTGGCGAGGTCGGGGTTGTCCTTGAGGAAGTTGCGGGCGTTCTCCTTGCCCTGGCCGAGCTGGTCGCCCTCGTACGTGTACCAGG